>DATIFP010000235.1:0-135248 GCA_035455165.1 Blastocatellia bacterium
CGCTTACATCGCGGCTGATCCCGTTCCTGAGGCTCGCGAGAAAGAGAAGAAAGACGGCTTCGATCAGATTGTCGCGGACTCGGAATTCCAATACGCGCACATCAGCATTGTCGACGTGGCACAAGCGTCGAGGCCTGTGAAGCTGACTGACGGCCCGCTGCACGCGACGGGACTTGCGTGGTCGCCCGATGGAAACAGCATAGCGTTCACGGCTCGCAACACGCCGAAGCTTGGCGATTCGTTTACGACGGAGATCTACGCGACTGATGTTAATAGTAGACAGTCGCAGCCTTCGCGGCTGACTAACAACGATCGGGCTGAGTCGGAAGTCGCGTGGTCGCCTGATGGAAAGGCGATTTCTTATCTCTCAACATCGGACAAGTATCCGAGCATCGGGCCGTCGCGCATTCACTTGTTACCAGTCACTGCGAATCCCCGCGGATTTATGACCGAGTCGAGACCTCGAATCCTTCAGCCACAGTTCGATGGCTACATTCGAAACCACGAATGGTCTCGCGATGGGAAGTTTGTCTACTTTGACGCTGATATCGGCACTGGCCGAAAAATCGGTCGCTTGTCCTCTGACGGTACGAAGCTGGACTGGCATGGCACATTTGAAAGGCTCGCCGGTTCGTGCACGCTTTCAGCCAACGCAGAACGTGTGGCATACCTTGAAGAAGGTCCCGATGCTCCTGCTGACGTCTACACAGCGTCGACCAACGAAATCTTCGGCTACCGCGCCATCACCCAGCAACTCACGCACATGAATCCTCAAGCGAAGGCTTTCGCACTGGGTCGCGTCGAAACAATCAAGTGGAAGAGCAAGGACGGCCGTCAGATCGAAGGTATACTCGTCTACCCGATCGACTACGAACCGGGCAAACGCTATCCGCTGATCACCAGCATTCACGGGGGACCGGAGGGCGCGTATCAGTTGGCTTTTATGGCGTCCTATTCCGAAGCCCCGCACATCTACGCCGCGCGCGGCTACGCGAGCTTCTTTCCCAACTTTCGAGGCTCATCAAACTACGGCGCCGAGTTCGCTTCGGCTAACGTCGGAGACCTGGGCGGCGGCGACTATCAAGACATAATGAGCGGCGTCGATTATCTGATCGAACGAGGCATCGCTGATCCTGCGAGGCTGGCAATCAAGGGCTACAGCTACGGCGGATACATGGCCGGCTGGATCATCGGACACACGGATCGATTCAAAGCGGCGGTGTTCGGCGCCGGCCTCTCGAACGCTATCTCCTATTACAGCCAGGGTGACATCCAGTATCAGCGCGAGACTCTGCATCAGGGCACTCCCTGGCGAAACAATCAAAACATGCTCGAGCGCTCGCCGGTGTTCTATCTTCAGAACGCGAACACTCCATCTTTGATCTATCAAGGCGAAAAGGACGAACGCGTGCCTCTCCCCCAGAGTCTCGAGACATATATGGGTTTGAAGAAAGCGGGAGTGCCGGCGCAATTGGTGATCTATCCTCGCGAAGGTCACGGCCTGCGAGAGCCCAAGCATCAACTCGACAAGATGCGAAGAGAAATGGAATGGATTGACAGATACATTCGGGGCGCAGCGGATAAGGCCGCGGATCGTTGAGTCCCGATCCGGACCCAGGAATCCTGTCTGGAACGCGTTTGATTGGCGGATGCTATCTCGCCACAAAGCCACTAAGCCACGAAGCTCCCCAGACTGGCTTTGTGAAGCTTCGTGTTCTTGGTGCCTTAGTGGCGAGGCCGGAAGGGGGGTCCGTATGGCGAGGGCCAGGGCATCGTCATGAGCAAACAGGGCTATCTCGCGACGTGGATAGTCCAGGGTGTGGGCGCTATCGACACAGACAGCGCGAAGAGTTATCGGGGCAGCGTCTACTATCAGAGCTCGTCTGCTGAGATGGTCACGACCGAACAGCGTTGCGGTGATCTAAGAATACGAAGTCGACGCCGAGGGAACACTGTCTTACAACTTTCAGAATGGAAGTAGCAAGCGGTCTGACAATAGGGTCGAGCGAACCGAAGGCCCTCTCATGGGCGGAGCGAAGTGGGTGAGCTTGTCGACATTCTGCCAGCCACGGAAGGCGCGCCGCCTTCGACAAGTGTTAAGGATGTCAGGCCAGATCTCTTCTTCTTCTTCTAATAGACGATGGTAAAGGCCTCACCCTACAGAACAACGGAGGTACACCGTGGATGTGTCTTCGAATCAAAGTGGAGTGATTGTGATGGAACTTAATAAGTGGGAGGATTTTCGTCAGACGGTCAGCGAACTCAAGGCCCTTGGAGATTTTATCTGGCGCGGACAACGAAAGGCCTGGCCCCTTACTTCATCAATTGACAGGGATTCTGCATATGATGATCCAAAAACCCGAGACAATCTGCTGAACGTGCACAGAGAGAACTTCAAGAAGGGAATGAATGACTCGCACCCGGGAATTGAACTAGGGGATGAGAACCACATTTGGGCATTAGGTCAGCATTATGGGCTCAGAACGCCGCTTCTGGATTGGACAAAATGCCCACACACGGCAGCCTACTTCGCGTTTGAAAGACTGAAGACGACCAGAGATGATACTCACCGTTTCGTCTATGCCTTGAATGAGACTGTTAGACGGCTCATACGCAAGAAGAAAGGAACGGATAGCTTCAGGTACATCGATCTCATAAAACGCTCGAATATCCGAGTGATCGGTTTACAGAGCAAAAGGGAGTTTTCACTAGGGCGTTCAATGGGTATGACATCGAGAGAAGCGTCCGTGAGTACTCAAGGAGAAGACCGGGTCAGTTGATACTTATGGTAATCAAATTGCCGACCAAGGATCGAGGCAGGTGCTTAAGCCAATTGAACAAAATGGGAATCAACTATCAAAAGCTCCGGCTTGACCTTCGAGATGTTGTTGATAGTACAAACAATAAGCTGCGGTAATCATCTCCACCGGCACATGCTAAGGTTGCAGCGTGGGCAAGCATGAGAAGATTCTGCTTCAAATTCTGAAAGGCGCATCGGATGCAAATATTTCATTCGAAGGTTTGTGCGGGCTTCTCCGACACCTGGATTTAACGAGAGAATTCGGGGCAGCCATCACATCTTTACTAGACAGGGTATCGAGGAGATTCTCAATCTTCAACCTTTAGGATCAAGAGCCAAGTCGTATCAAGTGAAGCAAGTCCGCCGGGTAATTGCGGGCTATAAACTCGCAGGTGACAAAGATGAACAATAGCTACAAATACGAAATAATCATCTACTGGAGCAAGGAGGACGAAGCCTACATCGCCGAAGTGCCCGAGTTGCCGGGCTGCGCGGCAGATGGATCAACCTATTCAGAGGCACTAGCAAACGTGAATGTAATCATTGAGGAGTGGATCGAAACCGCAAAGGAATTGGGTCGCGCGATACCAGAACCAAAAGGCCGATTGATGTACGCTTGACTGCCGCTTGAGCCTCTGGCCCAAATCGCGCCCGACTGACGCGCAGACCATTGTTCTGCCGAGTATGCTGGAGTCCAGTCACGATGCTGTGCCGGTGACTCCCGGGAGCCGTTGTCGCATGTTCAGCAACGTATCAAGACTATTCGTCCTTCCGTTCCTGGCTCTGTTGCTTTGTGCCTGCACGCGTGACAAACCCATTGGAAACAACCAACAGACGGCTACCACATTCGACGAACTATTCCGAAACTGCGCCACGAAAAACTTCGATGCACTGATCCTGGCTTCCTCCGACCGTGACAACATGATCAGACGCATCGCGGTGGCCTCGCTCACCGAGATCGCCGACACGCGAGCCGCCGAGCAACTCAGAACATCCCTGATGGACCCCGACGACTTTGCTCGCGAGGCGGCGGCTCACGGGCTCGGCGTGCTCAAAGACCCCGACGCAGTTGCCACACTAAAGAAGCTACTCGACGATCCGGCGGTCGAAGTTCGCAACGCAGCGGCGTGGGCGCTTGCGAAGAACGGCCAACTGGAGCAGGCGATGGTCGAGCGCCTCGGACCCAATAGAGACCCTGCCAAAGAAGCAGCCGTGAGACTGTTCAACCCGGTTGCGCAGATGAAGCTCGTCGCCGAGCACGACGAAGGCTTCAGCCAGCACGTGCTGTTATCG
Organism: Blastocatellia bacterium; assembly: GCA_035455165.1. GTDB lineage: Bacteria > Acidobacteriota > Blastocatellia > UBA7656 > UBA7656 > Onstottus_A. The sequence goes on from DATIFP010000235.1 coordinate 4,094, forward strand.
CTTTCGCCTACAGAACCCATGGTCAGCGAATGGGCGGCCAGTCGTGGCAGAGAACAGGTGATTAAAGAACTCAATGCGGCTCTGGAAGACGAAGCCGGTCTGGTTACCACGCGCCTGATTGCCGCTCATTCGCTCGTCGCGCTCAGAACCACTGACGTTGGTCCCCTTCTGAAGACTGTGAGGCGAAGTGATAAGTGGCCGGTCAGGCTCAAATCTCTTGCGGTCCTGGGCGCCCTTGAAGACAAGAGCGCAGTCCGCCCGCTTATAGACCTAATGAACACCTCCGAAGACCTGAAGCTCAAGAGTCACGTCGCGAACACGCTTGGGCATATTGGTGACAAACAGGCTGTTGCCCCGCTGATGGAGATTCTTGCAGGACCCGAGTATGTCGGAACCAAAGTCATCAGACCCTCGATGTTCGACTACCAGGGAACAACTGCGTGGCGAAAGCTGAAGAAAGACGTACAAGTGAGCGCGGCCACTGCGTTGGGTAGGCTCGGCGATCGACGAGCCGAGACCCTGCTGAGAGTGTTTGCTGATCCAACCTTCAGGAGCGATCTCGCCAAAAGGCGGGACCCGCACAAGCCCGCCGACGCGATCGACCTCGCAATCGCCACCGCGCCCGACGCGGACGAAGAGGTTCGCAGGGCTGCTAGCCAGGCGTTAGCACAGATCTCCAAGTGAGCTCCGGCGTTGCCGCCGAGATCCGCACTCGCCCTCCACTGAACGCGGGCAGGGATGCCTGCGCTCCCAGGCTGTGACAGTCCAGATAGTGTAACAGCGCTGCAAGCCCCCGTAGGCGCGATGGCGACACTATGTGAAGTGGAGGAATACGATCATGCTGAGAAAATATCTATCATTTACCCTCGCAATCATACTGCTCCAGATCACTGCCGGTTTGGCCCTCTCCAGCACGAAAGCTGAAAAGGACGCCGCTCGGCTCGCCCGGGTAAAAGCTGAGGTTGCAAAACGGGGCACGGGTGAGAAGGCCCGCATCAGAGTCAAGATGCTCGACGGAACGACCATCAAAGGCTTCATCGAGCAAGCTGGAGCTGACAACTTCGTGCTCAGAGAATCCGAAACGTTTGCGCCGAAAACCATCGCCTACATTGAGGTCGCGAAGATAGCAGGCAAGGAATGGTCAACGTCTCAAAAAATACTGTTTGGATTGGCCGTGCTCGCGGTCGTGTCGGTGGTGTTGTTTCCGCATAATACGGACTAGCTTGAAACAACATCCAGCCTGGATCCCGGCGCTTCGTCACGTTTCGAGTCTCCGCGGTAACACCCGAGGATGAAATCAAAAGTCGCGATTGCGCTGCAAGCTCTAGCTTCGCAGGAGCGAAATGTTCGGGTGTCGCGGCGGTGGTCGTCATATTCCGCGATGTAACATCCGGTACATTTCGCTCCTGCGGGAGCTAGTGGTCAGTCACGATGAAGATGATGAACCTCGCTACGTCTTCTTGTACTGAAACGTAATTTTTGTCTCCTCCTCCAGCACCAGCGGGCGAACGAAGCGATAAGATTTGCCGGCCCGCGGCACCTCTACTCGAACGGGCAGGATCCCCGCCACACGCTTTTGCAGATTGAAGACGTTTTGAGACGGCGCGTTCAACTGCAATTCTTTCGTCCGCTGTGCCTGCTCCTCCAGTCTCCGGCTCTCACGCTCCAGGCTGCTGGCGCTGGCTGTCACGGTCACGGTTTCGCCTGCACCTCCGACGTCAAGAGTTACCCCGAGCCTCGCGGGTCGTGTTGAGCTCAGATCAAGCTCCTGGTGGAAGACCCTGAACCCTGTCGCTTCGATTTTCACTTGAGCCGGGCCCGGCGGCATGCCCGCGATCACCCAGTGTCCGTCGGCGTCACTGCGAGCTACCTGCGTGGTGCCGGTTTGAGTGTTCGACACCGTCACGACTGCTCCCTGAACCACCGCGCCCCGCGGATCGGCTATGATGCCGCCGATCTGCCCGGCGGACAGACCCGCAAGGTCGAAGCTGTTGGACACCCATATTTTGGAGTCACTCTCATCGTCGTCGTTTCTAGCATTCGCGAGCGCGTCGACTGCGCCGGTTGGAAGATAACTCGCAGAGATCGCGTTTCCGCCGAACTGTTTTACTTCTAACCGGTCGGGCAGGAACACCTCCCAGGTCACCAAGTTCACCGGCAAATCGAGTCTTGGAAGGCCCATTTCATAAGAGCCGTTCTTCGCGAACGGCAACCCCGCATTCAGATACACGAAAGAAACAGAATACGCGCCCGAAGGTCGAAATCCAGTTCGAAGCAGCGGCACGCGGCTTCCGTCCGGACCCTGCACCGGTTTCACTCGCTCGCCTTCGACCTCTGCGGACAGCAGGCTCGCGCCTTGCGGTAACTCGACTTTCACAAAAGGCTGAGCGTGATTTCGCACCCTCAGCGTGACTTCGGTCAGCGACTTGCCTTCGACGTTGACCAGCGTCGTAATGGTCGCGCGTTCCGCTACCGCAGAGAGAACCGTGCTGTCAGGGAACCGGTTCCATTCGAGCGCCAGCTTCGGCGAATCACCCGGACGGCGGTGATAGCGAAACGCGGCCTGCAACGCGAATCGCACCAGTGATCGCGCGACGGGACTTGCTTCGCGAACGTCCACCCGTTTTAGGCCTCCCGCTTCGGTCGCAGTCAATTCCATCGTCCCAGAGCCTTCCACCAACACTTCCCCGGTCTCGCGCTGCGCACCGGCGAAAGCAAACAACGGGGCATCCAGCTTGTTGTCGCGGCTGGGGCGCTCGATCGCAAGCAGGAATTGATGCGCCCGTCGATTCGGCTCACGGACTTTCAACACGAGCGTTCCCGATTGAGTCTCGCTGGAATCCAGACTGGCGCCCGACGCTTCCGTGACTTCATATCCGGGAGGCAAGGGGAGCCTGAACTCGTTCGGCTCGCCTTGGATCACGGTGATATCGCAAAGCGCGGCGAGGCGCACCTCCGAATCGCCGACCGAAACAATGGACTTGATGTCCGCCAGGAATCGCACTTCACGCTGAGAAACCGGAGCAGTAGCTTCTCTTGTCGTCCACCACACCTTCGCGGTCTTTCCGGGCTCGAACGACGCCTCGATAACAGTGTGCCCATCCGATGTCGCCCGGCCGGTGATCAGCCCCGGCTCTACGTGAACGTTGGCGTGGTTGCCGGGGATCTCCAGGGTGAGCAACGAGCTCCCCGCCGGCGGAACATTCACCGAAAAGGACGCGCGACCCGCATCGACAGTCACCGCGGAAGCGACCTGCAGCGAAACCGAGAACGCTGAGGGCCCGCTGAGCACGGCAACGTGAGTTGAGCCTTCCTGAAACAAGGGGAGTGGCTTTTGTGACTGTTCCGCGTCGAGGACCGTAAGGCCACTGATCAACGGGACTTTGGCTTGCCCCTTGCGCAAGACCTCGCCGTCAATCCCAAGCGTTCCTATCACCGATTCATTCTCGATCCGCATCTTGAACGCCGCGCGAGAAAGAACGAACGAGAGCGGCGCGATGTCGGCGGGTTTGGGCTTGCGCGCGGCCAGCTCGACGAGCCGGTTGTACTCCGCGAGAGCAAGAGTAACGGTGCCGAGGGAACCCTGCGGCACGATCCGCTGCGGCGGCAGGCTTCTCTCCTGGCCGTACGAAACGATCGCTAGGATCAACATCGCAATCGTTGTGATTTTCATCGCGCACCTCCTTTTCGTTCACGCTGGTATTCGAACTCCAGAACCGGTGTCTGGTTTTCACTGGTCAACTCCGAGACCAGAAAGATGGATGGTCCGAAGTGAGGAAAGGCAATGCGGATTGGAAGATTCCGAGCCGGTCCGGCGCTGGGTCCGCCCTGGTGAAGCCGGTCGACCAGCTCCTTTGTCGGGCCACTCACACTCGCTCCCGCTTCGACCTCACCGCCGCTGCTTGAAGCCGCCCGTAAGAGCCCCGATTCCGGCCCTTCGTATACAGCAGCCCTGAAGCTTCCGGGCGCGGGCGTCAACCGAAAGAGGGGCGAGTGGTGAACCAGCAGTCTCGATCGCGAGATCGCCATATCAAGCGTCAGCAGGGACAGCTTCCCCTTTCCCTTGTCGCCCCACGCGACCGCACGATCCAGGTAGGCCACTTCGACCGTGAAAGCCGGAGCTTCCTCACTCGTTCTGGATTTCTCGAGCGGGACCAGCAGCGATCCGTCCGGAGCCAGTCCCGGTCTTATTGGGCGACCCGCGACCGAAACGCTCCAAAGGACGGCCCCCGGGGGGAGGTTGAGCTTGAGAAAACTTCGCTGATTGTTGCGGACGGCGAAGCGCGATTGAACGAGCACCTTTCCGTCCTGGGTGATCAACGCGTTGTACGCCGCTTCTTCTACGTTCGCCGCCAGCACCGCCTGCGGCGTGTAACGAGCCACACGCAGCGAGAGCGAGCGCGCCGCCCGTCCTTCCGCTGGCGGCAATCGAAACGCGATCAATGAGGGAGATTGCCGGCTCGATATCAATGGACCAAGATAAGCTGCTTCCGCCTCTTCGAGGCCCGTTTGCCTTCGGTCCTTGATCTCGCCGGCGCCCAGCACTTCAATCGCAAGCCCCCCGGTCTCACGCTCGGCGGATGGAAGCCGAATAAGCGGGATGTCAATCTGCCCATCACGAGGCAATCTGACCTCGCCACTCAAGGTGAACCGCGCGGCCTGCGAAACAGGCTCCAGAAAAACCACTACCAGCTCGTTCGCCGTCGATTCCCAATCTGCCACCAGAGCACCCGAGACCTGATTCACAGTGAACTGGTCGGGCAACCGGAGTCTGACTTCTTTGGCGAGTCCAGCCAGCACTTCGACCTGGCACTCTGCGTTGATTTGAGTTGTGTCTTCTCCGAGCCCGACAAGCTGAGTCACCGCGCCGCGTATGCGCAGCGTCTGACTCGAGCGCTGGTCGTCGAGCTTTCGACGCCACGCAAAGGTCAGGGCTCCAGCACCTCGTCCATGCGCAACCCACCGGCTGCCCGCGCCTGTGTCCGAGGTCTCCAGAAGAAGGCCGCCGGTGATGCGCACGTCCACGCCCGCACGCGGAAGCACAACCGACGCGCGCGAGATCGCCGATGCGCTGGCCGGGAGCTTGAGCATCTCCGTCCCCGCAACCGCCGATACCGGAACGACGATCGCCAGCGTCAGCACCGATCGCCCCGTACGCGATAACAGCAGGTAACTGGCAGCGGTCCCCTTCTCCGATGCTTGGGTGACAAGCGAGACCGGACGGCCATCGAGGCGAGCCTGGCGAACCAACAAGCCGCCCGGAATCGGCACTCGAACCCAGCCCTCCTTTATCACATCCACCGTGAGACGAGCGTCGCCTGAAGCGAAATCTCCGTCGACCCGGAGATCGTAATCGACCCTAGTGAGAGTTGCTTCTACCGGGGGCGGCTCTGGCTCCGCCGCCATCGGGTAGGCGGCCCGCCACAACGCCCGGTAATCGTCAACCTGAAGCACGACCCATCCGTCTGTGCTGCCCGTGGTCTGTCCCGCACAAACTGTTGCGCCGGCGATCAGAAGAACTATCAACCAGCTCAGCCTCATCGCGAGCGCGCGCGCTCGTGAGGAAAGTAATTGGAAATCATCGAGACGCTTCATCATTTTGTTCCGTCCTTTCTCGACCTCAAGCGTACTGAGGCGCAAGTCCTCGAGGCGCTCGTCCTGCCCAAACGTAGATTGAGATCTAACACTGCGGGGTATCGATGTCTGCGATCGAAGGAACCTCGATCCGTGCCTGCGTGCTGAAGCTTCGAACCGCCGCCGGGTTGCGGTCTAAGAAGGGAACGGCTTTGATTACTTGCCTTGCGAGTCTTCGGTGCAGTCATTATGACTGGAGGCGACAGTTTGCGCTTGGAACGCGAGCCTGTTGATAAAGGCGGCCTGACTGATATCAGCCTAGAACTTCGCGCAGGCGAGTCTGCTTCTCATTAACACTGATTTCTGAAGTGGGCTGTCACGCGCGGGCGGGGTAATCTGGAACCGTTTCAACGGTTCCCTCGGTCAACCAAGAAAACTGTTGAAACAGTTAAGACCAATCGAAGCCCACTCCGACACCTCAATGAATTGAGGTGTTAGTAAGAGGACACACGTTCAACTGAACCTTTTGATTACGCCCGCAAGGGAGTAGCGCGAGGTAATCTATACCTTAAAACCGCTTTTGTGTATTATGTCACCTACCGCTAAAGGCCCGGCCCGAATACCGGGACCAAACTTAAGCCGAGAACAATAAAAAGGAGGCTGGTTATGCTTCGACAACGCATTGTCCTGGGAATTTGTCTCGTGTTGCTCGTCGCTTCAGTGTTGACGGGCGATAAATCGCCAACCCGGCTGATTGCCCGCGCTCAGCAAGCGGGCGCGCCGAGCGGACGCCAATACACGCCACCCTTTTACGTCTTCAGCCCGGAGTTTCCACGAGACATCGTCACGCACGACGTCGGCGCGATCGGCTTCCAGCCGTTCGTTGATATTCTCGGCTGGGACACGTTCATTGCGCTGAACTGGCCGGTCCCGGATCCGCCTACTCAACGAGGTGTCCCGGACCGGCAGAACGTCATAGGAGGATTCGTTACCCAAGGTGAAGGCGGCACGAAGACAATGCCTACGGGTCCGACTGTGTGGGAGACCTACAAGGACACCGACGACATCTTTCTCAATCCCCCTGCTCAACCCAGCTCATTCGACACGCCAGAGCGCATCCCGCCGGCCTGCATTACGCCCGCAAGGGCGAATCCCGCTGCCGCGCGCCGCACGCTGGCTATGACCGCAAAAGTCTCCGATGTGCTCAGCAACTTCAAAGAGGCTTTCACTATGTTCCCGTTGATAGATCAGAACGGCGAGAAGGTCTACTACGAAGTTAAGGTCAATCGGGCTTACTACGATTACGTGGTGAGAAATCAGTTCTACAACAGCACGATGCAGAAGGGGAAAGTGATTTCGTTCCCGTCGTCGTCGGACCAGACCCGCGACGAACCGGCAATCAAGGTCAAGGCTGCCTGGAAACAGATGGGTGGACCCGGGAGCCGCCAGCCCGATGATCCGAAAAAGTTCTATACCACTCAGGCATTGATCTATGATCCGGACACGAACACCTGCGTTCAAAGGCTGGTAGGCCTGGTTGGTTTGCACATTGTGATGAAGACCAGGCTCCTTCCGCAGTGGAACTGGTCGACCTTCGAGCAGGTCGACAACGCGCCGGATGTTCAAACCGGTCCCGTCCCGGGCAAGAAGTACAACTTCTTCAGCTCGCAGTGCGCCGGGTGCCCGTTCAACAAACCGCCGTCATCCCAGCGGCCCGACTTCCCTGTTCAAGTTGTACGGATGTTGCCGGTGGGCGTTGAGGCGCCAAACACCACGTATCAGACCGCGCTCAAGACGTTGCGACCCGACAACGTCTGGCAAAATTACATGCTGGTTGATTCGCAATGGTCGGGGAGCCGCGATCACATCGGCGTGCCCAGCCAGCCGAAATACCTCGCCAACACAACTCTGGAGACTTATCTGCAGGGGGCGATCGAAGATCCCAACGCGCCGCACGGCTGCATTAACTGTCACGGCAAGTTCGCCGCCGAAAAGGATCTCGACTTCCAGCTGTACAAGGCGTATCCACACTCATCCTCGCTGGTTCAAGACATCCTCAAGGCTCACGGCGCGACGGCGCCGCCGAAGCGTTAGTTGCTGTGGTTCGGGGCGCGATCCACTTCCGGTCGCGCTCCAACTCAGATCCAACCATCTCAAGGTAGAGAGACACAATGAGCTCAGCTCGAATCGACTTGAACCCGCAACGTGGAAGCGAGTATTACTGAAACTACAACTTCGAACCACGAAGCCGCTGTGACTTACGTCGCGATCGGCGCAAGGCGCGCAATGCGCGCCGAAAGGAGAAACCATGAACAGAATCACTGTGAGGTTGTTAGCCCTTGCTGCGATTGCGGCCATCAACGTAGTCGGATCGAGTCAGGTGCTGGCTCAAGGCGGATGCAGTCTCACTGAGGCCGACGCTCCGGCAGTTCGCGGGGTCCGGCTCGGAATGAGCGCCGAACAGCTGCTGGCTCTGTTTCCGGCAAGCACGAAGAGGAAGGAGATCAAAGACGCGCTTGTGAAGGCAAAGGCCGCCGACAGCGAGCCGGTTTATCTGGCTTTCGAACCGGCCGATGGCAACAAAGAACGGTTCGACGGAGTCGGCGGATTCTCGGCCGGGCTCTATAAGGGCCGCGTGATTGAGGTCAACATTCAGTATGTGGGGCCGGATTGGAAGAGTATCGACGAGTGGATCGCGAAGCTTTCGGAAACCCTCAAATTACCCGGCGGAGAAGCGTGGCGGGTTGGACCCAATGAAAGTCCAAATAAGGTTCTCAGTTGCCGAGGCGTTGAGATTGAAGCTGCGATCCAAGGAGGCGGCGGGTCGATCAGGATGCGAAACACCGACTACCAAAAGTCCGCGGAGGAGCGAACGCGGGCGGGAGAAGAGAACAAAAAGCGCGACTACAAGCCCTGATCGCTCCCACCGCGACTTTCAAATGGGGGTGATCAAAAACTGGGACTCGCACTGGCGAATTCAGCGCTGATCTGCGCAGCCTTCGATTCGCTGATCTCCGCAGATCAGCGGGCATCTGTGGACCGGAGACAGCGCAGGTCAGCGGTCCGTTACGAGCCAAGTCCGAACTTTCAACTCCCAGTTTTTCCGCGTTTGAGGCCAATTCGCCTTTGATATAAGATTGCTCCCCACAAGGGAGAAATTCTTATGCGGTCAAAGATTCGCCCGCTTCTCGCTCTCGCGCTCCGCCTGTTCCTGATAGTACCGATGCTCTCGACGGCGGGGAACGTTCTTACCAATTGGGGATCGCGCTCGGCCGCGTGCGCTCAACAGCAGCCGCAAGGAAACACTCCGCCATTCGAGCCGCTGGTGAACCGATTGCGCGAGACGCTCGCGCTCAGCGACCAGCAAGTAACCGAGTTGCGCGGGATGCTGGTCAAGCACGCACCGCGGTTGCTCGAGCTTCGGAATCGCGCGCAAGCAACCCCCTACGCGCCGGGGCTCGGGGCTGAGGTCGAAAAGGAACAGCGAGCGATTCGCGATGAGCTCAGCAAGCTCCTCGATGAGGGCCAAAAGGGAAAGCTTGCCAGCGTCGATACGATGCAGCTCGTGCCGATCGCACCGCCTTTTGTTGCGATCAACATTCCTCCTCGCAGTCGAATTGAGGCCGGTGCTTCAAAAGTCGCAACGGCTGAGCCACTAATGCCTGCTCCAGTCGCCCCGGCAAAGGGACGTTCCGGGCGCTTGACCGAAGACCAGAAGATACTTCACCTGCTGAACCGCATTAGCTTCGGGCCGCGGCCCGGGGACCTGGCTCGCATCAAACAAACTACCATCGAACGCTTCATCGACGAGCAGCTGCACCCGGAGACGATTGACGACTCGGATCTCGAGAAGCGTCTGGCGGTCCTGCCCACCCAGCGGATGACTTCGGCTGAGTTGTACCAGTTCTATCCCCCTCTCCAGGTAGCGGAGCAGCGCGCCAACGAGAAGAACGCGCCGCCAATCTTCGGTCGCCCCCAGCAGTTGATCGGCGAACTTGTCCAACAGAAGCTGGTTCGCGCCGTTTCGAGCAATCGCCAGTTGCAAGAGGTGCTGACCGATTTCTGGTTCAATCACTTCAACGTGTTCGCTCAAAAAGAAGCCGATCAGTGGTTCGTGACAAGCTACGAACGCGACGTGATTCGCCCTCACGTCCTCGGCAAATTCCGCGATCTGTTGCTCGCCACGGCCCAGAGCCCGGCCATGATGTATTATCTCGACAACTGGCTTTCGTCGTCGCCCGAATCCAGACAGCCGCGTCCTCCGATGCGTCCGCAGAACGCGCAACCTCCGAGACCGGCTCCTGGAGCCAGTCCCAGGCCGCCCGCAGGCGTGACGCCCGCTCCTGGCTCCGACCAGGGCGCATCGATGATGACAAAGAAGGAAGGCGACCAGAATTCGCAACCTAAAATGCAGGGTCCGCAATCCGCAATCCCCAATCCGCAACCTCCTCCCCGGCCCCCCGCGCGCAAACCCGGCATCAACGAGAACTACGCGCGCGAATTGCTCGAGCTTCATACGTTGGGAGTCGACGGAGGCTACACTCAGAAGGATGTTCAAGAAGTCGCGCGCTGCTTCACCGGGTGGACCATCGATCGTCCGTTCCAGGGCGGCGGATTCGTATTCCGTCCCTGGATGCACGACGACGGCGCGAAGACCGTACTCGGAGTCACAATCCCCGCGGGCGGCGGCATCAACGATGGACTCCGCGTCATCGATATCATTTCGAAGCATCCTTCGACGGCGCGGTTCATCTCTAAGAAGCTCTGCCAGCGTTTTGTCTCCGACGAGCCGCCGCCGCAGCTGATCGAGCGTGTCGCTCAAGTGTTTCTCAGAACCGAGGGCGATGTTCGCGAAGTCCTTCGCGCGATAGTTTCCTCTTCGGAGTTCAATTCTCCGGCGGCATTCAGATCGAAGGTGAAATCGCCGCTCGAGCTTGCCGCGTCCGCGATTCGCGCAGTGGATGGAGACACCAACGGAGCGCCGCAGATTCACGACTGGGTTCGACGGATGGGCGAGCCGCTCTATCAGTTCGCATTCCCGACCGGGTACGGCGAGACCTCGGAGAAATGGGTTAACACCGGCGTCTTCTTCAACCGGATCAACTACGCGGTGGCGCTCGCAAACAATCAGATTCAAGGGACCGGCTACGACCCGATGCGACTGGTCCCCAGCGAGCTTGCTTCGAACACGGATCAATTGACCAGTCGCCTCGCTGCGTTGATCGTTCACACTGAGTTGTCGCCGGAGAGCTTGCGGGCAGTTCGAGCCAGTCTGAACGAACCGGCACCGGATACCGCAGCGCTCCGGCCCGCAACGAACAGCGCGCCGCCTCCGCAGCCGGTTCAAGCGAGGGCCGAAGTAAATCCCGAGCGACGCCGCATAGCCCGGGCTGTCGGCTTGTTGATGGGCACCGCGGAGTTCCAACGAAAGTAGCTGTGCGTCTCTGGAACTTTGCGTCTTTGCGGACCTTTGCGTCTTTGCGCGAAACAAGTCTTTCAATCTCAGGCTTCCCAACCAACGGAGAACCATCTCAACCATGCCAAAAACTCTAGGAGTCGGGTTCATCGGTAGCGGCTTCAACGCCCGCTTTCACATAAGGTCGTGGGTCGGCGTGCGCGACGCCGACATTCGTGGAGTGTGGAGCCCCAATCGCCAACACGCCGAGGAAGCCGCGGCTCTCGCCCGCTCATTGCGCGTCGGCGCTGCGAAGGCGTTCAGCTCAATCGAGGAAATGATCGCCGACCCTGCGGTCGATTGCATATGGCTCTGCGGACCAAATCACATGCGCGTCGCGAACATGGAAGCGGTCGTCCAGGCCCTGACTTCAGGCAAGGGCAGACTCACCGGAATCGCCTGCGAGAAGCCGCTCGCTCGCAACGCCGCCGAAGCAAGACGCGTCGTCGAGCTTGTCGAAGAGTCCGGCTTGCTGCACGGATATCTCGAGAACCAGGTGTTCACGCCGGCGGTTCAACGCGGCCGCGCGCTGATCTGGGCCCGAGGTGCGGCAACGACCGGCCGGCCCTACCTTGCTCGCGCCGCCGAAGAACACAGCGGCCCGCACATGCCGTGGTTCTGGCAAGGCGAGCTACAGGGCGGCGGCGTTCTCAACGACATGATGTGTCACAGCGTGGAAGTAGCTCGGTACATGCTCACCGAGCCGGGCAAGCCGAGGGCAAGCATTCGCCCGACGTCCGTCTCGGCCCAGATAGCTTCGCTTAAGTGGTCACGCCCTGAATACGTCGAGCGATTGAAACAGATGATGGGCAGCGAAGTCGATTATCAAAACAAGCCGGCGGAGGACTTCGCTCGAGCAACGATCAACTACGTCGACGAGCAAGGCCACCCGATCATCGTCGAAGCGACGACTTCCTGGAGTTTCGTCGGCGCCGGTCTGCGATTGAGCATGGAACTGCTGGGGCCGGAGTACTCGATGTCTATCAACACGCTCGACTCCGGTCTGAAGCTCTTCTTCAGCCGGAACGTGAAGGGGGAAGCAGGCGAGGACCTGGTGGAAAAGCAAAACGCCGAACAGGGCCTGATGCCTGTTGTCGACGACGAGGCCGCCGTTTATGGTTACGAAGGCGAGAATCGCTATTTCGTCAATTGCTTTCTTGAAGGCAAGCAGCCGGAAGAGAACTTCTACGATGGGCTGGAAGTGAGCGAGTTGTTGATGACCGCTTACATGAGCGCCGAACAAGGCCGCGTGATCGAGTTCCCCCCGAAAGATCTTGGTGCATTTGTACCCGCGGTCGCGCGCGGCGCCTGGAAACCGTGAACGTTCACCGCAAAGACGCAGAGAAACGCCGAGGGCGCGCAGAGGTTCTCTGCGATGCCTCGGCGTTCTCTGCGTCTGCGGTGAATTCGGTCTCACATCGAGTAAAGCTAGAGGACCTTTACATGAACCCGATACGTCGAATCATTGCCGCCACCGCAATCACACTCGCCTTAACATTCAGCGCTTTGGCTCAATCGCTGAACGCCGACAAGAGCATTGACCTCATCTGGGGAGTTAAGATTCCCATGCGCGACGGCGTCAAGCTCAATGCCACCGTCTTCAAACCCCAGCACCAAACCGCGCCGCTTCCGGTCATTTTCACCTTTACGCCTTACATCTCCGACACCTATCAGGACCGCGCCGTCTACTTCGCCAAAAACGGCTATGTTTACGCGCTCATCGACGTGCGAGGGCGCGGCAACTCCGAAGGCAAGTTCGAGCCTTTCGTCAACGAGGCCCGAGACGGTCGCGACGCGGTCGAGTGGCTCGCGACGCAATCATGGTCCAACGGCAGGATCGCGATGTGGGGCGGCTCCTACGCAGGCTTCGATCAGTGGACTACTCTCAAAGAAGCGCCGCCACATCTCGCGACGATCGTTCCGGCGGCGGCGGCGTATCCGGGCGTGGACTTTCCTGCCTTCAAAAACATCTTCTCGTCTTACGTCATTCAGTGGCTGAGCTACACCAGCGGCGTCACACCTAACCTCAAGCTGTTCGGTGAGTCTTCGTTCTGGACCGATAAGTTTCATCAGCTCTACGCGGAGCATCGTCCGTTCAAGGAACTCGACAAAGTCGTGGGCAATACTTCGACGCACTTTCAGACCTGGCTCGCTCATCCGATCCCGGACGCTTACTGGCAGGCGATGGTTCCGACGCCGGATCAGTACCGGCGAATGAACATACCCATACTCACGATCACCGGTCACTACGATGGGGATCAGAACGGCGCGATGCAGTACTACCGCGAGCACATGAAATACGGCTCGCCCGAAGCTCGAGACCATCACTACCTCATCATCGGACCGTGGGACCACGCGGGGACGCGCACGCCTAGTCGCGAAGTCGGCGGCTTGAAGTTCGGGGAAGCGAGCATGCTCGACCTGAACAAGCTGCACAAGGAATGGTACGACTGGACGATGAAGAGCGGCCCCAAGCCGGAGTTCCTGAAGAAGCGAGTCGCTTATTACGTGGTCGGCGCCGACCAGTGGAAATACGCCGACAGCCTCGAGGCGATAGCCAATTCGAAGCTGACTTATTATCTGGGCTCGGACGGCGAGGCGAACGATGTGTTTCACTCGGGGACTCTGAGCACGACATCGCCTGATCCGGACGCATCCTCAACGGCTGGCTCTTCATCGCGCGCGAACCAGCCAACCAGCAACGCCGCGGCCTCTGACCGATTGGTTTACGATCCTCTCGACACACGCCCGGGCGAGTTGGACCTGGAAGAAGTCCGCGACTACATCACCAGTCAGCGAGACGCTTTGAACCTGAACGGCAACGGGGTGGTCTATCACAGCGAGCCGTTCACCGCGGACACCGAGGTGAGCGGCTATTTGAAGTTCGTCGCCTGGATGTCGATGGATGTACCGGACACGGATTTTCAAGTGGCGGTCTATGAGATCAAGCGCGACGGCACGAGTGTGTATTTGACCTCGGATCAGATGAGAGCGCGCTATCGCGAGTCCCTGACTAAAGAGAAGCTGGTGAAACCGGGTGAGATCAATCGATATGAGTTCAACGCGTTTCAATTCTTCTCGCGCCGGATTGCGAAAGGCAGCCGACTGCGATTGATCTTGAGCTGCCCGAATACGATCCAGTTAGAGAAGAACTACAACAGCGGAGGAGTGGTGGCGGAAGAGTCTCGCAAGGACGCTCGCACCGCGCACATCACGGTTTATCACGACGCATCGCATCGGAGTTTCTTAGAGGTCCCGGTGGCGAAGTAGCGAGAACGCACATCCTCCGACAAAGAGGGGTTCGCGCAAAGACGCCAAGATCCGCAAGGCCCGCAAAGAAGATTTGATTACTTTGGTTGTGAAGCAAATCTGGCCGTGTCGACAAGCGAGTTCAGCCGGATCTCAGTGAACTTTCTGACGTACCCGAACGGCGGGCGAGACCACGTGATCACGAACGGGAGCTTCACTCCGCTCACCTCACGATAGTCGTCGAAGTCGGTCACCTCGGGGATCGAACCGAGTGCGGTCTTGTAAGCTACAAACCGGCGCACCAACAACCCCGTCTCGACGTCGAAGTATAGCTTCTCGCGGCTGTCCTCGCGCGAGGTGGCGCCGACAACATAAGCCTCCCGGTCCCGAACCTTCTCCTTCGACAGCACTCGCATCTGCGGATAAGTCTCTCTGATCTTCGAGTATCTGAAGAAATTGGCCTCGCGTTTGATCTCGGTCAGTTCTTTGCCGGTCATCTCACGCAGACCGCGCGCATCTTTGGTCCAACCCTTCGAGCCGTCAAAGCCTTCGAGGGTCACGCCGGGCGGGTTGTTCCTGGCGATGAGCAATTTGTCCGGCGCTGCTTGAACGATCTCGATTGGAAGCGTCTGCGGCGGGGTCATTCGATTGGTGGTCGTTTCGGTGCCTCGTGACACCTGTGTTTTGAGATTCTCAATTGCTGCTTCAGCGCCAATGACGCGGACATATCGCGCAATCACTTCATCGGTTGAGGGCAGCGCCGGAGGTTTGCTGGTAGCGTTGCCATCGAAAGCGGGCGTTGTCGCGAGATCTGCGGGAGGAAGCGGCTCAGTGTTATGCCGGCCTCGATGACAGGTGTAACAGGTGACGGCGGGGTTGCCGCTGAAATTCTCCTTGTTGATTGCGCGCGTCATCACGATCATTTTTCGAGTCGCAAGTTTCGTGGACTTCTCATCGCTGTCCCACGGGTTTGTATGGCAATGAGTGCAGCCCACTCCGAGAGCCGCCGACATGAAGAGCATCACCCCGTCGAGCTCGGATGCCGGCAAGCCTGTTAGGACCTGAATGTTCTTGTATGATTGCTCGGCGGGTTTCTCTTGATTGTCGATGGTTTGATTCCGTGCGGGAGTGCTGGCGGTTACACAAGCTCCGATGAGTAAACCGATCGACAACACTGTTGAACGGCCCGACTTGCTGCTGATTGCAAGCGCCTTTCGACCGAAGCCAAAGCGGCGACGCGTCGCCGCACTCCATATTATTTCTTGGGTTCTGGGCACCTGCAGTCCTCTGCGGTGATTATCGAATCGAAGCGCTGCTGTTGATCGGCCGCGAGCAAAGCTCGCATCTCGGTGCGCGCTCTCTCGCGAACAGAATCATACCGCGGGCGCACATCGGCGCAGACCGCTTTGTAGTCATCGCGAGTTTTGTCGAGCACAGCGTGCATCCGAGTGGCTTGATCTTCGCTCAATGTGAGCTCGCGCTTCAAGGTTTCGAAATACGCTTCGGTGTCGCGCATGGAAACCGGCGCGGCGCCGGTGGTTGTCGCTCCGAATCGCGATCGATAAGTGCCGTCAAGCGACGCTCCGGTTACGCCGCCAAGCACGAAGACCACGAGAAAGGCGCCCCAAACCTTCACTGAGGCTTTCTGTTGTGAGTTCATTTCTTTGTGTTTCCTCCTTGTTCCGCGAAGAGGGTCGCGAGCACTTCGTCATTCGAGATCGCGCATTCATCGGTCGCCGAAAGCGCGCAGGTGCCGCCGGTTACCACGCGGTTGAGGTCGTCGGGCTCATTCTTGGATCGACCGCCAGGGTTGTCCGGTCGTGAGATCCAGAAAGTCGCCGCCGCCGCGACCGTTACCAGCAGCAGGATCGCAATCGCTCGCGTGGCAACCAGAAGAGTGATAAACCAGCCGCTTCCCTTCCCGGCTCGCCGGGTTCGCTCGGCTTCGATCCGCGCGCGCACGCGAGCGTGGAGGAACGGATTCGAGATGAGGCGTTCAACCTCCTCGTCGCCGATTCCTCCCGCGCGTGCCACCGACTTCGCCAGCCGGTCAATTGGTTGATCGGGCGTGTTATTCATCGTTCACCTCATTGCAAGAGCCCGGTGCATGGAGTTCAGGCTTTAGCCTGCTGCATGGAGTTCAGGCTTTAGCCTGCTTTCCTTATTGACAGGCAACTACCAGGCTAAAGCCTGAACTCCATGCGCTGAACTCCAAGCATTGCGTCTTTTTCAAACAAACTCCCCGAGCACCCTGCGCAACGACTTCCGCGCGCGGTGGGCTCGTACTTTCACTTTCGAAACTTTCCATCCAAGCACTTCGGCTATCTCCACTACCGTCATCCCTTCGGCGTCGAGCAGCGTAAGAACCAGTCTATCGTCCGCGCTCAGCCTCGCGAGCAGCTTGTTGGCCAGATCGCGCGAGATGAGCGCGGATTCAGCATTGCCGGGCGCCGATTGTGAATGCAGTCGCGAGCTTAACCAGCCGGCTTCATCCGTAGTGATCTCGCCGAGGGAACCTTCGGGTCGCCGTCGCAAGCGTCTCAATTCGTCATAACAAGAATTGATCGCTACGCGCGAGAGCCACGCCGAAAAGGACTTGCCCCGGTCCGGCGAGTAATCGACCAATCCGAAATACGCCTTGGTGAATGCATCTTGAAGGATTTCTTCGACTATCTGGGGACGACTGAAGAAGCGAGCGACGATTCGCGCGATCCGGCGGCGATGCCGATCGAATATCTGCTCGAACGCCGCATCGTCCCCCGCACGCGCAGCTTCCGCGAGCGATTCGTCTGACGCCTGCAAGACCGGCGCGACGGTAGCGAGATCAACGTTGCTCTCATCCATTAGATACATTTGATCCACAGACAGGTGATGTCCGACAAACTCCAATTTGTCGCTTCTCCACCCAATCGACAAATTAGAGTTTGTCGGACAGCCTGGCGACACACGAGCGGCAATAACCTATAAACGCAGCGCGACAGAATCCGGTTACGAGGGCGGGACCATTATTTTGTTTCGCGCAAAGATCGCAAAGAGACAAAGACCGTGAGTTCATAGGCTATCGAGCGCCCAAATTGAACCTAAAGCCAATGCGTGCGAGTAATGGCGGGCCGATGGTCCGTACCGGCGTGCGCCCGATGTCGTAGCGCTCGCCGGTCAGATTCTCAAACGCGCCGAACACCTCAACACCACGGCCGAGGGACCGCGAAGCGAAGGCGTCAAGCGTGAAGTAGCTATTCAACCGCAATAGATTCTGGTCGTCATCAAACTGTGAGCCGACGGCGCGGCCCTGGAACGCGACCGTAAGGCGGCGCGGATTCGCGTAGCGGGCCTGAAAAGTGAGCAGATGTCGCGGGACCTGTGGGATCAACAACCCTTCAAGCGACGTGTTGGCAGGAAATCGGCGGACGTTTGCGTCCACGAATTGATAACCGCCCGATACGGTCACGACGTTGCTGAGGTGGGCTTCAGTTTCGATTTCAATTCCGCGAGACCGAGTTCGACCGAGATTCTGCCGCTGTCGAGTAATCAGCGCGGGCGTTACCGAGAGAGTCACGTTGGCAATAGGCCGGGTGATCTCACTCCAGAAGAACGTGCCGCGAATATCGAGCTTCCTCTGCAGTGCCGAGGCTTTGACGCCGGCTTCCCCGCCGGTGAGCCGCTCGGCACGCAGGTTCGCATTTGACTGTGTCAACACGTTGCCGACCCTGAACGAGCGATAGAGTTCGTTGAGCGTTGGCGCTCGGAACGCTCGATAGCCGGAGACCATCAGCGAAACGTTTTCCGTCAGCTTGTGCAGCAAAGACACTCGAGGGCTGAAAGCGGTCTCGACTCGATCCTTGAACATGGTCACCACAGGAATGGCGACCGTGGGTCCTGGAACGAGCGATCGTGAAGTCAACGCCGCGTCGTAGTTGCGCCAGCGGTCGCCTCGAACCCCGAGGGTCAGAAGCCACCGCGGAGCGAGTCGAATGATGTCCTGGCCGAAAACGCCGACGGTCCGCTCGCGTCCGCCCGCTCCGACGCCGACCGTGAGCCGGCCCGATGTGAAACCGAGTTCGTCGCTTGCTCCGCGAACCTCCCGCGCATCGACTCCGGCGACGATCGTCTGCCTCGAACCTGCGGCGCGCGACCATTGAGTCAACAGCCCGACTTGTTGGGCCGGGACTCTCTGGCTTCGAGTAAGCGCCTCGCTGTTGCGATCGCCCGCGATCGACGTGAAGTCCTGGTTATAGATTTCGGTGAGCGCGAACGCTCGCGCCGTAAGCGAGCCCGCCCGCGTCGATTGGAGATCGGTTCCTACCGATAGCTGCCGAATGTACGCGCTGTTGGTTTGTAGAGGCGTGCCGTTCTCGCGGGATTCATCGAACAGCGAGCCGCGAACGAACACTCGCCCTCTGTCCGAAAGCAACCGCTCAAGCGTAAGGTCGAGTGTGGTGTGTTCAGCGCCGGCCTTCGTATCGACCTTGCCGCGTTCGGCTTCGTCGACCAGCACGTATCCGTCGGTGTGAAAAGCTTCAGCAGAGAGCCTGGCGGCCCATTGAAACAAGCGTCCACCGGCAAACAGGGATCCGTGCGGCGTCTGCTCGTTCCCGTAAGAGGTTTCGAACGACAGCGCAGAGTCGCGCGTATCCCGGCCGATCACGTTGATGACTCCGCCAAGCGCATCAGAGCCGTACAGGCTCGACGCGCCCCCTTGAACGAGCTCGATTCGCTCGATTCCTTCTCGCGGAACGCGGCCCCAGAAAACCCATCCACCGAACGGGTCATTAATCGGAATACCGTCTGACAGAACAACCGCGCGGCTTGCGCCGCTCGCGCCGACGCCTCGAAGCGAGACTCCCTGCGCAGTAGGATTCGCGGTGCGACTTCCGGACCGGCGGAACAACGAGAAGCCCGGCACCTGCCGCAATGCATCATCCACCGTCAGCGCGGATGTAGTCGAGATGTCCTGGGGCGCGATAACTACAACGCTTGCGGCCGTATCGCCGACGCGTGTCTCGGTGCGCGCGGCGGTCACGGTGATTTGCTCGGACAAAGATCCTGGCTCCAGCGTGATTCGAAGAGAGCTTGAGGTCTGGTCAGACGCGTTGAGCGTGCGAGTGACGGTCGCGAAGCCACGCGCGCGAATCGTCAGCGTGGCGCCATCGCCTGACGCATTGAAGGTGAATCTGCCTTCAGCATCTGTCGTCGTCACTGCGGTCTTTCCGGCTTTGATCGCGAGCGTGACTTCCGCGCCCGAGACCGGCGCGGCGTTTTGATCCGTCACCACGCCTTCAATCTTCAAGGTCTGCGCACCGGCCGCAACATGAAGAGCCAGCGTGATCGCGACAAGTACAAGCATTGATCCGAGTTGTTTCATGCAACGCACCTGAGAGGAGTCGAACAGTGAACAGGTAGATGGGCCACGGATAACGCGGATCGGACGGATTCTCGCGGATGGGATCCGTGATAATCCGTCCAATCCACGCGATCCGTGGTCTAACGCACTCTATTTGCCCTTAGAATACGTCACGCGCCAGATCTTATGTCCGCCATCGTCGGTGATCAGTAACGAGCCGTCTCTCAACACGAGCAGACCCACCGGGCGCCCCCACACTTCCGGCTTGTCTTCACCGAGCATCCATCCAATCACGAAATCATCATAGCCGCCCACCGGTATTCCGTTCTTGAACTTGATGCGGATGATCTTGTAGCCGGTCCGAGACGTGCGGTTCCACGAACCGTGCAGCGCGACAAACGCATCGCCCTGATAATCCGAGGGAAACATCTTGCCTTCATAGAAGACCATTCCGAGCACGGCTGAATGAGCTTGGATCAAGACATCGGGCACGATCGCTTTGGCGACGAGGTCCGGGCGTTCGCCCTTCCGGCGCGGGTCTTCGTGCTGGCCCAGGTATGCGTAAGGCCACCCGTAGAACGCTCCCTCTTTGATCGACGTAACGTATTCGGGAACGAGGTCATCGCCGATCAGGTCTCGCTCTTCGACCGCCGCCCAGAGCTGTTTCGTGGTCGGATTGAACGCGAGCCCGACGGGATTGCGGGTTCCGCTGGCATAGATGCGATGCCCCGTGCCATCCGGATTGTATTCCGAAATCGCCGCGCGAATCGGCTCCTCTCCGGCGTTCACGTTCGAAGCCGAGCCAACGGACACATACATCTTCGTGCCCGACGAGTTGAAGATCACGTTGCGAGTCCAGTGCCCGGGACCGCCGGGCAGATCAGCTATCTTCTCGGGCTCGCCTTCGGCTTTTGTCTGCCCGGCTTTGTACTTGAACCGCACCACGCCGTTTATGTTTCCGACGTAGAGGTAGTCGCGCCAGAACGCCATTCCGAACGGCCGATTGAGACCGGTTGCGAACTCGAACCGTTCGTCGACGCGACCATCGCCGGTCGAGTCGCGCAGAATTGTAATTCGGTTACCCTGCGATTCGGTTACGAACACATCCCCGTTTGGCGCAAGCGCCATCCCGCGCGGCTGCTTGAAGTCATTTTCGGCAAACACGCTTATTTGGAATCCGGCCGGGACTGTAAGCCCGGCATCGTCCGGCTTCGGAATGACCCGTGATTGATTGCGAGGTCCAGTCAGCACTTGCGGAGCGGGCAGCTCCGAGAGCTTGATATCGTAATGACGCAGCCCGTTCGGCGATGGAGCTTTCATAGCTGATTGCCCGAACGAGCAGCCCACCAGCGCAACTAGGCCAGCCACAGAAACCGCCAAGCGCGGCGCTGCACTTTTGATCGAAGCCGAGATTCTCTCAAGGCTCATGCAATCCTCCGATAGTTTCTCAGGTTTGTTCAGCAATTCTCCCACAAAGCAGCAGAAAAGCAAAAACCCCGTCGCCTTTGTCGTGACTCGCATCACTGCGCCGACCTCGGTGTCCTTGGCGTCTCTGCAGTAAGCCGTCGCCGCGCGGTTTTCACCGCAGGAACGCCGAGAACGCCTAGGTTTCGCCGAAAAGAGACTTGTTCCCGCCAACATTGAATCGGGCATCGTGAGCCCATTCGGATGCCACGATTTTTCTGTTGCCGCGCCGCGAAGATCATCATTTATAATGCCGCCATGACGAAGCGACAAATCGGGGTGGAGGTTCTCATAGAAGATCATTTCTGGAGCGAGGCCCAAAGCTGCTACGTCTACTCGTTTCATTGCCCGGCGTGCGGCCAACTGCGACTGATACCGGAACTGGGAATCTTCCGATGCGACTGCGGCTCCTGGCTCATAGTGACAAATCAGAGGTGAGAAGTGATGCGTGATGCGTGATCCGTAGGGCTTAGTCACCAATCACGCATCACGAATCACGCATCACGAATCACGCATCACTCCCAGTAACCTTCTCCCCGACAATTGGGTCCTATCTTCGAAGGCGTTTCGCGGAGGAAGATGACAACCGTCGAGTCTCTAGTCCACCGAGCGCGCGGCGGCGATGTCGACGCTTATGAAGCACTGGTCCTCCGCTTCCAGGACATGGCGGTTGGTTACGGATATTCGATCCTGCGCGATTTTCAGTCGGCGGAAGACGCAGCCCAGGAGGCCTTCTTCGAAGCTTATCGCAATCTCGACAACCTCCGGGAACCGGCCGCGTTTCCGGGGTGGTTTCGTCGAATCGTGTTCAAACAATGTGACCGGCTGACTCGGCGTGGTTCCGCGGTTCTGGTGCCGCTGGATTCGGCTGAAGATCCCGCGTGTGGCAAACCGACTCAAGCTGACGTTGTGGAACAGCGCGAGATGCAAGATCAAATAATGGCGGCGGTCGATTCACTCCCCGATCACGAGCGAGCTACCACTATGCTGTATTACATCAGCGGCTACTCGCAAAACGAAGTTGCGGCATTCCTGGATGTGCCGGTTACAACCGTTAAGAAACGCCTTCATTCGGCGCGGAAGCGTTTGAGAGAAATGCTCGTCGACCTCGTCGAGGATAGCCTGCGTGAGCGGCGTCCGTCGCGCGACGAGTCTTTCGCGACCCGGGTCATCGAGATATTGAAAGCGGCCCGTTCGGGAGACGCCGCCACAGTGAAGCGGCTTATCGAACGAGACCAGCGGTTGATCGCCGCGAGAGACCCGATGGGGAACACCGCGATGATTATGGCCGTCAACTTCGGGCAGACCGAAGTGGCCGAGTTGCTCCTCGCGGCGGGCGTGCGGCCCGATATCCATGAAGCTGCAGCCATCGGCGACACAGATCGCGTTCGGGACCTTCTGGACGACGAACCCGCGCTCCTGGACTCTTACTCCCCCGAAGGCTTCACGCCGCTCGAGCTCGCCGCCCACTTCGGGCAAATCGAAGTTGCTCGATTTCTGATCGCGGCGGGCGCAAACGTCAACGACGCTTCTAGGCACGCCATGAAACTGAGTCCGCTTCACGCCGCGCTTTTTGGGAAGCGGACGGAAATCGCTCGAATGTTGCTCGACCACGGAGCCGACATCAACGCGAGGCGAGGAGGAGCCGGCATGCCGCGAGCCGGATGGACCGCGTTGCACTATTGCGCAGGGTTCGGCTTCACGGAACTCGCTCGGTATCTCGTCGAGCGCGGCGCAGACACGAAAGCGGTCGACGATGAAGGAAGAACGCCGCTCGATGTGGCGAACGAAGCGAGCCACCAGGAGATCGTTGCTTTGCTATCGGACGCGGAACATTGAGAGGGTAGGGGTTGGAGTTGTGGGACGAATTTCCGGAAAGGAGACGAGTCATGACGGAAACGACCGCACAGTTCGGGCTTTCAAGCATCGGCCAGATAGCTGTTAACGTTCACGACATCAAGCGAGCGACTGAGTTTTACAGAGACACCCTCGGCATGAAGTTTCTGTTCGAAGCGGGACACATGGTGTTCTTCGACTGCGGAGGCGTCAGGCTCATGCTCTCTTTGCCGGACAAGCCCGAATTCGACCATCCCGGCTCGATCATCTACTATCGAGTGTCGGACATTCAAACCGCTTGTGATCTTTTGTCATCCCGCGGTGTCCGCTTTGAAGAAAGGCCGGTTCTCGTCGCTCGGCTCTCGGACCACGACCTGTGGCTGGCTTCCTTCCGCGACCCCGACAACAATCTGCTTGCGCTTATGAGCGAAGTGCCGCGCGCCTGATAGCGACGTCGCGCTCAATGAGCTTCATCGCCAGGCTTGAGCTTGAAGAACACTTCGAGCGTCACCTGGTACTCTATCTTCCCGTCTCTGACCGCGCCCCTCTGTTCTCGCAGCTCGAACCAGCGCAATTCGCGAAGGGTCTGACTGGCGCGTTCGATTGCAGACTCGACGGCTTTGCTGAAGCTCTCATTCGATGTACCGGCGATGGTGATACCCTTGAAAGTGTCGTTAGCCATTGTCACTCCTCTCAGATTCGGTCATTCCATGAACTTCCAACAAACGGTCTGTTTCTTCAGCGGTGAACCCGCCTGTCTCGATCATCACTTCTCGAATCGTCTTGCCTGAACTCAACGCCAGCTTGGCAAGCTCCGCCGCGCGGGCGTAGCCGATCCTCGGACTCAGCGCGGTGACCAGGGCGGCGCTGTGCTCAGCGTACCAATGACACCGGGCTTCATTGGCGGCTATTCCTTGGAGGCATCGCTCGCGAAGGACTCGCATTGCGTTATCCAGAATAGTCAGTGACATCAACAAATCGAACGCGATCACCGGCATCATTACGTTCAGTTCGAGCTGCCCGGCCTGCGCCGCCGTGGCAATGGCTGCGTCGTTGCCGATCACTTGAAAGCAGACCATAGTGGTCATTTCAGCAATCACCGGATTGACCTTGCCCGGCATGATGGACGAGCCGGGTTGCACGGCGGGAAGACCGATCTCGGCCAGACCGGTATTCGGACCCGAAGCCAGCAGCCGCAAGTCGTTGCAGATCCGAATGAGGTCAGTGGCCAGAGTTTTCAGCGAGCCCGACAAAGCGACGAACGGCGACATGCTCTGCATCGCCTCGAAGTAATCAACAGCAGGCCGCAGTCTCTGATTCACCAGGCGGCTCAACTCGTCAACCACCCGTTTGCGATAGCCGGCCGGCGCATTGAGACCAGTCCCGACCGCAGTGCCGCCCAACCCAAGCTCCTTCAGCTCGTCTGCCGCTCTGGCAATCCGATCCGCGTTCTTGTGAATAGCTGTTGCGTAAGCGCCGAATTCCTGTCCGAGTCTTACAGGCGTCGCGTCCTGCAAGTGAGTGCGGCCGGACTTGACGATCCGGTCAAACTCGATCGACCGATCCTGAAACGCCGCCGCGCAGACATCGACAGTGACAATAAACTTGCCGGCGAGTTCCAGTGCGGCGAGTCGCATCGCAGTCGGGAAGACATCGTTAGTCGACTGCGCCATGTTCACGTGATCGTTCGGGTGAACAATCGAGTAGTTGCCCTTCTCGCCGCCGAGCAGCTCGATCGCACGATTGGCCAGCACTTCGTTGGCGTTCATGTTATGCGAAGTCCCCGCCCCCGCCTGAAATGGATCGACCACGAACTGATCGCGCAACTTGCCCGCCAAAACTTCGTCGGCGGCAGCCTCGATGGCTCTTGCTATAGAGAGATCGAGTCCCCCCAGCTCGGAGTTGACTCGCGCGGCTGCTTTTTTTATCTGGATGGTTGCGGTAACAAGCGCTGGATAAGGCTTCCAGCCGGAAATAGGGAAGTTCTCAATTGCGCGCGCGGTCTGGATGCCATAGTAAACATCGCCGGGGAGCTCGCGCTCGCCCAGCGAGTCTCGCTCAATCCTTGGTCGGGTCGAAGGTGACATGGGGGATCATCTCAACGTCTTCTTTCAGCGTCACGCGGCCCGCAAGCTTCTTTTTCTCTTTTTTCTTTGGCTCGAACTTGATCGTGCTGTCCACAAGCTTCTCGTTTGGCCGGTATCCGAGGCCGAATTCAGGAAGCTCGGGCCGGCTCATAAGCCGCTTTATGTCCCACATCGTCTCTTCGCGAGTGTAGGCGCACTGCTCCGACTCGCGGCTCATGATGATCGCTTCCTCCGGACACGCATCAACGCAGAAGCCGCAAAACACACAGCGCAGCATGTCGATGTCGAACCGAGCGGGATACTTTTCGATCAGTGGATCGGGATGCTCCGCCGCTTCGATGTATATACAGTCGGCGGGGCAGGCGGTCGCACACATATAGCACGCAACACACCGTGGCGAGCCGTCTTCACGCACCGTCAGGATGTGGGCGCCGCGATATCGGTCTGAATATGCGCGACGTTCTTCGGGATAGCTGATCGTGGCCTTAACCTTGCCGGTCAGGTTGTCGATCATCCGATTCATCGTCAGCCCCATCCCGGACAGCGGAGCGAGAATCTCCTTGGCCAGAGACGATTCGCTCTCGGCTCGCTCTCTCACGTCGATGACTTTTGCCGGTTTCTTCATTGGAATAGCCAGGCCTCAGATTGTGCAATCTCTCAGCGGGCAAACCGGAGTCTACCCTGCCAATACACCGGGCAGTCGAGTCTGATCCCACGTAATACCGCGAAACGGCGGCTCGTTTTCGGCCATCGTCTTAAACACGTCCTCCGCGGACATCCACGGCGATTCATCGCCTCTTGCGTGAATCAGCATTGCGAGCACTTCCCAGAGGGGCAGCGCGTCGCCGGGCGGCCGCATCGCTTTGCCCACAAGCTGAACCCGGCCCTGGTAGTTGGTGAATGTGCCGTCCTCCTCCGACCAAACCGCCACCGGCAACACGACGCTCGCCGCCGCTTGCCATTCCGCCCTGTGAGCCGCAAACACCACTGAGTATTCGAGGGATTCGATCAACTCGGCCAGCCGCGCTTCAGCCTGTACATCGCTCTGCCGCCGCACCAGCGGTTTGAAGTAGATCACCACGCCCGCCCTTATCTGGCCCAACCTGGCAGCCTTCGTTACATCTTCAATCCCGCCGAGATCATCGCCCTTCAAGCCAAGCTTCACCGCGCCCGTCGAATTCGGATGCTTGTCGACATGTCGGAGAATTTTGTCCTCCGGCTCGGTTGCATTCTTGTCTTCTGAATCAAGCCGAAAATCAAATCGCGCGGCCCCCAGGTATCGCTTGAACAGGAAAAGCGCCTCGTTGGTCGCTGAGGGAGAAGCGAATCCTACAACAGATTTGTCGCCGCTCGCGCCGCGAATCTCTCTCAACCTTGAATCGATTGAACGAAGCGCGTCTTCCCAGTTGACCGGCGCATGCATCCCGTCGCGGCCCTTGGCCGACGGACGCACAACGCGCTCGGCCCCGGCCAGTTCGTGGAAACTCAAACGGCCTTCGTCGCACAGCCAGCTTCGATTCACCTCGACGTTGCGTCTCGGTAGGAGGCGGAAGATATTGCCGTCTCGATGATCGATCCGCACGGTGCAGCCAGTCGAACATCCGCCGCATACTGAGTCGGTAGCGTGGAGGAACCACACCCGGCATTTGAATCTGAAATCCCGTGACGTCAGCGCGCCCACCGGACAGATGTCGACGACATTGCCGGAGTACGGGTTGTCGAGCGGCCTGTCTTCGAACGTTCCGATGGCTACGTGGTCGCCGCGTCCGAAGAATTGCATCTCGCCGGTTTCGGTCACGTTGTCGAAGAAACGAATGCAACGCGAACACAGCACGCATCGCTCTTGATCGAGCACGACCATCGGGCCCAGATCGATCACCTTGCGCTTGCGCACCTTCATCTCGAGCGGGATCTCGCTTGTGTGCAGACCGTAGACCATGTAGTAGTCCTGCAATCTGCACTCGCCCGCTTGATCGCACACCGGGCAATCGACCGGATGATTGATCAGCAGGAACTCGAGCACGCCCCGGACAGCTTCTTTGACGCGGTCATTCTCCGAACGGACGACCATGCCTTCGTTGACCACGGTTGTGCACGCCGGGGTGAGTTTCGGCATCTTCTCGACTTCGACCAGACACATGCGGCAGTTGCCGTCGATAGGCAAGTCGGGATGATAGCAGTAATGCGGGATCTCCATCCCGTGGTCGGCGGCAGCCTGAATGATGGTCTGCCCCTGTTTGGCTTCGATCTCCCGGTCGTTTAGAGTGAACTTTGGCATGGTTAGTGAATCAAATTTCAACGCAAAGACTCCGTGCCGCCACGACGCAGAGCTTTCTTGTACCTTGCGTCTCTGCGACTTTGCGACTTTGCGTCAATCCGTGCACAACTCTTCAAACTCGCCCCTGAATTTTGTCACAAAACTCCTGATCGGCATTACGTCGGCGTCAGCAAGCGGGCAAATGGTTTTACCCTCCATCCGGTCCGCAATCTTCAACAGCAGATCTGGATCTGACTTCTTGCCCTTCCCACTGAGGATGTTTTTAAGGATCTTCGCCGCCCAGCCGGTCCCTTCGCGGCAGGGCGTGCACTGGCCGCAAGATTCGTGTGCGTAGAAGTCCGCGATCACCGCCAGCGTCTCGGGCATGCTGGTCGTCTCGTCGAGCACAATCATTCCGCCCGAGCCCAGCATCGTCCCGGCCTTGGCCAGCGATTCATAATCCAACAGCACACCCTCGCATTCGGCCGCGGTCATAACCGGGACAGACGAACCGCCCGGTATCACTGCTTTCAGCTTTCGCCCTTTCGCAATTCCGCCGGCTTCATTGTTAATGAAGTCGAGCAGCGGATAGCCCATATCGACCTCGTAGACGCCGGGTTTGTTGACGTGACCGGAAACCGAAAACAGCTTTGTGCCTTTGCTCTTCTCCGTGCCGATCGCCGCGTAAGCCGAAGCGCCGTTCTGGATTATCCACGGAAGCGCGCATAACGTTTCGACGTTATTCACCACCGTTGGCGACGCAAGGAATCCGTGACTTGCCGGAAAGGGAGGCTTGATTCGCGGATACCCGCGATTGCCTTCGAGTGATTCAATGAGCGAAGTCTCCTCGCCGCAGATGTACGCGCCTTGCCCGAGGTGCAGGAAGATATCCAGCGCGTAGTCCTTCCCTGAGACCGATGGCCCGAGAATCCCGGCCTGGTAAGCCTCGTCGAGCGCTCTTTGCACCTTGTTCGCGACGAATTCATATTCGCCGCGAATATAGATATACGACAGATGGCAATCGAGCGCGTAGCTGGCGATCGCCATCCCCTCGATCATCATGTGCGGGTCGCGCTCCATCAGCAGGCGGTCCTTGAAGGTGCCCGGCTCGCTCTCATCGGCATTGCAAAGCAAAAAAGTAGGCTTGCCGGTGTTGCGCGGAACGAAGCTCCACTTCATGCCGGTGGGGAAACCCGCGCCGCCGCGCCCGCGCAACCCGCTCGCCTTTACTTCCTCGATCAGCGCCGCCGGCTGCATCCCGAGCGCCTTCTCGAGCGATTTATACCCGCCACGCTCGCGATACTTAGCGATGCTCGCCTGGTCCGGCTTGTCTACGTTTGCGAGGAGGATCTTATTCATTCCGAAGTTTCTCAATTATCTCCGCCACGCTTTTCGGCGTCAGATTTTCGTAGTATCTATCGCCGACCT
Organism: Blastocatellia bacterium; assembly: GCA_035455165.1. GTDB lineage: Bacteria > Acidobacteriota > Blastocatellia > UBA7656 > UBA7656 > Onstottus_A. The sequence goes on from DATIFP010000235.1 coordinate 32,785, forward strand.
GCATCGCGGGCGCGGTGCCGCAAGAGCCCAGGCATTCGGTGACGTCCCAACTGAACTTGCCGTCGTCGGTGACTTCCCTTCTCTCGACCTTGAGTTGCCGCTTGATTTCGTCGATGCAAGGGTAGACGCCCATCAGCCAGCAGCTCACGTTCTTGCAAATGTCGATGTGATGCTTCCCCGCCGGCTTCTTATGGAGCATCGTATAGAAGGTCGCGACGCTCAACACATCCGAAGGCGGATAGCCCATCAGTCCGCCGACGTACTCCGCTACTTCCTGCGAGATCCAACCGAACTCACGCTGGGCGAGCGTCAGCACAGGCAGCAAAGCCGCGCGCTTCTCAGGATAATGACCGAGAATCGTTTGATATCGGCGTTTTGCTTCTTCGCTGAATTCGATCATCTATTTGACCCTTTGCGTCTTTGTGGAACTTTGCGTCTTTGCGCGAAACCTGATCTCAAGTGTTAAGAACCTGAAGGTCGGGTTTCGCGCAAAGACGCCAAGAACCGCAAAGACGCAAAGTTAGCGATCAAGCTCCCCTGCAATAATGTTCAAACTGCTCAACGTCGCAATCGCATCGGCCACAAGCCCACCTTCGATCATCGAGGGATACGCGGAGAATACCGGGAAGCACGGACCCCTCGCGTGAACCCGCCACGGACGCAATGAACCATCACTCACAACGTAGAACCCAAGCTCGCCGTTCGCGCCTTCACTGTAACCGTAGACCTCGCCGGGCGGCGCTTGTATGCCGTGCATAACCAGCTTGAAGTGGTTCATAAGGTCCTCAATGTTGGTGTACACGCCCTTCTTCGGCGGCAACGTTACCCTGCGGTCATCAACCTGATAAGGTCCCTCGGGCAAGTTGTCGAGAACCTGCTTGCAGATTCGAAGGCTCTGGCGCATCTCTTCCATTCGAACCAGATAGCGATCGTACACGTCCCCGCGATTGCCTACTGGCACTTCAAAATCGAAATCTTCGTAGCTCGAATACGGATGATTCTGGCGAATGTCAAAAGGCACACCGGCAGCGCGAAGCATGGGACCGGTAAATCCCCAGTCGATCGCATCCGCGGCGGACACCTCAGACACGCCGACCGTTCGCTGTTTGAACAGACGGCTGTTTGTGTTGAGCCTGTCAAGATCGCTGATGTATCCAGGCAATCGACCGAGCACCTCGCGGCATCTCGGGACGAAATCCCTCGGCAGGTCGGCAGACAGCCCGCCAACCCTGACGTAGCTCACCATCATTCGCTGCCCGGAGGTCATCTCGAGCAAATCGTAGATCTCTTCGCGCGGCTCGAACGCGTACCAGAAATTCGTGATTGCGCCAAGATCGACCAACGCTGCGCCGAGGCAAACCATGTGGTCCATAATTCGAGAGAGCTCGCCGAGAAGAACTCGAATGTACTGGACGCGTTTCGGCACTTCGATGCCGAGCAGCTTCTCGACCGCGCACGCATAACCGACGTTGTTCAAAAACGACGAGCAGTAGTTGAGCCGGTCAGTATAAGGAATCACGCCGTTCCACTGGTGCGTCTCGGCCATTTTCTCGAAGCAGCGATGCAGATAACCGATCTCCGCATCGGCCTCGACGATCGTCTCGCCGTCGAGCCTGCACACAATCCTGAGCGCGCCGTGCGTCGCCGGGTGCGACGGGCCTATGTTGATGATCGTAGGCTCCGGGCTCAACCGATCGGTCTCGTGACCCTCCCATTGCGCTCGGTATTCGAGCGGCAGCTTGTAGTCTCTGGAAAGAATTGTTCGGGCGCCCGCTTCGTGATCTTTGCGAAGCGCATGGCCGACGAATTCTTCGTGACACAGAATGCGGCGGAGATCTGGATGATTGCGGAAGCGAATTCCGAACATGTCAAACGTTTCGCGCTCCCACCAGTTTGCGGTCTTCCACACCGATAACACGGAATCGACTTCGGGAGCCGATTCCGGCAAGGGCACCTTCAAACGGACCCGATGCCCGTGATCGATCGAGTACATGTGATAGACGACGTTGAACCGCTCGTCTCGCGTCTTGTCGGGATAGCCCAGGTAGTCGGCGCCGGTGATAGTGCTCAGCAAGTCGAATTTCGTTGAAGGGTCCTCTTTGAGCGACCGGCAGATATCGGTGATCTTATCAGGCCGAACGGTGATTGCCAGGTCGCCGCGAAAATCATTGACGTCAAGCACCTGGTCCGAGAATCGATCCTGAAGGAGGGCGGCAACGGGATTCCGCGGAGCAACGGGTTCGCGAGTGATCTGAACGAGTTTCATCGCCTCGCGAGCTTGCTCTTCGGCGATCAGCATCGGCTTTGGCGAGGTCTCGGTGATCTCCTTCTTCATGCGCTCGCGCAGCTCGCGGCGAGCGTCCGCATCGACGATGTTTTCCTTCTCGATGAGTTCGCGGATCATCAACACGGCCTGCAACACGGCTTCAGGAGTCGGCGGGCAGCCGGGAATATAAACGTCCACGGGAATGACCTCGTCGATCCCCTGCATCACGTGATAAGCGCGATAGAACCCGCCCGAAGTCGCGCACGCGCCCATGCACAGGACCCACTTCGGATCGGGCATCTGCTCGTAGATTCGCTTGAGCACCGGCCCCATCTTGTCGGTGATCGTTCCCATCACCATCAACAGGTCCGATTGACGAGGCGAGAACCGGACAACCTCGGCGCCGAACCTGGCGACGTCGTAATGCGCGGACACCACGGACATGTATTCGATGGCGCAGCAGGCGGTCCCGAAAGGGAGCGGCCACAGCGAGTTCTTCCGTGCCCAATTAGCAAGCTCGCTGACTTTGGTGGTAAAGAAATTTTCGCCAACCGCAGAGTCGATCGCCATGCTCTAGCTTCTCTCCGGTGCTGGGTTTGTCGTCGGTCGGACTAAGTTAACGAGGATCATTGTGGTTGTCTAGGCTCGATGAAAATCTTATCGCCCGGATACAGGCGAGTCAAATTGATGGCTTGTCAGCCAACAGAGCCTCCAGCGAAGCGGGGTCCACCGGCTTGATCAGGTGTTCGTCAAATCCCGCATCATAACAACGCTGCCGGTCTTCGTCCTGGCCGTAGCCGGTTAACGCTATCAACAGCACCCCGCCAAGATCCGGCTCCTGTCTCAAGCGCCTGGCTACCTGATAGCCGTCGATATCAGGTAAGCCTATGTCGAGCACGATGACTTCCGGATGATATTCACGAGCCGCCTCCACTGCCGCCAAACCTTCGTGTACCAGCCGGACATCGTGTCCCATCAGCCTCAACCAGAGACCAAGGCTTTCTATTGAATCGATATTGTCGTCCACGACCAGAATCCGACGCGCCGGGGATCTCGGGTCAATATCCGCATTGCGCATCTGAGCTTCCATTTCCCCGACCGATTGCTCACTCTGCGCAAGCGGCAAACGCACCATGAATTCGCTGCCTCGGCCCGTTCCCGCGCTTCGCGCCTTGATCGTGCCGCCGTGCAACTCAACAAGACTGCGTGACAGCGTGAGCCCGATTCCCAACCCGCCCTGAGACCGAGTAACCGAGGGATCTACCTGAGTGAACATATCAAAGATCCTCGGCAGCATTTCGGCAGGGATGCCAATCCCGGTATCTCGAACGGATATCGCTATCTCGCGCCCTTCCACCCGTGCTTCAAGCCAGATTTGTCCGCCCGGTTCCGTGTATTTCGCGGCATTGTTGAGAAGGTTCGAAATGACTTGTGAGACTCGAACGGCGTCCGCTTCGAAGATCACCGGCTCGGAGGGCAAGCTGATGTCCAGCTGGTGTCCGGCGGCGTCGATCAGCGGCCGGCTTGTTTCGATCGCAGCGCTGACGATCGCCTCCAGATCCACTTGCTCCTTGCGCAGTTCGATCTTTCCACGAGTGATCCGAGACACTTCGAGCAAGTCATCCACCAGCCGGACCAGGTGATTCACTTGCCGGTCGATGATATCGGCGGCGTGCTCGCTTGCGGCTGGATCGTTTCCAGCCATTCGCATGAACTGCACCGAGTTTCGAATCGGCGCTAGCGGGTTGCGCAGCTCGTGCGCGAGCGTCGCCAGAAAATCGTCCTTGCGACGATCCATCTCTCGAAGCCGCTCGTGCGTCTCCTTCTGATCGTGAATGTCGGTCGTGACTCCGAACCAGGAAACAATTTGCCCCAGACCGTTTCGCAGGGGCAGGGCGCGCGTCACGAACCAGCGATATGCTCCATCGTGGCGGCGATTGCGAACCTCGATCTCATATTTCTTGCCCTCTCGAAGAGCTTCCCTCCATGCGGTCACGCAGCGTTCATAGTCATCAGGGTGCAGCACAAGCTCCGGCCAGTTCTTCGAGTTTTGTCCCGGAGTCAGCCCGCAGTACTCGAGCCAACGCTGGTTTACGTATGTGATCGTCCCGTCTGGCGCTGCTGTCCACACGATTGAAGGGATCGTCTCCGCCAGAAATCGAAAGCGCTCTTCGCTCTCAAGTAAAGCTCTCTCTGCTAGCTTTCGATCGGTGATGTCGCGAGCGACTTTGGATGCGGCAATGATCCTCCCGCTGTCGTCACGAACCGGTGAGATCATCAGAGAGATATCAATCCGCCGTCCGGATTTGGACATTCGAACCGTCTCGAAGTGTTCGATCCGTTCCCCTCGGAGCAGTCTCTCGATGATGGCCTTTTCTTCGTCGTGTCGTTCCGGCGGAATAATCAACGTTATCGGCTGGCCGATCGCCTCGTCCGCTGTGTACCCAAACAGTCGCTCGGCGGCGGCATTCCAGGAGATTATGGTTCCATCCAGCCTCTTGCTGATGATCGCATCCTGCGAAGATTCGATGATCGCCGCCAGGAACGCCTGAGCCTCGAACCTGTCGCGAAGTTCGTACTGACGTCGGCGAGCTTTGAGCGCGGCGCGCAGCGCGCTGATGAGGGTGGTGACGCGCACCGGTTGTTCGAGCACGGTGACGTTGCCGAGGAGCTCCATCGTGGTGATTGCCAGCGCCGAATCAGCTCCGAGTTCGGCAAGCAAGATGATTGGAATATCTGACCAGCTCGGTTGTTTCTGGATCTGCTCGAGCAGACAAGCAGCCTCGTTACACGCGAGCGGCTCCTCGGTCAGCAGAACGACTCCCGCTCCATCGTCCAGCTCTCGGCACAATTCTCTTATGTCGGAGAAGACCTCGCACTCCAGCCCGGCTCCCGAGAGAATGCTCCGGCTGAGCTCCGCATCGCCGGAAGTCGGAGCCAGTATCAGCACCCGCTCATCAGCGAGCTGTGTTACTTCTTTCTTCACCGTCACCACTCGCTTGCCTCAGCGGAGCGCCCACGTAAGAGGGCATTCCGGTCAGCACGCCATCGAATTCGCGAAGAGGCTCGCCGATATTGACTCCCCTCGAACTCAATCTCAGTTCGCGAATCGTCCGCTCGTGATGGCCGGTTCGCTTCTTGATTACTGAGATTGCTTGTCGCACCTCACCGGATGCCTCGAAGAATCGCGTCAGGATCACAGCATCGGCCAAATAACTGGTATCAACCGGGGCCTCGGTTGACGCGGCGACCATGCCGTGCTGGGCCATTATGAGCAGCGTCGTCACACCCTTCTGCCCGAGATAGGTTAATAGCTCGTGAAGGTGGACGGTGAGCAGTTTCTCGCTCGGCATTGACTGGAGATAACCGTTCAGGCTGTCGATCACCACGAGCCTGACTCCGTTTTGCTCGGCCTCCATCCGCACGACGTGAGAGAACTGGCCCGGCGTCATCTCGGCTGGATCAACCTGACGAAGGCGCAGGTAGCCGGACTCGACGTATGGGCGGACATCGAAACCAAGACCGGCGCACCTTTCCAGAAGAGTCGCTATGCTCTCATCAAACACGAAAATTGCTGCTCGCTCGCGCCGAGCAGCCGAGGTCACCGCGTACTGAGCTGCGATCGACGATTTCCCTGAACCGGCAGGACCTGTGATCAAAGTACTTGTGCTGCGGGCCAATCCGCCACCGAGCAACGCGTCCAGAGATTTGAGTCCGCTCTCAATCGCGTCGCGATCAAAACTCGTGGAGTGCTCAGCAGCTACTAGCCTGGGAAACACTTCGAGCCCGCCCCGCTTTATCAAAAAGTCGTGATAGCCCTCACTGTAGGCGCAGCCGCGGACCTTGATGACCTGTAACCGCCTGCGAGAGGATCCGTATTCCGGTGAACGGCGCTCCAGGCTTATGACCCCGTGAACCATGCTGCGGAGGTGCATATCGGCGTGGCCGTTGCCTTGATCGTCGAGCAGGAGGACAGTGCACTGCCGGCTCAAAAGGAATTCCTTGAGAGCCAGGATCTGCCGCCTATATCGCAAGGGGTTCTGAGCCAGGAGGCGGAGTTCGGACAGCGAGTCGAAAACGAGCCGCACAGGCTTGACCCGCTCCGCCTCCTTGAGCAGCGCCTTGGTGGTTTCCGTCAGCTCGACCTCGGATGGGTGAAACATTGTGTACCGCGAATCGACATTCAAGCTTTCTTGAGAAGCCCGCAATTCGAAAACGTTCATGCCTTCCAGCGACCAGCCGTGCTCAGCAGCGATCGCGTCAAGTTCCTCGGCAGTCTCGGAGAGCGCCACCAACATACATCGTTCGCCTTGCCGCGCTCCGTCCAGAAGAAACTGCAGACCCAACGTTGTCTTCCCAGATCCGGGATCGCCCTCGACAAGATATATCCGGTCCCGAATCAGCCCGCCGCGCAGAATGACGTCCAAGCCCTCAACGCCAGTCCGCACTACGGGCTGGCTGTTGAGCTCGAGCTGCTCGGTCATACTTCTATCCTCCAGAGAGTAAATTACTATCCTGGAACTGAAATCGAGATCCTCGCGCGCGACTACGGCATCTCGTGTTGTGTGGACCGCCGCGTCGGGATGATCGATCGGGATTGCAACCGTACTACTCTTTGTACGTCGTAGGTGTGCTCTCGCATGGAATCGCGGAGCCTTGCGCCACGAGGACATTGTTGGCCAAGGGGAGCTTGCCGTCAAGCGCGATCCGTTCCGTGAGTTTGACACTTGCGCGTGGCGGCAGCCGCGTATCCTAATTACTATCCGGTCCGTCTTTGTCATGAGGAATAGTAAAACTTCAACTCCGGGGGACCAATGGAAGAACTATCGCCAGATTTCGCCGAAGAAGTTCGGCACACGTGGCATCGTTTTCTTCAGCGGACCGAACCACACAGGCCGGACCTGCATCGCTTCTGCCGTTCGTTGACCGGATCCGTTTGGGACGCCGAGGACCTTGTGCAGGACACCCTCCTGCGCGCATTCGCCAAGCTCGGAGAATTCTCTAACCCCATCGACAACCCGAAGGCGTACTTGTTCCGCATCGCGAGCAATCTTTGGATTGACCGCTTCAGGCGAGGGGAGCCGGTTGTCCTGGATCAGCGCGCGATGGGAAGTCCCGAGCAGACCACTGCAGTTCGCGACGCGGCGAAGCAGTTGATGCAGCTCCTGCCTCCCCGGGAACGCGCCGCCGTTGTGCTGAAGGACGTGTTCGATTTTCGACTCGATGAAATCGCGACGATTCTTCAAACGACCGTTGGAGCCATCAAAGCCGCGCTGCATCGCGGCCGCGACAAACTGGCCGCGCCGCTCAGTCATAGGAGCAGCGCCGGACCCAGCGAAGCCTTGCTCGATCAATTTGTGGAAGCCTTCAACGCGCGCGATCTGGATCGGCTCGCCGCGCTCCTTCAAGAAGACGCGGTGGCCGAGACCGTAGGTATGGGGACTTCGCACGGGCGCGAGCCAATTCGGAACAGCTCTTTCTACTATTGTCTGTTTCTCGAGAAAGGAGATCCGGTCGCCGAGCGTCGCGAGTTTCTGGGAGAGCAGATCGTCGTGTTGTCGTACGCGGACCTCGATGATCCGTCGAAGCGCGCTGTGCGCGAGGTCTTTCGTTTCGAGGAGATCGAAGGACGGATCGCGCGTCTCTGCTACTACGGTTTTTGTCCCGAGACCGAAGCCGAGATAACTGGCGCGCTCGGCTTGCCGTTCGAACCGCTCGGTTACGGAGTCTGGTCGCCGGAGTTCCTGAGCTTACGCAATGAGGAAGAGTTTCTGCGATGGCAAGCATCGCAGCACCCCGAGTGGGTCGACAAGGAATCGAATTGAAAGGCTCAGTCTACCAGTCACTAGCGCCTCAGGGACGTCGTCTCCTCTGCGCGATCTCAGCGTGCTCCGTGCTTCTGCGGTGAGTGATTTCCAGAGTCGATTTCACCGCCGAGACGCCTCGGACGCAGAGTTTCCGCGGAGAAAAGGCTGGGTTGAGGTCACTACCCAATCTATTGTTTTCCCCCAATCCATCCTGTAGAATCGCGAGGTATCTTGCGGCGAGTAGATCCGATTCCGGGGGCGGCCGGCGGATTCAGCTCTTACAACAGGATTGATGGACAGAGACGTGAAAGGTGGAAGATGAAATCTAACCAGCGACATTGGCTGTTGGTGTTGACGCTCGTTTTGCCGCTGACCTTCGCCGGCGCACACCCCGAGCAACGCTCGGTGGGGCAAAGCCCGGTCGAGTCCGCTTATCGCCAACGAATCGCCGAGGACTTCTCCGACGCCATTACCGTCGCCCGGGAAAATTTCGCGGGCTCGCTGGACTTCAACAAAGCAACCAAAGCCTCAATCACGGGAATGCTCCGGACGCTTGACCCGCACTCGATGTATTTTGACCGCCAGCAATGGGAGGAGTTTCAAAACGACCAGAGCAGTCGCTACTATGGAATCGGCTCAACGATCATTCAACATGGCGGCAAGGTATTCATTGTCTCGCCGACTGAAGGCACAGCCTCATACAGGGCGGGACTTCGCTATGGCGATCACATTGCCGGCATCAACGGGGAGTCAACCGACGGATGGACGCAGGCCCAGGTGCGAAGCAAGCTGATTGGACCCGAGGGGACCACGGTAACAGTCAAAATCGTGCGACTCGGCTCCGACAAGCCGTTGGAGTTCAAGCTGACGCGCGGCCCGGTGCCGCTGCCCTCCGTGGCCAACTATTTCATGCTCGGGTCAGGAGTCGGCTACATCAATCTCGAACGCGGCTTTAACACAACCACCTTCGATGAAGTGCGGTCGGCTATCGGCGAACTGCGGCAGCAGGGAATGACTTCTCTCCTTCTGGATCTCAGGGGCAATCACGGCGGATTGGTCGAGCAGGCTAGGAGCGTGTCGAACATTTTCCTGTATCGCGGACAGAAGATACTCTCGATGCGCGGACGCCCCGGCGTTTTTCCTAACCGTGACTATTTCGCGCAGAATCCGACGCCGGAGGATTATCCGGTGGTCGTTTTGATCAACCGGCTGTCAGCTTCGGCGGCGGAAATCGTGGCGGGCGCATTGCAAGATCACGATCGGGCCCGCCTGGTCGGAGAAAACAGTTTCGGCAAGGGCCTTGTTCAGAGCCCGTTTCAACTATCGGACGGTTCGGCGCTTGTGTTGACGACCGGCCACTACTACACCCCGAGCGGCCGGCTGATTCAACGGGACTACAGCGGGCGATCGTTCTACGACTACAACCTCAAGCGCGGCGACAACACGCACACGGATCAAAAGCGAACCGACGCGGGCCGGACCGTGTACGGAGGTGGTGGAATCGATCCGGACGTGGAAGTGAAGACGCGAGTTTCTCAACGCGAGAAAGAGTTGCAGGGCGTTTGGTTTGACCCGGTCTTCACGTTCGCGCATCAATTGGTCGCGGGCCAGATTTCCGGGCTCGGCGAGTTCAAGATAACGCGGCAGGCGGACCATCACGGCCGGCTGGGCGTGGGCCAGTATCAGATCACCGACAAAGTGCTTGCCGCGCTGAAGAGCTTCCTTCGAGACCATAAAGAGTTCAAGGTGGATGAATCGCAGGTCGACAAGGACGTCGATTACGTGAAGCAACAGGTTCGTTACGAAGTGGCAACCGCGGCTTACGGCGTTGAGACCGCGTATCAAGTATTGTTGGAGACCGATCAACAGGTGCAGCGCGCACTCTCAGAGGTTCCAAAAGCCAGAACAATGGCTGAGGACCTCCGCCGGTTGCGAACCGCGTCACGCTGACCTGATCCAACCAGGATAGAATCAACTGCGGCCCGGGCTTGCTCCAAGCTCGGGCCGTCGCTTTTCGACGGAACTCGATTCTCCAAAGAATCCCAACCCAACAGTCGGATGTGCTTTCGGTATTCGAGACGAGCTGGCGGTTGTTTTGGGATTCCCTTTCAGCTAAGATTTTTTTCTGGACGTTTCTTGGGCCAGCCCGTGCCCGGCTCCCGCGACTTTGCCGGAGTCGTTTTCGAGGTTCATTCTGAGGTGAAGAGTTGACGATGAATGTTCAAAAACGGCACTCGTTGCTTGTTCTTGCGCTGATAGTTCCCATTGCCTTTGCCGGCGCGCATCCCGCGCAGGGGGTAAATGGACAGAAAAACGGCGGCGCAACCTCCAGGAAAGAAATCTCCGAGGACTTTGGGAGTGCGCTTCTGGTGGCGGAGGACAACTACGCCGGGACCGTCGACCGGGACAAGCTAACCAAGGCCTCAATCCTCGGAATGCTCCACACCCTCGACCCACATTCAAACTACTTTGATCAGAAGGAGTGGGAAAAAGTCCAGCAGGACCAGCGCAGCCGTTACTCGGGAATCGGCTCGACGATCGCTCAGCGCAACGACAAGGTGTACATCATGTCGCCGTTTGACGGCACACCCGCTCATCGCGGCGGGGTTCGCTACGGCGACCAGATCATCGCAATCAACGGCGAGTCGACTGAGTCCTGGAGTTCACTGCAGGTGTCCCAGAAGCTGATCGGCCCAGAGGGCACCTCCGTCACCGTGAAGGTATCGCGCCTCGGTGCGAGTCAGCCGCAGGAATTCAAGTTCGTTCGCGAAGCGGTGCCGCTTCCATCGGTGACCAATTACTACATGGTTGGGAGCGGGATCGGCTACATCAACTTCGACAGACAGTTCAACCTGACCAGCTTCGACGAGATCCGGACCGCGATGTCGGATTTGCAGAAACAAGGTATGACCTCGCTCATACTGGATCTACGCGGCAACCCGGGCGGGCTTGTCGATCAGGCGAAGAAGATCACCAACTTGTTTTTGTACAAGGGCCAGCCAATTGTCACTTTGCGCGGCCGCCCCCAGGTGTTTCCTCCCCGCGAAGAAACTGCTACCAACACCAACCCCGAAGCCTTGCCGATAGTCGTGTTGATCAATTCACGATCAGCCTCTGCTTCCGAAATCGTGGCCGGCGCGCTTCAAGATCACGATCGCGCGGTGATAGTCGGCGAGAACAGCTTCGGCAAAGGATTAGTCCAGAGCGTGTTTCCGCTCTCAGACGGTTCGGGTCTTTGGCTCGTGACCGGGCACTTCTATACGCCGAGCGGACGTTTGATACAACGCGAATACAGCAACCGCTCGTTCTACGACTATTATCTGAAACGTGGCGACAAAGACGCGCTCCAGCGCACCGAGGAGAAGCGAACCGATGCTGGACGCATGGTTTACGGCGGCGGAGGCATTCAACCGGATGTTGCGGTGAAGTTCCCGGCGCACGAAGCAGAGCTTCAGCGTGTATGGATCGAATCGGTTTTCCAATTCACTCGGATGCTTGTTGCAGGGCAGATTCCAGGATTGGCCGACTACAGGATCGATCATGTATGCGATCACAAACACCGTCTGGCTGCCGGCGACTATCCGATAAGCGACAAGGTGCTTGCGGCATTCAAGTCATTCGTGCGCGAGCACAAGGAACTGAAGGCTGACGAGACGCGCGCCGACAAGGACGCCGAATGGCTCAAGCGACGGATTCGGTATGAAGTCGCGATTGCGGCTTTCGGCGAGGAGAACGCTCGCGCGGCGCTGGTAAACGGAGACGTTCAGCTACAACGCGCGATCGCCGAGCTGCCAAAGGCGAAGTCTCTGGCCGAGGACTTTCGCCGCGTGCGCGCGGCCGCTCAGGGTGAGATTCGGAGAAACTGAGTCGCCGGTTCGGTGGTTGTCTGCCGCATGGAAGCGAGCGCGGTTCGGGTCGCACCCGGACCGCGCTTTCTTGCATCAAACCGACAACTTTCTTGAGGGATACATGTGAGGAACGGCGGCGAATATATGCGCCTGTGTTATACTCGCCGCATAGAGGATTACGCCCGTTAGGCACCCATTAGGAGACGTGTTGAAGGAAAAGCTTCATCAGAACTCGGAGATGATCCGGCTGTGGACGCTGGTGATCGTGCGGGTTGTCTTTTTGCTCGCGGGTCTGATCATCGCGTGCTGGTTGCTCTACGAAATCCGCACTTTGCTGCTTCTCCTGGTTCTGTCGATCTTCTTCTGCTACTTGATGGCGCCGATTGTTCATTTCCTCGAGCAACCGGTCTACCTCTTCAACCACGAGTTTCGATTGCGGCGAAGCATGGCCATCGCCCTGGTCTACCTTCTGATCGGTGCAGGGTTGTTCGTGGGCTTGAGGATGATCTGGGCGCCGTTGTGGGACCAGATAAACGAGCTCGCGAAAAACATGCCGACCTATGTAAAGTCCGTAACCGACACAAGCAACAACGTCGTGAACGGGGCCAACAGTTGGATGCGTCACTTGAAGCTGCCTACAGCGTCTCGCGAGTACCTCCTGGACCATATCCAAAACATCGCCGAGTCCGGACTGCCGTGGCTTGAAAGCGTGCTCGGCAGAATCGTGGGCTTGACGCCTTACCTGACGTGGCTGATTCTGGTGCCGGTACTTTCATTCTTTCTTCTCAAGGATGCAGCCACGTTCGAGCAGAACCTCATAGCATTGCTGCCGAATGAGCGTTTACAGAAGCGCGCTCACTGGTTGCTGCTCGACGTCAGCCGCACTCTTGCCGCGTATATCCGCGCGCAGATTACGGCCTGCGTCGTCGTCGGCGCTCTGGTGATGATCGGGCTCAGCTTGATCGGAGCACCTTATCCCATAGTCCTCGGGGCGATCGCCGGCCTGTTTGAGTTTATTCCGCTGATCGGGCCTCTGATCTCGGCGACAGTGATTTTTGGCTTTTCTCTAACCGTATCATTTAAAACCGCTCTCATCGTCGCCCTCTATCTGGCGATCCTTCGATTCGCGCAGGACTATTACCTCTATCCTCGTATCGTTGGACGTGGAATTAAGATGCACCCGCTTGTGGTGATCGTGGCGATCCTTGCGGGCGCCGAGATCGGCGGGCTGATTGGCATTTTCCTGTCCATTCCGGTGGTCGGGCTGGTTATCGTCTTCTACAACCACTATCTAGCGTACCGGGGCATACAGAGCCTTCGCGTCGTCGTTCCCGCCGAACAGCCGGAGGAAGGGTCGCCGGAGCAAGTCACAGTCTCGGGAGTTGCATCTCCGGTGCTCGACAAATGAGCGCCCGCCTCTTCGAAACAAACAATCGAAAGCCTTGCCATGACGCAGCGACGAACCACTTTGCTAAAAAAGAGGTGGTAGCCGTGTTCGCCAACTACCACCTTATGCTGCAAATGGAAGCTGCACCGCGCATCGAAGATTTGCGTGCCCTCACACAACGGTCCGCCGGCCCGACACTAGTTGGAAAAGAAGGACTATCAACGCGACTACCAACAGCAGATGAATCAGTCCGCCCCCGACGCCACCGATCAGGCCGAGCAGCCAAAGAACCAGTAGCACTACTAAGATTGTCCAAAGCATAGTCAACACCTCCGCTCCTTAAGATCGTTTCTATTCAAGCTCGATACGATGCAGTGCAATGACCATTCCTTGGGCTCGAGCGCTCTCAAACTCATCGCCATTCGTGAGGGTTACGCTGGAATTGAGGGGTTTCCGAAGACGCGAGGGGTTGCAACCTTGGCCTCCTCTTCGTATTGCTACAGGACAACTGATGGCACACAAAACAATACACAACCCAAGCTACTCAGGGATTGCTACTAGCGGGAAGGGGTTTAGAGGCTTCTCTCTCAGAAGTTCTCTCTGAGCAGGCGACCAATCCGGCGTTGGAGGTTGCGGTAGATAACTTCAATGGGCTGGGTCGCATCGATGACGCCGAAGCCGTACTCCTCGATCATCGAGTCGAACACCGAGAGCATACGAGTCTGATACTGGACGAAGCTGTCAAACAAATCATCGCCTAGATGTATGTCCATGCCCGACTCCCAGTAGTCGAATCCTGTCGGGCTCGTAAGCACGCGAGGAATGAGCTCGGTAACATTGGTACGCATGTAGAAAACCGCATCGGGTTTTAGCGCCAGCCCATAAACCGATTTGATCCACCTCGGATCGAGGCCGCGAACGATGGCCCGCGCAATCAACGAGTAAATGTAACGATCGGTCAGCACGATGAAGCCGGCACGCAGAGCGGGTATCATCTCGTTCTCAATTCGATCGGCGAAGTCCGTAGCATAGAACAGGGACAGTGATATCGGACCAAGCGTGATTCCCGCTTTGGCTCGTTTGATGCCCTTCCCCGCCAGGGCTGAGCGCGTCATTCCTGTGTCCAGCACCGCGTGCCCGTTCGATTCGAGCCACGGCTTCAGCATTGCAACTTGTGTCGAACGCCCGACGCCATCGGGTCCTTCAATGACGATCAACCTGCCGCACAGCTCCTGGAGGTCAACGTCCGGCAAGCCCTCGCCGTAGAATTCGAATTGATGGTTGTTTGATCTGTTCTCCAAGCTCGGTTCAGTCCTCGCGGAAATCGTAATTGGTGATCGGGCGTTTGGGCACATCTCGAAGCTCGCGCTCGACGATGGCCCGCACTTCGTTCTGCTGTTCTTCGATCGAGCGCGTCGCGTCAATCACTTTCAAGCTGAACTCATCCACCATCTCTTCGTATTTCTCGCGGATCATACCCTGGAACACCTTGAAGCTCTCTTCGATATCGTCGCTCAGGCCGAGATCCATCCCCGCTTCATAGTATTTGAGACCAGCCCGAGCGCTGAGGATTCGCTTGAGTGAAACGTCCAGCGGCACCCGGAAGTAGAACGCTATCGTCGGCTTGACGGCCGTGTTGTACAGCTCGCGTACCCAACGCGGGCTCACGCCACGCACGGTGTCGCGCGCGAATGCGGTGTAGATGTAACGGTCGGCCAGTACGATGGCCCCGGCCTTCAATGGGGGAATGATGTGACGCTCGATCCGATCGGCAAGGTCCGTAGCGTGAAGCAACGAGAAGGTGGTGGGGGTCAGCATCTGCTTTCGCTTGCCTCGGCTGGTCGTTTCCTTGACCAGCGGAGACGAATTCCACTCGCTGAAAAAGACCATATAGCCTTCCCGCTTCAACCACTGCTGAAGCAGGCTTAGCTGAGTTGATTTTCCCGAGCCGTCAATGCCTTCGACTATGAACAACTTACCGGGAAACTGGTGGTCGCCGTACATCAGCATGGGGAAAAGTATAAACAAACGGCAGCGCAGCGCCAAACCGGTTGGATGATACGAACCCACAAAGATTCCGGGATTTCGTTGCCCTTTGGAATCCCGGGGGCTCGGTGTTTAGCCGATGCTCCAGCAACTTAACTGTTCTGATTAGATTCAGCGCTGTCTTGATTTACGCGCGGAAACCAATCGCTACGCTGATCGCCGCTACCAGAAAATCCAGCGTTATCGCCTCACACCCTGTCATCTGGCCACAGGCACATCTGTTGCACAAAAGGTCGGTACGCGGTTCAAGCAAGAGAAGGGCATGCAGCCGATTCTCCGTGCTTCTAACTGCGTTCAATTTTAGACCAATCGAAGAAGGAGACGAACTTATGTCATCGAAGCCAGATAAAGAGAGAACTCGAGAAGACATGGAGACGACCAAGGACCTCCCTGGTCAAAACCGGCAGCCCGAGCAGGGACAAACTGGTCAGCCACAGCGAAAGGACGATCGGCTGGGCCAGCAGGGCGGCCGCAGCGGCGAGCAGAGGGGCGGACAGCGCTAAGACTCGGACGGCCGTGGGTTGCTTAAGGCTTGCGGCCGTTCGCTTTGTTCGGCCTTGGGTGGTGTTTCTCTCAGACAAGTCACTGAGGACCGATCCAACGGACGACCGAGTCGATAGCGGAGTGACGCTTCGCAGCTCGTCTCATCCGCGTGATCGTCACAAGGACTCGAATAACAGCTGATCCGGCGATACGCCTGTATGACCGATACGCCTGTATGACACAGAAAGGAGGCAAGCTGAAATGCAAAAGGATCCCGTATGCGGCATGCAAGTTGACGAACAAAAAGCAGAAGGCAGCAGTAACTATCAGGGCAAAAAGTTCTACTTCTGTTCGGAAACCTGCAAACAACAGTTTGACCAGAATCCACAACGCTATATTGCACAGCAAGCCGCAAAACCGTGATCAATGAACCGACGGCTTTGCGCAGTCATTAAAAACCGCTGCCCGGACCTCGAGCTCTCGCACCGGGCAACGGTTTTTTGTCCCCATCTCTTGCTGCACGAGTAATGAATAAGAAGGCCATCCGGCGGCTCGGTAGACAGGAATTCCTTCACTGCTCGTGTGAAATCCTGGTCCGGTTCGCTAGCCTCAAGCTTGATGCTTGAAGTACTGAACTGCGCGTTCGTGCTTTTCCGCTTGTTCGCGCGTCTCGAACGTCCCCAAGTTCTTTCGCCTGCCGGTCTTTGGATCTTTCTTCCGCGAGTAGAGCCGGTACTTTCCCGACTTTAGTTTTCTGATCACAACTACCCTTCTCCTAGGTTATCGAGGCTCGAACTTTCAGCGGCTCAGGCAGCTCGACGTTCGCGCGTTCTGACTGCTTTTCTTGCGGATGCTCGCCTTTTCGCTGCGGGGCGCGCGGCGGACGCGGCGCCTCCCTTCTTACCGCCCTTCTTAGCGGCAGCAGAATTGACGGGCTTGCCACGACCCGACCCGCTCTTCTTACCGCCGCCGGTCATATCGTTGACCGTGGCCCACGCTCGGCGTTCGGCTTCGTCTTCCGACACGCCACGCTCTTTGTACCCTTCCTCGATGTGTTCGGCCTGCCGCTTTTGCTTTTCGGTGTACTTTGACTTGTCTCCTCTCGGCATTGCTACATCCTCCCATCCTGACATTAGTTCAACTCAAATAGCGATCCATCGCCGCCGCATTTTTCAACAGGCAAGAAATGTTCCTTGCCTATCGATTTAGTAACCCTGTTCGACGACGGCACCTAGATTGCTCCGATATCAGCGAGAGCCGGAATACCGCCGGCAACCTGAACGAAATGAAGTCAGAAACAAATGACGCTATGCATTCAATCGAAACGGAGTAAAGACAGGAGGGAGACGATGGCTAACAAAAGAGGAAGAGCGTGGAAATTGGAACGCGCCAGCGTGGGCGTGCAGGGATCATCGCGGCCACGATCGAACAAATACTCACCTTCTGACAGCAGTCGGGAACCCGGCGCCGGCTCGAGAGAGAAGGTCTGGATCGGGGGTTACACAAGGTCGGACGGCAGCCGCGTGCACGGCTACTACCGTTCGGCGCCGAGGAGCTGAGAGTCAGACCTCGATGGTTTTTTGAAGGGGGAACCAATGCCAACGCGAGGTACCATCGAGTTGTGTTACAAGTTCTTCGATAAGTTCGAACGCCAACAACTGGCATTCCTATACCAGGAAAAAACAAAGAGCGGAGACGACAGCCGCTAAGAAAGCTTTGAGCAAGGAGCAAATCGACGAGATAGGTAATCGGCTGGCTACTGCGAAACGTAAGTTTGCCAGCGTCAAGACCGCATAGCGTCTATCTGTCGTCGGATCGATGCTGTCCGGGCAGCTCAAAAAAAAAGAGTCTTGGCCAGGGATTCGACGCATCAAGGTACAGGAATGAGCAAGAAGAAAAAATCAGACGGGATCAGTGGCCTGCTGGAGGATTTCTCCTACAAGGTCACGGTATGGTCCGGGAGCTCATGGGCTTTTCTAATCGCGTTGGGCACGATCGTGGTCTGGGCGATCACCGGGCCAATCTTTGGGTTTTCGGATACGTGGCAACTGGTGATCAACACTGGCACCACGATCGTGACTTTTTTGATGGTGTTCCTCATCCAACGAGCGCAGAACAAGGAATCCCTTGCCCTGCAAGTGAAGCTGAACGAAATCATCGCGGCGCTTGGGGGAGCCGATAATCGTCTGATCAACATCGAAGACCTGAGTGAAGAGGACGTCGAGCAGCTTCACAAGCGCTACCAAAATCTTGGGCGCTTGCTTAAGAGCCGGGCGAATTCGCGTGGATCCCATTCTAATGGCGAGAAACTGAACACTCGCACGGCAAAAAAAGAGATCTGAGCGTCAGGTTCAACGCGGTTTGCCGCTGTGCCCACTGCAATCGGCGATAGCACGCCCAAATCACTGAACTTCAAACAACCCCCTCAGTTCCTCCGAGGTGAGTTGATACACCTCATTGCAGAAGTGACAGATCAGTTCGGCGCCGTTGTCCTTATCGATCATGTCTTCCACCTCCGCGCGTCCGAGCGCGGAGATGATCAGAAGGGCCCGCTCGCGCGAGCACTGGCAATGAAAGTGCGGATCCTTCTCTTCGAGGACCTCCAGTTCGATTTGCCCAAGCACTGTGCGAAGCATCTCGGCCGGTGACAGCCCGTCACGCACCATGTCGGTCGCATAAGGCACTCGCGACATGTTCCTCTCGAGATGCGCGGCGAGGCGCTCGTCGGCGCTCGGCATTAACTGGACGATGAACCCGCCCGCTGCCGCCACTCGCAAACTATCGATCGAGAATTCAGAAGTCAGCGACTCGGGCGAACTATTTCCGCTCGCTTCGCCGTCAACCATCATGAGCACGCCGAGACTGACCGCCGAATTTATCTGCTCCGATTTAGCCAGATAGTATGCGATGTCCTCACCGATCTCGCCCGACACGATTGGAACCATCCCGCGGTACGGCTCCTTCATCAAGCCGATCTCGAACCCGGCGTCGCGGGTCACGTAGAGCTTGCCGCCGCCGACCACCGCTCGAACGTCGAACTTACCGAGCTCATTCATCGCGGTTGTGTCGGCTTCGGGGTTCGAAACGTAGCCGCGCACATTGCCATAAGGGTCTGCCTGAGCGATGATGTTGCCTATCGGACCGTCACAATCAAAGTGCACGGTCAGCTTCTCGAGATCCTTCATTCCGCTTCCCAGCAACAAGCCTCCGGTTAGCGCGCGGCCAAGGGCGGCCGACGCCGTTGGAAAAGTTCGATGCCTGCGGCACGCTTCGCCTACTAGGTCAGTGGTAACCGCGGCCATACAGCGAAGCTGATTATCCGCGGCGGTAGCGTGAATGAGTTTGTCGGTTGTCATTGGTCCTTAACACTCTGGGCAGCTCCGCCCCAACTGGAAAGGGTACTGTTGGGAAGAGGGACGTGTCCCCGCTGATTATGACGGCTAATAATTACCGGCAGAGCGGGGACAAGTCCTCCTTCCCAACCTCTACCCTTTCCAGGTGGAGCCGCGAGCGACCGGAGATCTGATGGTCAATCACTAAGTGGCGCACTTTTTTGACTGCTCACTCAGCAACCCGATCGCATGCGGCAGCGAGCTGCGAATTGACGTGAAGTTCTGAACTGCGCCGCGAGTGCTTCCCGGAAGATTGACGATCAGAGTTTGTCCCCTAATGCCGCAGACCGCGCGAGACAGCGGCGCAAGCGGGGTTTCATCGAGGCTCCGAAGCCGCATCAACTCTGCGAGCCCCGGCGCTTCCTTGTCGATCACCGCTCGCGTAGCCTCCGGCGTGTTGTCTCGCGGAGCAAATCCCGTCCCGCCAGTTGTCAAAATGAGATTCACATCTGCCCGGTCCGCGTAATCTCTCAGCCTGGCCGAAATCAGATCGCGGTCGTCGGGCAGAATCTCAGTAGCGGCAACGCGGCAGCCGAGCTTCTCCAGCTCCGCCACTACCGCGGGTCCGGATCTATCCTCGCGCTCGCCTCGTGATGCCGAGTCACTAATGGTCAGGACTACCGCCGCAATTTCTACTTTTGCCATTGGGTCTACCGTGGAAGACGCAGGCTCACGTCCTGCAGCTTAATCGATAGTATCGCAATGACGCGTGCGCTTTGTAAACCGCGCGCGCTTCGCCTCCATCAGCCGATCTTCACGACCGCTTGGGGTGTGTAGATCGACCCCGTAGGTTTCAAATCGCTGCGCATCACGATGACTTCGGTTGCCGTGAAACTCCCGGATTCAAAGCCGCGGGAGATCAACTGCTCGGCGACCGAAGCCCCTTTCCCGGGTGTGCGTACCCGTCCGATCGTGAGGTGAGGGGAGAACTTTCGCTTCTCACGGGGGAAACCTTCCCGCGCCAGTTCGTCCTCGATTCTTGAGGACAGCTTCTGAAGCTGTTCAGCCACGTTCGGAACACCAACCCACAACACTCGCGGGCTTCGCGGCGAAGGGAAACAGCCTGCACCGCCCACCTCGACTTCGAACGGACCGATCCCGTTTGCGGCGCGTTTGACCGCTTCGCCGACGCGCTCGATTCGTGACGCCTCGACACCGCCGAGGAACTTCAAGGTCAGATGGATGTTCGACGGCTTCGTCCAGCTTATTTGTGCCTCAATCTGGCGGAGGGCTTCCTGAAGTCTGCCAATTCGCCGTTTGATCGAATCGGGGATCTCGATGCAGATGAACGTGCGGATGTTGTTGGTGGGCCTCCTGTCGCGTGCTGCGTGTCTCTTGCTCATGCGTCAAAGGCGGACTCGTTATCGCCGCCAATCCGTTGGAATCAGCGTCATCGGTGATCTATGCGCCAGTAGCATTCTCCCAAATCATTGGACCACGGATGACGCCGATTCGACGGATTTACACGCTCACTTCTGCTTGTGGTAATTCGGAAACGCCGGTTTCTTGGGAGCGGGTAACGGGCTCTTCTTCAGCGCATCCATAGCCGCCTCGACGGCCCTTTCAAGTTGAGGGTCGCGACCCGCTCTCCACGCCTCCGGATCAAATTCGACTTCGATATCGGGCGCGACCCCGTGGTTCTCGACGTCCCACGTTCCATCTGGACTCCAGAAGGCGACGCGCGGCGCGGTTACGCTCCCTCCGTCCATCAACTGGGGATAGTCGTAGATCCCAACCAATCCACCCCACGTCCGTTTGCCGACGAGCTGCCCGACCGCTGCCCTTCTGAAGAGCCAGGGCATCAGATCTCCGCCGCTCCCGGCGTACTCGTTGATGATCATCACCTTGGGTCCGTAGATCGAGCCAACCGGGGTGGTAAAGTCTTCCCCCTCGCGCGTCATCCAGTAGTTCATGAGCGGACGCCGCATGTAGTCGATGATGTAGTCGGCTGCGGTACCCCCTCCGTTGAAGCGCTCGTCGATTACTGCGCCTTCTTTGTTGATCTGCGCGAAGTAGTAGCGGTTGAAGTTCGTGTACCCCCCGCCCGCCGTATCGGGCAGATACACGTACGCCAGCTTCCCGCCGCTCATCTGGTCGACCTTTCGGCGGTTGTCTTCAATCCAAGCGAGATTTCTCAAGCTCGTGTCGCTCTCGACCGGTACGACAGTCACCTCGCGAGCGTTTGCCCCATCGGGACTAGGACCGACCCTCAGCACAACCGACTTGTCCGCCGTCTGCTCGAAGAAACTATAGACGTTGTCCGTCGCGCGCACTTCGCGGCCGTTCACCGCAAGCAGGTAGTTACCTGCTTCGACGTTGACGCCCGGTTGGGTGAGCGGTGCGCGGAGTTGTGGATTCCAGTTCTCGCCGTTATAGACTCGCGCAAAGCGATAGCGGCCGTTCTCGATCTGGTAATCAGCGCCCAGCAGCCCGACCCTTATCGGTTTGACTTCAGGCGCGTCCCCGCCGGCTACGAAAAGATGACCGACCGACAACTCGCCCAGCATGTCCTGAAACAAGTAGTTGAGATCGGCGCGGTGCGCGACGGCCTCCAGGAACGGTTTGTATTTCCTCTCGGCCGATTTCAAATCGAGTCCGTGGTAGCCGGGATCGTAGAAGAAGTCGCGTTCAATTCTCCACACTTCGCGAAACATCTGACTCCACTCGGCGCGCGGATCGACCGAGACTTCCAGCTCGTCGAGTTTGAGCGCGCCTTCACCGGGCTTCACCGGCGCGCCGGTCGCGGCGATAAACCAGCCCGGTCCCGTTCGATAGAGCATCTTTTCGCCGTTTGCCGAAAGGGCAAACGCGGTGGAACCTTCAAGCACCTTCTCGACTTTGCGTTTTTCGAGATCGAATTTGTGCACCGCGAGCTGGTCGACTCCGAGTAGGCCGCCGGTGCCGGGCGGGCTCTCGAGTAGGAATAACGTTCCGCTCTTACCGGCCAGCATTGCCTGATAGTTTTTCGCGGGAATCGGAAGCGCGAGGATTCGCTGCCCTATGTTCTCGAAGTCAATATTTACAGGCTCGGTCTTCTCAGCCGTCTTATCGGCTTCCGGAGCCGGTTTCGCGTCAGGCGCCTTTTGCGGCTCCTGCTTTACTTTTTCCTCGTCGCTCTCGGGCGCGATAGGCGAAGGCAGGTCTTTACGCAACACGACGACATAAACGCTTCGAGTCACCGGGTGCTGAAAGCTGGACATATCGAGCCACCCGGTGGTCGGGCCGATGTCCGTGCTGGCGGTGAAGTAGAGGTACTTGCCGTTCTTATCGATGCAGGCGAATCGCGCATCGCTGAGACCGTCGGTAATCTGCGTGCTCTTGCCCGATTCGAGCGAATAGACAAACACGGCTCCCAGCCGGTTCTTGAGCTGTTTTGTGTAGGTTATCCAACGACTATCCGGCGACCAAGTCGGGTCCATGACCCGAAACGGATTCTCGAAAGTGTTGGTGTCGACCTTAATCGGCGCCCCGCGCTCGAGATCGACGTACCAGAGGTTCA
Organism: Blastocatellia bacterium; assembly: GCA_035455165.1. Classification (GTDB taxonomy): domain Bacteria; phylum Acidobacteriota; class Blastocatellia; order UBA7656; family UBA7656; genus Onstottus_A. The sequence goes on from DATIFP010000235.1 coordinate 55,513, forward strand.
GCCGCTTGTCGGTGTAGGCGATCTTCTTGCTGTCGGGCGACCACGTTGGCGAGTAGTAGAAAGAGGGTGGATTCCCCAGGTTGATCCTTCGCGCCTCGCCCATCCCGCTCTGATCGCGCAAGCGCAGCTCGTACTCGCCCGACTCATCGGAGAAGTATGCTATCCATTTTCCATCCGGCGACCATGACGGATCGCGCTCGGCCGCGCCGGGTGTTTGTGTGAGGTTGCGAGCGTTGCCCTTCTCGGCGGGAACGGTGAGGATCTCTCCGCGCGCCTCGAATACCGCCCGCGCGCCGGTTGGCGAGATAGCTCCCGAGCTTATACGAGCGGCAACTTTTTCGAATCGACGGCGCACGCCGGCGAGATCGCCTGAAACCTTTATATCGAGCCTTTGCGTTTTGCCGGATTTCAGATCAAACAAGTTGAGCGAGCCGAACTGTTCGTAGACGATGGCATCGGGGCCGGCGGAAGCGGACTTGATATCAAACCCGCTATTCCGAATTAGCTGCGTGACTTTCCTGGTTGATGTGTCGAACGCGAACAATGTAGTCGGACCGTCGCGATCCGAAAGAAAGTACACTGTCCCACCGACCCACATCGGATTGAAATCGTTTGAAGTTTCGCGTGGTATTTTCTCGATGTGTGAATCCGAAAGTCTGGCGATCCAAATCGGTGTCGCCAGGCCGCCGCGATACCGCTTCCACGCTTGATAGAAAGCGATGCCGGGAAACGGCTCGCGCGATAGCGGCAAGTAAGCCAGCCGGGAGCCGTCCGGCGAATAGGAGGCTTCACAGCCCATTGGGAGTAGGATCTCGCTGGGGAAGCCTTCGTTTACAGAGATCGTAAACAAGCGAGTGAAACGCGGAGAAGAGCTGTTTCGCGTGGAGGAAAAGAGGATTTGCTTGCCGTCAGGAGTCCAGCCCAGCGTGGTGTCCGGACCGGGGTGATAGGTAAGCCGCCGAGGCACACCGCCAGATGCGGGCACGAGATAGACGTCGATATTGCCGTCGTATTCGCCGGTGAAAGCGATCATGGTTCCATCAGGAGAAAAATGCGGATCGGTTTCGACTCCGGTTCCGCTGGTCAGCCTTCTCGCCTCGCCGCCCTGCCGATCGACGATCCACAGATCGCCCGCGTACGCGAACGCGATCTGTGAGCGGCTCAAGGTGGGTCTTTGCAGCAGCAAGGGCTTCTCTGCTTGTGCGAAGCTGACGCCAGCCAGGCCCAACCAAATTGAAATTGTCAGCAAGATTGATCTGAACATTCTTAAGCTCCGGTTTATGGTTGAAACTCCTAAGACCGCAAACGGCGCTGTGTGCTACTTGCAGCGTTCACTGAACGCCGTGATCGGGTGTAACGCTGCGCTTGCCGTGTCTGCCGCGGCACGAACGACGTTTCCATTGCACCTTCGCGCGACGGCTTGTCGCGCGAAGATGCAAAGAATAACAGATTCTTCGCTCAACGGGAGATCGTGCGTTCGCACGGTCTCCCGTTGAGGCTCACATCAGAACTGGATTCGCCCGCTCAGCTGAATAGCTCTGGGCCGATAGAAAGTATAGGCCAGCGGGAAGCCGTTGGGGTTGGGCGTAATCTGTGTTGTGATCACGCCGAAGTTTGATGGATTCTCGAGGTTGGCGTTGAAATCTACGATGTTCGGATCATAGAAGTTTGGATGGTTGAGGATATTGAAGAAATCGAACGCGAGCGTGAAGCTGACTTGCTCGGTGATCTTCGTTTGCTTCCCCAGCGACAGATCCACCTGCCACTTCGAAAGCCCGCGCAAGGCTCCTCGCCCCGCGCGACCATCCTGGCTGAGCAGCGCGCGCCGGAAACTGTTGTACGCCTTCTCAGGGTCACCGAAAATGTTTTTGCCCGTCGCATTGGTTCCGATATTGTTCGATCCCTTCACGCCGTCGTGGTTCCCAGTGCCGACTTTGGCGGTCGGTATTGCCCCAGTTCCGTAGCCGAATATCACCGTTCCGCCAAAGGTCTGACCGGAGAGATTCTGGCTTACTTGAAGCGGCTGGCCGCTTTCAACCTGGTAAATGCCCGAGAGATACCATCCGCCGATCAAACGGTCGAGCCAATTTCCCGTGGCAAACCTGCGGCCCCTGCCAAACGGAAGATCGTAGATCCAGTTCGCGTTCACCACATGTGTTCGATCGTAGAAGGAGGGGCCGTACTCGAGATCCGGGAAGAAACTGCTCGCCAGTTCACCCGCCGAATTCTGAACGGCGCCGACCTGATCGAGCGACTTCGACAACGTGTAGTTGACGTCGAAAGTCAGCCCGCTCGAGGCGCGCTTGTGCAGGCTTACGAGCAGAGCGTGATAATTCGACCTTCCGCCGTTTGCACGGAAGAAGAGATCTAGCGCCTGCTGGTTGTTGTATGGAGTCGGCGTGAAAAAGTCGATGCCGAGATTCCAGATGTTGTTGAGGTTGCCGGATATGAAGTCGCCGGTGGCGAAGCCTGCGAGGGTCCCGGTCGCGCCGGCCCCGATCTGGTTCTCGAACCAGGGTTGCGCGGTTACCTTGTCGGGTGCAGTTCCGCCACGAAGTTGCGTGGCTACGTTGTCGAAGGCCTGCGAGAATATCTGACCGGACTTCTTGTCCTTGAAGAAGTACGGATTCGAGTTGAGGTTGTAGCTCTGGTAAAGCTCGCGTCCGAGCCTCCCCACGTACCCAACTTCGACCAGCATCTTCCACGGAAGCTCGCGCTGAATCGTGAAGTCTATGCTGTGATTACGAGGATCCAACAGCCTTGGATTGTCGAGGAAGGAAAGCAGCTCGCCGAATGGTTTGTCCGGAACAATCGGAGATGTCGCCGCCATGTTGACCGGAACCGGGATGTTGCCGTCAATGCCGGCGCGGAACGGGTCGCCGTTCTTATTCTTCGGGCCAAGCACTGATAGAGTCTGCGCAAACCCGACACCGAGCATCGGGATGATCACTGTCGCGACTGTGTTCGCGCGGTCATATGTGAGTGAATAGCCGCCCCGAATCACCGTCTTTCGATCGCCAAAAGCCTTGCCGAGCCAGCCATCCTTGAATGACGGCTGCCACGCAGCGGAGACGCGAGGCGAGAAGTCTTTTCGGTTTATGTCGAACACACCGCTGCGCCCGGCTTCCTTGATCGGAACATAAGCCAGGTCGGGATTGAATATATCCCCCTGCTCGGCTGCGGCCTTCTTCTGCCGAAGGTAATCGTTGACGTCCACAAGCTCTTTGCTGTCCTTGTAGATGGCCACTGATTGTCTGCCCTGCGAGTCTGTCGGAGGAGTGTGCCATTGGTATAGCAAGCCGTACGACAGCGTGAATGACGGCTTCACCTTCCACACATCTGCGAAGTAAAACTCCCAATGGTGCAGTATTGTGTCGTTGACAAGTCCAGTCCCAACCGGCAGAGGCTTGAGGTTCGCGTCTCTCACGGCCAGATAAGAAACGCGGTCAACTATCCCCAAGAGCGCTGCGTAGAGTTGATTGTAGCGGGCGACGTCACCCGGTTGGAGGCCGGCGGGACGTTCGGCAGGGTCAATAGAGACATTACCGCTCGACCCGATCTCGGCCACAGGGGTGCTGACTGATCCAACCACCTTGTCGTCGCGGAAGTGGAAGGTGCCGATCCTGCGGAAGTCCGCCCCAAACTGCAATGTGTGGGTCCCCTTCGTCCAGGTCGCGTTATCGAGAAACTGATTCACCTTGCTCAGGATGGATTGCTTGCGAGCGCGTTGCGTATCAACGTCGATCGGTTGATCTAGCAGGAAGGTGCTGGTGTTGGCTCCCGCAATATCAACCGCAACGTTGAACCCTGCTACCGTGGTCGGAGAGATTCTGTCGAACAGTTGATTGTCCACCGTGTAGCCGTAACGGAACTCGTTTACCAGGTTGGGCCGAATTGAGCCTGTCGCTGCTAAGACGAGGTTGCGAGGACGCGAGGGATTGTTTTCGGCTCCCTTGAGATGTATCAGATCCACCTGAAACGCACCCGTCTGAGGCGCTTCCTGCGCTGCCCCTTTTGCCGAGATAGCCCATTTACTGCTGAGCTGATAGTCGAGTCTCAACACTGCGAAATCGGATTCGAGCGTTTGTGGAAAATTGGCTGTAAAGCCGGCGGTGTTCAATCCATCGCCCGCTGAGTTGTCATTCGGCGCCGGCATCAGCCTGAGCGCTGACAGGATCTGCGGGTTTGCTCCGATGCCGCGCGGATCAAAGGTCTTCGGGTCCACGGTGATGATGCCTCCCGAAGCGTCGAAGAATTTCAGTATCCCATTCTTGAGGCTGTCGGTCGGAACGATCCGCGTGTTCTTCAAAGTGCCCGGAAGACGACGTCCCTCGTAGTTCAGGAAGAAGAACGCCTTATCTTTCCAGATCGGCCCTCCCACCGATATCCCGAAGCGATTATCAACAAGCGGCGGGCGCTTCAATCCGATTCGATTGTTGTCCCAGGTGTTGGCATTCAGAGCGGCCCCCTGATAGTACTCATAAGCGGAGCCGTGAAATTGATTCGTGCCCCGTTTGGTAACGAAGGTGATCTGGCCGCCGGCGGAACGCCCAAACGTCGCGTTCGGGTTTGCCACGGTCACACGAAATTCATCGAGTGATTCAGCCGGAACCGGAATGACGGTTCGGTACGGCAGTCCGATCACGTTGTCGGAGACGTCGATGCCATCCAGGTTGAAAGTGTTCTGATCCGCGCGCGCACCGGTGACTTCCCCTCCACTTGTGACTCCGGGCTGCAGGTTAAGAAGGTCAGTCGCTTGACGGGTCGCGGTGGGGAGCCTCGCAATGCGGTCCCGGTCAATGACGTTGCCGACCGACGCGTCATCTTTCGCCAATTGAACTTCGCCTGCGGCTGTCACCGTGACCTGCTCGGAAGCGCCACCCGGCTCCAGAGTCACATCCACGTTGATGGATTTTGAGACCTGCGCCGCCACCTGTGAGACGGTTGTCTTGCGGAATCCCCTTGCCTCGACTGTAATAGCGTAGTCTCCCGGCTCGAGACTCGGGAAAACAAAGCGGCCTTCGTCGTTTGTAATCGCGGTTCTCTGGGCTTGAGTTCCCTTGTTTTCCAGCTTGATCGAGGCCCCTGGGACGACCCCTCCATTCGCGTCCGTCACGATCCCGGTTATTCTGGATGTAGTCGCCGTCTGCGAAAACGCATTTGCTGGAACCGACGACACCAGCAGAGCGAGTGCTAAAAATAAGCGAGCGGTTTTCATACTTTCCTCCTACAGATTTGTAGTGACCGCTGTGGAGCGGCCACTTCTCGGCGCGCTGAGTTTGCGCCTCTGCCGCATGTCGGCGCGTTGAGCTGGAGTCACGGGCTGCACACCTCAATTTTGCCCGGCGGTTCAACTCAGCAGGCTGGAAACGTTGCCGCAATACACTTCCACTGACGTTTTCAACGTCAAGCGTGATGAGGCCGTCTTCTGTATTAAGCCTAAATCGGGGTTAAGAACCGGGCACCTGATACGGGATGAAGCCGAATATGAACAATCTCGGCGCGCCTACAATACTCAAAGAGTGGGGAGAGATCAAGCGGAATCCGTCGAAGGAGCGCAAGTACGATAACGGGTGACGGGCGTCCCCCAAGTGAGAGCACACGGGAGCCGCCCGCACTGGATTTGAGTCATTGCTTTGGCGTCAGAGTCAGGCTCACGTTGGGGCCCTGCTCGACGGTCATGCTCTTGACCCTGCCGTCTGCCACTTCAAACTGAATGAAAAAACCCGCGGGCGCTCCCTCTATCCTGAATCGCACAGGCGACACCGGCGTCAGCGTGTAAACGGGCTGTCCCGGGACCACGGCTTTCAACAAACCTCCGACCATTTCAACGCTCAGTTCGATTGGCGGGACCTTCGCGGCATACTTGCCAGCGAACTTGTTCAGATCGGCTTCGCTGAGCTTGAGCCCCGGAGTGGCATCCGCCGCGTCGGGCCCTCGCTTGAAGCTGACCTGCAAATCGGGGAGGTTCATTTCGTCGATCGCGCCTCGAGCGTTCAGCGTAAAGGTCACCAGCGCTTTTCCAAGCGATCGAGCGCGCCACGTCACGCGAAAAGTGTCGTAGTTCCAATGCTCGAGGTCGCCCACGAAGGCGGGAGTCGAGAGCACAAGCTTGCCGTTCTCCAACGCGACCTTTGCGTCGCCGTACATCTCGTCTTTATACGCGCCTGCGTACTTGTCCAGGGCGAGGCTCGGGGATGTTCCCTTCACTCGCGAATCCTCGATCTTCTTCTGAGCTTGTTTGCCTTGCTCCAGAAACGCGTTGTAGGTCTTCAGCATCTCGGCGCTATAGTCGCGAGGCGGAGCGCCCAGATACAGATCGTACACGCGGCTTGCGATGGCAGAGGGAAGAAGCGTGCCGTTCATGTTCGTCAGAATAACCAGTCCGATCTTTTCTTCGGGGATCATCCCAACCAGCGCGCTCATACCGTCGATGTTGCCGCCGTGCTCGACGACCTTGCGCCCTCTATGATCGTGCAGGAACCAGCCGAGTCCGTAGTTGAGAAAGTGAGCGTCCTTGTAAAAGAGAGTCCAGGGAGGATCCATGCGAATCACCGTTTGAGCGGTGTGCATCTCTTTAACCCCGCCCGAACTGATCAATCGCTGCCCCTTGTAAACGCCTTCGCCGAGGTGAAGCCTGACCCACTGCGCCATATCGATCACGTTCGAGTTGATTGCTCCGGCGGGCGCGATGTTGTCGATGTTACGCCACGGGAGCGTCTCGACCTTGTCGTCGATCTTGCCGTGCGGCGTTGCCACATTGTCGGAGTCCTTCAGCGCGGCGATGGTCGTGCTGCTCGATGTCATTCCGAGCGGCTTGAAGAAGCGGTCTCTAATAAAGTCGTCCCAGGTCTTGCCCGACACCCCGGCGACTATCTGACCGGCGGCCAGATACATGATGTTCTGGTAGCCGAACATCGCCCGAAAACTCCAGGCTGGTTTGAGGTAGCGAACGCGCCGCAGTATTTCGTCGCGGCTATACGGCGTCCCGTACCAGAGAAAGTCTCCGCGCTCGAGACCGCTTCGGTGGCACAACAGATCGCGCACCGCGAGCTCCCGGGTCGCGTAGGGATCGAACAGCTGAAACCCCGGCAGGTACTTCGTGGCCGGGTCGTCCCACTTCAGCTTGCCTTCATCCATCAACATCGCGATTGACGCCGAAGTGAAAGCTTTTGACGCTGAGCCGATAGCAAAGATCGTCTTCTCGTCGACTGGCACCGCATCGCCGAGCTTGCGCACGCCGTACCCTTTTGCGAAGACGATCTGATCGTTCTTTACGATCGCGATTGCAAGACCCGGGACCTCCCAGTCCTTGAGAGCCTTGTTTACATAATCGTCGAAGTCCTTGGATGGAGCCTCTTGCGAGTAGGCATACGAATTCGCCATCAGCACAAGGAGCACGAGCGCGGCGATGCGAATGTACTGAATTGGTTTCATAGGAACGATCTCCATATTCTTTCGGCGAGCGCCCATTTGCGAGGCGCCCCGACGAGTTTCCCGATTGTTTATTGCCAGTCCAAAGGCGTGGAGTATTTATAGTGGAAACGGGGACGCTTCGCGAGCCCGAATGCGGGGAGTAGGTCAGAGATCAGAAGTCGGAGGTCAGGCGGAAGTTACAACAGCCCGCGGACCCGGTCCCTAGCGGACCGGATCCGAATTACTCATTGAGGCATTACTGTCCGGGCCCGCTGCAATTTCCGGGTTCGGCATGAGGAATCGCAGTGAGATACGTATATATGGCGAGGATGTCGCGGTCGTTCATATTCCGAAAAATTGGCCAGGGCATGACTTGAAGTATCTCGTCAGGATCGTCGGGATCGTGTCCGGTGCGGATGAGATTCAGATACTCATCGAAGTCCAACCCTGCGGGCTTGCCCGATGCATCCGGTGTTATGTTCGCGGAAATAACCGGACCGAACGGTACTCCCCCGGCGAGGTAGTTGGTTGTGTTGATCGCGCCATCGCCACCCTGGAAAGGATTGTGGCCGGGCGCGTATGTAGGACACGTGTGGCAATCGCCGCACGCCGCTTGTGCGTTGACGATATAGCTGCCGAGGCCAACCAGATCGCGGTCCTTGTTCTTGAAGTCCAACATAACAGGAGCGATCTCCAAACCCTGCTGAACCCTCTTCTTCTCTGCCTTGGCTCTACTGTCTGAATTCTGGCCAGTTGTGGAAGTGGATAAGGCGGTCACCAGCACTATTGCGGTGATCAGGACCGCAAGCTTCGTAGTTCGATTCATACGTTTCCTCCTGACTCGGCTTAGCGTCGCATCCACCTTTATGGCGACTAATGACACGCAACGGGTATTCCTCCCGGAGAAAGGGCCCGCGAACCTTGAATTTATGTTGGAGTGACTTGAATGGCAGGTGTCGCCGATGGATTGGCGGAAACTGTGTCCCGTGGGAAGACACACTCTCTTACGGGCCAATAACCGGCATGAGTCAAACGGGATCAGGGACAATACACACGTGCTCCGATCTCGTACAGTGAAGACATTGTGCCTCCCGTACGATCCTGAAAAATAAATGCCTCAAGCGCAATTGAAATATGACGGTAGACCCGGCGCTCGCCGGATCTACCGTGGAGCACTACTTGGACTGTTGTTTTTGTTTGCGTCCTTCTGAGCCCCTGCTTTTGAATTGCTCGCGCGACTGCTCGAGCTTTGCTTTCTGGTCAGGCGTCAAGATCGCGAGCATTTGCTCGTGCGCTTTGAATCGCTCGCCCATTAACTTGGCCTCGAGAGGAGCTATCTCCGTGAGCTTCTGCGTCACCAGAGCTTCATTGAATGTGCCGCTCTGACTGGCCTTATCGATTTCCTGTCTCCTCGTGCGTATTTCCTCCATCAACGGCCGGAGTGTTTCCCTCTGACTTTCTCGAATCTGCTTCATCTGAGCCTTTTGAGCATCAGTCAGATCGAGATTGCCGAAGAAGCCCCCGCCCATTCGATCCCCTTCCCACCTATGTTCGCGCCTGCCGCCTTCGCCTCTCCGCGCCGATTGCGCTATGGCAATTGAGGCAGACACGCCCAAGGCAATAGCAACCGCGAATGCAATTGTACGAATTTTGTCTGATCTACCCATTCTTTCCTCTCTCGATGTGTTTCGTTTCAGGCCTTTCGAAGCCCCCAACAAACTTCTACTCATTAAGAGACCGCTCGACGCCGGATGGTTGCAGCACCGTCTTCCGGCGCAAAAAATGGCCGAGTAACCAAAACTGATTCTGGCGCGTCTAATTCTCAGATCGAGCAGTTGGGTAGGGTATGCAACGAAAGCTGGTTAACCTGTTTGGCGTGGCGTTATTGATTGCGTGTGCATCCGCCGGTGCTCGCGGCAGCGTGACCGATGACCGTAAAGCCAAGCTGCCGGCCGCCAATCGAAATGCAACATCCGAGCTGTTGGGAGCAACCGCCAACTACAAGGCGTCGGTCGAAAAGCTTTTACCGATCTACGAGAGCGGGCTTAAGGCCGCCACAGAGGTGCTTGAAACGCGACAGGAGCTATTCGGCCAGGGCCTCATATCAAAGCGCGAGCTTGAGGAGGCCCAGCAAGCCGTGAAGGATTCGCAGCGCAAGCTGGATGAAGCCCGGCGGCAACTGGCCGAGTCCGATCAACTGGTCTCCAACGCGAGAGCTGAACTGGATGCGGCGCGCAGCAGCCCCGCTCTTCGCAGTTCAGGCAGAGTCGGAGCTTATATCACTGCTAACGCCATTCTGCGATACAGGGGTTCGCCCGGATGGACCATCGCACAGGCGTCGAAAGTGGAAAACTTCTTTGCTTCTAACTTCGGCCGCGGGCTCCCTATCAGCGCTTACGGGCAGTCGGCTACGCACAATCGAATGGGTCTCGATCATCGCGATTCCGTTGATGTGGCCCTGAGTCCTGACAGCCGGGAAGGAAAAGCCCTGATGACGTTCCTGCAAAACAACGCCATACCCTTTCTCGCGTTTCGCACCTCGATTCCGGGCGCGGCGACCGGAGCGCATATTCACATCGGCTATCCATCGCACAAGACGAGTTGATTCTCTCGACGACCGTTTCGCAGCTCGACTGCTACCTGATCGCGTCTTGCCGACGGCGAAAGCTTCGCCGCCAGAGCGATGACCCGACTCGCGCGTGTTCTTCACTCGTACCGCAACGCGACCATTGGGTCCACCCTGGTCGCGCGACGCGCGGGAACGTAACAAGCGAGAAGAGCAATCGCGAGCAAGCCGAAGCATATGCCTGCCAGGGTTCCCGGGTCGCGTGTCGGCAACGCCGGGATCAGCGACACCAGCAGCCGCGCAACCGCGTAAGCCCCCCCGAATCCGATCAAGGCGCCGAGCACCACAAGCTGGCCCCCCTTGCTCATCACCAGCCAGAGCACATCTTTTCGCCGGGCGCCCAACGCCATCCGAATCCCGATCTCGCTGGTGCGTTGCACGACGGAGTACGAGGTCACGCCATAAATCCCGACAGCCGCCAGCACAACTCCCAACGCCGCAAACGCGGCAAGCAAGGTCCCCAGCAGCGAGATGTTTCCCATTCCCTGGTCTACCAGGTTTCGCGCCGTGCGAATGCGGTGCACCGGCTGAGTAGGATCGAGCTCTGCAACGGCGGAGCGCAGCGAGCCCGATAGCGTCTCCGGAGTGGCTGAGGTACGCATCGCTACGTTGATGCCTCCCCACGCCAGCTGCGCCAAGGGCCGATAGGATTGGAAGCGCGTGTATGGTTCGTTCAGGCTGGAAGGAAAAGCGAGATCATTTACTACGCCGACCACAATTTGCCAGCGCGGATTTTGCCCAGGTCTGCCAATACGTTTGCCGACCGCGCTTTCATTCGGCCAGAAATGTTTCGCCATCGTCTCGTTGATGATGACGACTTCGGGTTTGTCGGCCGTATCGGTTTCGTTGAACGCTCGCCCTTCGAGCATTCGAATACCGAGCGTCTCGAAGTACTCGCCGGTCACTGGTTCCATGAAGACCTCGGGCCACTGTCCGGGCTGCGGCTCGGGCTCACCTTCGATTCTATAGCTCCCGCTGCTGTTGAAGCCCCAAACCGGCAACGAAGCGGAAAGCGACGCGTGCTGGACGCCGGGCAGCTCGGCAACGCGTTGCTCGAGCCTCTGGAAAAAAGCGAGGCGTTGGGCGGCGGTCGCATAGTTAGTCCCTTGCAAGCTGACCTGTGCAGTCAACAGACCGTCAACGCGCCAGCCCGGATCCAGATGAGCAAAGCGTTGCAATCCGCGAAGAAACAATCCGGCTCCGGCGAGCAGCACCAGCGCGAACGCGACTTCGCCGACAATTAGCGCGTGTCGCAGCCGGTTGTGTGAGCGGCTCGCCGTCGACCCGCGCAGGTTTTGCTTGAGCGCGCGGTTAAGGTCCGTTCGAGACGCGAGCCACGCGGGAACGGTGCCGAATAACACGCCCGTCGCCACAGAACAAACCAAGGCAAAGCCGAACACGCTGAAATCCAGAGTTACTTTCGCGCCCGGGAGCTCGCTGAACAAAGAGCGACTGATGAACTCGACGCCGGCAATCGCAAGCACGAGGCTGAGTGCGCCGCCGATCAACGAGATTGCGAGGCTCTCGGTGAGCGATTGCCTGATCAAACGCGCGCGGCCCGCACCAAGCGCGGAACGCACTGCATATTCGCGGGCTCGCGCCGCCGTCCGCACGAGTTGAAGATTGGCCAGATTCGCGCACGCTATGAGCAACACGAACCCCGCCAGCCCGAAGGTGAACCACATGACCTTGCGACTTACGTCATCTGAAGTCGAACGGCTCAATGGTTCGAGGCGCAGGCTCTCACCGGCATTCTCAGGATGCTCGCTTGCGAGATTCGCGGCGATCAATACCATCGCTTGCTGGGCTTGCTCGGTAGACACTCCGGGTTTCAAACGCCCAAACGATCTCAGATAGTTGCTGCCGCGGCTGACGCGTTGTTCGGCGTTGAACGCTAGCGGCCGCCACAAGTCGACGTTGCCCCAGAGCAGCGGATGTTCGAAACTCGGGGGCATTACGCCGATGATCGTGACATCCAGTCCGTCCAATCGCATCGTGCTCCCAATGATGCCCGGATCGCCGCCGAATCGATTCATCCAGAAGCGGTGACTGAGGACCGCCTCTCGGTCAGCGCCAGGCTCGTGTTCTTCGGGAGTGAACACACGGCCGAGCGCCGGTTGAACACCCAGCGCGGCAAAGAAATCAGACGTGGCGGCGATGGCTTGCAAGCGCTCGGCGGGCTCTCCCGGATTGGCGAGATTCGGACGAATGAAGTTGTACGCCGCCATCGACTCGAATACGTCGTTCTGCTCGCGATGCGCAAAGAAATTCCCGGGCGAATGCGGCCAGCTTTGTGAATGCGGGGACGTGCGAAATATGCGCACGAGCCGATCCGACTGCGGATATGGAAGCATTCGAAACAAGTACGTGTTGAGCACGCTGAACATTGCCGTATTGGCCCCAATCCCGAGCGCCAATGTAAGCACCGCAACGGCAGTGAAGCCCGGATTCTTCAGCAGCATCCGAAGCCCGTAACGAAGGTCTTGAATGATTCCGTTCATTTTTCCTCCCGAGGTTAGTTCCGAGTTCCGCATTCCGGGTTCGGGTCTGGTAAGGGTTCAGTCTCTGAGTCTGGTAAGGGTTCAGGTCCTACTGAGCCCTTACCAGACCTGAACCCTTACCAGTCCTGAACCCTTACCAGTCCTGAACCCTTACCAGCCTCAGAGACTGAAAACTGAAAACCCCCTTACCAGACTGGACCTTTACCAGACTGAACCCTCACCAGACTGGATCTTCAAAACCCTGAGCCTGGAACCCGGAACTGCTTACTCATATCTCAGCGCGACCATCGGATCCACCTTTGTGGCGCGGCGCGCTGGGATGAAGATGGATGCAAAGGACACCAGACCGATAACACCGGCTATTCCCGCGAAGGTCATCGGATCGCGGGCCCCGATTCCGAAAAGAAGCGTCGTCATCAGGCTGGTCAGCCAAAACGCGCCGGCCAGACCGAGTCCGAGTCCAATTACGATGAGGCGCATCCCTTGCCCGACCACCATCCCGAGCACCGTGGAACCGCGTGCTCCCAGCGCCATTCGAATCCCGATCTCGTGCGTGCGTTGGGTTACGCTGTACGCCATCACGCCGTAGATGCCGACGGCGGCGAGAACCAGCGCCAGTGAGGCGAAGATGGTCAACAAGGTCAGATTCAGCCGGTCGGGCGCTATGGAATCGCTCCGAATTTGACCCATCGTCTGCATGCCGTAAACGGGTTGGTCTTGATCGATCGAAAGGACCTGCTGCCGGGCGGCGTCTGCCAGACTAATCGGGTCTCCGGTCGTGCGCATGACTATGCTCATTCCTCCGCCGCCGAGTTGCGCGTAGGGATAGTAAGACTGGACGCGATTTGAATCGGCGTTCAGCCCCTCCATCTTCACTCGGCGGATCACGCCGACTACGGTGACGTTCCCTCCCCAAAAGCTGATCTGCTGTCCGACCGGATCGCTGTCGGGCCAGTATCGGTTGGCGAACTCCTCATCGATGATCGTCACGGTCGGCCGCTCGGGTGGAGCTTGAGGATCCCGCTGCGCGCCCGGAGGCGTCGGTGGCTTCACATCCTGTTCGGTGAAGCCTCGGCCTCTGAGCAGCGTCATCTTCATCGTGGTGAAGTAGTCGGGATTGACGAAAGCAACTTCGGTCAAGGGCCTTTGGCCCTGCGGAGGATCCGGCCTGCCGGCCGGCCAAAAACCGCTCTGCCAGCCGTTGTTCCCCAACGGCAAACCGGTCGCCATTCCTACGGACTCGACACCGGGCAAGCCTCTCAGATTTTGCAGAAGCTGCTGATAAAAGTTGACGCGTTGCTCCCGCTCTGGATACTTGCGCTGGGGCAGCGACAGATTGAAGGTCAGCAGGTTCTCCGCGACGAAGCCCGGATCCACTTGCTGCAGTCGATAGAAGCTGCGAATCATCAAGCCCGCTCCGATCAGCAAGACCACCGTGAAGGCGACCTCGGCAACCACCAGCCCGCTGCGCAGCAAATGCCGGCGCCCGGTCGAGCCGCGTCCGGCGTCTTTCAGCACCTCGTTCAGATCCGGCTTGCTCGCCTGCAGCGCCGGGACTACACCAAAAACAACCCCGGTCAGCACTGAAACCGCGAACGTGAACAGCAACACTCGGGCATCGAGATCTATCTCTCTCGAACGAGGAATACTGGTCGGGCTGATGGCAACCAGCAACCGCACTCCCCACTTCGCGAGCAGCAAACCTGATCCCCCGCCCAACACCGACAGCAGCACGCTCTCGGTCAACAGTTGGCGCATTATTCGCCACCGGCTCGCGCCGAGCGCCACGCGAATCGCTATTTCTTTCTGCCGCGCTGTCCCGCGAGCCAGCAGGAGGTTGGCGACGTTCGCGCACGCAATCAACAAGACGAATCCCACCGCCCCCAACAAGACGTACAAGCGCTTACTCACTGCGCCATCGACAAAGGCCTCGAGCATCGGTGTGATCGTCACTCGATTGCCGGTATTCGAATCCTTGTAACGCTGTTCGAGACCAACTGCGATGTTCTCCATATCGGCGCGCGCCTGCTCGAGAGTCACACCCGGTTTGAGCCTTGCGATTCCGTACAACCCCGGATGATTGCCCCGACTTTCCCAACCGGGATTCTTGGCTTCTTGTCCCACGGGCGTCCACATGTCGGCTCGGCTGGGGAAGCGATAGTCCGACGGCATCACTCCAATCACGGTAAACGCTCGGCCGTCCAGCGTGATGGTTTGATCGATGATCTTGGGGTCGCCGCCGAACAGCCGCTTCCACAGCGGATCACCAAGCACTACTACCGGCGTGGCGCCCGGCTTGTCCTCGTCGTCGGTGAACAATCGACCTAAGGACGGTTTGACACGCAACGCTGTTAACAAATCCGCCGAGACCTGACCGCCGGTCAGGCGTTCGGGTTCGCCGCTTCCGGTCAGGTTGTAGTTCTGGCGGCGATAAACGCCAATCTTCTCGAAGACTTGATTCTCCTGACGCCAATCGGTGAAGTTGGGATACGCAATCGACATCCCCTCCAACACATCGCTGCGTTCAGACAGAAATACGAGGCGGGCTGAGTCGTCATAAGGTAACGGTCTGAGCAGTACTGCATTGACGACGCTGAAGATCGCGGTGTTCGCTCCGATGCCCAGGGTGAGCGCTACAACTGCGACGATACTGAAACCGGGATTCTTGACCAGCAGCCGGATGCCATACACCGTGTCTTGAATGAACGTCCTCATGTGCGTTCCTCCGGAGTGATTCTCAGAATGAGCGTTGGGAGTTAGTGAGGAAACGGGCGCGTTGGTTTCAGTTTTATGACATCATAGTTTGACATCATAGTAACGAAGACCGGAATTCCTACGTGATCCAGCCCTCCCCCATAAGCGCCGGCAATTAGACATCGCGATGAACGCGATCAACAGGCTTGCCGAGAAGGTCCCGCCAACGCAGTTGGTGGATCGTTCATACACGGCCTACACGGGAAGCGGCGCGAAGACCCGAATCCCACCAACGCAGTTCGTGGGATTGTCCGTGCCACTCTCAGTCTTCGATCATTCACACCGCAGCGCCGCGAGCGGATCAAGTCTGGAAGCTCGACGCGCCGGGAGGTAACAAGCCGCCAGGGCCACTAACGCAAGCAGCCCGGCGATCAATCCAAAGGTCAGCGGATCGGTGGCGCTCACACCGAACAACAGGCTCGCCATCAACCGAGTCAACGCGTATGTCGCCAGCAGCCCGATCGCTACGCCCGTGAGCGCGAGACTCATTCCTCTTTTCACAACCAGTTTGATTATGCTTCCTTGAGGGGAGCCCAGCGCGAGTCGCACTCCAATTTCGGCGGTGTGCTGTACAACGAAATAAGCCAGCACGCTATAGATTCCCAACGCCGCAAGGAGCAGGGCCACTCCCGCAAAGATCGTCAGCAACGTCATCCCCAAACGGCGAGGCGCCGTCTGTTCGCCCAGTATCTCTTCCATCGTGCGAATGTTTGCGACCGGCTGATCCGGGTCGACCTCGTGAATCGCGTTCACTACTGCGCCCGCCAGACTCGAGGGGTCAACGCTTGTGCGCAGAGCAAGATCGCGCGGCGAA
This sequence comes from Blastocatellia bacterium, assembly GCA_035455165.1. GTDB lineage: Bacteria > Acidobacteriota > Blastocatellia > UBA7656 > UBA7656 > Onstottus_A. Next base: position 71,624 of record DATIFP010000235.1, read on the forward strand.
AACCAGGGCTGGCTTGTGATCTGCCCGAACGGAAAGTACATTTCGGCTTTGACCGGCTCGTCGACTCCCATCTGGCGCACATCACCGACGACTCCCACTATCGTTATCCACGGCTCACCCGAGTCGCGTCGCCCCAGCCTCATGCGCTTGCCTATAGCGTCATCGCCGAAGTATTGGCGCGCCATTGTTTGGTTCACTATGGCGACGGGCATGGATTGCGCGGTGTCACCCGCATCGAAGTACCTGCCTTTGATCACAGGCATTCCTATGGCGTTGATGTAATCAGTCGTTACCTGACGATGGTTCGCATCGTAAGACAGTCCCGTCGCCTGGGCCTCTTCCGCGGTAAGGCCTTCGGGGCGAAAGCCGCTCGTACCGCCCTTCCACTCCAACGGGACGGTGGTCGAGAATCCCGCTGTTATGACTCCCGGCAACGCTTTCACGCGTTCGAGCACCTGGTCATAGAAGGCCGCCCGACGGGTTAGATCGCGGTACTTGTTCGGCCCGAGGACGGTTCGCATCGTCAGCACGTTCTCAGGCTGTAATCCCGAATATTGCTCGCGAAGCTTCAGAAAAGTCTGGATCAGCAACCCCGCGCCAACCAGGAGCACGAGCGCCAGCGCAACTTCTGCCACGACCATCGCGCTGCGCAGCCGCTTCCCTCCAATTGCTGTACCCGCCCTTCCGGCGCTTTGCTTCAACGCCTGGTTGAGGTCTAGCTTTGAGGCCTGCAGCGCAGGGGCCAGGCCAAACACGATTGCAGTGATCAACGAGACCAGGAGTGTGTAGCCAAGCACCGGCAAATCGAGACTGAGCTTTGCCGAAAGCTTTAGAGTGTCCGGGATCAGATGCTCGAGGAAAGCGAAACTCCACAAGGCGAACAGTATGCTCAGCGGCGCGCCAATGGAAGAAAGCACCAGACTTTCACTGAGCAATTGCCGCACGATGCGCCACCGGCTGGCGCCGAGCGCAGATCGAACAGCGATCTCTCGCTGCCGGCTTGCGGCCCGCGAAAGCAGCAGATTCGCGATGTTGGCGCACGCGATGAGAAGTACAAATCCAACCGCCACTAATAACACAAGCAGCGGCCTCCGGAGGTCGCCCGCGAACTGCTCGCGCAGAGGCAAAATGAAGGCGGTGACTCGCCCGGCTTCATTGGGATAGTCCCGAGCGATCTGCGCCTGAATGCCTTGAATGTCCGCGTTCGCTTGCTCGAAGGTGACTCCCGGCTTGATCCTCCCTACGACGTGCAGGAAATGGCTGCCGCGCCTCGCCAGTACCTCAGGGGTATAAGCGGCCGGTACCCAGAGAGCGATGTAGCTTTCCAGAAACTGAAAACTCGCGGGCATAACGCCGATAACCGCGTACTTCTCGCCGTTGAGCAATATCTCTCGACCGATGATGCTCTGCTCGCCTCCGTATCGGCTTTGCCAGAGACGATAGCTGAGCACAACTACCTTGTTCGCTTGCGGGTTGTCGTCTTCGGAAAGGAAGACCCGCCCAAGAATCGGCCTCACACCAAGCGTCGGAAAGAAGTTTGCAGTGACGGCGTAAGCCTGCACGCTTTGCGGCTCGCCGTTCCCGGTAAGATCGAAGCCCTCACGGTTGATCGCCGCCACTTCTTCGAAGGTTTGGTTCTGCGACTTCCAGTCGGCGTAGTTTGCGGGCGCCGGCGTGTTGCGAGGGAATCCGGCGAAGGACGCGTCCTCCCAGATCATCACCAACCGATCCGGATCTGGGAACGGAAGCGTCCGCAGCAGCACGGCATTGACCACGCTGAACATCGCCGTGTTTGCGCCAATCCCAAGCGCCAATGAAAGCACCGCAGCAAGGGTGAAGCCCCGGTTCTTTAACAACAGCCGCCAGCCGTATCGCAGGTCGCCCAAGATCGAATTCATAGTCACCTCGCTTTGTACAGGAGACACAGGCACGCTAGTCCGCTGCCCCTGTCCTCAATCCCTTCAGTCACTCGTAACGAAGCACAATCATCGGGTCCAAACCGGTTGCTCGGCGCGCCGGAATCCAGCATGCCAGCAGCGCCACCACCGTCAGCAAAACCGCGATGCTCGCAAAGGTCAGGGGGTCGGTCGCACTGACCTCAAACAGAAGAGTCTTCATCAATGGGGTAAGCGCCAGGGATGCCGCGAGGCCAACAACCACTCCCGCAAGCGCCAACATCATTCCGCCGGCTACTACCATCCTCAAAACATCGCGACGCGCGGCGCCTAGAGCCATCCTTATCCCGATTTCACGCGTACGCGCCGTGACCGAGTAGGACATCACGCCATACAGCCCGATTGCCGCAAGCAACAACGCAGAGACGGCAAAAACGGCCAACAGCATCATTGAGAATCGTCTGGTGGACACCGATTCCGCCATCACCTGGTTCATCGTGCGAACGTCATAGACAGGGAGTTCCGAATCAACTGCACGGATCTCGCGCCGCAGCGCGGCGATCAGATTGCCATCATCGGTTGATGTGCGGACTACATAGATCACATTTGAGCGAGCGCGCGGCATTTGAAAGATCGGCATATAGATCGCGGGCCTAGTCTCAGCTTCAAGCGTTGAGACTTTGACATCGGCCACCACTCCCACAATCGTCAGCCAAGAGTCGCCCCAGCCGCCCCATTTCACTCTTTTGCCTATGACATCGCCCCCCGGCCAGAAGCGCCGTTGCATCGTTTCGTTGACTGCTACGACCGGCTGCGTGTCTTCTCGATCGTCGTCCGTGAAGCTCCTGCCGTTTCGCAACGGAATCCCGAGCGCGCGAAAATAGTCATTGCTGACCCAGGCGTTGTAAGCGGTGTTGACCACATTGGCATCGTCGCCTTCAATTTCGAAACCGATACCTCGATCGCCGACCAACGGAAGGTTCGTAGTCGCACCCGCTGCTTGAACGCCGGGCAAGGATGCTAGACGCTCGAGTATCTGTTTCTGGGTGGTCTTGAGTTGCTGAGTCTTCTGGTAATGCGCCGTCGGCAGGGCCGTTTGAGCTATCACCACGCCGTCCGGGTCGAACCCCGGGGGTACGCGCAGAAGCCGCGCGAAACTGTTTAGAAGCAGCCCGGCACCAATCAACAATACCAACGCGGAAGCGGTCTCAAAGATCACCAGTGCACTGCGCATACCGCTTCCATCGCGCCCGAGGCTAGAGCGTCCTGCCGCGTCTTTCAGGATCTCGTTCAGATTGAGTCGTGAACTTTGAATCGCTGGCGCTAATCCAAACAGCAAGCCTGTCAGCACCGACACGAGGGCAGTGAAGCCCAGAACCTGCGAATCGAGGCCTGCGTCCTGCAACCGCGGGACGTCCTGCGGTCCGAACTTCATAAGCGAATCCATCGTCCACGCCGCGACCAGCAGTCCGCAACACCCGCCTATCAACGAAAGCAACAGGCTCTCGGTGAGCAACTGGCGAACAATCCGTCCGGTACCCGCTCCGAGGGCGCAGCGAATGGCGATCTCTTTCTGACGAGTGACCGCGCGGGCCAACAAAAGGTTAGCCAGATTTGCGCAGGCGATCAGCAGGACAAGGCCGACTGCTCCAAGCAAGATCCATAAAAACGTCTTCACACCCTTCACCGCATCGGCCTTCAAGCTGACGACCTTCGCGACGATCTGAACATCGCTGTAGATCTCCGGATGTTCATCCTGAAAGCGAGCCGCAACGGCATCGATATCGGCCTGCGCTTGCGCCAATGTAATCCCCGGCCTCAAGCGGCCAATCGCCCCGTATTGAAAATCGCTCGCGCGAGTCTTCCTCTCTTGATCGGTAAGAGCCAGTGGAATCCACAACTCTGCGGGTTTTGAAAAGGTCGTCCAGGTGTATGGGAACTGAAAGCGCGCCGGCATCACCCCGATCACCGTGAATGGCCTGTCGTCCAGCCGGACGACTCTGCCGACGACCGCGTGGTCAGATCCGAAGTGGCGCTGCCATAGTCCGTCACTCAGGATGACGACGTTACTGCTGCCGGTCTGGTCCTCTTCCTCAGTGAACGTGCGCCCTTGCGAGGGCTGAACGCCGAGCATCGGGAATAGGGCCGCCGAGACACGTGCGGCCTGGACTCGCTGTGGCTCTCCCTGACCCGTCAGGTTCAGGCTCTGATCGGTGAAGCCTGCGATCTGGTCGAAGACCTGGTTCCGTTCCTCGTAGTCGAGGTACTCTGCGGCCGCTGTCGACAGATCTAACCAACCGAGCCGGGGAAGGCTCTCCTTGATCAGCACAAGCTGGTCGGGATTCTTGAATGGGAGTGGACGCAACAGCACGGCATTGACCAAGCTGAAGATGGCGGTGTTTGCGCCAATGCCCAGAGCAAGCGTCAGGACTGCAACAGCCGCGAAGCCCGGTTTCTTCGCCAGTACTCGGACTCCGTAGCGCAAGTCTCGCAGGATAGCTTCCATGGATCTTCCTCGGTCGTTGATCGCGTCACTTATCTCGTATCTCGCAATCGAGTCACTACAACGACACCGGGGTCGTATGCCGGGGCGCAGCCAAACGCCGTGCCAGCCTCGAACAACGCATAAATCGCTGATAGCGTTTCGGTTTCTCGGATGCGTCCAACCGTCGCGAAACGTTGGATGTGCATTTGTGGGATCGGGAGTTCCCAGATGCGGGAAGGAGCAAGCATCAACCAGCGCCGACGACCTTGCTGCGCCGCTCAAACAGCAACACGTCGCGCCATGTCCCGTTCAACTTGGCTAGACGCTCGCGGCGGCCGACTTCGCGAAATCCGCAGCTCCTGTGCAGTTCGACGCTTGCAATGTTCTCCGGGAAGATGCCCGCTTGCAGCGTCCAGATGTTGTTGCGCTCGGCTTGCTCGATCAAGCCGCGGAGCAGCAGTTTGCCAACGCCCTTCCCTCGATCCGAATTCGCGACGTAAACGCTGACTTCGGCAACACCGCCATAAACCCAACGGCTCGAGACCGGACTGAGGGCCGCCCACCCGGCGACTGACCCTCCGGTCTTTGCGACGAGCCTCGCGAACCTCAAATGCGCGGCGTCCCATTGCTCCCACTCCGGAGCTGCAGTCTCAAAAGTGGCGTGTCCCGTTGCAATACCTTCAAGGTAGATCGATCGCACCTGCTCCCAATCTTCAGGTCGCAACGCATCGATCAGCAATTGCGACCGATCAGAGGAACTTGATTCCATATATCTGTCCGAGCTGAAAGCGCTTGTTGCTGCATAGAGTCAGGCATGACACACTGGCCGCGCAAGTCTCAACTGAAACTTCCGGCATAGTGATTCACTGAACCCATCTGGCAATGAACGACTCTCACTCTCCAACCACGGGATCGGTGTCGAACGAACATTCCCTTTTGACAGCACGATCGTTCGTGTAGTACGACATGCTTGTCCTTGTCGATATGGTTTTCAATCCACGCGCATTCAACCCGCCGTCAAACTGAAGTTTGTCGGACATGTCCATAGGAGGCAAAATGAGTGACAAGCACCAAGACGTTGCGTTGATTCTGAAGCTCTATGAGTTGCGCCGAGAAGAGGGATTGCGCCGCGCGCGTAAGTGGTACCTCACCGAGTTCAATCCGCAGAGCGCCGCCGATATCGTGAAAACCATGAGCAGCGGACACGACGGGAGCGCGCACCTTCGCATGGTCACCTCTTACTGGGATATGGCCGCGTCGTTTGTGAACAACGGCGGGATAGACGAGAAGATGTTCCTCGACGCGAACGGTGAACACATCGGAGTTTTTGCTAAGATCGAGCCGTTCATCGAAGAAATCCGGGCGACGATAGGACGTCCCGACTACCTGAGTCAGCTCGAGACTCTGGTCAGCAAGACTCCAAATTCGAAAGAACGCCTCGAACGCATGCGAGGGGTCTTCTCTCGCTGGTCTAAGGCCGCGAAGGAATCGGCTGCGAGTTAGCCCGCAATACGCGATTCCCCTTCGCGTGATTCCAATCAGCGCTGGAACGTTGGCAGTCCGAGGGACGCGTGCGCGCCTTCGCCGCCACCAAGGCCGACGTACGCGCGCTCCGCAATCCACGCCATCGATTAACACGGAGTTCAGCATATTTGCGAGTGAGCAGTAGTAGTTTACTCGGGCTGAGGGCCAACCCATTAAGTCTATCGACGTACGAAATGGGTGTCCTATAATCGCCCCATCGGTTCCAAACTATAGCGTTTTTTGGGTCGGGCAGCTGTGGAACAACGTTTGCCCTGTCAGTTGACGAAAGGTGATGTGTTGGAAGGATCGTAAGGAGTGATGAGGAATAACGGAGGTTCTAATGAACAACAAATCTATAATTCGAATGGCCAGGGCGTGTGCTTTAGCCATCGTCGTACTGCTGGCTGCGAACGGTCTCGTGAACGCGCAGTCGCAGTCCAATGCTGAGCAACGCCAGCAAGAAAAACAGCAACAGAAGCAGGCGAAGCGAGATCAACGCGCGCAGCAAGGAGCTCAACAACAGCAACAGCAGCAGCAGCGCAAAGCCGAAAAGCAAAGCCAGCGGGAGCAGCAACAGCAGCAGCTCCAGCAACAACAGCAGCAGCGCCAGGCAGAGCGCCAACAGCGCCAGCAGCAACAACAGCAGCAGCTCCAGCAACAACAGCAGCAGCAGCAGCAGCGCAAGGCTGAAAAGCAGCGTCAACAAGAAGTGCAGCGGCAGCAGGAGGTTCAGCAGCACAATCAGCGAATGACCGAGCGCAATCAGCGCCAGGAACAACAGAGGGTGCAGGAAGAACAGCAGCGCCGCGCGCTCGAGCAACAGCGTCAGGAGCAACTCCGCCGGCCGGACCAGCAAAGACAGACGCAGCAACAGCAGCTGGAACAGCAGCGTCGTCAGCAGCAATGGTCCTCGCAATACCGCCGGCATCAGCAAGAGGAGCAGCGGTTCGACCAACGTCGGCGGCAGTTCGAACAACAGCGGCGGCTAGCCCAGTTGCGCTATCAGCAGAGATACTTCGAGCGGCTCCGGCAGGACCAGCTGCGGCTGCAGGCGTGGAGATACTCCTACTCGCCGTTTAGCTACCGCTACTATCGGAGCGGCAGATACTACCAGGTGAACCAGTTCGGCGCCGATTTGCTGCGCCGTGCGCTAAACCTTGGATACGAAGAAGGCGTGCGCGCGGGGCAGTCCGATCGCGAGGACCACTGGGGTTTCAACTATCGAGACTCGTACGCGTACCAGGACGCGACCTACGGGTATGACGGCTACTATGTCGACTTGCCCGAGTACCAATACTACTTCCGAGAAGGCTTCCGTCGCGGTTACGAGGACGGCTTCTACAGCCGCTATCGATACGGCACCTACTCCAACGGCGTGTACAGCCTGATAGGCGGGATCCTGAATTCGCTTCTCAACTTGCAGCGATACTGACGGAACATCCGCCCAAACTAGCAAGCGCCCGGCCCACCGATGTGGTCCGGGCGCTTTTCGTTTGCGCCTTTGCGATTCACAGAGTAGTTCGTTCGCTGTAATTTTGGTAAATCTAGTCTTCGTCTTTCTAATACCTCACATCTGAAGTTGAGTTAATTAAAGACGAGCTCTCGCCGATTTCAGCGAGCGGACATTGGCCAGCGGGTTCAACTGCTCAGCAACAAGATTCTAGGACACGCCTCAGAGAATAGTTTTCAAGTTTCACGGAAGCTAGTACGCTATTGGTTCGTTCGACCGCTGAAGTTCGAGCCAAGATCACGATGGCGACGTCTCGCAAGGCGAAAAAGAGATCAGGAACAATTAGCCGACTCTCCGCTCAAAAGGGCAAGGCGGCCGAGTCCACCAGGATCGAGCGCGGCAAGCAAGCCGGCGCGAAACCGAAGAGGCGCGCCCGGGAATTCATATTAGTTGGTGCTGTCTTGGTAGTGACGCTCCTGGCTTACGTCAACTCGCTAGACGGGGAGTTCGTCTACGATGACCAGATGCAGGTGCTCCAGAATCCGACGATCAAATCGCTTTCGCTGATTCCCAGGATGATCGTCGGCAGCGTATGGCAGTTTATGAGTCAGGGGCCGGGTGCGGCCGTGGGTCCCTACTATCGTCCGTTGTTCAATATCGCCCTGATAATTAACTATCACCTGTTCGGGTTCGAAGTGCTGGGATGGCACTTCGTCTCGGTGTTGTTTCATCTCGGTGTAACGTTTCTGCTGTACGTGCTCGCGCGCCGGTACGGCCTTTCGCCGATGGGCTCCGCAGTCGCGGCAGCCGTGTTCGGCATTCACCCCGTGCACAGCGAGTCGGTGGCCTGGATATCGGGCATTCCTGACCCGATGGCCGCCGTGTTCATACTCGGATCGATCCTCGCGTATGAGCGCTGGCGCGAGCGTTCTGAGCACAGTTGGCCTTTGCTTGCACTCGCCGTGGGGTTGTCCTTTTTGGCGATGTTGAGCAAGGAGATTGGGATCGCTCTCCCGGTCTTCATAGTGGTGCGGGAACTATTCGGCGGCGACAAAAGCGAATCTCTTTCTTCATTGTCGCGGAGAGCTTCTGTTCGAGCCTGGCCGTTTCTTGTGCCGACGGTCGCGTATCTCGTGATGCGATATCTGGTGCTGGGGTCGCTCGCGCAAGACGGGCCAAACGCGGCCGGCATCCCTTTCACACATGTGCTGCTGACGATTCCCGCGGTGTTAATGACCTACGCCCGGCTGCTCATCGTCCCCTACCCCCTGTCCATCGTTTACGACCAGACATTCGTCGAATCGGCGAGCGATCCACGATTCTGGCTTTCGGCGATCGGGGTATTGATCGTCACGGGAAGCGCGATTCTGCTCGCTCGCCGTAACGTTGTTGCCGTACGCGCCCTGGCGCTGCTCATACTGTTTTTGCTTCCGGTGCTCAACTTGAAAACGTTCAGGCCCGAAGAATCACTACTGCACGATCGGTATCTATACGTTCCCTCGATCGGCTTCAGTCTATTGATAGCTCTTGGCGTGGTGTGGGTCGCGGGACGTTGGGGCGATCAAATCGGGCGCTTCGCGTTCGTGGTATTGGGCATCATCGCCGTAGTCCTGCTCGGCTTGACTGTGATCCAGAATCAAACCTGGCAAAACGAAGCGGCGATGACCAGCCATGCGTTGGCGGTGTTTCCCAGGTGGCCGTTCATGCACAACTATCTCGGAGCCCGCCATTACTTTTCGCGTAACCTGCCCCAGGCTGAGAAGGAGTTCGAGGAAGCTATTCGATGCCGGCCGAACTACGCCGATGCTCATTCAAATCTTGGAGACGTTCTGAGTGCGCAGGGCCGTCTGGCTGAGGCGGAGCTGTCATATTTGAAATCGATCGAGTACGGAGTCAAATACGCGGACACGCGATACAACCTAGGCGTCATTTATCTGAACACGAACCGGCTGGCGGCCGCCGAGAAGGCCTTCGTGGAGGCCCTTGATATCGAACCTCGCCACGAGCGGGCCCGCTACAATCTTGGTTACGTGTACGAGAAACAGAATCGCCTTGCTGATGCGGTTGCCGCCTACTTGAAGACCATTGAATACAACCCGGCCTACCCCGAGCCGCGCATCACTCTCGCGGCGATCTTGATCAGAAAAGGTCAATACAACGAAGCAATCGATCAACTGAGAACTGCCGCGCGTTACGCGCAGGACAATCCGTCGCTGCTATACCAGCTGGGCGACGCTTATAGATTGGCTGGCCGGTTCGATGAAGCGATAACGGTGCTCAATCAACTGCAAGCGCGTCAGCCGCAGCATCCGCTCGTCTACACGACCCTGGGGCTCTCGTACGAAGCCGCCGGAAGGAAAGACCAAGCGAAGGTCTATTTCGAGAGAGCCATCCAGGTGGCGCCCACCGAGCCGATGACCGGCATCGCTCGCGAGCACCTGGCTAAGCTCTAGTAGGGAAGGATGCGAGCGTTTAGAGTACCGACTTTAGTCGGCTCTTGTCACTCCCGCACGGCAAAAAGCCGACTAAAGTCGGTACTCTGAACGCTCGCCCGCCCGTAGTCATTTGACGCCCTTTTCACGCTCGCAGTATCAAACCCCTATGCGGTAGACTCCATAACAGTGTAGCTGGTTCCTTCCTCACGTGAGCCACTTCAGAATTCACACGACCGCCTGTGGACGCAGGTGACAACCATTCCGCTTGAAGGAGTCTGTCAATGAAACGAATCGCGTCACTGTTGATTGTTCCGCTTTTTCTGCTGGTTGCATTTGCCACGAACTCCTCGGCTGACGGGCCGAAGATCATCAACGCCCATGCGTTCGGTTCAACTCCAAACATCACAATCAGAGGTGTTGCCTCCGGGGGCGCCCCGTGGGTGGTTCGTAACGGCAAGATCCAGCTCGATCCGAGCGGCCGGCTTCGAGTGCGCATAAAGGGATTGCTAATAACCGAGGGCGCCCTCTCTAACGGAAACCCGGTCCCTGACAGCCTGGTCGGGACGGTCGCCACGGTGACCACCGTCCACGCCGCTTTGACGTGCGGCGGTGGCGGCGCTCCGTTCACAATCACGCCGACTGACGGCGTGACGATCAGTCCGGAGGGCGACGTCGATATCGACGCTCAGATATCGATACCCTCAGTTTGTGCTCAACCGATAGTGCTCATTCGAATCGGCACGCCTGCCGAGCCAAACGCGTGGATCGCGGCTTCGGAGCTGCCGGGCTCCGATTAGTTGCTCCGAACAAAACTGGCCGATTTTTCTTCGACGATATCGAGTCCAGGCGAGAGGTCGAGGCTCGAAGCGTTGTCCGACAAACTTCAGTTTGTCGTTGATGCATCTGAGCCTCTTACCTTCCGCCTTTGTCGCGGCGTCCCGTCGGATCGTCATCGCTCTTTATTCGTTCCCAGATGAGCATGCGGTTTGGGGACGGTCTTAGGATCAGACGGTCATCGACGAACGCGAACTCTCTTTGCAAAGCCTTGCCAACGCTGCCCGGAAGAACGTGTCCCTCGACGTGATGCGTAACGATCCTGTTCGGTTCGTCCACTTCGTACGACCCGAAGAAAGCCGTCAAGCCTTCGAGGGTCGCTATGATTTCATCAGCAGGTATGTTCTTCCAGTCGCCAGATGACAGAGGCGCGCGATCGCGTTTCATGATCTGGACCGCCATCCGCCCGGAGGCATCGTAGATCAATAGGCCTATCGGGTCCTCGCCGTAGGGGTAGATCACCTCGCGCGTCGGCGTCTCCTCCTGAAATACAACGAGCCGCCAGGCTCCAACGAATCTTTCCATCACAGCAATCCTATTACAACAACCCGTCCGCTTCGAGGAGATTCTGCACGACCGGCGTCATCAGATTGCAAAAACGCGATGCTCATATACAATGTGGCGAGTTTTGAGCTCTGCTCAAGTGATCTTCAGCTCGAATGCAAATCACAGAAGGAGGCTTGCAATGAAAATGGTTATTGTCTCGGTCGTGACCATCGCGATGGTCCTGGGTTTGATCTTTTCAGCGTTCGCAGACCGGCCGTCTCCTTCACAGGACAAGCTCAAACAGGGGGACATCGACCGAATGATGAAAGAGCTTTCCAACTGGGGTCGATGGGGCAAAGACGATCAGCTTGGCGCGATCAACCTGATCACTCCGGCAAAGCGCAAGCAGGCCGCAGCAATGGTGAAGGAAGGCGTTTCCGTCTCGCTCGCGCGCGATACCAACACACAGACCGCCCAGGACAATCCTCAGCCGTACGAGCATTCGATGACTCTCAGCGGCGTGGGCAATCGCGGTCAGTTCAGCCTCGACAAGATCGGCGTTTCATTTCACGGCTATCAGCACACTCATCTTGACGCCCTCTGTCACATGTTCTGGCAAGGCAAGATGTATAACGGATTCTCGCAGGAAGAAGTGACGAAGGAAGGAGCGTCAAAACTCTCGATCGCTAACCTGAAACAGGGCGTGTTCACGCGCGGGATTCTGATTGACCTGCCAAGACTCAAAGGCGTGGCGTATCTCGAGCCGGGAACGGCGATCTATCCCGAAGACTTCGACGCGTGGGAGAAGAAAGCAAAGATCAAAGTCTCAGCCGGCGATGTGATTTTTGTTCGAACGGGACGCTGGGCTCGACGCGCTGCGGTCGGGCCGTGGGATGTGAGCAGAAATTCCGCCGGGCTGCACGCCTCGTGCGCGAGGTGGATAAGACAGCGGGACGTATCGATCATAGGAAGTGATGTTGCCAGCGATCTGCTTCCCTCGGGAATCGACGGCGTGTCACATCCGATTCATCAACTCGTGTTGGTGGCCATGGGAGTTTACATATTCGACAACTGCGACCTGGAAGCTCTCAGCGAAGCGTGCGCAACTCGGAACCGCTGGGAATTCCTGTTAACTGCCGCGCCAATAGCGGTCGCCGGCGGCACGGGATCGCCGCTGAATCCTATTGCTACATTTTGACTGGCAACCGGCGCCCATCGGCTCTGCGCCTTTTTTGATCTTGGCGTCTTTGCGGATCTTTGCGTCTTTGCGCGAAACGGGTTTTGGAAGTTGGTGTTTCGCGCAAAGACGCAAAGATCGGCAAAGAAAGGCTCAAGACCCCACAAGTGATGGAACCGGAATCAACTAACAGGATCGCGCTCGAGTTTGAAGATCTTGGCGACCGTGGACGCATCGCCCGAATCGTCGTCGATCACCAGGCGCGGTTGAATATCCTTAACACAGAGTTGATCCAAGCGCTCACCGCCGCAGTCAACCAAACCGCAACCGACGAACGGCTGAGGGTGTTGATTCTAGCGGGCGCCGGAGACCGCGCGTTCATCGGCGGCGCCGACATCAACGAGATGGGCGCGCTCGATCAGTCCTCCGCACGCGAGTTCATCTCGCGACTGCACGAGGCCTGTCTGTCGTTGCGCACGTTGCCGGTACCGGTGATTGCCAGAATCAACGGCTATTGTCTAGGCGCCGGGCTGGAAATCGCTGCGTCTTGCGACTTGCGTGTCGCGGCAGACGATTCCGTTTTTGGGATGCCTGAGGTTAGGGTTGGCATCCCCTCGGTGATCGAAGCCGCCTTGTTGCCACGACTGGTCGGATGGGGGAAGGCCAAGGAGTTGATTCTTACAGGCGAACAAATATCCGCGAACGAAGCCCTGGTATGCGGACTCGTCCAGCGAGTCGTACCACTGAATCATTTGGACCGGGCGGTAGACCAGTGGACGCAGTCGATTCTCGAAGCGGGCCCACGAGCCACTCGTCTTCAAAAAGCATTGATTCGCGAGTGGGAACTTCTGCCCCTCGAGCAAGCGATCGAGCGGGGTATTGAGTTCTTTGCGGCAGCTTACGAAACTGACGAGCCGCGAAAGCTGATGGAGAAGTTTCTCTCGCGCCGCCGAGGGTAACTGCCCGTCAACATCAACGGCGATCCAACAAAGCGATGATGCGAAGCGGGCCGCCGCTTCCGCCTCGGATTTTTATCGGCATCGCAATCACAACCGAGATCTTCTCCGGCAGGCGATCGAGATTCGCCACGTTCTCGAATGCCGGGATGTTTTGCCCCATCAAGATCCGATGGCTCTCGAACAACTGAGATTGACCGTAGTCGATGCTGGCGGTGTCGAGCCCTATCGACTTGATTTTGCGGTTCTCGGTCAACCAGCGCGCAGCGGCCGGTTCGAGTCCGGGAAAGTGAAGCTCGGCGACGGCTTCTGGCCCGCGCTTCTCCGTGCCGAGATATTTCATACGATCAGGCCAATACAGTGACCAGCCGGTCTGAAGCAACACAATGGAATCATCGGGGATTCTGCCGTGTTGCGCCTCCCAGGCTTCGAAGTCGGAGATACCGACTTGATAGTCGCGATCCGCCGTCGCCTTTGGGGAAACGTCCACCTTGATGGCCGGTCCGATGAGGCGATCAAGCGGGATCTTGTCGACCGACTCGCGTCCCTCGGCGAAATGAACCGGCGCGTCGATGTGAGTGCCCCCGTGTTCCGCGGCGCAGAACTGATACGCGGAATAGTAATAGCCTTTGTCGGTCATTCCGGCTGCGACTGTTTCGAGCTTGAACGGCTCGGCCGTCGGCCAGTAGACGGTGTCCGCGGACAGGTCGTGCGACAGGTCAATCCATTCACCCCCGGGAAGGGCGTTAGTCGCGTTTCGGCCCTGCTGAGTGGAACAACCTGAAAACAGAACCAGCTCAAGAATAATCAACACTCTAATCTTCTTCACGAAACACACCTCCATTGCGGATGGTCTGATCAGCCTCGGCATCCTAGGCGTCCCGCGTCGTCTCTGTAATTGCAGAGCCTATCACGAGGAGTTTGGATCAACACAACACTCTAAGAGAGTCCAGCCAGGCGTCGAAGAAGCCATACAAAACCTCAAGCGTGCGGTGCCCGAAGGTACCGTCTGCGAATCTCACGAATTGCGTTCCTTCCGTGCACTCTTGCATAGGCACGAACCTTGCAGAATGTCCAAAAGGCAGACAAGCGAAGCCTTTCGAGGTTCAGATTGCTTGCACCGGCTATTCGCTCACGGCACGCGCAGTGATCGGGAACAGGGCTGGTGTCTGCAACGAGGACACTGGGGTTGAAGCGTGGATGCTAGAGGAGGCCGCCATGAAGAAGAAGCAATTGGCGCTTACTGGATTAGCAATGATTGCCGGCACACGCGCTCAAGGAGAATGTTATGACAATGGTTGGGACAATTTCTCGCGATGAATTAACCGAAAAAATCGCGCGGCACGATAATTTCCGTCTGGTGGAGGTTCTGCCAGAAGCCGAATATCACGAGGCGCATCTACCCGGAGCAATCAATCTGCCGCCGGAACAGGTGACGCGCCTTGCGCCAAAGCGGCTTCGTGACCGGGACGCCGAGATCGTGGTTTACACCGATAGCTCCGCGTCGAAAGCTGCCGAGAGCGCCGCCAAGGAATTGGCCGAGATCGGGTACACTCACGTTCGCGATTATGTCGAAGGCAAAGAGGACTGGATCAACTCCGGTCTTCCCGTCGAGACCGATCAACGAAGAACTCACGAGGAAACGTAGCAAGAGTTCCGCAGGCCGGCTTCGAACGCGCGTTTCTCCTGGCGTCAGAGCAGGACGGATATGCCGGTTCCGTAACATCGATTGGCCGCCTTTTGGTTGCCTGGCAAGATGCGACCGCAGACGGTCAGAATCCGAGTCAGAGTTCCCAAGAGGTAGGCGACCGTTCTCACTTCTTCGTTGGGACTCTCTCGACCACCAGCGGTTGAGCCTCCACTTCGCGGCGATAGAACACGCGTGGGCGTTGCAGATTCCGTTTCGATGGATCGCCGACGCTCTCTTCGCCGGGAACAAACACGATCTTCAGACCTCGTGTGCCCGCGAGTGCGGCGGCCTGCATCGCGGGAACGCGATCGACCGCATAGTCCAGCCACTCACGCACGAGAACCGTTCCATCGGCAGGCTCGGTATCTGCCGCGGCGTTTTTCAATCCCTCCTCGACCAGCGCAAAAGTCAAAAACCCGTGCCCTAATTCCACGGCTTCCAACGCCGCTTGGTATCCCTGGGCGGCCGTCAGTATGTAAATTCCTTTCTCATACGCGAGCTGCGCCAGCCCTTTCGAGTTCATTGGCCCGCGCCGCTTTTCTTCCGATTCCAAAGCTTGCCCGCTGTTGCACGCATCGATCACCATCAGCAGATCTCCCGCGTCTATGTGTTCGAAAGCCTGTTCGAGCTCGCGATCCGAGATGCCATGGCTGAGCAATGTGTTCAGTCCATTCTCATCCAGAGCATCGCGAGCGCCCTGGTAACCGAGGTCGTGGGGGATCAAATAGAACCTGGCCTTTTGAGCCATCCCGTGCCCCGCGAAATAAACCATCACCGCGTCTTCGGGCTCAGCGGGTTGGATCGCGTTCAAGACTGCGGCCGATTCCTGGGTGGCTTCACTCACCTTTCCCGCTAGCCGGTCGAGCGCGGCAAGGATGTTCGCTCGGGTTGCCTCGCGGTCCAACAGCGGGATCACTTGCACGCGCGAGAAGTTGGCGAGCCGGGTTTGCGTTTGTCGAATCGTCTCGGCAAAGATCTGCGCATCGGCAACTGCGTATTTCAGATTGTATTGAGGGTTCGCGTAATCGTTTATGCCCACTACTAGCACATAAGCCGTGCCCTTGCGCTTCAAGCGTTCGCTGCCTATCACCGAGAGCGTTTCGTCGGCGCTCTTGATGTTGTCCTTGTTGAAAGCGTAGGCGGTGATGTGGTTCTCGCCGGCTACGATTGAAACGGTCTCTTCGAGCGTCACGCTTTGTTTAGAGTTGAGCACATCGCCTCGCCACACCTTTATCAACGAGCCGTTTCTGAACAGCCGCAGGTCGCGCACGCCGCTGCCCGAAGGATGGCTGGCATCCGGGGGAGCTTCCGATACGTCGATTCGTATCTTCACTCTCCGCAAAGCGACCGGCAGATTCTTGGTGATGCGATCATCGGCGATCGCGAGCTTGACCTGCGGCTGCCGCCGATCCACCTTCTCTATGTTTTGCGAAGGCTTCGCCTTCTTGCCTCCCAAAAGATCGACAAGCAAGCCTGGATAATAGAACTCGTTGAAAAAGGCTTCGACCGGCGCCACATCAAATGTGTTGCCCGCAAAGCGCCAGAGAATCGACTTCCACGCTTTCGGGGACCCGTCGAAGAGCCCTTCGGGTGCGATCACCAGCCACTCACCCTTTTCGTCGAGGCTGAGAACGGTGCTGAGAAGCTCACCGCTATCGCGAGACCAGATCTTGGCGGTCGCGTCTTCGCTTCCGGACACTATGAACTTCCCGTCGGGGCTGAAGCCGAGCGCGACCACCGGGCCGGAGTGACCCTCGAGGATGCGAATCGTTTTCCCGGTTTGCACGTCCCAGAGCCTGATCGTCTTGTCGTAGCTTCCGGACGCCAGAACCTTGCCGTCGGGGCTGAATGCAATCGCGAAGACATCGAACTCGTGACCTTCAAACGGGCGGATTGGCTGCCCGGTTCGCGCATCCCAAAGCCTGACGGTCTTGTCGCGGCTACAAGAAGCGAGCGTGCTTCCATCGGGACTGAACGCAACACCTGTCACTTCGGAAGCATGACCAGTAAGAGTCTGAATCTCCTTCCCGGTTTCAACGTCCCACAGCTTTATGGAATTGTCATAGCCACCTGACGCGATGGTCCGGCCGTCAGGAGCAAAGGCTACCGAGCTGACCAGACTGAAGTGCCCTGGAAACGTCTGGAGTGTTTTCCCGCTCTGAACGTCCCACAGCTTGACGGTTCGATCTACGCTGCCCGAAGCGATGAACTTGCCATCCTTGCTGAACGCAACTGCGGCAACGTTCGAGCCGTGCCCAGCCAGAATGCGAATCGTATTCTTGGTTGCGATGTTCCACAGCCTTATCGTTTTGTCGGCGCTCGCAGAAGCCAGGAGCTTGCCGTCCGGACTAAACGCCACGGCGTTGACCTGAGACGAATGCCCCTCGAGCGTGTTGATCAGTCCGCCGAAGCTGCCGTCCCAGAGCCTGATGCTGTTCGCCATCGCTGAGGCGAGAGTCTTGCCGTCTGAACTGAATGCGACTGCGTGCAACGCCGATAGTCCGCCCTCGAGGCTGTTGACCGACGGGGCGACGCCGGTGCTGAAAAGCTGTATCTTCGTCGAGGTCGCCGCCGCAATCGTGCTGGAATCAGGTTTCAGGGCAACCGACATTATTGGGGCCGTCGCGGCCCTAGTCGGTGGGATCATGTTGCCGCTCTGAACCTCCCAGACTCTCAGGCTTCGGTCGTGACTTCCGGAGACCAGGCGCTTCCCGTCTGCGCTAAACGCCACCGAAGTGACGATGCCCGAGTGTCCGGTGAGAACGCGAATCTGGAGGCCGCTTTCAACATTCCAAAGCTTGATAGTTTTGTCGTCGCCGGCTGAAGCAAGCGTGAGCCCGTCAGGACTGAACGCGACTGTGCGCACGGCGCCGGAATGGTCTCCGAGTGTGCGCAGCAACTGGCCGTCGTTCACGCTCCACAGTCGCACGGTCTTGTCCTCGCTCCCGGACGCGAGGATCTTACCGTCGGGGCTGAACGCGAGCGTCAGCACTTCGGAGGCGATGCCCTCGATCGGATGAACCAGCTCGCCCGTGCCCGCATCCCAGAGATTGATCGTTTCGTCCCGGCTCCCGGAAGCAATCGTCTTGCCGTCGGGGCTGAAGGCGACGGCGTTCACATCGTCGGCGTGCCCGGACATCGTTCGGATCACGCGCCCGGTCTTCACTTCACACAGCACGACGCCCTTGTCGAGACTCGCGGACACAATAGTCCTTCCGTCCGGGCTGAAGGCGATAGATGTTACGTTGTCGCGATGGACGTCAAGCACGCGAAGCATCCGGCCGGTCCCGGCGTCCCATAGCCTCACGGTCTTGTCTGAGCCGGCCGAGGCGATGAGCGCTCCGTCGGGGCTAAACACAACATCACGAACAGTGTCGGAATGTCCGCTTTGAATGACCAGCTCCGGGATGTCAGAGACCTTGGGCGGCAGAAGTCGCGCATCCTTGTTGTTCTGTTGTTTGGCGGGGGCTTTTTTCCGCTGGCTCTTCGGTTGAGGCTTTTGCGACCGCGCGGAGACGGAGATCATCAAGAGCGCGACTATCGCAATCGCAAGAATCGATTCTAATGACTGGCGCCTGCACATTGCCGTCTGATTTCTCCCTTTCTTCGTACGGCGATTTTTGAATCTTGGATTCGCCGAACCCTGGCAGTGTAGTTTATCGGGCGGCGGGCAGGTTCACCAGCATCCGCGTGAACGGAAGGTCAGACTGTGAACTGCGCGAGACCGGGCGCGCATCACGCGAGTGCACGCATTTCATCGGACCGGTTACAAATAGGCACTCAACGCAAACAGGTTCATGGTCGGGAACAGGGAATTGTCTGTGCACTTTAGCTGCTCGGAATCCAAAGCAGGCGGGGACAGTCCCTCTTCCCGACCTTGAACCTGCTTAAGCTGCTGGCTGATTCTCAATGATCCTCTTGAAGCTTCTTCAGCCTCGCAACTCCGTTGGCATTCCCGGGATCAAGCTCAATCGACCGCTGATAGTTAGTGATCGCCAGTCCCTTGTTGCCATCGACTGCATAGGCCTCCGCGAGACTGTCATAGACGTTTGCCGATTGCGGATAGTCCTCGACGTTGAGCTTGAAGACCTCAATCGCGTCTTTCACACGTTTCAACCCGTACAGCAGGTCGTAACCCAGGCTATTCATCTGTTTCTCAGAGATCGCTTCGCTTTCGGGACGGCCAATTCTCCACTTCCGATAGTCTCGCAGAGCGGATTCGGCGCCGTTAGCCAGGATGCTCTTTTGCAGGGTGCGCCCCGGCGATCTGTAGGACTCATAGTTGATCCATGCGAGCGCCGGTTGCCGGCCGCCAATTGACTCGTCAATCAGCTCGCGGATAAACGAGAGGCCATTCGCGGCGTTGGCAAAGAACACAACGCCGAATTTCTGTCGTTCGTACGCCACGAAAAACGCTTTAGCGTCTCCGTTGTCACCCCAGTGCCAGAATGAAATGCCGTCCGGAGTGCTCTGAAGGCCCACCCCGAGCCCCCACGACACCTCCGGCGACGGTTTGTTTGCGGGCCGCGATGTCATGTTCGTACCCGCCTCGTCCACTTTGACCTGAGTCGAGAGCATCGCCGCTCGCGTTTCTTTCTTTAGTCCTGTGCCTTTCAGCAGGGCCACTACGAACCTAGCGTAGTCCTGCGCGGTGGTGTGCAGCGTCGACGCTGCGCCGGCCTTGGTGGCCTTGAACTGCGCAGAAGGCTCGCCGGCCGCGTTGTGACGCGAGGTCTTCAGGGTATCGTAGCTGCTTTGCCAGACGTAACTGCTGCTCGTCATCCCAAGCGGGTCAAACACCATCCTCTTCATAAAATCATTGAATTGCTCACCGGTGACGCGCTCGACCACCTTTGAGAGATAAACAAACCCCTCGCCGGAATAGCTGAACTTCTCGCCGGGCGTAAAGAAGATCTTGAGTTTCGGGTCCGCGCCGCGCCAGTTGGGAAACCCTGTCGTATGAGAGAGCACTCGTCGAGCGGTTATCTGACCGAGGCGGGGATCTGGGCCGACGTCGTAATCTCCCGGCAGATACTGGTTGAGCGGTTTGTCCAAATCAAACTTGCCGGCGTCGACCAGTTTCATGACCGCGTACGCGAACACCGGCTTGCTCAACGACGCGGCTTCAAACACCGTGTTATCCGAAACGGGATCTTTGGTCGTGGCATCCTTGACTCCGAACGCGTGCTGCCAGGCGATTTCGCCGTTTCGCACCAGGGCGATCGAGAGCCCTGGAACGTTAGCTTCATGCATCATCGCCGGAACATCGCGTTCGAGTCGCGCAGTGATCTCCGCAAGCTTCGCATCGGTTCGCAAGGGGGTTGGCTGTTGGTTCGCTTGAGCCTGCGCCACGAACGCGGCGCGCGCCTCAAACATAATAGTCGCCAGGCTGATCGCCAACGCGCCGATCGATAGAGACTTTTTGCTGAAGCTCATTGTTTTCTTACTCCCGATGTTGGACCCTCATCTCGGTTCGGTTGGATTCGACTCAACGGCAACCTAACAATTCAAGCGTTCAGAGTACCGACTTTAGTCGGGTCTTGAAGTCGAAAGAGTACGACCCGACCAAAGTCGGTACCCTGAACGCCCGCCTACTCGTATCGCAGCGCCACCATCGGGTCCACTTTCGCGGCTCGGCGCGCAGGAAGGAAACAAGCCAGCAGAGCAACCCCTGCCAGCAGCAGCACCGCCGCGACAAACGTCGCGGGATCGTGGGAGCTCACCCCAAACAGCAGGTGAGAGGTCACATCCGTCAGCCACAACGCCGCGATCAATCCCGCTGCTATCCCGATCAATGCCAGCTTCATCCCCTGGCCGACCACCAGACGCAGCACATCCCGGCTTCGGGCGCCGAGCGCGATCCGGATTCCGATTTCTTGCGTTCGCTGCGCGACCGTGTACTGCATGACTCCGTAGATTCCAACCATCGCCAACAGCAGCGCAACTCCCGCGAACAAGGCCAACATTCGGGTCTGAAAGCTGCGCTGAGCGCTCAACTCTCCCATCTGGCTATCGACGGTTGTGATGTTCAGGATCATGCCATTCTTCTCGACGGACCTGATCGCATCGCGCACGTTAGCGCTTATCGCGAGGGGATCGGATTCCGTGCGCACAACTATGTCTCCGGTTGCCGAACGGTACGGCACGAAGTATTCAGCGATTGCTTCTTTCTCGAGACCTTGTCGATGCATATCGCCGACGACGCCGACGATTTCGTAGACGTAGTTTTTCGAGCTGTAGAGCAATCGCTTGCCGATCGGATCCTCATCGGGGAAGAAGCGACGCGCGAACGAATCGTTGATCACAACCGGCTCCGGAGCAGTCGGACGATGTCCGAACGCGAACAGGATTTGGTTTGCGGCGATCGCGTCGGCGCGAGTAAAAAAGCGGCCACGCAGTAGAGGGACTTCCATCGTCTCAAAGAACCCGGGACTGACGGCTGAAACTGCAAGCTGGTTTGTAGCCTGGCCATTCGACATTGGAGCCCGGCCTTCGATGGTGATCGCGTCGTCGGGCGTTCCCTTGATCAAAAAGTTGCTGACGGCCCCTGCGCTCTGGACGCCTGGCAGCGCAGAGATCCGATCGGCGAATTCGAAGAACATCTCCTGTCGATGCGCAATCCTTGCCTCCCCCGAGAGCTTCCCGGGGTCCGAAGGCAGCGAGACTCGCGCAAGCAGGACGCCCGCGGATCTGAAGCCAGGGTCAACCGCTCGAAGCCGTATGAAACTGTGAATCAACAATCCCGCGCCGACGAGCATTACCAACGCCAGCGCACACTCTGCGGCTACCAGCGCGCCGCGTATCTGCCTCACCCTCAACGCCCCGGAAGATCCGCTTCCCTCTTTCAATGCGTGGCTGGGATCAGTACGCGAAACCTTCCAGGCCGGCGCCAACCCAAAAAGCAGACCCGTCAGCACCGACACGCCGAAGCTGAACAGCAGAACCGACGTGTCGAGCTTGATCTCATCAAGCCTCGCGATGCCTGCAGGCGCGATCGCAACCAGAGATTCGAGGCTGAGACCGGCCAGGCCCACTCCCAGTAAGCCTCCCACTCCCGCAAGGACCGCGCTTTCCGTAAGCAGTTGGCGTGTAAGCCGGCGGCGACGCGCTCCAAGCGCGGTGCGAATAGCAAACTCGCGCTCGCGTGCCGTACCCCTGGCAAGCATAAGATTCGCTACATTGACGCAGGCGATAAGCAATACGAACCCGACCGCGCCCAGCAACACCCAGAGCGCCAACTGCAACTGTTTTCCTGTGATCTGATCGAGCAGCCGTACAACATTGACCGCGAACCCGGGAAAGTCCGGGGTATCCGCCGGAACCGAATATTCTGTCGACAAACGTTGACTGATCGCGGTCATCTCCGCCTGAGCGGTTAGGCTGGTCGCACCTGACTTGAGCCTCCCGACCGCACCCCACCGACGAGCGTCCGCGCTGAATCGCTCGATACTTTCGCCTTTCCAGCGCCAATAAACGGTCGCCGGCTCCCATAGTTGAGTTTCCTTATCCGGGAAGTAGAAACCGACCGGCATCACTCCTATTATCCGGGGCGCCCGCGCGTCAAGCTTCCACGAATTCATGTCACCATCTATATCGAGTCTCTTATCGATCACGTCCAGGCTGCCGCCGTACCGGCGTTGCCACAATCCATAACTCAACACGACAACCTCTTCCCGTTGTTCTTCCTGGTCAGCCGAGAAGGTTTGTCCAAGCGCAGGCTCGATTCCCAAAAGAGGAAACAGGTTCGCAGATACAAACGCGCCCTTAACGCGCTCGGGTTGATCGAGGCCCGTCAGGGTCAAGGGGTTGCCAGTGAAGATCGCGATATCGGCGAACGATTTGCTCTGGGTGCGCCAGTCGCTAATGGTGGCGTATGCGGTAACGCCTTCGTGAATCCCGCGCTTCGCGTCGTCCGTCCACAACATCGCAAGACTGCCGGCGTCTTTGAAAGGAAGCGGGCGCAACAGCACTGCGTTGATCACGCTGAAGATCGCGGTGTTCGCCCCAATGCCTAGTGCCAACGTCAGCACCGCGACAGCCGTAAAGCCCGGATTCCTGCGCAGCATGCGAACCCCGTATCGCAGGTCCTGAATCAAAGTACCCATCAGTCACTCCCTTGAATGCCGATTTCAGATTTCAGATCGGCAATCGCAAATCGGCAATCAGCTCATTCGTATCGCAGCGCAACGATCGGATCGACGCGAGACGCTCTTCTCGCAGGAAGGTAACCTGCCAACGCAGCGACCGCGGTCAATATCAGCGAGGCCGAGATCAGCGTCACGGGATCGGCGGCGGTCAATCCGAACAGTTGGCTCGAGACGAGTCGCGCGGCGCCGATCGCCACCGGAATACCGATCGCGATTCCAATAGTCACCAGCACCAGAGTCTCTCGAAGAACCATCCACAGGATTCGACCGCTCTCGGCTCCCAGCGCCATTCGAATACCGATCTCGTTTGTCCTCCGAACAACGGTATTGGCCATCACTCCGTACAGACCCACGCATGCCAGAACCAGCGCCAGCAACCCGAAGAAACTTACCAGCTGGGCGATCAGCTTTTCCTGTCTGAGCGAATCATCAAACTGTTTTTCGAGAGAAGTCACGCCGACAATCGGAAGCTTGTCATCTACTTGAGCGATCGCCGACCGGACCGCTGACGACAGCGACATCGGATCGCCTTGTGTTCGAATCTCCAGGTTCGCGGAGTAGTCCTTGACCTGGAGGATCGGCCGATAAACCGTGCGCTGGGGCTTCTCTCTCGCGCTCGCATATTTAGCGTCGCCGATTACGCCGACTATTTCGATGTCTGCGCTGTCCTTAGGATCGTCACCGAAGCCGAGCCTGTGACCGATCGGATTCTCGCCGTGAAAGAAGTATTCGGCGAAGGCTTGATTGACGACCGCGACCTTCGGCGAGGCTTCTGTGTCCTGCGGCCCAATCTCCCGACCGAGTAACAGCGGCAACCCCAGGGTTTCAGCGTAGCGCGGGCCCACCATCATATCGCTGACGACCAGGTCTTCTCCCGGCTGCGAGGCGTATCCTTGCAGCGACACACTGCTGCTCCGCCTGGTGCCGCTGATCGGGCTGTAGGTAGCGAGGGTGGCCGCTTGCACGCCCGGCAAGGATCCGACGCGTTCGAGGAGCTGCCGATAGCGAGGGATCAGCTCGGCAGACTTGTATCCCGCAAGTCGCGGGTCAACGTCGACCAGCAATACATTGTCTCTATTGAAGCCGAGATTCTCGTGTGCAAGCATCACCAGACTTCGTGCGAACAATCCCGCGCCAACCAGCAACACAAGCGAAAGGGCTACCTGCGATACGATGAGCGCGGGCGCAAGTCCGATCCGCAATTTCCCGCCGGCCCCTCGAGCCGCCTTTTCTTTAAGCGCGGTAGTGAGATCGGTCTTGCTTGCGCGCAGGGCAGGGGTGAGTCCAAACAAAATGCCGGCAAACAAGGAGATGCCGGCGGTGAATCCGAGGACCGCCGAATCCGGACGGACATCAATCGGTGAGGTCCTTGCAACCAGCGTAACCAAAGCGCTCACTCCCCACTGCGCGAGGAGCACCCCGAGGCCGCCGCCGAGCGCCGCGAGCAGGACGCTTTCGGTCAGCAGTTGCCGTATGAGCCTGCCACGATTAGCGCCGAGCGCAAGCCTCATCGAAATCTCCAGCTGTCTTCCCGCCGAACGCGAGAGCAGCAGGTTCCCGACATTGGCGCACGCGATCAACAGCACGAGCGCCACGACCGCCATCAGCATCTTTAACGGTTCGGAGTAAAAGAATCGAAGCCCGGATAATCCGCGCGCGCCGGAGCTGAGCGTTATGTAGCTCCTCTCGATGCTCTTCCTGCGCTCTTCCGCAAGCTCGCTGCCGGTCTGCTCAGCCAGGAACTGATGGATCAAGACGTTCATGCTCGCCTGTGCCTGGTCGGCGCTGACGCCCGGCCTTAGTCGGCCGAGCAGGCTCAACCAAAACACCTTCTGATCTTCCAGACTCGATTCGCGCATTTCGATCTGTGGCTGAAACGCGAGAGGTAACCAGTAATCCGGAGAGCGGCGAACCCGGATGCCAAAAAACTGAGGGGGCATCACGCCCACGATAGTAAACGCTGTCCCATTCAGCAGCACCTTGCGGCCTACTGCCGCAGGATCGCTGTTCAGTCTCTGCTTCCAGTATCCGTAGCTGATGACTGCAGCGGGCGCGGCAGCCGGCCGGTCATCCTCAGGCGTGAGGACCCGGCCCATCGCTGCATTCACGCCAAGCACGGTGAAGTAATCGCCGGACACAAGATGTCCTTGCGCTCGCTGTGCGGACTCGCCTTCACCCTGAACGCTCAACCGAGCCTCGCCGCTCCGAAAAGCGCATAGTGTTTGGAATGACTCGTTATGATCGCGCAAATATCTATAAGCCGGATAAGAGTAGAGCACCCACTGCTCTTGCGGCGGATCTCCTACTGAAGTGCCTTCGCTCGGGGTGTCGTCAAAGAGGAGGAGTTCCTCTGGTTTCTGAACCGGCAGCGACTTGAGCAACACCGCGTTGACCAGGGTGAAGATAGCGGTGTTCGCTCCGATCCCCAGCGCGAGGGAAAGCAGCGCTACGATAGTGAAGCCCGGACTCTTTCGTAACAACCGCGTGCCGTATCGCAAGTCTTGCCAAAGTGTTCGCATCTCGCCTCCCTATCCAGATCGATGTGCCCCTAAACTAAGCGTGCCTGGGTGAATCCAAAGATAAACACATCCCGAGGCTCTGAGCCAACGGCGTGCCATCGGCTGACTCGACTTAACTGTGCGGAATGTTGAAGTTTGCGCGGTCTCGAGTTACCGCGTCTGTTCGCTTCTGAACAAGCCGGCTTCCCACAATCGAACAACGTAAGAGTTCCGGGGTCCGAGTTCCGTTCGGACCTGAACTCGGAACCAGAACCCGGCGCCGCGCCCGCGTGACGTTTGTGCGATAACACGGTAGAGTTACTGACGAAGCAGATTCGATCCGTCGCCTCCCGTGAAAGCTCCGCGGCGGATTCGAGAGAAACTAATCTGAAGGGAATCCTGGAATGATACGCACCGTTCTTTTTGCCGTTGCACTCGCGCTTGTAATGGAACCCGCATCAGCTCAAACCGCCAGACAAGCCAGGGCTGGTGAAATGGTCAGACTGGCTGAGGGTCTCACTCTAAAGGTCACGACGGGAACGAAAGGGCTGTTCCCCACCGTCAAGGTTAAGGGCATTCCTTTTGTCGTGGTTCTGGAACTGGACGCCGGCAACCGGGAAGTTGCGCTCTCCTATAAGCTGAGCGCCGAGGTGAAGTCATCAGACATCCAGCTAACCAGCGGCAATCAAAGGTTCGCGCCGCGCGCGGTAATGGAGGATTTTCCAAGTTGGGGTAGTGACAACGACAAAGAAGTTGAGCTTGTCGATCCGGCCGACAGCGGAGATGTTTCGTTGAACTTCAGGAAAGCGGGCTCCGTGTCGATACTCTTTGATCTGCCCGCGGACCAGGTCGCCGCTCCAAAGAAACTATCGGTCGCCGTGCGTACATTGAAACCGAGTGAAGAAGAACATTCGGTGATAGTGACTCTGTAAGCCGGCTGCCGGCCGCCCCATCAGAACGAGTCGATCCATCGTGTTCTTCGGAAAGGAGGAGGATATGAAATGGAGCTCGTTGCGAATGAATGCTGTGCTCGGATCGCTCTTTGGAGTGACGGTTATTCTTTCGGCGCACGGGGCGCAGCGGGAAAAGGTTGAGCCGCCGAGGGTCAATCGCATTTCCAATGCTGCGCTGCAAGCCTCGGCAATCAATCGGGTCGAAGCCGTCTTGCCGGCGCAAGCGGTAGCGGCGCGCGTCTACGGCACGGTCCTCGTTGAGGTGAACGTTGACGAGAGCGGCACCGTTGCTTCTGCTCGCGCGGTTTCGGGGCATCCGCTGCTCCGAGAGGCTGCGGTCGAGGCCGCGCGCGGCTGGACGTTTAAGCCGGCAATGGTCCAGGGCAAGCCCGTCAAGGTGCTCGGCACCCTCACGTTCACTTTCAACCTTCCAGAGCATGTTTTGCGCGACAGAGCCATCGAGCGGCTCAAACAGCAAATCGCGATGAATCCCCGGAATCCCAAGCTGCACTATCGGCTGGGACTCGCCTACGAGGAGAACGAACAATATGCAGACGCGCTGAAGGCATACGCGCGCGCCATTGCGCTCGACTCGCAATATGGCGATGCGAATGTCGCGCTTGGCAGCCTTTACATGAAGCTGAATCAGTATGACGAAGCGCTTCAGGCTTACAAACAGGCGGTGCTTCTCGATTTGACTCCCGAAAAGAAAGCCGCGGCAAACAGAGCTATGGCGCTGATCTATTTCAGAAGAGAACAATTCCAGGAGGCCGTCGAGCCTTTCAAACAGGCCATCGCGTTGGCGCCGCAAGGTTCTCTGTACTTCAATCTTGGTTTGACCTATCTGAAGCTTGGCGACAAATCGTCGGCAATGGAGCAGTACCGGCTGCTGAAGGAGAGAAACTCTATCCTCGCGGCGCAGTTATTGAAACAGATTAACGAGGCGAAATAGAACTGGTCGCTCAATCGACGCGCCGTCAGCCGAACACAGCAAACATCACCGGCTCATAAAAGTTCGGCGAGGCAATCCTCGCTGCAATTCAATAGCGCGTCACAGCAACGCATCCGCCCGCTCTATTGTTGTCTCAACGCTGTCATCGGATCGACCCTCGTCGCGCGGCGCGCGGGGATGAAACAGGCTGCCAGAGCCACTCCTGTCAGAAGGGACGATGTCAGAATAAAGGTCAGCGGATCGGTTGCGCTTACCTCGAACAACAGGCTCGCCATCACTCGCGTCAACGCGAACGCAGCAAGGATGCCGGCCGCGACGCCGCCCAGCGACAGTCTTGCTCCCTCCCAGACTATCATTCGGATCACGTCACCGGGTCTCGCTCCGAGCGCCATGCGAACGCCGACTTCGTGCCTGCGCTCGGCGACAGCGAATGACATCACGCCATACGTCCCTACCGCAGCCAACAACAACGCGAGGGCGGCAAACGAGCCGAGCAAGACCGTCTGAAATCTGGGCTGGCCTGCGGCACTCGAAACGATCTGTGACATCGGACGGATGTTGAAGATCGGAAGCTCGTCGTCCAGCGCCAGAACCTGGCTGCGAAATGCGGCAGTCAACGCCTCGGGCTCGGACTTCGTATGAATCACAACGGTCAGCCTGGGCATTGCAATGTGCCCGTATGCAAAGTAAAACGCCGGCCGCCCCGCGTCGTCGAGGCTGAGGCTGCGGACGTTCCCCACAACTCCGACAACCGTCCCGAAGGGATTGCCGGTCCCCGCCTTGAATCGTTTGCCGATCGGATCTTCGCCCGGCCAGCAACGCTCGGCAAACTTCTCGCTCACTATCAGCGTGAGCGGGGAATTATCCCGGTCCTGTTCGGTGAAATAGCGACCGTGCACGAGCGGAATCCCCATTGTTCGGAAATAGCCGGGCGTGACCGCGCGCGTATCCGCCGAAATCGGCGGTTCACCCGCGCCGTCGCGACCCTCGAGTGTAGCTTCCATGGCCCAGTTGCCGCCGGAGAACGGAACCTGACTGATGGCCGCTGCGTCGACGACGCCCGGCACGTCGCGCAGGCGTTCGAGTAGACGATTAAAGAATTCGACTCGCCGCGGACCTTCGGCATATTTGGACCCGGGTAGGTTGATCTGCATCGTCATCACATTGTCCGGCGCAAAGCCAAGCGGGGCTTGTTGAAGCCGCGTGAAGCTGCGAATCATCAATCCCGCGCCCACCAGCAAAACCAGCGCAAGCGCAATCTCGGACACGACCAGCGCGGACTGCAGTCGATGACGTGAACCGCCGGCGCCGGTCCTGCCGCCTTCTTTGAGCGCGTCGTCAAGATTCGGTTTCGAAGCCTTCCAGGCCGGCACCATCCCAAAGATCAAACCGGTGAGTAACGACGACGACATCGTGAACGCAAGCGCGCGGCCGTCGACGCTGGTTTCGTCGAGCCGCGGGATGTTCATATCGTTGTTTGCCGTGAGCAAATGCGTGCCCCAGAGCGCCAGCAAAACTCCGACGATCGCTCCAAGCGAGGAGAGCAACAAGCTTTCGGTTAACAATTGTCGAATCACTCTCGCGCGGCTTGCGCCCAGCGCCGCGCGAATCGCCATCTCGCGCTGCCTTCCCGCCGCATGCGCGAGCAAGAGGTTGGCGACGTTCACACACGCGATGAGCAGCACGAAGCCCACAGCAGCAAACAGAATCAGCATCGACTTGCGCGTTGCCTCGGGCACGATCCAGTCATAGAAGCTGCGCAATCGCACTCCCCACCCGCCGTTCGAAGCCGGGAATTGCCGCTCGAGATTCTCGGCGATCGAAGTAAGGTCGGCAGTCGCCTGTTCCAAACTGATGCCCGGCTTCAGACGCCCGAAGACCGAGAGAATGTGATTGCTGCGATCTGATTGCGCCAGATCTCTCGCGAGCGGCACCCACAAATCGATCCCCGCGATGAAACTGAATTCCGCGGGCAGAACTCCGATCACGGTGTGACTCTCGCCGTTGAGCCGAATCGTCTTCCCGACCAGCGCCGCATCCGACCCGAACCGCCTCTGCCAGAGCCCGTGACTGAGAACTACCACCCGATCAGCGCCCGGCCGGTCCTCATCGGCAACGAAGCTTCGGCCATGAGCGGGTGTCGCCCCCAGAGTATGGAAGAGGTTCGCGGTTGCGTACGCGCCGATGATTCTTTCCGGCTCGCCGTCACCAGTAAGGTTAAACGTCGAACCCTGCTGGGCTGCGAGGCTCTCGAACACCTGGTTTTGCTGAACCCAGTCATAGTAGTTCGGTTGAGAAGCGGAGAACTCAGGCCAGCTTCGACCAGGGTTGCTCTCCCATACGCGTACGAGGCGGTCGGGCTGCGGAAATGGCAACGGGCGCAGCATGACTGCGTTGACCACGCTGAAAATCGCGGTGTTGGCTCCGATGCCGAGGCCGAGCGCAAGCACCGCCACCGCAGTGAACCCAGGCTTTCTCCGCAACATTCGCGCCCCGTAGCGCATGTCCTGCCAGATTGTCTCCACCATTCATCTCCTGTACTGGAACAAAGATCGAAAAGTGAGAATCGAGAATTGAGGATCGCCGATCGCGATAAAACGGTTATCCTCTATCCCCCTTCTCTCACTCGCACCTGAGCGCCGTCATCGGATCCACGCGCGTCGCGCGCCGAGCCGGCACGAAACTGGCTACCAGAGCCACTCCTGTCAGCAGGGTCGAGGTAACAACAAAAGTCAGAGGATCGGTCGCGCTGACTCCAAACAGCAGGCTCTCCATCAGGCGCGTCAACGCGAACGCTCCCGCCAGACCGATGGCGACGCCGGCGATCACAAGTTTCAAACCCTGTCGCACCACAAGATTCAGAACGTCGGCGCCTCGCGCTCCCAGCGCCATTCGAATACCGATCTCGTGCGAGCGCTGAGTTACTGAATAACTCATCACCCCGTAGATGCCGATCGTCGCAAGCACCAGCGCGACAGCCGCGAACGCGGCCAGCAGCATCATCGCGAATCGCCTCTGCGAGATCGAACCGGCAATTAACTCGCCCATCGGCCTGATGTTGTATATCGGCTGATCCTTGTCCACTTCGGCGACTTGCGCGCGCACTGCCCCAATCAGGCCCGCCGGATCAACACTCCCGCGCAACACCAGGCTCATGGTGCCGGTCGCCTGCGCGAAATACTGATCCGGAATCTGGTTATAGTTCGTGTACATCTGGAATCGAACTCTCGATTGAGCGTCGGCGTCCCAGCTCAGATGCTTGATGTGCCGCACCACGCCAATCACTTCAAGCTTGATTTTGCCTTCGTCCAGAAACACGAACTGGCCGATCGGGTTCCTGTCGCGAAACAGCTCGCGGGCCATGTTCTCGTCGATGACCGCGACCAGCGGCGTCTTCTCCATATCGCGTTCGGTGAATGTTCTTCCCTCGAGCAGCGGGATGCCCATCGCGCGAAAGTAATCGACGCCGACAGCAGACTGCACGGTCAGATTCTGATCGCCGTAGTTGGAAAACGCTTGCCCTTCGAGCAAAATACCCGTTACCGTCGCACTGCCCAGAGGCACGACGTGCGTGAACGCAGCAGCCTCTACACCCGGCAAAGATCCGATGCGCTGCTCGAGCTGTTTGTAGAAGGCTCGCGCCTGCGTGCTCTGGGAGTACTTCACCGGCGAGAGTGAGAACGTCATTGTGAGCAGGTTCTTCGGATCGAAGCCGGCATCGATCTGGCCGAGTCGCCAGAAGGTCTTGACCATCAGCCCCGCTCCAACCAGCAACACCAGCGCTAGCGCCACCTCTGATATCACCAACGCGGATCGCATTCGCTGCCGGCGTCCAGTTAAGCCTCTCCCGCCTTCTTTGAGAGTCTCGTTCACATCCGTTCGCGATGCCTGGACGGCCGGAGCAAGGCCGAACACAACACCTGTCAGGAAGGCGGCGGCGAACGTAAACCCGAGCACGTTCGCGTCAAGAACGATCTCTTTGATCCACGGTAAGCTGTCCGGCATGGCTTTAAGCAACAAGTCCGCTCCCCACATCGCGACCAACAGGCCGAGCGCTCCTCCTGCCACGGACAGCAGAACGCTCTCAGTCAGCATCTGCCTGATGACGCGCAACCGGCTCGCTCCAAGCGCGGTTCGAATAGCCATCTCCTTGTGTCTCGCGGCCGCACGTGCCAGCAGGAGGTTCGCGACGTTGGCGCAAGCGATCAACAACACAAACCCGACCGCGCCCAAGAGCACTAGAAGCGACGAACGCACGTCTCCGACCATGTCCCCGTAGATCGAGTTGATCCTCACTCGGACCGTGTTGTTTGTCTTCGGATATTCACGCTCGAGCCCCTCAGCGATGCCGTCCATGTCGGCTTCGGCCTGTTGCGCGGTGATGCCAGGTTTCAAGCGAGCGATCGCGACGACGTTCCCGTGTTCTTCGCGAGCCTGTTTCAAGCGATCGGGCATGAAGCTTATGGGGACGAACACATCGGCCGGCGTGTAGAACTGAAAATTCGACGGCAGCACGCCGATCACCGTGAAGCTCGCATCGTAGAGCGTGACCGGCCTGCCGACCAGCGTTGGATCGGACCCGAATCGCCGCTTCCATAGCCCGTCGCTGATGAGAACAACCGGAGTCTTCGCCTGCTCTTCTTCGTCTGTGAAGACTCGGCCAAGTTGAGGGTTGACGCCAAGCGTCGAGAAGAAGTTTGCGGTGACCATCCGAGCCAGCAAGCGCTCGGGCTCACCGATACCGGTCAGGTTAACGTTGTCGCGGCGCGCCGCCGCCATTTGCTCGAAGCTTTGATTGCGTTCGCGCCAATCGACGAAGTCCGGAATCGAAGGTGATTCCTGGTCGATGCGATCCTGCTTCTCCCAAAGGACCACGAGCCTGTCGGGGTCCTGATACGGAAGCGGGCGAAGCAAAACGGTGTTGACTACGCTGAAGATCGCTGTGTTGGCTCCGATTCCGAGAGCGATCGTAACGAGCGCAACCAGCGTAAAGCCGGGACTCCGCAACATCATGCGAATCCCAAATCTCAAATCCTGGCCAATTTTCTCCACGGTTGTCCCTCCTGCAATTCAAACAATCAGCCGCGCCCACCTACGAACGACCTCTATTCATATCTGAGCGCAACCATTGGATCGACTCTTGTGGCGCGTCGCGCCGGAAGGTAACTGGCCACCGTCGCGACAACAGTGAGCGACAACGGAATCAGCACAAACGTTGGCGTATCGGTGGGACTCACGCCGTAAAGCAGGCTCGCGGTCACCTGCGCTAACGCGAACGCCGCCATCAAGCCAACCGCGGCTCCGGTCAAAGCCAGAACGATCCCCTGCCTCAGAATCAGTTTCAATACATCTTGCTGCTGCGCTCCCAGGGCCATCCGGATGCCGATCTCGCGAGTACGCTGGCTGACCGAAAACGCGAGCACGCTATAAAGCCCAACCATGCTCAGGAAGAGCGCGATAACGCCCGAGGCGAGCGCCACGCTGCTGGTCAGCAACACGGGCATATATTTTGCGCTCACTTGTCGCGTCATCGGCATGTCTTCGCTGATTGGGACCTTCGAATCTACCGCAGCGATCTCGCGCCGCAACACGGCCAGCATCCTCTCCGGATCTGAGGTCACACGCACCACCATCCGCGAATCAGTGTGCCGGGCGTTCTGCCAGACCGGAAGGTAGAAAAACGGCATCGGACCCTCCAGCGGGGTTCGCAGCTGCGAGTCCTTGAATACGCCCACAACCTCGCGTTGCACGTCGTTGACGATCAACGTCCGGCCCAGCGCAGAATCGTCCGGCCACATGCGCCCAGCCAACGTCTCATTGATGATGACCACCGGCGCAGCGCCAACTCGGTCTCGTTCGTCGAAATCACGACCATGCGTCAACGGCATCTTCAAGGTCTCGAAGAATCGCGGCGCGATTTCGTGAAACTCCACCTCGAGCTCGCTTTCAGGTCTATCCTTTGCCTGCTCCGGGAGCCTGACTCGCCCCTCGTCCTCGCTCAGCCAGGCGAGACCTGTTCCCGTGGCCAAACTCACCGACTGCACCCCCGGCAAGCTCTCGAGCCGGCGGATGACTTCATGAGTAAATGCCTGCGCCTTCTCGGGACTGTAATTCAGCAGCGCGGGTCTGAGTCTCAAAAGAGCCACGTTGGTCGGATCGAAGATCTGACCCTTGCGAACCTGATCGGCGCTGCGAATCAACAACCCCGCCGCCACCAGCAAAGCCACTGACACCGCTACCTGACTGACCACCAACCCACTGCGCAAACGGCTATGCCGCGAACTCTGCGATCGACCATCGTCTTTGAGCGCCGCGGCCAGATTGTGTCGTGTTGCGCTCAGGGCCGGTATCACTCCGGAGAGCAGTCCCGTAAAGATCGAGAGCGCAAACGAGTAAGCCAGCACCCGGGGATTCAAACTCAAATCGTAGAACCGAGCGTGAGACCCGGCGCTCATCGTGTAGAATCCCAGCAGCAGGTCTTTCGCCCAAAGCGAAAGGATCACTCCGAGAGCGCCCCCCGCGAGCGCGAGCAACACACTCTCGGTCATGAACTGCCGCACCAACCGACCGCGCCCGGCCCCCAGACACAACCGGATGACGATCTCCTTCCGCCGAGCAGTCCCACGTACGAGCAGCAATCCGGCGACATTGGCGCACGCAATCAGTAACAGGAGGCCGGTCACGATCATCAGGAGTTTGACTTGATAGTTGAAGGCCCGGCGACCCTCGGGAGTGATGCCGACTGCCGGCACTATCGCGACCCCTCGCCTCTCATTCTCAGGGTAAGCCGCTGCAAGCTGGGCTGCGAGCGTAGTCAATTCCGCTTGCGCGGTGGCTAGGGTGCTGCCGGGAGCGAGGCGACCCAGGAGCGTCAGAGGCCGGCAGCCGAAGTTATTGAGACCATCACAGCCTCGGTATCCGAGCCGCAGCATCATAGCCGGGATCCACATGTCGTTGGCCTCACCAACCGACACGCCGCTGAAGTTCACCGGTGTGACCCCGATGACTTTGAAGACCGTTCCGTTGACGCGAACTTCCTTCCCGAGGATCAAAGGATCGCCGGCAAATCTGCTTTGCCACAAGCGATGACTGATCACTGCGACCGCGTCGCGGTCTGGCACGGCGTCTTCCTCCGGCAGGAAAAAGCGCCCCAGCATCGGCTGGATTCCAAGCATCGAGAAGTAATTGCCTGAAACGACTGCCCCAAGCACCTCGCGTGAATCCCCATCGGCGACGACGCTCAGCGGCGATGTGGAATAGTGAGCGGCCAGGGCTTCGAACGATTGGCTGTGGTCGCGAAGATACGCGTACGCCGGATAAGCAAAGCCCCAGTCCCACTCGCCGTTCCGAGTCCCTTCAACCGTCACGAGTTGATGAGGCTCGCGCACCGGCAAAGGTCGGAGGAACAACGTATCCACAAAACTGAAAATGGTCAGGTTCGCGCCGAGGCCGAGCGAAAGCGTCATCATTGTCGCCACTGAGAAGCCTCGATTTTTTAGCACCATTCGGAGTGAGTAGCGCAGGTCCTGTGCAAGTGATCCCATCATCCTTCACCTTCATTCATATCGAAGCGCGATCATCGGGTCTACTC
This sequence comes from Blastocatellia bacterium, assembly GCA_035455165.1. Lineage (GTDB taxonomy): Bacteria > Acidobacteriota > Blastocatellia > UBA7656 > UBA7656 > Onstottus_A. The sequence goes on from DATIFP010000235.1 coordinate 106,697, forward strand.
TTGCCGCACGTTTCGCCGGAAGCCAACAAGCCAGCATGGCAACGGCAGTGAGAAACACGGATACGAGAGCAAGCGTCAGCGGATCAGTCGCGCTCACGCCATACAGCATGCTCTTCAGCGATCGCGTCAGCACCAGAGAAGCCAGCAATCCCAACCCAAGCCCAGCTACAACAAGCCGCATACTCTGCGAGAGCGTCAGTGTCATCACGTCGCGCGTCTGAGCTCCCAGCGCGAGACGAATCCCAAGCTCGCGGGTCCGTTGGGTTACGGCGTAGCTCATCACTCCATAGATCCCGACAGCGGCCAGCACCAAAGCAACTGCTGCGAACAACCCGAGCAGCCTCGTGTTGAATCGCCGCGGGACGATATAACTCGCGAGCTGAGCTTCGAGGGTCGAGACATCCGAGATTGGGACGTTCGGATTGATCGCTTGAACCTCTGATTTGACCGACGCGACCAGACTCAGCGGGTCCGTACCCGAGCACCGAACTGCCAGCGTCGAACGCGGCAGCGGCGAATGCCCGAAAGGTGTGTAGATCTTGATCCGACCCAGCCCCTCGCTGCCGTAGTTTCTTACATCGCCGGCGATGCCGACTATCTCCTGCGGGCCCGTCGGATCGTACTTGATATGCTTGCCAATCGCGTCGCCTGCCGGCCAGAATCGACGCGCCAGTTGCTCATCCACTATGACGACATTGTCTCCCCGCTCGACCTCTTGCGGTGTAAACGACCGGCCCTCCCTGATCGGGATGCCCATAGCCGCGAAGTAATTTGAGCTGATGATGCCCCAGTCAACGTTGATCAGCTCGCCGGGTTTGATCTTCAGATATTCGCCGTTTACCTCAGGATTGATGTCGTTCTGCCATCCAGGTTCGAAGCCCGGCAGGTCGTTCAGAACGCACGCAGCTTCAACACTGGGCAGCTCGGAGATCCGCTCGAGCAGTTGCGTATGAAACTGGACCAGCTTCTCCCGGCCCGGGCAGGCGTCGCGAGGGAGCAGCTGCATTGTCAGTACGTTTCCGGCGTTAAAGCCGGGATCAGACGCCAGCAAGCGCGCGAGGCTCCTGATCAGCAGACCAGCGCCGACAAGCAACACCACTGACACCGCAACCTCGGCGACTACGAATGCACTCCGAAGCCGCCCGCCGCGTGCGTCGCTCGCGCTCCTGCCGCCCTCCTTGAGCATCTGGTGCAGATCGGTCTTGGTGCCCTGCCACGCCGGAGCCAGCCCGAAAACAATACCGGTTAGGATCGAGAGCAGGAATGAAAACCCAAAGACTCGCCATCCAATTGCCGCATCTGCTAATCGAGGCACACCCTCCGGGGCAAACTTGATTAGAAGATCAACTCCCCAACCGGCCAGCAACAAACCCAACGCTCCGCCCGCCACCGCTAGCGCGATGCTTTCGATAAGCAGAAGCCGAACGAGCCGCCACCGGCTCGCGCCCAGAGCCGCCCTGACCGCAAACTCCTTTTGCCGAGTCGCCGCGCGCGCAAGAAGCAGGTTGGCCACGTTGGCGCAGGCGATCAGCAGAACCGCACCCACGGCAGCAAACAACATCAACAGCGACTGGCGCATATCCCCGACGATGCTCTCCTGCAGCGTGACAACCCGGATCGTGTTACCGCCGTTCTGCATCGGGTACCGGCTAATCAGTTCTTCTTCGATGGACTTCATGTCGGCGCGCGCTTGTTCGATAGTCGCACCGGGCAAAAGCCTGGCAATGACCGATCCGGCAACACGCACGTCCCGCGTAAACCACCCGCTGCCGGGTTCCGCATACTGCTCGGTCAACACCCACAACTGCGGCGGTCCTTGATGCTGAAACCCGGGCCGCATTACGCCGATGACTGCATAGGATCTGTTATTCAACGTGATCGTCTTGCCAACAACGTTGGGATCGCCGCCGAATTGTGATTGCCAGAAGCCATGGCTGATTATGGTGACCCCTGGTGAGCCGTATCTGTCTTCCTCTGCTGAAAAATCACGGCCGATCAGAGGCAGTTCCCGCATCACTCGAAAGTAATCGGCAGTGACCATCCTTGCGGCGATCGACTGAGCCTCGCCGTTGCCCGTCATCGTCATTTGCCATCCACGAATCGTCGCCATCGATTCGAATGACCTGTTGTGCGACTGCCAATCGAGGAAGTTTGGATATGAAACCCAGCGGTTCGGTATTTGTTCGGCGCGTTCGGTAAGCCACACCAGCCGATCGGCTTGCGTGTACGGTAGCGGACGCAACAATACCGCGTTCACAACACTGAAGATCGCCGTGTTGGCTCCGATTCCGAGCGCGAGCGTGAGCAGGGCGATCGCGGTGAAGGCCGGCTCCCTGGTGATCATTCGTGTGCCGTAGCGCAAGTCGTGCAGGAGTGCGTTCATCAAATCTCCATCCGTTAGAGTTCCGCGTTTCGGGTCTGGGAAGGGCGTTGACTGAACCTTCACAGACTCCGAGCCCGAACCCGGAACCTGGAACCCTGAACCCGGAACCTACTCATACCTCAACGCAACCATCGGATCGACCTTCGTGGCGCGACGAGCCGGAAGATAACAGGCCACGAACGCGACCGCCGCAAGCGTGATTGAGAGCACTACGAAGGTCGCCGGGTCCGTAGTGCTGACTTCGTAAAGCAATGTAGCCAGCAGCCGCGTGAGAGCAAAGGCTGTGACCAGACCGATACCGATGCCCGTCAGCGACAGGAGCATGCCCTGTCTCACAACCAATCCGACAACATCTCGCGTTTGCGCGCCCAGCGCCATTCGAAGCCCGATCTCGTGTGTTCGCTCAGAAACCGCGTACGACATGATTCCGAAGATGCCTACGGCGGCCAGGAGCAGTGCGACGCCCGCGAAGATCCCGAGCAGCAGTGTGCTGAAGCGAGCGCGGGAAAGAGACTCCGACAGCAATTCCTCCATCGTGCGAACGTCGGCAACCGGCTGGTCTTTGTCCATCGATAGCACCAGGCTCCGCACCGGCTCGGCGATCGAGGTCGGGTCGGACTGGGTGCGAACGACTAACGTCATGCCCGAGTACACGAGCTCCGGATGAGGCCAGTAGGACATCGGCTCAACCTCGCCGTCGAGGCTCATGTGTTTCGAGTCTCCGACGATTCCGATGATCTCGCTCGGTTCGTTTGCATCCTTCATGTAGATGGTGACGCGCCTGCCAAGCGGGTCTTCCCCGGGAAAATGCTTTCGCGCAAACGCTTCGTTGATCACGACCACGTGGCGCATCTCGCTCGTTTCCTGATCAGTGAACAGCCGGCCTCGCTTGAGCGGAATCTGCATGGTGCGGAAGTAGTTGCCGTCAGTTACGCAGACTCCGGTAACCAGCCCCTCGCCCGGGGGCGGTTGCGGACGGCCCTGAATCTCAACCAGCGTTCCCGCGTAAGGTCCGGCGAAGGGCAAGAAGCTGACCGCCCCCGCGGAAAGCACGCCCGGCATCGACTGAACGCGCTCGACAAGTTGCCGGAAGAAACCGAGGACCTGAGGGTCCTGGCCGTATTTGTTTGCCGGAAGCAGGAGCCTGATAGTGAGAACGTTCTTCGCGTCGAAGCCCGGATCCACGGATTCCAATCGAGCGAAGCTTCGAATCATCAATCCCGAGCCGATCAGCAGCACCAGCGCAAGGGCTACTTCGGCGACGACGAACACCCCCCGAAGCCGATGGCTTCGACCGCCGCTCGATGCGCCTCTCCCTCCTTCTTTCAAAGACTGATTGAGATTGGTGCGGGACGCCTGCAGAGCGGGCGCAAGACCAAACATCAGACCCGTCAGCAGCGAGGCTGCAAGCGTGAAGCCTAGAACGCGATAGTCAAGGCCGGCACCGGTCAAGCCAATCTCTTTGGGCGTGAGTGCGAGAAGCAACTCGACCCCCCACATCGCCAGCAAGAGACCCAGCCCTCCCCCCAGCGCCGCAAGCAGGGTGGCCTCGGTGAGCAGTTGCCGAATGACTCGACTGCGCCGCGCTCCCAATGCGGCTCGAATCGCGATTTCCTTCTCTCGCGACGCCGCGCGGGCCAGCAGAAGATTTGCCACGTTTGCGCACGCGATCAACAACACAAAAGCTACGGCGCCGAGCAGGACCAGCAGCGCCGGGCGAATTGTGCCGACGAGCTGAGTCTTCAACGGAACCAGATTGACGCCCCAGCCCGCGTTGAAGTCCTTGTATTGTTCCTCGAGGTTGCCGGCGATCCTGTCCATCTCAGCTTGCGCCTGAGCCAGCGTCACTCCCGGTTTCAGCTTTGCTACGGCTGACATGAAGCGCCCTTGGCGAACCCGCGCGTTTGGACTGAACGCTATCGGAACCCATGCTTCCGGATGCTTTCCGGTCAGCGAGCCTTGCTTGACAAAAAAGTCGAAGCCAGGCGGCATGACGCCAATCACGGTGAAATCCACTTCGCTCAGCCTGATCGTCTTACCGATCAAGCCGGGGTCCCCGCCGAATCGGCGCTTCCACAGCCCGTTGCTGAGGATGATGACGTGGTTGCGACCGCGTTGGCCTTCTTCACTGGTGAACGTGCGGCCAATTGCCGAATTCACTCCGATCAGGTCAAAAAAGTTTGCGGTCACATTTTGAATTGGAAGCTCTTCAGGTTCGGCCATCCCCGTCAGGTTGCCTCGATAATCGTAAAATGCCGCCATCTGTTCGAGGACACTGTTCTGGTCCTGCCAATCGAGATAGTTGGCGGCCGAGATGACATTCCGATTGTTGCCGCGTACCCGGTTGTTCTCCCAGACCATCACGAGTCGATCGGGGTCGCGAAACGGAAGCGACCTGATCAAGACCGCGTTGACGACGCTGAAGATCGCGGTGTTGGCGCCGATCCCCAGGGCCAGGGCGATCGCTGCCACCGCCGTGAAACCCGGGCTCTTCACAAGCATTCGGGCCCCGTACTTCAAGTCCCGCCAGAGTGTTTCCATGCTCTCACCTCGCTCTTGTACGCGACGAGAATCGCGATTAGAAAAACTAGCGAATCTTCTTTGCGTCTTTGGGGTCCTTAGCGTCTTTGCGTGAAACCTGTTCCTTGAGCGTCTGTTTCGAGGCTAAGCACCGCGAAGACGCAAAAGGCTCGCCCCGAAGTTACTCATACCTCAGCGCCACCATCGGATCGACTTTAGTCGCGCGGCGCGCAGGAAGATAGCAGGCAAGCAGAGCTACCCCCGCGAGCAGCAGCCCAATCAGCGAGTACGTCAGCGGATCAGTCGTGCTTACGCCGTAGAGAAGGCTGGACATCAATCGAGTCAATGCAAAAGCTGCGGCGAGCCCGACTCCCACTCCGAATAAAGCCAACACCATTCCTTGCCGGACGACCAACGCGACCAGGTTCGAGGTCTGCGCGCCGAGCGCCATTCGCACACCCAGCTCGTGAGTTCTCTGGGCGACCGAGTAAGACATCACGCCGTAGATGCCGACCGCCGAAAGCACCAGCGCCACTGCGCCGAACACGCCGAGCAACAACATGTTGAACCGCCGCTGTGCGACCGAGTCCGAAACAAGTTGCTCCATAGTGTGGACGTTGGAGATCGGCTGGTTCTTGTCGATCGCAAGCACCTCGCCGCGGATCGCGCCGACGAGACTCAGCGGGTCCCCGGTCGTTCTTACAACAAGCGTCATGAAGAAACTGGGAAACTGAGGAAACGGAATATAAATTTCCGGCTTCGGGGCGCTATCAAGCGACGTGTGTCTTACATCTCTCACGACGCCGATGATTTGGCGCCAATTCGGCCCGGCGTTGGTACCGTCAAACGCTATTCGCTTGCCGAGGGGATCTTCGTCAAGCCAGTAGCGCCGGGACATCGCCTCGTTGATGACTACGACTCTGGGCGCATCGCTGGTGTCGCGGTCGGTGAACTCACGGCCTGCCACCACTGAAATGCGCATCGCCTTGAAGTAGTCTGGACTGACCCATCGCGGTCCCGCATTGAACGCCTCGCCGGTCGGAGCTTGCCGACCCTCGATGCCAAACCCCATTCCCTCTTCAGCGCCGCTGAGCGGAAGCGGGTACACGGCTCCGGCTGATTCAACCCCCGGCAGGTTTTGCAACCGCTCGATAGTCTGTTGAAAGAACGCGACCTGCTGCTGACCCGTAAACTTCCCGCGAGGCAGACCGACATCAACAGTCAAAACGTTATTCGAGTCGAGGCCCGTATCAACGTTGAGCAACCGAACAAAGCTTCGAATCATCAACCCCGCACCCACCAGCAGCACCAGCGCCAGCGCTACTTCTGACACGATGAGGACGCTGCGAAAGCGATTGTGCCGGAACCCAACCGACGAAGCGCGGCCGCCCTCTTTGAGCGCGTCCCCCAGGTCAGGCTTTGAAGCCTGAACAGCCGGGGCAAGCCCAAAAACTATTCCGGTGATCAACGAAATCACGAACGTGAATGCTAGCACGCGCGCGTCTACGCTTATGGAATCAACGCGAGGCAGATTGCTCGGGCTGATCGCCAGCAAGACATCTATCCCCCAGAGAGAAAGCAGAAGACCGAACACTCCACCCGCGAGCGATAGCAGCACGCTTTCGGTCAGCATTTGCCTGATAATACGAATGCGGCTCGCTCCTAACGCGGTGCGAATCGCGATCTCCTTTTGGCGCGACGCGGCTCTGGCCAGCAGCAGGTTGGCGACGTTGGCGCATGCAATCAACAGCACAAATGCAACCGCACCCAGCAGCACCAGCAGAGCGGCGCGCACTTTGCCGACTGCTTGTTGATGCAGGGAGACGATGAATACTTCCTTCTTGGCGTTGTTCTGTGGATACTGTTGCTTCAGTTGCTCGGCAATTCCGTCCATCTCAACCTGGGCTTGAGTAACCGTAACATCAGGCTGGAGACGGGCGACGACTGCCAGGTAGTCGCGCCCGCGGTTGGCTGCCTGAGCCGGGGTCCAGGCCAACGGAGTGTAGAGGTCCGCCTGCCGTGGGAACTGAAACCCCGCAGGAAGCTCACCTTTGCGAGGGAACTGAAACCCGCGCGGCATAACGCCGATAACGGTATAGGGCTCGTCGTTGAGGTTGATTTGCTGCCCGACTATGTCAGGGTCCGACCCGAAGCGGCGTTCCCACAATCCGTAGCTGATCAACACGACGCGCCCGGCGCCGGGTTGATCTTCTCCGGGCGCAAATGTTCGGCCAAGCTTCGCTTCGACTCCCAGCAGCGGGAACAGGCTTGCCGACGCCCGCACGCCGCCGAGGGACTCGGGCTCGCCGGACGCGGTGAGGTTCATCGGTTGAGTGTGGAATGCCGCGATCTGCTCAAAGCTTCGATTCCGATCGCGCCAATCGATAAAATCCGCGGCCGAAACGGGAAACTCCGGGGATCCCGCCTGACCTTGAAAGAGCGGCCGCCGGTTCCACACCATCATCAGCCGATCGGGGTCCTTGTACGGCAGCGCTTGCAGCACGACGCCGTTCACGACGCTGAAGATCGCGCTGTTTGCGCCGATCCCCAGGGCCAGCGCAAGCACCGCCACTAGTGTGAAACCCGGCCGCTTGATCAGCAGCCTCGACCCATAACGCACGTCTTGAATTAGCGTTTCCATCGATCCCCTCCGGATTGCGAGCCTGTTGGTTATTCCGCGGCACCGTGACATTCTGCTTGTGCCGCCATCGACCAAGCCGGTAGAATTTGTTCACTAAGCTTCCTGGGTCATCTGTCAACCTATGAGTACGCAGAGTTGAGCCCGACGCGAGCTTTTATGTTCAGACTGCCGATATCATCGGCCCGGAATCCACATCGACTTTGCGACCGATCCGCCCCCTGATATTGTCCTTGAAGTCGACATTCATCACGACTCACGAGACAAGTATTCGATATACGCAGCATTTGGTGTTCCCCGGCTCTGGCGCTTTGATTGCCGGGCGCTCAGTATTCATCTTCTTCAGCGCGATCGCTACGAAGAAGCAAAATTCAGTTCGTTTCCTTCCAATGCTGTCCGCGAATACACTCACCCATTTCCTGACGCTCTTGAGCGACCAGGGGAACTAGCTGCGCTCACTGCCTCTGATCAGTGGCTGCAATCCCAACACTCCTAATCAACCGCTCAGAACTTTACTCATATCTGAGGGCCACCATCGCGTCCACTCTGGTCGCGCGGCGAGCAGGCACGAAACAGGCTGCCAGAGCCACTCCTGTGAGCACTACCGAAACCGCCGAGAAGATAACCGGGTCGACGGCGCTTACGCCGAACAGCAAACTGCTCATAAGCCGAGTCAGCACAAGCGAAGCTGCAAGCCCAACCAAAACCCCGATCAAAGAAAGGAGCATGCCCTGACGAATCACCAATCGCAGGACATCGATGCTCTGAGCGCCCAGCGCAACACGTATGCCGATTTCGCGCGTGCGCTGCGCCACAACAAACGACATCACGCCATACAATCCGATCGCGCCAAGCACCAGCGCAACACCTGCGAAAACGCTTACCAGCCACAGGCTAAAACGTCGGGGCGCGGTAGATTCGGATAGCAGTGATTCGAGAGTCCGCACGTTGCCCAATGGCTCATCTGGATCGACCGTTTGCACTTCACGCTTGATTCCCGCCACAAAACTCTCCGGCTCGCCGCCGGTTTTGACAATCAGATCCATCGCCCGAGTAAGGTCGGCGAGCCATTTCGGATTGATTTGCAACCACGGGCGGCAAATCCCGGGGCGGCCCTCTTCCTCGAGACCTGCTTGCCGCACGTGACGCACGACCCCGACGATCTCGCGCCAGGGTTCGCCCTTGCCTCCGAACCGCAGACGCTTGCCTAACACACCTTCGATCGAGCCGTCGGGAAAGTGCTTTCGAACGAATGCCTCATCTACGATGACCACCGGGGGCGAGTCGGCGCGGTCCAGCTCCGTGAAATAACGTCCAGCCAACAAGCCAATACCCAAGGCCCGGTGATAGGACTCACTGACCGACTGGCTGACAGCGGACGGCCAGTCTTCGGATTCTTGGGGCTCCGGCTGTCCCTCGATCCAATAACTGTTATCCCCACCGCGGCCGAGCGGGAAACCGGTGGCCACACTTACATGGAGCACGCCCGGCAGGTTGGACACACGACGCGTGACCTCCTTAAGAAACTCGACTGGTTTCTCCGGTTCGCGATACTCTGCATCGGGTAGACGAAGGCGCAGCGTAAGGACGTTATTGGGATCAAAGCCCGGATCAACCAACATCAATTGCCGAAAGCTCTTGAGCAATAACCCGGCGGCGACAAGCAGAACCAGCGACAGGGCTATCTCTCCTATCACCAGCCCCCCGCGCAAGCGTGCAGCGCTTGCGCTACTCGATGCTTGCCGACCGCCCCCCTTCAATGCGTCGCTCAAGTCCACCTTTGAGGTCTGAAGCGCGGGTGCAAGACCGAAGGCGAGCCCTGTCAGCATTGTCACAAGCAGCGTGAAGCCAAGCACTCGCGGATCGACCGCAATGTCTTCCGAACGCGGCAGGCCGTCGGGATTTAGCTTGAGCAGTAGTTCGACACCCCACGCAGCCATCAACAAACCAAGCATTCCGCCTACAGCAGCAAGCAAAACAGCCTCGGTCACCAACTGGCGTACGACTCGCCAGCGTCCGGCGCCCAGCGCCATCCGCACTGCGATCTCTTTCTGTCGCGAAACCGCCCGCGCCAGGAGAAGATTCGCGACGTTTGCGCAAGCGATCAACAACACCAGCACCACCGCCGCGGAAATCACGAGCAACGCTGGACGGGAATCTCCTACGTAATCATCCAGGAGCGGTGTCAGCTCGACGCTGTTCCCGGTGTTCGACTCGGGGTATTGCTCCTGGAGCTGCGCTGCGATCGCCTTCATTTCCGACCGAGCCTTCTCTATAGCCACTCCCAGTTTCATTCGTCCCGTAACAAACAAGAAATGCGAATGCGAGTGGCGATCATGCATGTACTCCTGAGTGGTGAGACGGCCGAGTGGAATAAAGAAATCGTTGTTCAGGTTTGTCTGTCCGTAGAAATCAAGACCTGCCGGCATCACGCCGATAACCGTCCAGCTTTCGCCGTTGAAGCGAACGCTCTTGCCGATCCGATTCGGGTCGCCGCCAAAATAACTCCGCCACAAACCATAGCTCAAAACCATCACCGGATCCGCGCCAGGCTTGTCCTCCTCTTCCTCGAAGAAACGCCCGATATGCGGACGCACACCAAGGGTCGCAAAGAAACTCGCGGTCACATAGCGACCGATGACGCGCTGAGGCTCACCCTCTCCGGTCAGCACTCCGCCCGCTGGCATTCGTGCAGCAAGGTTTTCGAAGGTGGTTTGCCGTGCTCGCAAGTCGAGATAATCCGGATATGAGACCGCCGTAACCGGACCGTCTCGCGAGGATCCTGAGATTGCGACAAGCCGGTCAGACTCGGGAAAGGGGAGCGACTTCAACAGGACGCCGTTGACCACGCTGAATATCGCGGTGTTAGCCGCGATGCCGAGCGCAAGTGTGATGACGGCTGCCAGTGTAAAGCCCGGCGTTCTTGACAGCATACGCAAGCCTGAACGCAGGTCATGAAGAAAGGTATCCATCAGTCACTCCGTGATTGACGATTTGCGATTGCCGATTGCCGATTGCCGCTTGCCGATTTGCGATTTTGAATTTGAAATCTGCAATTCCCGTCGAGCGGGGTTCGACAGACGGAACAGCGCCATCTTCCCATCGGCAATCGGCAATCCCTTCATTCGTATCTCAACGCCACCATTGGGTCGACTTTCGTCGCGCGGCGAGCAGGCACCAAACAGGCTGCCAGAGCCACCCCCGCCAAAATGAGTGGGACTAGAGTGAACGTCAGCGCGTCGGTTACGCTTACTTGGAACAACAGGCTCGCTAGCACCTTTGTTAGCGCAAACGACACAACCGTCCCGATCGCAATACCCACGACCGCCAGCAGAAGCCCGTGGCCAACCACCAGCTTCAGCACGTCAGATGTTTGCGCGCCCAGCGCCACGCGAATGCCTATCTCATGAGTCCGCTGCGCGACCGCGTAGCTCATCACGCCGTAGATACCAACAATTGCGAGTATCAAGGCGACTCCGGCAAACACCGCCAAAAGATAAGTCCGAAATCGTGGCGTCGCGACGGACTGCGACAGCACGCGCGAAAGCGTCCTGACGCTGTAGACGGGTTGATCTTTGTCGAGCGCCAGAACCTCTTCGCGCACTGCGGCGAGTAAAGTTTCAGGCTTGCTCGTCGTGCGTATCATCAGCGACATGAAGGGCTCGGGTTGTTGCGCGAAAGGCATGTACAGCTCGCCGGCGGGTTCGCGCTCCAACGATCGAGTCTTTGTGTCTTTGACTACGCCGACGATCGTCGCCCATTCTTCTTCCTTCGGATTCTCGTCGTTCAATGTGATTCGCTTGCCAATCGGCTCTTCATCTGAAAAGTGCCGGCGCGCGAGCGTCTCGTTGATGATTGCGACGTTCTGCGCCTTCCTGACGTCGTGGTCATCGAACACCCGTCCTTTCAACACGGATATCTCCAACGTCTGAAAGAAGTCCGAGCTAACGGCGTTGTAATAGGCGATCGGGCGGTTGGCCGGGTCGGACGGACGCCCCTCGATCATAAAACTCAACAAGGCAAACGACGCATCAGCAGCGATGGGAACATACGATCGGGTTGCCGCAGCCTGCACACCGGGCAGCGCTCGGATTCGCTCCAGCAGCTGATCGTGAAAACCGATAACCGGCGCGGCCTTCTTGAAGTTCGGCCCGCTCAGCTCCAGCTGCATTGTCAGAAGGTTCTCAGGATTGAAGCCAAGATCGACCGATTGCAGCTTAAGAAAACTCCTCATCAACAATCCGGCGCCCACCACGAGCACCAGCGAAAGCGCGATCTCCGTGACGACAAGAAATCCAAGCGCCCGACGGCGCCCAATTCCGCCCGTCGCGCTTCGACCCCCTTCCTTGAGCGCTTCGTTCAGATCCGGCCTTGAAGCGTGCAAGGCCGGCACGAACCCAAAAATGATGCCGGTTAGCAGCGACATCGCGAACGTAAAACCGAGCACTCGGCCGTCAACCGCGACTTCCTTGATGCGGGGAACATCGCTTGGACTGAATGCGACAATCAGGTCAGTGCCCCACAGCGCCAGCAGCAAGCCGAGCGCTCCGCCGGCCAAAGATAGCAGCAGACTCTCGGTCAGCAATTGCCGAATGACTCGAATCCGACGCGCCCCGAGCGCTACACGTAGGGCTATTTCTTTCTGCCGGCTCGCGGCGCGCGATAGCAGCATACTCGCGACGTTCGCCGAGGCAATCAGCAACACAAAGACTACAGCCCCGAACAGCACCAGCAGCGCGAGTTTGAATTTGCCGACGATTTCCTCTTGTAGCGGCACGAGCCGCACACCCCCGTCCATATTGGCTTCGGGGTACCGCGCGGCCAGGCCGCCGGCGACTGAATCCATATCCGATTGTGCCTGCTGCAGAGTAACGTCCGGCTTCAGCCGAGCGATCACCCCGAGATAATGACCGCGCCGATTCGTAAAACCGTAACCGTGAGAAACCGGCACCCATAACTCAGTCTCCTCGGATAGGCCTGGAATGTCAGCCATTTGCGCGACGACTCCCACCACTGTGTAGCTTTCGGCGTTGAGCTCGATTGACCTGCCGACAACCTGTGGGTCTGAGTTGAAGCGTCGCTGCCACAGTCGCTGGCCGATAACCGCAACAGAGTCCCTCCCTTTTTGATCTTCATCGGACACAAACACGCGACCTGCCAGCGGCTCGATCCCCAGCATCGAAAAAAACATCGGTGAAACAATGGCGCTGCTGATCCGCTCCGGCTCGTTCGTGCCGGTCAGGTTGAATGACCAGTCGGCGTACGCCACCGTCTGCTCAAAGACTTGATTCTGATCTCGCCAATCCGCGAAATCGGGGTAGGAAGCGGGCATTTTGAAACGACTCAGCTTGGCGTTGACGCCCCAGATTTGAACGAGCTTGTCGGGATCCCTCAGCGGCAACGGGCGGAGCAGCAACGAATTCACGACGCTGAATATCGCAGTGTTGGCGCCGATACCCAGCGCAAGCGCAAGCACCGCCACCAAAGTGAAGCCCGGCCGCTTGATCAGCAACCGCGAACCATAGCGCACATCCTGAAAAAGACTCTCCACGGATCACCTCCGAAGCTACATTAGTATTCTGAGGATCGAAGATTGAGGTATAGGGGGTTCGGGCACTGAAGCGCTGTCCTCAGTCCCTTGTTCTCTACCCTCTATTTCTCCATTCTCTATCCTTGATCTTTGTAATTAGTGTCCATCACTCCGTTCAGTGTTCCGCTTCAGGCTTTCGGGTTCAGGTTCCGATTCTGGAAGGGTTTGGTCGGGAAGAGGGACTTGTCCCCGCCTGTCTAACACCAGTCGGGTCCGGGGAGACAGAGCGGGGACAAGTCCTCTTTCCAACTGAACCTCCCTTCCCAAATCAGCCTCTTTTGCAAACGACGCGGACCCCGGAACTTAGAACCTGGAACCTTATTCGTATCTCAATGCTACCATCGGGTCCACCTTCGTCGCCCGCCGGGCAGGCACGAAACAGGCTGCCAGAGCCACTCCTGTCAGAACCACCGACACCGCCGCGAAGGTCACAAGATCGGTGGCACTCACTCCGTACAGCAAGCTCGACATTACCCGCGTCAAGGCGAACGCGGCCACAAGCCCTATCGCCACGCCCGAGACTGTCAATCTCAGACCCTGCCTCACCACAAGCCCGAGCACTTCGCCCGGCGCGGCGCCCAGCGCCATGCGAATGCCAATCTCGCGAGTGCGCTCGGTGACCGAATAGGACATCACTCCGTAGATCCCGACCGAGGCCAGAATCAAGGCGATGCTCGCGAATACGCCGAGCAGCAAGGTATAAAGGCGAGGCTCGGCGAGCAAATCGCCCAGGTGGTTCTCGACCGTGTCGGCACGCGACACCGGCAGATCCTTGTCGACTTCCCAGACCGCCTGTTGCAGGTCCTTCTGCAAACTCATCGGATCGGCGCTCGACGTTCGAATAATGAGCGCCGCGCCGAGCCAGGTCACCTGCTGATATGGGACATACAACTCAGGCTTTGCAGGCGCGCCTAACTCTTCCTGCTTGATGTTGCTTGCGATGCCGACGATCTCGCGCGGCAACCGGCGGCCCATGTAGCCGAGCACAATCCGTTTCCCGATGGGATCGGTATTCGGGAAGTACCGGCGCGCAAGCGCCTCGTTTATGATCGCGACTCCGGGAGACTTTGCACTGTCATGATCATCAAAATCGCGGCCCCGGCGTATCTGCGCTCTGAGTACTTTGAAGTAGTCCGGCGCAATCGAGCTGTAGCGAACAGTCGCGTCGCCATCAGGCAGCGGATTGCCTTCGATGTTCATTTGAAAATTGAGAAAGCCAAACCACGTCTCTGAGCTCATCGTGACGCCATCCGCGCCGGGGACTTGAGACACTTGATCCAGCAGCCTTTTGAAGAATCGCGCCTTGGCTTCGTCGTTTGGGTATCGTGAGAACGGCGCCGGCACCCACATTGTAAGCAGGCCATTCGCTTCGTACCCAAGATCGACACTCCGTAGTCTGACGAAGCTTTGAACCAGGAGCCCCGCGCCGATGAGCAAGACCAGCGCGGCAGCAATTTCGCCCACGATCAATGCACTGCGGGTTCGCCGATGACCGGATCCCGACCCCGATCGCCCACCTTCCTTCAGCCAATCGCTCACATCCGGCTTGGAGGATTGCCAGGCTGGAACCAGGCCAAACACGATTCCGGTCAACATCGACAACACGAGCGTGAAAGACATCACCGCGCGATCAATCCGAATCTCAACCGGCAGCTGGAACACCTCCTTCGACGGCAGAATCCCGATGAGCAACTCCAGTCCCCACGCCGCGATCAACAATCCCAGCGCTCCTCCCACAAGCCCGAGCACGACGCTCTCGGTCAGCAGCTGGCGCATCAGCCTTCCGCGCCCCGCGCCAAGCGCTAATCGAATCGCCATCTCTTTGCGTCGCGAAGCCGCGCGCGCCAACAGCAGATTGGCGACGTTGGTGCACGCGATCAGCAGCAGGCATCCGACGGCCCCCAACAAAACCATTAGCGGAGTCCGCGTGCTGCCCATCAATCTTTCGCGAAACGGGGTCAATTGCGCGGTCCACCCGGTGTTCGACTGAGGATGCTCAGCTTCAAGCCGCGTGGCGATCGTTTTCAATTCGGCGAGCGCGCCGTCGATGGTCTCCCCGGATTTGATTCGTCCGACGACGTTGAAGTAACGATTCGCGCGGTTTCGCATTTCGCCCGAATTGCGCGCAAGCGGGGTCCACACTTCGGCGTAGCTTGGAAACTTGAAATCGGGCGGCATCACTCCGATAACAGTTGTGCCGCCTTCGACGCTGTTATAGGTGCGACCAACCACCGACGGATCGCCTCCGAACCGCCTCATCCACAGTCTGTAACTGAGAACCACTGTGTCGGGTGCCCCCGTCTGCGCGTCTTCAGGGGTGAAGACGCGGCCAATCAGAGGTTCGACGCCAAAGGTCTGAAAGAAATTGAACGACACTCGCGCGCCGTTGAAGATATCGGGCTGATCGACGTCCCTCAAGCTAAACCCTCCGCCACCCGACAGAGCAGCGATCTGCGCGAACGCCGCGCTCTGCTCCTTGATATCCCAGAAATCGGCGGGCGACACCCCGCTGACTTCATTCTCCGGTTTGAAGGTATTGACGAACTCGACAGAGACGAGTCGTGAAGGTTCCGAATAAGGCAAAGGCCTGAGCATCACCGCGTTGACGACGCTGAAGATCGCGCTGTTGGCGCCGATGCCGAGCGCGAGCGCCATTACGGCGACGATCGTGAAGCCAGGTCTCCGGAGCAGCATCCTTATGCTGTATCGAGTGTCGTGAAGTAGGGTGTCCATAAGTCCTCGGGTGTTTAGAGTACCGCCTTCAGGCGGCATGATCACGATGCTAACAATTCCGCTTGAAGGCGGTACTCTAAACACCTTATTCGTATCTCAACGCCACCATCGGATCTACCTGCGTCGCCCGCCGTGCGGGAACAAAACTGGCTGCCAGAGCCACTCCTGTGAGCAACAGCGATATCAATATGAAAGTCAACGGATCAGTCACGCTCACCCCGAACAACATCGTGGACATCACGCGAGTCACCGCGAACGCACCGGCAAGACCGACGGCAATCCCAATCGATGTCAGGAGAAGCGCCCTTCCCAGCACGCTTCTGAACACGGCGCCAGGCTGTGCGCCCAACGCCATCCTTATCCCAATCTCGCGCGTCCGTTGGGTGACCAGGTATGAGATCACTCCATACAGCCCCACTGCCGCAAGGACAAGGGCCAGCGCCGCGAATGCCGACAGGAGGGTCGCGTTGAATCTAGGGCTGGCTACCGACTGGGAGACGTGTTGACTCATGGGCTGAACGTTGACTGCTGTAATGATCGAGTCGATCGAGCCGACTGCGCTTCGGACGCCGGCGATCGAGGCCGACGGCTCCGAAGAAGTTCGAACCATCACGTATGACCAGGGGAAAGGCGTCTGTGGAAACGGGGTGTAGATCGTCGGCCGTCCGGGGTCGTCGAGACCTTGATAC
The DNA here is from genome assembly GCA_035455165.1 of Blastocatellia bacterium. Taxonomy (GTDB): domain Bacteria; phylum Acidobacteriota; class Blastocatellia; order UBA7656; family UBA7656; genus Onstottus_A. The sequence goes on from DATIFP010000235.1 coordinate 123,250, forward strand.
TTGATGTCCCCGACCACTCCCACAATCGTACGCCACTCGGCGGACTGTTCCGGGTTTATCAGCTTGAGGTGTCTGCCGATCGGCTCTGTGTCCTGAAAAAGATTTCGAGCGAGCGTTTGGTTGATGACAACGACTGCGGGCGCGCGATCGTTGTCCCGCTCATCGAATGCGCGTCCCTGAATCAGCGGCGCGCCGAGGGCTCGAAAATAGTTCGGCGTCACGGCAATGAAATAACCAAAGTCGTCCTCGCCGGGCTGCGTAAGGTCGATCCCTTCGACTGCAAACCTTGTCCCTCGTTGAGCGGTCACCGGCGGCAATCCGCTTCCGCCGCCGGCGGCGATTACACCCGGCACCTGCTCGATTCGCGCGAGCGCATCTTGGAGTACGACAACTCGCCGTGACGGCTCCTTATAGCGAAACAACTCGAGGCTCATCGTCAGCAGGTTGTCGGCGACAAACCCGGGATTCGAGCTCAACAGCCGATTGAAACTCTTGATCAACAGCCCCGCGCCGATCAGCACTATCAGTGAGAGAGCGATTTCGGCAACCACAAGCGAGCTTCGCATCCTTCGGCCCCACGCGCTTGCGCCAAGTGAGCGGCCTCCCTCTTTAAGCGCGTCGCTCAGATTGAATCGCGTCGCTTGAAGCGACGGAATGACGCCAAAAACCACACCAGTCACGAGCGCAACTCCGAACGTGAACAGCAGAACAGGAACGTTGATGGTCACGCTGCTGATTCGCGGAACGTCGCCTGGGTCGACGCTGGTAAGAACGTCGAGGCCCCAAACCGCGATCAGCAAACCGAAAGCCCCTCCGATCAACGACAGCACCGTGCTCTCGGTGAGAAGCTGGCGCGCCACTCGGCTGCGGCCGGCGCCGAGCGCCAAGCGAATGGCGATTTCCCTCTCGCGGGCAGTGGTGCGCGCAAGCATCAGGTTCGCAACGTTGGCGCACGCGATCAGCAACACGAATCCGACCGTGCCAAGTAACACCAGCAGCGCCGGCCGCACATTGCCGACTATCCGTTCGTACAACGGAGTAAAGCTGATCCCGACGCCCGAGTTCGTGTCCGGATGATCCTGCTCGATTCGTCTCGCGATAACGTCGATGTCCGCTTGAGCTTGCGAAGCGCTGACGCCGGGCTTCAACCGCGCCAGCGTCCGGAAAATTCGGAGCGCCCGGTTCTCTGCTTGCTCCGAGGCCTGACCAAGCGCCGACCCAAACGTGACCCACAACTTGAATTGACCGCTGGGGAACTGAAACTCCGCTGGCATCACGCCGATGATTGTGTGGCTGCGTCCGCCCAGGTCGATGCTGCGTCCGAGCGCGCTTTGATCCCCTCCGAATCGGCGCTGCCAGAGTTCGTAGCTCAACACAACGAGGGGTTCGCGATCCTCCTCCGCAGAGAAGGTTCTTCCGACAGCCGCCTGGCCGAGCATCGAAAAGAACTCCGGAGACACAACCGCACCCAGCACCTGTTGCGAATCTCCGCCGGTTGTCAGGCTATATTGATTCGACGCCCAGATCGCCATCTCATCAAACACCTGGTTACCATCCTTGATATCCCGGTAGTCAGGCACCGATATGCCGGCGACCAGCATACGGTCCGCGTCGCGATATGGCAGGGGCTTTAGGAGAACCCCGTAAACTACGCTGAAGATGGCGGTGTTCGCTCCGATCCCCAGCGCCAGCGCGATCACGGCGACGACGCTGAAGCTGGGACTCTTCACGAGAACACGAATTGAATAGCGTACATCCCGCAGTAGTCTTTCCATTATCTTCACTCCAACAACTTGGGTGCTGTCCTAATGTTGTGTTGCTCTTGCCTCTTCCTCGTTCACAGTATTGGTGGATGTGAGTCTTCCGACTCATTAACACCTCACTTCAGTGAGGTGCACGTCGATCAACATCGGGCAAAACTGTTTCAACAGTTTCAGCGATCTCCAATTGCAAATCCGTTAAAACGGTTTCGACCCTAAGCAGCTTCCTTCTCACCCAACTGAAGTTGGGTGTTAATGAAAGACAAACTCTTACCAATTTGACCGGCTCGACATTGGACAGCTGGTTCGAATGCCCAGCAACCCGATTTCAGGACACCTAGAACTTGAGGATCGAGGATTTTCGACGCGAAGATCGATACTATCACCTGTCCTCTATCACGTGTCCCCTATCACCTGTCCCCTATCACCTGTCCCCTATCAGTTGAAAGCCCGCCGCCCTCGGGATCACCCCATTTCGGACACGATCTGATGCTGAGTCTTGGGAAGGCGAAAGCCAAATCTCGTGCCACCGCGCCTGGTGACCTTAAGTTTAGGAATAACGTAGGTTGAGCCCGAAGGCCTCGGGCTTAGATTTGAAGACTACTGTTCACTTGCAGGAAGAGATTTCCCAGAATCGGATACGCTTGCGAGGAAAACGCGGCGCTGGTGGAGCCTCCGTGGGAGGCTGATGTTTATAGCCTCGGCGTTGCGAGCGAGGCAACCCCAACGGGGTTGCATCTATCAGCCCAAGGTTGCCGTACTCGGCTACCTTGGGTACCTCGTCATGCGAAGGTTTGTCGGAGCAACCCCAACGGGGTTGTGGCCCACGGTTTCTTCAGGATAACGTTTGATACTTCGCGAATCAATCGCTCGGGTCGCAACCCCGTTGGGGTTGTGGCGGTTTTCGATCACCGCGTCTCCCAGGGTAGGAGTACCAACCCTGGGCTGAAGGCCGCAATCCCTTAGGGATTGCCACGAACATGATTGCGACGAACATGAAGACGAACATGGAATGCGACGCAAGAAGCTGAGAAGAGCATTACCCTTTCGACGGAGCATAAGCCTTCTTCACATACTGCGTAGCGAGCTTGTGCGAGTCGAATACGTTCTCGCGCTTCAATACGACCTGATACTCGGCCAGAGCTTCGTCGCGTTTGCCCAGCGCATCAAGCGCCTGGCCCGCGTGCAGGTGAGATAGCGACACCAACTCCGCGGCTGCCTTCGGCCATCGCTCTACTTGATTGTAGCGCTCGACCGCCGCTTGATAGTCGCCCTTCGCAAAAAGCGACTCGGCCCATTGGAAGGTCACCAGATCAGTAACCTGAGAAGCTACGCGCTGGTCCTTCAGCAAGTCGGCGAACGCTCCCGAACCTTCATCGTATCGACCCAGGCGATAGAGCATCGAAGCTCGCTCGACGCCGAACAAATAGTTGCGCGGATACTGCTTCGTCAGATAGCTGATGATCTCGAGGGCCCGTGCAGGCTGGTTCTCTTTGCTGTAGATGCCGAGCAGCAAGACGCGCGCGTCGTCAGCCGTGTATTTTCCTTCCCGGGTGACTTGTTCGAGGTGCTCGATGCCCGCTTTCTTTGATCCTTTGAGTCCAGCGAACCGAGCTGCAAATCTCCACAACCCCGGCAAGCTGTCAATGACGTATTCGTAGAACCCAATGCTCATATAAGCGTCAACGTAATTCGGATCGAGCTTGATCACCTGTCTCTGAATCTTGATCGCATCGTTGCCGTCGCCGATCGAGCTCATGAAGCTGCGCTTAACCGAGGTCCTGTACGCCGCCCGAATCCCCAGGGCGGAAGCTGAGTAGTAGAGCGCCTCGACGTCCTTTGAGTTCTTCAGGAGCCGTGCTCGACTAGCCGCCAGAGCCTGTCTGATCAGATCGTTGAATTCGCGATCGCGTTTCTGATCAGCTTGATCCTCGTCCTTGTCCTGCACGTAAAAGGAAGCGCCGGTGTAGAGCGAGGTCGAAAGCCTTCGGTTCTGAAACAGAGTTTCGAGCCAGAGGTTGTTCGCCAGATAGACATAGCCCGCCGGATGCTCAGGCGCGGTTTTGGTCATCTGCAGGAAACGGTCTCGCGCGGTCTGATAATCCAAATTGTAAACGGCGTCGAAGCCCTCCGCACGCAAACGATCAAACGGGGCGGTATTGGAAGAAGGAGCGGCAAGCTTCGATGGCTCCTTGGGCGATGCCTGAGTTGTAATACCGGCGATCGAGTTCGAGATCAACAGCCCGCCGGTCAGGATAGAAATCAATACTGCTCTCATTGGATTACTCCTTTACTGCCGCACGTGGTAACCCCGCGCACGCCCTTCGGCGGGTGGGTCATGTTATATCCTACGAAGGCCTTGCACAGACTGAAGTCTGCGCTGCTAAGGGATAATTACCGATAGCGCATCGGGCACTACCTCGAAGCTCATCGGAAGAGGGCCGATCACCTCGCCGTCCACTTCGACCCATGGTTCCTCCGTCGAGTTGGCTTTGATGTGCGTTCCTTTGACCAGCATGGCTCCCGCAGCCTCAGGGGTTCCCCTCTTGCAGGCGGCGACCGCGCGCAAGTAGGAGAAGTTATTCCGAAGCGGAGGCAAGATGAAAACTTCAAACCACGGCTCCTCGAGCTTCGCCTCCGGAGTCATCGTCATCCCCCCTCCGTATCCTTTGCCCTTGCCTATAAGGGCGAACGCGCTTTCGAAGCGCCTCCCATCGACATCAATCGAGAATACTTCGGCCCGACGCAAAAAAATGTATTTGATGCCGCACCACCAATACGCAAGCTCGCCGATCATGCGCTTGAGCCTCTTGTTCACCCCACGAGCGATTGAGGCGTCGATACCGATACCGGCCATCATGAGGAAATAGCGCTCGGAGTGTGTCTCGGGTTCGGGGTTCCGAATTCCGGGTTCATACTTCTCGGTTCCGGGTTCGGGGTTCCGGGTTCGGGGTTCACAGTTCGAAGGTCCGATTTGGCTTCGCGTACTTGCCGCCTCGAACGCGGAACTCGGAGCTCGGAACCCGGAAGCAGTCTTCTCGACCCCGGAACCAGTCTTCGCGAGCCCAAGCGCAATACGCTTCGTCTTGCCGGCGGCGATCACGTCGGCAAGGTGGGTCATATCGGATGGAATCGCCAGGTCGCGGGCAACAACATTCGCGGTTCCGCCCGGCCACGCGGCGAGGGCGGTCTGACTTCCAGCCATCCCTTGAATGACTTCGTTGAGCGTTCCATCGCCCCCGTAACTGATCACGATATCGACACCATCGGAGACCGCGTTGCTTGCTATCCGCGATGCGTCTTCGGGCCCGGTGGTGGCGAAAGCGTCCGCCCGAATGCCTCGGGCCTCCAACAACCGCGTCATCGCGCGCACATTCTCCGCACGCCGGCCCGGACGACCCGCCATTGGGTTGTAGACAATAATCGCTCTCTTGAGATTCATCACGCGCCGCCGTTTGCCAGGTGCAACTCCGGTGCCGCTCACTGAGACCCGTAAACTATTGTAGGAGGCGGTTTCTTCTGGCCGCAAGGCGCCAACCCGCGCAGGATTTCTCCGACAATAGAAGGGAATGGATGCGGTTAGTCCGGCTTGTTGCCCTGGAGAATGAGATAGATCGGGCTGCGCATAGCCTCATCGTAGCGTGCCGCGTTTCTTTCCGCGTAGCGCAGGGGCGGCGCAGGTTCTAATAAGCGCGTCACCGCGAGGCCCGCAGACCGGAACGCGTCGAAGTATTCGGCGATTGTATGATGATGACAAAAGATTCGCCGGCCCTCGTCGGGCACCGAGCCGAAGCTGAGCCACGGCGTCTCAATAGATCTGATCGGCGAGCCGAAGTACCATCCCTGCCAGGGGTCCGGGCCTTCAACCGCTTCAGAGCCGGCGAGGGGAAAGTTCGCCGTCGAGAGCGGATGCAGAACGCTTGCGACAAATCTGCCGCGCGGATTCATCACGCGCGCTGCTTCCCGCATGAAGATCGCGAGGTTGTCTACATAGTGAAGCGCGGTGGCGGTGAAGACGATATCGAACTGCGAATCATCAAATGGAAGCGCATCGCGAATGTCGGCTACCCGGAAGTCGACTTTGAGATTGCGTTCCCGCGCTCTCCCTCGCGCGAGCGAGATCATCGCCTCCGAAAGATCGAACCCGATCACTTCGGCCCCCAGCTCCGCCAGCCGGCACGAGTAGGGCCCTGAACCGCAACCCAGATCCAATATCTTCGCGCCGCCGACGTCGCCGATCAGTTCTTCAACGGCTGGGCGTTCGATGTTCTCTGAGAATGAATCTTCAGCAGACGTGAATCGGTTGAATGCTTCTCCGCACGCGTTCCAGATTCGCTGTACATCGAGGGGCATAGAAAAGAAGAGCTTAATACGTGATGAGTGATAAGTGCTGCGTGAGTGTGGTGGGCGATAAGCTCGTTCCGATCACGCATCATCATTCATCACGTAACACGTCTCAGTTTCACCAATCACTCAATCCTGTAGTTGGGCGCTTCCTTGGTGATGATAACGTCGTGCACGTGGCTCTCGCGAAGGCCGGCGGAGGTCACGCGGATGAAGCGCGCTTTTTCATGGAGCTCGGATATCGAGCGGCACCCGCAGTAACCCATCCCGGCGCGCAATCCCCCCACGAGCTGATGAACCAGCGATGCCAACGGGCCCTTGTGCGGGACGCGTCCCTCGATTCCTTCCGGGACCAGCTTCGACATCTGGGACTCGCCCCCCTGGCCGTAACGGTCGCGGCTGCCCTGTTTCATCGCCGAGATCGAACCCATCCCGCGATAAGCTTTGAACGACCGGCCCTGAAACAGGATGATCTCGCCCGGGCTTTCATCAGTACCCGCGAACAGCGACCCGATCATCACCGAATCCGCGCCGGCCGCGATTGCTTTGCTTATGTCTCCCGAGTACTTGATTCCTCCATCGGCGATAACCGGCACGTCTGAGCCGCGAGCCGCGCGCGCGCAATCCAAAATCGCGGTGACTTGCGGCACGCCGGCTCCGCTGACGACTCGAGTCGTGCATATCGAACCCGGACCCATGCCCGCTTTCACCGCATCGACGCCGGCGGATATCAGGTCCTTTGCCGCCTCGACGGTCGCGATGTTTCCGGCCACGAGATCGACCTCCGGAAATCGGCTTTTGATCTTCTTCGCGGCGGAGAGGACGCTCTCGGTGTGCCCGTGCGCCGTGTCGATCACCAGCGCATCTACGCGGGCCCGAACCAGCTCATCGGCGCGCTCCAGGAAGTCACCTGTGGGGCCGATTGCCGCAGCGACGCGCAGACGGCCCAGGTCGTCCTTAGCAGCCAGCGGATACTTGATGGCCTTCTGGATGTCCTTGACCGTGATCAGACCCTTGAGCCGATAGTTCTCATCGACCACCAACAGCTTCTCCACGCGATGCCTCTGAAGGATCGCCTTGGCTTCGTTGAGAGTCGTGCCTACGGGAACAGTGATGAGGTTGTCTTTGGTCATCACCTCGCTGATGGGAAGATCCAAACGCATCTCGAAGCGGAGATCGCGATTCGTGAGGATCCCTACGAGGTGGCCGTTCTCTTCGACGATGGGAACACCGGAGATTCGGTAGCGCTCCATCACTTCAACTGCATCCGAGAGCGGATGATCGGGCGTCATCGTGACCGGATCGACGATCATGCCGGACTCGCTGCGTTTCACCTTGTCGACCTCATCTCGCTGAGCGTCGATCGACAGGTTTTTGTGAACAACGCCTATGCCGCCCTGCTGCGCGATAGCAATCGCGAGGTGAGATTCAGTCACCGTATCCATCGCGGCGGAGGTGATTGGAATGTTCAGCGGGATGTTGCGCGTGAACCGAGTAGTCGTGTCAGTCTCGGTCGGAAGGACGCCGCTTCGGGCGGGAACCAGCGAAACGTCGTCAAAAGTGAGTGCTTCGGGGATGTCACCAGCCAGCATCGTGCTACCTCGAGATTTGCGGGTGATTGAGTTCGCACAGCGCAGAGTTGCGAACCTACTGAGCTGCGCGAGTGATGCCGGCCAACTTGCCTGACCAGCTTCGGAGGTTATCAAAGGGAGTGGGCTAATTGCAAGGCGTCCACCAGAGTTGATTGGCTGATGGCGGGTAGCGACCTTGACGGCGTTTGTCGTTGCAACTAACAGCCTTCAATGATAGCTTGGACCTAAACTCGCAGGCCGGCTTCGAGGTTGGTTCGTCGGAGGTGATAAATGAAAATCGAATACTTGAGATGCTGCGCGCGAATCGGGATGGTTGTTATTGCGTGCTCAATGACGGCCAGCGCAGTGCTTTCACAGCTTCCCAGAGACAACCGGCCGCAGCCGTGGCCCGACGGAAGGCCGCCTAAGCCAAAACCTGGAGATAGAGAGAACATTGATCTCGAGTCCGACCGGAAGGCGATGGAGAGAGACAGCAAACGTCTCGAACGCAGAACTAACTCGTCAATTCCAAACAAGAGAGCGAGTGGAGAACTTACGCCGGCCCAAAAAAAACTTTTGTCGCCTGCACAGGAAGATTTCGATCGCTTCAAAAGTTTCCTAAGGTTGCCGGACACCGGGCTGATCAGGCTGTTTCCAAAAGGAAGGTTTGTCTATTCACCTAACCTCGTATCCGCGAGCGATCTCAAACCAGTCTTAACCCTTCCGATTACCGGCGGCGGCGCGACGTATTCGTTCACAAAGAGAAAACACGAGATGAGTGAGTGGTCCGAACTGGCCTTCCAGGATGGAATGCTCTTGAGCGGGTTTGCGGGCGGCGCGCTCGGATTCATGGCTAGCCTGGGTGATGTGCCGCTTGAAGCTGTTTCGCTGAAGACGGCGGGTGTCGATCACCTGCAAGAACTACCCCGGCCCAGGAACCGTTCAGAAGCAATTCTGCAGTCCAAGCGTAATAGTGAAGGATTCAAGGTTGGCGAGGTTACTTATTACTCTGTTCTCCCCGCAGTCCCAGGCTCCACCTACATCCTTAGATCAATGGCGGAAGGCAGGTCGGACATTCTTGTGGCCTTTCGGGTCTGCCGCAAGGATGAAGACAAGAGTCTGATCATCTCGTGGAGACGCCTCAAGAAAGATTCAGCGCCCGTCCTGCAATGAGTTCTCCGCAGCAACGATTGCGTCGTCCTTCACTAGCGGCTGGGAGCGGTCCGCTTTGTCGGAGGAGCGTTCCCTTCGAAACCCCTCTAACCCCCAACCAACGCGTCCAACTGTCACTATCTCTTGACGTATCTCCAGTTATGGGTCTTGCCTTCGGACATCCATTCGACGGCGGTAGCCAGTCTACTGATTCGGGTTTTTTCGGTCTTCGCTTCAGTCACCCAGTCGACATACTCTTTCTTGTTGGTGTAGTTGAACTGTTCAAATGTCTTCAGCGCCTTCCTGTTCTTCTTCAATGCCGCGGCGAAGTAACCGGGAATCTCCAACTCTTTTTTCTCGTTTGATCGGGTGCGCGGCGACGCTTTTATGCCGGACTGGTGAAGCTTGACCGCCTCCTTAATCTGTTTGATCAACTCTTTGTCCTTGGGCAAATCGGAGATGCTGGTGATCTTGCCGTACTGACCCATGCCTTCTGCCGGTTTGGGCTCGCCGCTCATTGGGCCTCCGCCGGTGTACCAGAAGCCGAGCGCGCAGTGTTGCTTGAAGGAGGCCATACTGCAGAGGATGCGCGGATTCCGCTCATTTGGGCTTTTGTACATGAAATGTGGGAAGCTCCACTTAATCGTTTCTTCAACCGACGGGCATGTATCGTGAATCAGCTTTCGGATGTGGGTCAGTATCGGCTTTGCAAAGTCCGCCGACTTTGTGATGTAAGCATCCACGCGCGGGTCTGTCTTTCCCATTCGCTAAGCTCCTTTGATTGATATTCGAGTTCGCTATTTTCTTCAGCTTGATTCGGAAGATCAAGCGACACGATGCGAGCTCGCCAAGTCCCGGGTCGCCTGGTGACTCACGGGTAGCAAAGAGCGCGCGCGCACCGACCCGCGCAGCGGGCCCAGCATGAGCCCAGGGCAAGTCCGGGCAGCCCTGGACGATCAGAGTACCGCGCGCACCGAGCCCGCGCAGTAGCGGGCGACAGTCCCGATCACTTCCACAGGTGAGTCGGATCGTACGACACGCCATGAGCCTTCAACAGCGCACGGATCTCGTCTTCAAAGCCTAATCGTCGATGGTGTTCCCTCTGATTCTGGATGTAGCGCGTCACTCGCTCAAGCTGGGATTCGCTGACTGTGAAAGCCATATCCCGACTGCCAACCAAATCCCCGCCTCACTGCTTTCGCCCATTTTGAAGAGTTAGATTTGAGTTTCTCCAGGAAATCGGAAAGCGGCATCGTCGAAGGAAGTTTCACAAGCGCGTGTACGTGATCCTCGACGCCGCCGATTTCGAGACAGACTCCCTTCAGTCCGCGAATCGTCCCGCCCAGATATGCATACACGTAGGTTTACAGGAAGGGATTAGTTACCGATTTTGTTCCCGAGCCGCTATGTCCCGCTTCGACGCGAGGCTTCGCCACGCGTCTTCGATCAGCTCTCGCAGCAGACCCAACTCGACGTTTGCCAGACGCACCAGCATAAGCGGATAACAACGATAGTGATCCGTCACGTAGAAGGTGTCGGGGTGCGCTCCGGTCAACACTTCGCGAGCCGCATACTCCACCTTCAACACGAGAGACTCGCCGTCTTGATGAAAACGGGCAAGGATTCTCCCGCCGGCCCGGAACGCGGGTGTGCCGTACGATGTGCCTTCCTCGACGCCAGGCAGCTCGAGTGCGAGTCGACGTACTGTGTCGAACGTGACCTGTTCACGGTTGGGCTTTTTCTCTTTTCTTTGTGTGCTCAATCGCTTTTGGGAACCGCAATCTGTTTACGCCTCATCCGCGAGGCCCGGACGGCACCGGCATCTCTGCCCAGAACTTTCTAATCTCACCGCGTGGATCGTTCTCGACTCGAGTGTCGGTGTCGAACACCATAGTCGCGCGATTGCTCGCGTCATAAGCCGGCCAATGAGGAATGTGCGGATTGTTCGGATCGCCCGTGTTTGCGAAGGCAACCCAAACAGACGCGAGCCGGTCACACATCACTTTGCCTCCCGGCGAACCAACTCCGACGATCGTGTCTCGCACGCCGTGGAACGAAGCCGCTACATCGATGCCGTGCACCGCGCCAAACTTTCCACCGAACCCCGGGCTCTCCCACGACCAGAGATACATGTAAGCCGGAGCCTTGCCCAGCGCCGCTTTGCGTTCCGCCTGCGTGATGGCCGAGCGCCTGAACCCTGCGTCGGTGAATATCTGAGCCTGGATCAGAAAAGGCGACTTCTGGGGATACCGTTGCTTGTAGAGCTTCACTATCTCGTCGGCCTTCTCACCGTACCGCTGGCCCAGGAGCGTCTTCAGGCCTGCTTCATCGAGATTGAAGTTGGTCAAACTCAGCGCGGCGTCCTCCAGAGTAGTCGATATGATCACCGGCACGTCTGCTGATTCGGGCGGCGCCACTGGATCGAATGGATGATGTGGAAGTATCGTTCCATCCATCACTGGCGCGAACCCCGCAATGCCGGTTTGCGCTTCCAGGAGTTGCTGCCACGAAACCTTCTGAAGATCGGGGATGCGAGTCTTTGGAATCTCGAGCTTGGTAAGCAATTGTTCCGCGTTCTTTGTAGCCGTCTCGCGAGTGGTGAATCGCAGTGATGATCCGCTCTGGACGGCGGCTCGGTTGAACAAGCCCTTAGCCGAAGGAGTCGCCAGGACCGCCGTGGTCTTCGCCCCACCGCCCGATTGACCAAAGACCATCACACGGCTCGCGTCGCCGCCGAAGTTTTCAATGTTGTCGCGCACCCATTGAAGTGACGCAACGAGATCCATGATTCCAACCACCCCGGCGTTGGCAAACTCCGGTGGCGCGCCGAGATCAGCAAGGTGAGTGTAACCATAACTCGCCAGGCGATGGTTCACAGTGACAACCACCACGTCGCCAAACAGAGCCAGCTGAGCACCGTCGAATCCCGGCGCGTTCCCCGAGCCCGTCGTATAGCCGCCTCCGTGGAAAGACACCAGAACCGCGCGCTTCTTGCCGTCGTTCACTCCTGGCGTCCAAACATTCAGCACCAGACAATCTTCGCCCATGCCTCCGTTTTGCTGGTCCCACTGGATCATCATCCCATATTCGGAGCGCAGGTTCGCGGGGGCCTGAGGGCAGATCTGGCCGTGTCCGAAACACTCGCGCACGCCGGCCCAGGCCGTTGGCTTCT
>DATIFP010000236.1:0-29092 GCA_035455165.1 Blastocatellia bacterium
TCCTGGGAGCGCAGGCGTCTCGCCTGCATGTTTTCCAGCGCGCGACCCTTTGCAGCCATGCAGGCGAGACTCCTGCGCTCCCAGTGACGCGCTCTCAGGCTATCAGGAGGAGATTCAGTGAGCTTTCCGCGAGGGAGTGGAATACTCCTGCATCCGACTTCACTGCCGGGACGGTTCGGCATCGGCGACCTGGGCGACGAAGCCTATGCCTTTGCGGATTTTCTCGCAGCGACCAAACAGAGCTACTGGCAAGTGCTGCCGCTTGGTCCGACCGGCTACGGCGATTCGCCCTATCAATGCTTCTCCGCGTTTGCGGGCAATCCTCTGCTGATCAGTCCGAAGCGGCTAGCTGACGCCGGGCTGCTCTCCTACGCTGACCTCAGCGATGCCCCTCGCTTCCCGGCCGCGCGCGTAGACTTCGGCCGCGTTATTCAATACAAGACCACGCTGCTTGAAAAAGCGTTTGAGAACTTCAAGAGATCCCAGGATGGAACATTGAGGTCCGCCTTTCTTGAGTTCTGTCACGAGAATGATTGGTGGCTTGAAGACTACGCATTTTTTCGTGCACTCAAAGCAGCGCACCGAGGCGTCAGTTGGATTGATTGGGAGCACAAGTACGCCAGACGTGAGCAGGCCGCGCTCGTGGCCGCGCAGGGAACTCTTCACGACAAGATCGAGGCCGAGAGACTCTTCCAGTATCTGTTCTTCAAGCAATGGTGGGCGCTCAAGGGCTATTGTCATGAGCGCAACATAAGGATCATCGGCGACGCTCCAATATTCGTCGCTTACGATTCGGCCGATGTGTGGGCCCATCCCGAAATGTTCAAGCTCGACCAGGAAGGCCGTCCGACAGTCGTCGCGGGCGTTCCGCCGGATTACTTCAGCCGGACCGGTCAACTCTGGGGGAATCCGATCTACGATTGGGACGCGATGCGGTCGGCGGGCTTCCGCTGGTGGATGGATCGTCTACGCGCCACGCTTCAAACCGTGGACCTATTGCGCATCGATCACTTTCGAGGCTTCGCCGCGTGCTGGGAGGTCCCCGGCGGAGACGAAACCGCCGAGCGCGGCTCCTGGGTCCCGGTCCCCGGACGAGAGCTCTTCAATACCTTGAAGCACACCTTCGGGGAAATGCCGATCATCGCCGAAGATCTCGGCGTTATCACTCCGGACGTCGTCGCGTTGCGCGACGATTTCGGGTTTCCCGGCATGCGAATCCTGCAATTCGCTTTCAGCGGCGATAGCCACAGCATCGATCAGCCTCACAACTACATTCACAACTGCGTCGCCTATACCGGGACACACGACAACGACACGACTGTTGGATGGTTCCGAAGCAGGGCGGGCGCGGGCTCAACGCGCGACGCCGCCCAGATCGCGCGAGAGCGAACATATTGTCTGAAGTACCTGAACTCAGACGGGAGAGAAATTCACTGGGACATGATTCGCGCGGTGCTGGCCTCGGTTGCAGACACCGCGATCGTGCCTCTGCAGGACATACTCGGGCTGGACTCTCGTGCCCGGATGAATCTTCCGGCTAGTCAGAAAGGAAACTGGCGGTGGCGATTCAGGAGCGACGCGCTGACGACGAGACCTCGTGAGAGGCTGAGAGAAATGACGGAGCTTTACGGAAGAGGCGTGTAGGGGCGGCCCTCCGTGGCCGCCCCAGTTGGGAATATCCAAATCTATTCGAACGCTCCATTCTGGGGCGGCCACGGAGGGGGGAGTCAATCTAGTGCAGCGCTTCGTTTTGGGGCGGCCGCGGAGGGTCGCCCGGGAAGGGGTAGTCAATCTATTACAGCGCTTCATTCTGGGGCGGCCACGGAGGGCCGCCCCTACACGTCTGTTTACATGAAGTTTGGCGTGTGCAGCCGCGACATGTGATCCGCTTGATCGACGCCGAACCCCGCGGCAGCTAACCGCTTCACTCGATTGTCGTGCATTGTTTGATACAGCGCGGCAAGTCTCCTGGTTCCCGTCCGTAGGGACGAAGGGTTCATCCCGCCGCCCGAGTAGATGATCAACGACTCCTCTATCAACGCTCCAACTCCGCTGACCGACTTCAAGAACTCGGCGCGCGCTTCGACCGCTGACGCGAATCGCCGAGCGGCGCCTCCGTCCGCCTCGATTGCGTAGCGGGCGTGAGCGATTCCAAACCGAACGTGACGCGCCTCGTCCTGTCGCGCGCGTCGGCAGATCTCGCGAGTCGCTCGTTCGGGCGCGTGGTCCTCAAGAAAAGCAAGTAGATCAAGAAACGTTCCCTCGCCCAGCACACTGAGAAGAAACGATGCGGTCGAGAAATCTTTGGGCTCGAGTAGTGAGGCCAACGAAAGTTGCGTAGTCGCTGAGGCGACGCCGAGGCCTCCCCCGTTCGCAAGAGCGCGCTTGGTGAACACCTCGATGTGGCGGGCTTCATCGACCATGACGGTCGTGAGGAACAGCGCGGCTTCGGTGAAGTGAGGGTGAAGCTGGCCGATGAATCGAGCGGGCACGTACAAAGCGGCGTACTCATTCTCCGCCAGAAAAGTCATGATCTGACACACCGCCCGCTCGACTACTTCGTCGAGCGGCGCCAGTTCCTGCCAGGGTATGTCGCGCGCGCCCACCCACTGGCTCGACGTCGCTTGCTCGTACAATTCGGAGATCGCGTTAGCCCAGACATCCGCACGCTTACGAATCGAGAATTCAATTGCGGGCGCGCCTTCTTCGAGCGAAGCTCCGCGAGGCGCAAGCGAACCGTCGCGAGCCGCTTCTTCCTCGATGGCAGCGTGACGACCCACCAGCCAGTCACGCATATCAACAGTCGCGCCTCGCCGCGGCATTCGAACGCCCCACTCGGGAGGATCGGCAAGAGTGCGAAGAAATGCCCCGCGCTCGATGACTATCCTCGATTTGCCGTTCTCGTCAATCGAGCTTGCGAAGCGATGACCAGCGCGCCGGCACCATATCCTCAGATCACCAGAGACCGAAGGATTCTCGGAAGTGAGTTCGAGCGCCTCGCCTTCAGCGAGCGGATCGAGCAGACGCGCGACCGCGACCAGCAAGCCTTCGGATGCGCCGAGATCTTCGCCGTCGTATTGCGCCTTCACCTTGATTGTGAGGGGACGAGTCATTCGATGCCTTGTTCCTCGACCGCCTCAAACAACGTGCGGTAGCCTTCGGTCTGCGCCGGCACCCAACGCTTCAAGCCTTCCATATCCAGAAGCGGACGATGCTTGGGATTGTTGTAGTCCATACGCAGCAGGGCTTCGACCCAGGGGCCGAACCGCGCCTCTTCAAGTGAGTCGAGCGCGGTGAAGTTGCAATGGTGATATGTCGGCGTGGTCCACAGTAGACGGACCTTGTCGCCATCCACCGCGCGTTCTTCGAGCGCCTTGGCCCAGAACGGATCGCCCACCGCGCCCGCTTCGGCTTGTCCGGATGCGAGAGCGTTCAACACCGCCGCTTCACTGGCGCCGGTGTCGCCGTGCTTGCCGACGTCAAGATCGAACCGGAGCAGTTTCAAGCCGCGCTGCGGATCGACATCCTGCCGCTTCAAAAAGTAGAGAGGAAGAATCGCGGCGTGGCCCGAGTCGCGGCTCCCGAGCGCGAGGGTTCTACCTCGCAAGTCCGCCACCGAGTTGATGCCGGCATCAGTTCTGACGACGATCACCGAACAGTAATCGACGTCGGTGTCTCGCATCGCGAGCGCCCGGCATCTGCCGTTGGTTCGCCGGTGCGTTCGAACATAAGCCAGGTTGGTGTTCCACGCGATGTCGATGAAACCCGAAAGCAACGCGTCCACTTGAGCCTCATAGTTAGAGAACAAGACGTAATCCATTCCGGGTCCGGCTTCCTTCATGTACTCGCGTATGCCGTCCCAGATTGGAACAACCTTCGGGTCGTAAGCAACGGCGCCCATCAATATTGGTTTGTTCATCAAGTTAGTCCTCTACTCTTCGGATTATGTGCTTCCTCGCGTTGAATGGACCGGGATCATTTGCTTTCAGAACAACGGCAGCCCCAGCAGCGCTTTCCCGATGAAGTCGTAAAGCGCATCGGTAGTCGGCGCCATCACCGAACCCGCGCGTGCGTCGCGGAAGTAGCGCTCGACCGGAACCTGGCGGCTGAACGCCGCGCCGCCGCACAAACGCATCGCCTTGTCGGTGACTTTGAGGGCGGTCTCACTCGCGCACGCCTTTACTTCAAGCACAAGGAGCATCGTGCCGTCATCGGGGTTCTCAACCGAACGCGCCGCTGCGGCAGTAAGCGCGCGCGAAGCATCGAGCGCAACGCGAGCGCTGGCCAGACGCGACCGCGATTCGGGCTGCGAAGCGAGCGTAACGTCCAGGTGCTCCAGCCGCGCGCGGCCGAGGTGTTCTGCTGCGGCGGCGAGCGCGGCTCCGCTGATTCCGTTGGCGACCGCAGACGTGCCGAGCTGAAACCACGGCAACACCACGGACATCATTACCCCGAAACCGCCTCCGCTCGGGCTCAGCAAGGCGTCTGGAGAAAGCCTGGTGTTTTCCAGCTTCATCGGCGCGCTCGCGTTTGCGCGCAAGCCCAATCCATTCCACGGACCAGACACGCTGAACCCCCGTGCTTCGCCCGCCACGTAGTACAAACTCGACTCGGTCATTCCTGTTGCTCCGACCGCGCGAGTCGAAACAATGTAGCTCTTCGCGTGGCCGGCGCTGGTCACGTACGACTTGTCGCAATTGAGCAAGTGAAAACCATTCTCCTGAACGGCCTGACTTACGGGAGCCCAGAAATGGCTCCTGGAGCCCTTTTCGCTGAATGCCAGAGTGGACAGGTGCTTGCCCGCGGCGATGTCTTTGAGCACCGAGTCGCGGTTCGGCATCGACGATTGCTTGATGACTTCAGTGCCGCAGACATGCATAACGTAGATCATCGCGGTCGACGCGCAGGCGGCGGCCAACTCATCCACTACGGCGACGAAATCTGAAGGCCCGGCACCCAGCCCGCCCAGTTCCCTGGAAACGGTCAGCCCGAGCAGACCCGCGCTCCCCAGCGCGCCAATCGACGCCTCGGGCCAGTTGCCCGCCCGATCGTTTTCGGCAGCGCCGGGAGCCACGACCCGCGTGGCAACATCACGTACTCTTTCAACAGCGGTTGGATCAGCGGTCACGATAGGACCTCCTCGACTGATATTCTGTCTCGGCCGTCTAAGACAAAAGAATGCTATCGTAGTGAGGAGTTAGCTTCAATGCTCTCGGCTTTGGTTGGTGGGTTTCGCGCAAAGACGCAAACAAGATCGGAGGCTATGTCATCGGCCGTTGAATGCGCGCGATGATGTGCTCCGCCATCTGCGAGGTCGTCACATACTTCTCGCCGGCTGTAAGATCGCGAGTGCGATAGCCCGCCTCGAGTGTCATCTCGACCGCTCGCTCGATGCTTGCAGCTTCAGTTTCGAGGTTGAATGAATAACGCAACATCATCGCCGCACACAGAATCGCGCCAAGCGGATTCGCGATACCTTTTCCGGCGATGTCCGGAGCGGAACCGTGAACGGGCTCATACAACCCCACAGAACCTCCAATGCTCGCCGACGCCAGCAATCCCAGAGAGCCCACCACCGCGCCTGCTTCGTCCGAGAGAATATCGCCGAACATGTTTTCGGCCAGCATAACGTCGAAGCTCGCGGGCCGCGCAACGAGCGCCATCGCGCACGAATCTACGTACTGATGTTCGAGCGTAACATCTGGGTAGTCTGCGGCTACCCGCTTGACCGTTTCGCGCCAGAATTGCGAGCACTCCAGCACGTTGGCCTTGTCGACCGAGGTGACTTTTCGCCGCCTCCCTCGCGCAAGCTCGAACGCAACGCGCGCGATTCGCTCAATCTCAGGTTCAGCGTAGCGCATTGTATTGACCCCTTCGCGCTTCCCGCCGGAGTCGTCGATTCCGCGGGGCTCGCCAAAATACAAGCCGCCCAGCAGCTCGCGGACGATCAACACGTCCGTGCCTTTGATCACATCGGGCTTCAGCGGCGATGAATCCCCGAGCGCCGGGTAGAGTCTCGCGGGTCGCAGATTCGCGAATGCTCCAAGTTCTCGTCTCAAACTGAGGAGCCCGGCTTCGGGTCTGTGGTTCGTGGGACGGTTGTCGAAGGCCGGATCGCCGACCGCGCCGAGCAGTACAGCATCCGACGCGAGGCACGCGGTCAATGTGTCTTCAGGAAGGGGGTTGTTGAATTCGCGGATCGCCGAAGCGCCGATGCTCTTCGAGTTGAATTCGATCTCGTGGTTGAAAGCCTTCGCGACCGCGTCGAGCACCCGCACAGCCTCGGAGGTGACTTCGGGACCGATCCCGTCACCGGGCAGCACGGTTATCTTGATTTGCATTGGGTTAGCTTTGCGCTGAGGGTTTGGAGGAGTCAACCCGGTTTGGACTGCGGCGCCCGGGGACGGAGATCCGCGTCCATTTTGATCGGCGGCGCTTTGGCTCAGTGGATTCTCGTGTTGCTCAGCTGGACCTGGGCGTCCGAAGCGAGATCAAGCCAAAGCGCCGCCAATTGCATCGACAACTGACCGCCGAGTAGAGGCGGCGCAGTCCACAATGTGCAGCGATGCTTCAAACAGCCCAGAGCGAATCATCACCCGTGTAATCCTGATCATCAGCCATCTGTACTGCGAAGCTGTCTTCGATCGCTTCAACTGAATGGCTGAACCCCGACGGAATCACCACACCTTCGTCGTGGCGCACAGTTAATTGTTTGTTGGCGATCTCCATTTGCCAGACGCCCTCGAGGACGCGAATCAACAAATCGCCGGTCGCTACTTCCGCTCGTATGCGTTCGCCCTTCCCGACGCGCAGTCGTTTCGCCTCGCGTGAAGGCGCATCCGCCTTAACAGTCGTCCGCGTGAACCTTCGCTCGACTGAGTTCCAACGGTACAGCGTCATCTCAATTCCTCGTTCCTTTAAGAGAAAGTGGGCCAGCCTCGCGCCGGCTTGCGCTCTCGAGGCTGGCCCCCCCGCCACTCCGCTACAGGGTGATGAGACTTGAGCTAGCCCATGCTTGTTCTCATCGATCATGCGGCGGCGGCTTCCTCCAACTCGTCGCCAATTATTTGCAGGAGGTGATGGTCCTCAACAACTTTGATTTCGTCCGCGAGCGCGGTGAATCGCTTGTAAACCTGGTCCAGCTCGCGTCGCGAGAATTGATATCCCAGCTCCTCGCATCTGAGCCCGAGCGCGTGCCTTCCCGAATGTTTGCCCAGAACCAGCCGGCTGTCAGGCACGCCGACCGAGTTGGGTGTCATGATCTCGTAAGTCAGCCGGTTCTTGATAACGCCATCCTGGTGAATGCCGGCTTCGTGCGCGAAGGCATTTCGTCCGACTATCGCCTTGTTCGGTTGAACCGCAACACCGGTCACTTCGGTGAGCAACTGGCTGGCAGGATACAACTCGCTCGTGACGACTCCTGTCGCGAACGGCATCACATCGTTTCGAACACGAAGCGCCATCACAATTTCTTCGAGCGAGGCATTCCCTGCTCGCTCGCCTATCCCGTTGATCGTACATTCGACCTGTCGCGCGCCTGCCTCGATAGCGGCGATGGTGTTTGCGACCGCAAGTCCGAGGTCGTTGTGACAGTGAACCGAGATTGTGGCGCGATCAATGCCGCGGGTCTTGTTACGGATTGTCTCTATGATGGTGGTGAATTCTCGCGGGGTCGTATAGCCGACGGTGTCAGGAATGTTGACGGTGGTTGCGCCGGCCTCGATTACCGTCTCAACGACCGCGCAAAGATAGTCCAAATCGGAACGGGTTGCATCCTCGGGCGAGAACTCGACATCGTCGCAAAGCGAGCGCGCGAGCGCGACTGCCTCGCGCGCCTGCTTGAGCGCCTCTTCGCGGGTGATTCTCAATTTGTGCTCGAGGTGAATATCCGAAGTTGCAAGAAAGGTGTGTATCCGGGGCCGGGCCGCTTCGCCGACTGCTTCCCACGCGCGCATGATGTCGTTGCGAGTGGTTCGGGCCAGCGCCGCGACTACCGGTCGCCGAATCTCACTGGCTATCGCCTGGACCGCTTCGAAGTCGCCGTCGGACGCGATTGGGAAGCCGGCTTCGATGACGTCAACGCCGAGCCGGTCAAGCTGCCGCGCCATTCGCAGCTTCTCGTCAAGGTTCATGCTGCAGCCGGGCGATTGCTCGCCATCCCTAAGCGTGGTGTCAAAAATGATCACCTGTGAATCTGCCATAGATAATCTTCCCCTGTTGGGCTAGCCTGCAGGGCCCTGATCGTAAGCTCGGGGCGCGGCCAAAGTCAAAGTTATAATTCTTGGACTAGCATTAGCGAATGCTTATGGTATAATCCGCAGCCGTCTGTCGTACAAGTTTCGCTAATAGTCCGACAAACTTCAGTTTGTCGCTGAGTTTGACAAGGTGGGTCTTGATACAAGAACGTCAAACTCAAGTCTGTCGGGCCGCCCAGAGGGTTAATGGACCTGTTTCAGCTCGAAGTCTTCATGACGGTGGCGCGGGAAGGCAGCTTTTCGCGCGCCGCGGAGAAGCTCTATCGCACCCAACCGGCAGTCAGCCAGGCCATCCGCAAGCTCGAACGCGAGGTGGGCGAATCGCTTTTCGATCGCTCGTCGAGAGACGGAACCCTCACCGACGCGGGCGAGATGCTCCGCGAGTATGCGCAGAAGCTGCTCAATCTGCGGAGCGAGGCCCGCGTCGCGCTCAAAGAACTGCGCGAGATGCACAAGGGCAAGCTGGCGATCGCCGCAAATGAATTCACATGCTTGTATCTGCTGCCCGCGCTCGCGGAGTTTCGGCGGCTCTATCCGATGATCAAGGTGACCGTGCATCGATCACTCGCCAGTCGAATCCCCGGCGATGTGCTCAAGCACGGCGCCGAGCTTGGCGTGCTGTCGTTCAACCCCGAAGAACCGCTGCTCCGTTCGATCGTCGTCTATCGTGACGAACTCGCGTTCGTGGTCAATCCGCGCCACCCGCTTGCGTCGGCGAAGCAAGTGAACATACGTCAGCTCGGCGCCGAATCCTTTGTAGCTCACAACGTGCAGTCGCCGTATCGGGCAAAAGTAGTCCAAGCCTTCAAACGCCACAGGACGCCGCTCAACATGGATGTCGAGCTCCCGACCATCGAAGCGATAAAGAGATTTGTCTCGCGCGGCACCGGCGTCGCGCTGGTGCCCGGAATCTGCGTCGAAGCCGAAGTCGCAAATGGAGAGCTCATGCGAATCCCCGTTCGCGATCTACACATCGAGCGCAAGCTGCGGCTCGTTTACCGCAAAAACGCGAGCCTGTCGCATGCAGCACAAGCTTTCCTCAAGGTAGCTGAATCGCTGGCGTCTCATCGAAAGGGGCGGTACCTGTATCAGCACGAACGCTAACCCGAGAGCGCCCGCCCTGGGAGCGCAGGCGGCCCGCCTGCTTGCCTGCGAATGGTACTAACGGCGAAGCCAGGCAGGCGGGACGCCTGCTCTCCCAGGTCGCCCATGGAACTTTGGACACTCGCGCAATTCCTGGAGTAGTATCTGCCGTCGTAAACCTTATGGCTAAGAACCTGTTCGAGAAAATCTGGGACAATCACGCTGTTCACAACGAACCTGGCAAGCCCGCGATCTTGTACATTGACTGTCATCTGGTCCACGAGGTCACATCACCTCAGGCTTTCGAAGGGTTGCGCATGGCGGGACGCGGTGTGCGCCGTCCGGATCTCACGTTTGCTACGATGGATCACAACGTCCCAACCTCGAGTCGCTCGCTTCCGATCGCTGATCCGATTTCGAAAACTCAGATCGACGCTCTCGAATCGAACTGTCGCGAGTTCGGTATCGAACTGGCCGGGCTCGACAGCCCGGATCAAGGGATCGTCCACGTCATCGGACCCGAGCTGGGTCTGACGCAGCCCGGTTCTACGATCGTGTGCGGCGACAGCCACACGTCTACTCATGGCGCGTTCGGCGCTCTAGCATTCGGCATAGGCACCAGCGAAGTCGAACACGTGCTTGCAACTCAGTGCCTGCTTCAATCAAAACCTCGGACGTTTCTTGTTCGCGTAGATGGGAAACTGCCGCGAGGGGTGACCGCCAAGGATGTGATCCTGTTCATCATACGTTCGATCGGCACCGACGGCGCGGCCGGTCACGTAGTTGAATATGCCGGCGAGACGATTCGCGGATTCTCGATGGAAGAGCGAATGACGGTATGCAACATGTCCATTGAAGCAGGCGCGCGCGCGGGAATGATCGCGCCCGACGAGACAACCTTTGCTTACCTGAAGGCACGTCGCTTTGCGCCAAAAGGAGAGCGCTTCGACGCAGCGGTCGAGTACTGGAAGAGCCTGCCCAGCGACGCGAACGCCGCGTTCGATCGCGAAATCGAATTCGACGTTTCGTCGCTTGCGCCACAGGTGAGCTGGGGGACAAATCCCGGTATGGTGACGGATATAACTGGAGCGATCCCCGACCCCGACTCATTCCCGGACGAGAACGCTCGCAAGGCGGCTCGCCGCGCGCTCGAGTACATGGCTCTAGAGCCGGGCACGCCAATCGAGCAGATAAGAATCGATCGAGTGTTCATCGGCTCGTGCACGAACTCTCGCATTGAAGACCTGCGCGCAGCCGCCGGCGTGATCAACGGAAAGAAAGCCGCGACCGATGTTCAAGCGATGGTGGTGCCCGGCTCGCAATCGGTCAAGCAGCAGGCCGAACGTGAGGGCCTCGACGCAATCTTCAAGCAGGCAGGTTTTGATTGGCGAGAGTCGGGTTGTAGCATGTGCCTTGGGATGAATCCCGATATCCTCGAGCCGGGCGAGCGTTGCGCTTCTACTTCGAATCGCAACTTTGAGGGTCGCCAGGGACGCGGAGGCCGGACTCATCTGGTCAGTCCGCAGATGGCGGCGGCTGCGGCGATAGCCGGGCACTTCGTGGACGTGAGGGAATGGGATTGAAAGGATTGCCGATTTCCGATTGCCGATTTCCGATTTAAAGCTCGATTGATAATCGGAAAACCGGCAATCGACAATCGAAAATCAAGATGGTGGCTTTCTCAAAACACACCGGACTGGTGGCGACGCTTGATCGAATCAATGTCGACACGGATCAGATAATACCGAAGCAATTCCTGAAGCGAATCGAACGCAGCGGCTTCGGCGAGTTCCTGTTTTACGACTGGCGATTCAATCCCGACGGCTCGCTCAAAGCCGACTTCGAGTTGAATCAATCGCGGTTCACCGGAGCGACGATTCTTCTGGCTCGCGCGAACTTCGGATGCGGCTCATCTCGCGAGCACGCGCCGTGGGCCTTGCTCGATTATGGATTCCGCTCGATCATCGCCCCGTCGTTTGCGGACATCTTCTACAACAATTGTTTCAAGAACGGTCTGCTTCCCGTTGTGCTGTCGGAAGAACAGGTCGACCAGCTCTTCACCCGAGCGGCTGCAAGTCCGGGTTACGAGTTGACTGTTGATTTGACGAGGCAGTGGGTAACGGATGACGAGGGGCTCAGATTCGGCTTTGAAGTCGATCCGTTTCGCCGCGAGTGCCTGCTGAAGGGACTCGACGACATCGGGTTGACGCTTCAGCACGAAGACAAGATTCGAGTGCACGAGGCCAGGCGAGCCGCTTCCCGATTGGATTAACAATGACCGCCACCTTTCCTGAACAATTCAATATGGCGACCTACTTCCTCGATTCGAGAATCGAGGAAGGCTTTGGCGACAAGATCGCGGTTTATTGCGGCAACAAAAAGTACACCTACGCCGAAGTCCAGGCGATGGCCAATCGCGCCGGCAACGCACTTTCGCATCTCGGGGTCGAGATGGAAGACCGCGTGTTGATTGTCCTGCCCGACTCAATCGAATTCGTAGCGGCGTGGTTCGGCATCGCTAAGATCGGCGCGGTCATCACGATGGTGAACACGATTCTGCCGTCGGCGGACTACGAATACTATCTCGACTACACGCGCGCTAAGGTCGCAGTCGTCCACGCCGACGTGATGGAGCGATTCACGCCGGCCGCCGCGACTTCGCCTTATCTGAGGCACACGATCATCGTCGGGGCGAAGGTCTCGGGCAGCCTCGAGGGGTTGGAAGGCCGCTCGACGATCAGGTCATACGGGCGGCTGATGATGGAAGCATCGGACCAGCTCGAGACCGCGCCGACCAGTCGCGACGACATCGCGATCTGGTTATTCACATCCGGCTCAACCGGTCATCCCAAGGCTGCGGTTCATCTTCATCACGACTTGCCGTTCAACACCGAGCGCTACGCCAAACAGGTTCTCGGGATAAACAAAGACGACATAACGCTGTCGGTGCCAAAGCTGTTCTTCGGCTACGCGACCGGAACGAACTTGCTGTTTCCGTTTGCGGTGGGCGGAGCGACGGCGCTGTTCCCCGAGCGCTCAACCGCGGAGACTATGTTCGCGATGATCCAGAAGCACAGGCCCACCGTGCTTACGACAGTGCCGACGATGATCAACGCGATGCTTCAGATTGAAGGCGCGAGCACGCACTACGATCTCTCATCGCTGCGGTTCTGCGTGTCCGCGGGCGAGGCGCTTCCGCCCGAGCTCTACAATCGATGGATGGAAACGTTCGGCATCGAGATACTGGACGGCATCGGCTCGGCTGAGATGTTTCACATATATATCACGAACTATCCGGGCGATGTTGTGCCGGGGAGTCTCGGCAAGCTCGTCCCCGGTTACGAAGCCCAGATCGTCGACGCCGAGGGCCGTGAGGTTGCGACCGGCGAGATGGGCACCCTTCGCGTCAAGGGCGACTCGGCGGCGCTGTGCTACTGGAACGCGCACGAAAAATCCAAAGCGACATTTGCGGGCGATTGGTGTACAACTGGCGATCAATTCCGAGTCGATGAGCGCGGCTACTACTGGTACTGCGGGCGGACCGACGAGATGTTGAAGGTCGGCGGAATATTCGTGTCGCCAACCGAGATCGAGAACTGCTTGCTCGAACACGAAGCTGTCCGCGAATGCGCGGTGATCGGCACAGCCGACGAACAGAAGCTGATCAAGCCGAAAGCATTCGTGGTGTTGGCGGAAGGCTTCGATGCGAGTGTCCAGCTCGAGCTGCAGTTGAAAGAGTATGTGAAGGAAACGCTAGCGGCCTACAAATATCCTCGGTGGGTGGAGTTCAGGGATGAGCTTCCGAAGAACGATCGGGGGAAGATTGATCGACGGGCGCTTAAGCAGTAGTCGAATGGGGTTGCGTAGATTGGGGTCACTCAAAATACCTGGGGGCGATCAAGTATGGACAAACGGATAAGAGAGCGCTTCCTTCAAGAGGTCATTCCCAACTTGACTGCTGAGGATGATGCGAATTTTTGGGCAACCGCGTTTGATACTTTACTATCCGACATAGAGGCGCTCTATCCTGACAAGAACCAGAAGCAGGAAGTATTCCTGCAAATTGGTGCTTGCTCTCACTGGCTGCGCCCCCACCAAAGCAGGTGGACTGCCTCAGGCGGGTTCGCGTGGCCCGAAGGATACCTTCAGAAGTATGAGGATCACACCAAAAACTCCTTGGGCCCGCTTGGCTCGGGGCTCCCGGAGTTAGACTGGTTCGTGCTCGTTCATTGGAACCGTGAGCAAAACGAATGGGAGATTGTCCCGTCGAAGTTCTTCGGCAAAAGCAGATTGATCTTCCGCGCGGCATTCCCGACACGGACTGCGCGACATCCACAGGCGGCGATACATACGATTTGGATCCCGAGATCACCCCGGATACAAGATAAGAAAATAGTCAGGTTCTACGGATTTCGAAAGCACCACAACAACGAATGGGCTTGCGTGGCTGCCAGCGATTAGATGAGTCGTTGGTTTCGCTTGGTGACCGGGTGCGACCCAAGAGGCGGCACGGATGACTGTGATTCTCTCTCTCCTTCTAGTGCTATTACATACTTCCCCGGGCCAAGAGCAGGGCAGCTACAAAGCTGAGTCTGGGAAGATCCCGGATCTGGCAACTAAGCTCTTCAAGAAAACGGGGTTTGATAGGCAATACGACTTCTCTTCACATTTGAAACCTTCCTATCTCACCGGCGATTTCGACGGAGACGGCAAGCCCGACGTTGCGATTCTCGTGAAACAGAGGAACAGCGAAAAGATCGGTATCGCGGTTTGCCATTCATCAACCAACAAGGTGTTCTTCATCGGTGCTGGAGTAAATGTCGGGAACGGGGGAGACAACTTCGACTGGATGGATCACTGGAGCGTAACTCCCAAAGCTGTCGCCCGCAAAAAGCTCGGAAGAGCGAAGGCCTCGACCCTGAAGGGCGACGGCTTATTCGTCGAGAAGAGCGAATCAGCGAGCGCGTTGGTCTACTGGAACGGGCGGCGGTACGTGTGGTATCAAATGGGTGACTGACGGTCACCTGGGTTATTCAGACATGAGCACTTCAACAGACTTACTCACCGCCAACGATCTGCTGAGGATGGCATCTGACGGCTCCCGCTATGAACTGGTGAAGGGAGAACTGATCGAGATGCCTCCCGCTGGAAGCATTCACGGCAACCGAACGATGAGGTTAGGTTGGCGCGTAGCTCAACACGTGGAAGCGAATGACCTCGGCGTTGTGTTCGCCGCAGAGACAGGCTTCTTGCTCGCCACCAATCCAGACACAGTTCGCGCTCCGGACATCGCGTTCGTCAGCAAAGCGCGCATTGAAGAAGTTGGCGAGTTCGAGGGCTTCTGGCCCGGCGCTCCCGATCTCGCAGTTGAAGTCATCAGCCCTGGAGACTCTTACACAGACGTGGAAGAGAAAGTGGAGCAGTACCTGGGGGCTGGGACCTTCGCGGTCTGGGTTGTCGATCCTCGCAGGCGAACGATCGCCGTGTACAGGTCGCTGACCGACATATCCATTCTGACTGAAACCGATATCCTTGATGGCGGAGATCTCATCGCCGGATTCAGTTGCCGCGTGACTGAGATCTTCGCTTGAACGATTCACCCGACCACCAGCAGATGCCCGCCACAACGGATAAATTCGTTACTTCCAAGGCATCGATCGAGGATGAGGACATGGATCTCCGCTACCCAATCGGACGTTTCACACTCGACGGCATACCTACAGACGAACAGATTCAGCGGGCGATTCGAGAAATCTCTGAAGCGCCCGCGAGGCTTCGAGCCGCAGTTGAAGGCTTATCAACCGAACAACTCGACACGCCCTATCGGCCCGGCGGATGGACTGTTCAGCAAGTTGTGCATCACGTGCCCGACAGCCACTTGAACAGCTACTGCCGGTTCAAGCTTGCGCTCACCGAAGACGAACCGACGATCAAGCCATATCAGGAAGACCGCTGGGCCGAGCTTGAGGATTCGCGTGCTACGCCCGTCCAAGTGTCGCTTGCGTTGCTTGAGTCGCTTCACAAGCGCTGGGTGTTGCTGCTTGAGTCGCTCAAGCCGTCTGATTTCCAGCGAACCTTTCGACATCCAGAGATTGGAGTGGTCACTCTGGCTAAGAACGCGTGTCTTTACGCGTGGCACGGCCGGCATCACGCCGCTCATATAACTTCGTTGCGCGAACGAATGGGATGGGATGAATAGATCGGCTTGATGGTCAGCCGTGTTCAGTCAACAGTGTTTGTCTGAGTTGGAAGATCAAGTGCGCTGTCCCGTAGGGACAAACATGTCTATAGCTTACGAATCGCAAATTTCTCGGGGGCTCCTTTGGGAGCCACCTCTGGCTCCGAATTTCTAGCTGCTGAAGACCGGTGGCTCCTAAAGGAGCCAAAGATGCTTGCAGAAGGCTGTGACCTATAGACAGGCCATCGCTACGGGATGCGCCAGTGGTTTTACCGTTGCTGTCGCCTGAGAATCAATGTTGCTTCAGGAGGATCCGTCTTTTGCGCAAACTCTCTATCATCCTGATCACCGCGGCTCTGGCGCTTGCTTTAGTTCAATCACCAACCGCGCAGAACCCGGCCTTTGATCTCGTGCTTCGAAACGGTCGAATCGTAGACGGATCGGGGAGTCCCTGGTATCGAGCCGACGTCGCGATACGCGGCGATGCGATTGTTAAGATTGCGGCATCGATCACCGATCCCACCGCCAAGGTAATTGACGTCGAAGGCCAGGTGATCGCGCCCGGCTTCATCGACATTCACACTCACGCCCGGCGCGGCATCTTCGAAGTGCCCACCGCCGGGAACTACGTGCGACAAGGCGTGACCACTTTGATCGAAGGCCCGGACGGTTCGTCACCGGTCCCGCTCCAGCCCTTCTTCGACAAACTCGAAGCCTTGCCCAAATCGGTGAACATCGGCAGCTTCATCGGTCAGGGCGCGGTGCGCGCTGCAGTCATCGGCAACGCAAATCGAAAACCGACCGCGAACGAGCTCGAAAAGATGCGTGCGCTTGTCGAGCAAGGCATGAATGACGGCGCGTTCGGACTCAGCTCCGGGCTGTTTTACGTACCCGGTACTTTTACGCGAACAGAGGAGGTTATCGAGCTGGCGCGCGTCGCCGGCCGCCTCGGTGGTATGTACATCTCGCACATGCGTGACGAAGCGGCGGGCATCATCGACAGCGTCAAAGAGACGATAGCGATTGGGGAACGCGGCGGGCTTCCCACTCAAGTAACTCATCATAAAATCATCGGTCCGGCGAACTGGGGAAAGAGCGTCGACACGTTGCGCTTGATAGACGAAGCGCGGGCGCGTGGAGTCGATGCGACCATCGATCAGTATCCTTACACCGCTTCGAGCACGAGCATCCAGGCGGCGCTGCTTCCTGCGTGGGCGCAAGAGGGCGGACGGAACGAGATCTTGAAGCGGCTTAAGGAGCCGGCTACGCGCGCGAGGGTAAAAGCAGAGACTATCAGGATCATCAAGAACGAACGCGGCGGCGGAGATCCGAAGAATATCGTCATCGCCGGCTGCGGCTGGGATCCGTCGCTTGCCGGGAAGAACCTCGCCGACGTTACTCGCTTGCGCGCGATGGAGCCGACGATTGAAAACGCTGCCGAAGCCGCCTTGTGGCTCGTTGAAAGCGGTGGCTGCAGCGGAATCTTTCACGCGATCAACGAGGCGGACCTAGAAAGAATTCTCAAGCATCCTGCGACGATGATCGGCTCGGATGGAGAGATTCCGATCTTCGGACAAGCTCATCCACATCCAAGGAGCTACGGGACGTTCGCTCGCGTGCTTGCGGTGTACGTTCGCGAGCGACATACGATCACGCTCGAGGACGCCATTCGCAAGATGTCCTCGTTCCCGGCGCAGCGTCTCGGCTTGCTCGATCGAGGGCTGCTGCGACCTGGAATGAAAGCCGACATCGCGATCTTCGATCCAGCGCGGGTGCGGGACGCGGCGACGTTCGAGAGGCCTCATCAGTACGCCGAAGGCGTTTCAGCGGTGATCGTAAACGGGCAAGTCGTGTTCGAGCACGGAACGATGACCGCGGCTCGACCCGGAAAGGTGCTGTACAAGCGGCCGTGAATCTATTCAAATACTGATGCCACGAAGCCTCGAAGGCACAAAGGCGCACGAACGCGTTCCAGGGTGATTCTTCGTGCCCTCGTGTCCTGGTGGCGAGATTGACCCAAGACCCACAAAATGAAGGCGTTTCAAAACCAAACTTGGAAAGAGGCGCGGGACGCCGTCGCGCGCGGAGTTGTTGTGATTCTGCCCGTCGGTTCCACCGAAGCTCACGGACCACATTTGCCGCTCGCCACCGACGTGATCATCTCCGAAGAGATGGCGCTTCGCGCGGCCGAGAAGCTGACTGCGCGGGGCGTCGAGACTCTCGTGCTGCCGGCGCTCGCTTACAGCGTCACTGATTTCAGCGCCGATTTTTCGGGCACGATCTCGATCAAGAAAGAAACGGCGACCGCATTGATCCACGACATCTGCGCTTCGCTTTACGAACAAGGCGCAGGCCTTGTGGCTATCGCAAACTCACACCTCGAGCCTGACCACATCGCCTCGATAGACGGAGCGATCGCAAAGGTGAAGGAGGAAACCGGTCGCGCGGTCGCCTTTCCGGACAAGAGACGACGACGATGGGCGGAGACGCTGTCAGAAGAGTTTCGTCGGGGCGATTGTCACGCGGGGTCCTATGAGACCTCGCTTGTGATGGCGGCGCGTCCCGAGCTCGTTCGAGAAGATGTTCGCCGGTCGCTCGAGCCAGTGTCCATCTCGATAAGTGAAAAGATCAAGGGAGGGGCTCGCACGTTTACGGAAGCTGGCGGAACTGAAGCTTATTTCGGCGATCCGCGTGCAGCCTCGCGAGAAGAGGGCGACGCGATGTATGAAGCTCTCTCCGACATGATAGTCACCGCGGTGACGGAAGCTCTCAAGCCTTAGCGATCTTTGTGGGTCTTTGCGACCTTTGCGCGAAACGGATCCTCGCAAGAACAGGTTTCGCGCAAAGACGCCAAGACCCGCAAAGAACGCCCAGAACCCGAATGAAACAATCTCTGTTCGACGATATTGAAGCGGCGCCGTCGAGCTACGGCTCTATCAACCTTATCAAAGACGAGTTCATCGCCACACTCACGGAATTGGATTCATTTGGCGAGATCGACGCGCTTCGAAGGAAGACCGCCGAGTTGAAGCGGTTGATCGCTTCACGGGATTCGTGTCTGCAGGCCGAGGAAGAGTCAAACGGCGACTTTGTCTCTCTGCGCAGAGACGTCCTGACTTCCGAACTCGATCAGATCCTCGAAGCGCGCACGATCGAACGCGCGCGGTACTACGTCAAGCGACTCGAGCGCGGCATCAAGAAGGTCAAGACCTCTCAAATCAATGACATCAATCTGAACCGTTGGAAGGAATACACCGACATAGTCACGGACAGCCTTTGGGTCTTGCGCAAACGCGACACCGCCGGCGCGCATCTGGGCTGGTATTGGGGAAATTTCATCCCTCAGATCCCGCATCAACTAATGCTTCGCTACACGAAGAGGAACGATTGGGTACTCGACCCGTTTGTGGGAAGCGGAACGACCTTGATCGAATGCAAACGGCTCGGACGAAACGGAATCGGGATTGATCTGAACGCGGACGTGACCAGGCGCGCGCAGGAGCTTGCGGCACAGGAAAAGAATCGGCACAAGATCAGGACCGAGATCGTCAACGCCGACGCAAGAACGATAGATCCACGACGCATGCTCGACGAGCTGGGAGTCCGGCAGATTCAGCTTCTGCTGATGCACCCGCCTTATCACGACATCATCAGCTTCTCTGAGAGCGAACAGGACCTCTCGAACGCCGAAAGCACCGATCAATTCCTAAAGATGTTCGGCGAGGCGCTGGACAACCTCGGGCCGGCGCTCGAGCGCGGCCGGTACTTCGCCTTGGTGATAGGGGACAAATACTCGAAAGGCGAGTGGGTGCCGCTGGGGTTCTACTGCATGAACGAAGTGCTGAAGCGCGACTACCGGCTCAAGAGCATCATTGTCAAGAATTTCGAAGAGACACGCGCGAAGCGGGATCAGAAGCAACTGTGGAGGTATCGAGCCCTGGTGGGTGGGTTTTACATCTTCAAGCACGAATACATTTTCGTCTTCAAGAAGAGATGAAGCGTCAAACCATAGTTGCGCCAACGCTCAGAGGTCCCTAGCTCGCAGCCGCTTCCCCAATTTTCTCATCTGCTTATTTCGCGATGGGTCATCAGCCAGGTTGTTCAGTTGATAGGGCTCGTCGAAATGAGTTCCGTACTGACCATACCCGGTTGCCGGAAAATCGTTGCGCTAGTACAGCCGGCCTTGCTCTTTGATTTTACTTCCGCCTCGAGTACTCATAGAGCGGCTTCGAATCGGCTCCGATGAACACGATCTTCAATTCGCTTGCGGTTGCCTCGAGGACGGTAAACCCATTCCTGGATTCCGCAAAAAGCGTGCGGCTCCCGGGCTTAACCTTGTAGAGCCCTGCCCCGCCCCCACCTGAAACAAAATGCTCGACTCCGCCCTCGGCCTTCACATGGTTGAGTATGTGATCATGGCCGGCCAGATAGACATCGGCCCGATTCTTCAGCAGGGGCAACAGCCTCTCCTTGAGGACCGCGTTGTCACCGTGTTCGCCGTCGGAGTAGATCGGATGATGCCCGTATACTATCTTCCATCGAGCGGTGCTCCTCGTCAGTTCCCCGTCGAGCCACGCGAGTTGCGCATCCGACACTTCATTCGTGTCGAGCGCGAAGAACTGAGCAGGTCCGGCAGTGAAGGTGTAATAGGGCGAAGGCATTCGCCAGCTTGCGCTCCGGTCAGAGTAGAGGATCTCCGCCGCGGGGCTGTCGCTCATGACCCAGTCGTGATTGCCAAACGTAGCATAGAACTTTATTCCGAGCGGCCCGTAGAGCTCCTCCCATTGCGTCTTCCAGCGAGCGTCCGTCGGACTCGACATTCCCGCAACATAGAAGTTGTCGCCGAGGGTGACTCCGATATCGAAGGGCGCCTTGCGGTGCCATTCGGCCATCGTCGCGGCAACCTGGCGCTGGCTCGCTGATCCCGTGCCGAAGTCACCGAACGCCAGAACTCGCACCGCCTGGTTGTCGGGTTTAAGCGAGAAGCGCGGCGGCGGAACGCGCAGGAACGACGGCAACATCGTGCCGCGCACAAGCGAGATCCATCGCTCCTGCTCGGCCGATAGTCGGGCAACCGCCGCGTCATCATTGCTTCGACGCGCGAGCTCCAAGCGTTTCGCCAGGAGATCGCGAGCGTCTTGAGTGAGCTGAGCGCGCAGCCTCTCCAGGGCGAGCAGTGAAACGCGCACGTCGGGATCGGTACTCGCGAGGCGTCCAAGCTCCGCGCGGACGCTCGCGCTCGAATGCCGGCCAAGCGAATCAACAATGGCCAGACGAACGTTCGCCGCTTGCTCGGCCGAGAGGACGGCAAGCAGGAATTCGCTCATCGCCGCCGGATCACTCCTAGCAAGAGCCCCGGCGAGAGCCGCGCGCTTACGCTCGTCTGTTTCGTCGAGCACGGCCTTCGCCTGCTGGCGCAGCTCCGCGGGCAGCTTGCCAAGTTCTGCTTCAACCAACGCTTTGCTTTGATTGCCTGCAGCCGGTTGGACTGCTTGCCTGGCTTCGGCGCACGCGATCATGATCGCCGGCGTGAGCACAATCAAAAGAGCGATTCGAATGCGCATTGCTCTTTCCTCCGAGGCTGAATGCGATCGGTGGATTATACTTGCCCCCCCACGGTTTCAACGAGCGCGAATCGATCCAGTCGGTTATTCCCGGTCCGACGCCTGGCCGCTTCCGGAACGCTCATCCCAGGAGTGAACATCCCGGCCTCCTGCCTATCCGGCTAAGCTGCGCTTATCAGGCACTTTGGTTCATCTCTGGCCCTGGCACGCCAGTTGGTCTGAGTCAACGCAAAGACGCTGGGACGCAGGGCCGCAAGCTAGAACCAAGAGAAGGCGCCTTGTCCACGACTCTTTGCGGCTTTGCGACATTGCGGCTTCGCGTTAATACTCCCCGGGAGAGGTGAATGATGGATAGTTTTGCGCAGGACATTCGATACGCGCTTCGAGCGATGTTCAAGAGTCCGGGCTTCGCTCTTGTGGCGATTGCATCGCTGGCGCTCGGAATCGGGGCCAACACATCGATATTCAGCATCGTCAATGAGCTCTTGCTGAAACCGCTGCCCTACAAGAACCCCGATCAGCTCGCACAGGTCTTTCGCGAAACCAATGAACCCGGCAAGGGGGCAGCAATCTCCGAAGCCTGGTCCTATCCGAAATTCGAGGCCCTTCGCGATCACAGTGATTCCTTTGAACAGATCGCGGCGGTCAGCGATCAGAACTTCCCGGTCACCGACAGCGACAGTCCGGAGCGGCTCAGCGTTGAAATGGTTTCCTCGAGTTACTTTTCCCTGCTGGGAATTGATGCTGCGATTGGCAGGACTTTCAACGACGACGAAGACCTGAAGCCCGGCGACGATCCCGTTGTCACGATTGGTCACGGACTGTGGGAAAGAAGGTTCGGCTCGGATCCCGGGGTGATCGGAAAAACGATGAGCTTGAACAAGGTGCCGTTGACTATCGTGGGTGTATTGCCACGCGGATTCAAAGGGCAGAAGGGGACAGCCGAGGCATGGGTGCCGATGATGATGGCTCCGCAGCTTTTGTTTCCGCGACGGCTGGTTCAACGATTCGCACACTGGACAGAAGTGATCGCGAGGCTCAAGCCAGGAGTCAGCATGGCTCAAGCTCAAAACGAGATGCAGATCGTGTCCGTGAAAGCCCGCGAAGCGATACCAGTCCCGCCGGAGCTGGCAGGCAAGCTCGCCGACGAGTCGATCAAGCTTACGCCTCTGAAGGAAGCCCGGATCGATCCGGCCATCGGCAAATCGGTACTGGTCCTGTTTGGCGCCGTCGGTTTCGTGTTGTTGATCGCGTGCGCGAACATTGCGAATCTGCTCCTGAGCCGCAGCGTATCTCGTCGAAGAGAAATAGCCGTGAGAATGGCTCTGGGAGCCAGCCGCGGGCGGCTCGTCCGCCAACTGCTGACCGAAAGCGTGATTCTCTCGCTATTGGGTGGAGTCGCCGGATTGCTTGTGGCGCTCTGGGGAATCGAGCTTCTATCGGCCTTCAAGCCCGCTGCTCGAACACCGCAAACCGGCTATCTCGGCGCGCTGGACTTCAGCCGGGCGAACATCGGCGCGCAGGTGCTTGCATTCAACTTCCTGCTCTCGGTCGTCACCGGGATCGTCTTCGGACTAATACCTGCGCTTCAGGGCTCGCGCGAAGATGTGGGCGCGGCTCTAAAGGAAGGCACGCGCGGCGTCCGGGAACGGCGCGGCATGTTTGGCGTGCTCGGTCCGCGTAATTTGCTGGTCGTGACTGAGATCGCTCTTACGCTTGTTCTGCTGATCGGCGCGGGATTGATGATCAGGAGCTTCGCTCGACTGCAAGCGCTTCAGATCGGCTTCTCGCCGGATCACGTGATGACGATGCGGATCGAGCTGCCGAAGTACAAGCCCGCTGCTGAGGCCGCTTTCGAGGAGCAGTTGCTCAACCGAATCAGCTCGCTCGCGGGAGTCGAAGCGGCTTCGGTTGCATCGTCAACCCCGCTTTCGAGTAACTCCGCCGCCACTGTTATGAGAATAAACGAGAGGCCGGAAGGCGAGACGAGTTCTGTCGGGCTTCATAGCGTCGGGCCGGACTATTTCAAAACACTGCGCGTGCCGCTCGTGAGAGGCCGGACCTTCACCGACCAGGATCGCGGCTCCAAACTTGTCGTCATCATCAATGAAAAAGCCGCGCAAGAGTTCTTTCCGAACGAGGACCCGATCGGCAAAGAAGTCTGGGTGGGAGTCGGCTGGGAGGCGAACCAGTTCGGCGAAATCGTTGGCATAGTCGGAGACGTGAAATATGGAAAGGTAGAAGATACGTTCAAACCGCAGGTTTATCTTCCATACTTGCAGCCCACAGAGCCGGCGCCTTTCGTGCTTGCGCGCACGACCGGCGAGCCGGCTCAGATAACCTCGGCGATCCGCAGAGAAATCCTGTCCCTGGACAGCAGCGTTCCGATTTTTGATGTCAGAACGTTGGAGGATCGAAGCGCAGACGCCACATCGCGGACGCGCTTCAGCGCGGTGCTGCTGGGGACATTCTCAGCACTGGCGTTGGTGCTCGCGGCAGTGGGCGTCTACGGAGTGATGTCTTACGCGGTATCGGAACGCACACGGGAGATCGGAATAAGAATGGCTCTGGGAGCCCAACCCGTTAATGTGCTCGCGCTGGCGGCGCGCGATGGGATCATAGTAACAATCGCCGGCGTGGCGTTTGGCCTGATGGGAGCATATGCCGCGACTGGCGTCCTGGGGAGCCAGCTTTATGGAATCGCGACAACCGACATGGCAACCTTCGTCGCCGTATCGCTGATGCTGGCCGCAGTTGCCCTCCTGGCCAGCTACATTCCGGCTCGAAGAGCGATGAAGGTAGATCCAATGGTCGCCCTCAGATATGAATAGATACGAATGTGTAATGAACGGAACCTCGATGCGTTCGCCAGAGCCAGCCCTGCGTATTATGCGTTGATTGAAGGTGTGTAGGGAGGCTGACGATGGAGAGATTTCTTCAAGACGTTCGATACGCAGTTCGCGCGATGCTCAAGAGCCCGGGCTTCACCAGCGTCGCGGTCGTGTCGCTCGCGCTAGGCATCGGCGCGAACGCAGCAATCTTCAGTCTGGTCAACACGATTCTGTTTCATCCGCTGCCGGTAACCGAGCCCAACCGGCTGGTCGATATCAGCCCGCTCAGGCCAGGTACTGATATCGGCGCTTTTTCGCATCCGGTCTACAAAGATGTTCGAGACAAGAACGATGTGCTCGAGGGGTTTGCGGCTTATCGCTTCGCGCCGATGAGCCTGAGCCGTGAAGGCAACAACGAGCGCGTCTGGGGCTACATTGTTTCAGGCAACTACTTTGAAGTGCTGGGCGTGCACCCGGCGGCCGGGCGCTTCTTCACTGAAGATGAGGACCGGGTGGCGGGTTCCAGCCCATATGCGGTGTTGAGTTACGGGTGCTGGAAGCGACGCTTTGGCGGTGATCCCAATCTTGTCGGGCAGCAAATCACCCTCAACGGCCAGCCCTTCACGGTCGTGGGTATTGCCCCCGAAGGTTTCGGCGGGACCGTGCTGATCTACTCGCCGGAGATATGGGTTCCCACCGCGATGGCTCGCCAGATTGAGCCCGGATCGAACTGGCTGGATAACGCCAACAACGGGGTGCTGCTGACGTTCGGGAGATTAAAGCCAGGCGTGAGCGAGGCGCAGGCCAGTCAATCTCTCAACGCGCTGATGGAGGCACTCGTCAGCGTCTATCCGAATTATGAAGGGGTCCACCTCACGTTCTCGCCTCCGGGGCTTGTGATTCCCACGCTGAGAAACGGCACGTTGGCTTTCTCGCTTGTGCTGATGGCCTCGGTCGCATTGGTCTTACTCATCGCCTGCACCAACCTTGCAAATATGCTGCTCGCGCGTGCGACGAAGCGCCGCAAGGAGATCGCGGTCAGGTTGTCGCTGGGCGCAAGCCGAGCTCGGTTGGTTCGGCAGTTGCTCACCGAAAGCGTCTTGCTCGCGCTGGTGGGTGGTGTAATTGGGTGGCTGGTTGCCGTGTGGATGGTCAATCTCGTGGGCGCATTCAAGCCGCCGGTTGATTTCGCTTTGACGATCGATCTGCAATTGGATTGGCGAGTCCTGCTATTCGCGCTAGCGGTCTCGCTCGGCAGCGGCATCATCTTTGGACTGATGCCTGCCTGGCAGACTACCAGGACCGATCTCGTTCCGGCGCTAAAAGACGAGAGTGGTGCTGCGGGCCCGCGACGCTCGCGATTGCGCAGCGGGCTCGTGATTGCGCAAATCGCGCTGTCGCTTGTGCTGCTGGTAGCGGCGGGGTTGATCGTGCGCAGCCTGCAACAGGTTCAGATGATCGGCCCCGGCTTCAGAACGGATCGAACGATGACGATGTCGGTTGACCTCGGGTTGCAAGGCTACAACGCAACGCGTGGTATGGAATTCTACAAAGAGCTGATCGCTCGCGCTGAGGCCTTGCCGGGGGTGAATTCGGCGTCACTGGCAAACTATCTGCCGCTCGCCCTGAACCGCAACAGCACCAGCATCTACTTTGAAGGTCAACCCGTCCCTCGCCCGTCCGAGGTCCCGGAGATCCAGAACTCCAGCGTCTGGCCGAGGTATTTTGAGACTATGGGGATCCCCCTTGTGGAAGGCCGCGAGTTCACCATGCAGGACGACAAGAAGGAGTCGCGATTCGTCGTGGTCAACGAAACTCTCGCGCGGCGATTCTGGCCGGGGCAAAGCGCCATCGGCAAGCGTCTGGGCACGGACAAGGCTGGACCGTTTTGGCAAGTTATCGGCATCGCGAAAGATGGGAAATATTGGAGCCTCGGCGAAGACCCGCAGCCCTTCCTTTACTTTCCGATGGCGCGCGATTACGAACCTTCGGCGGCGTTGGTTATCAGTTCGAGCGCGAACCCGAACAGTTTGATAAACGGGATTCGAAGCGAAGTGCAGCGGATGGATCCGAATCTCCCGGTCTTTGACGTCAAGACAATGGAAGAGCACATGCGATTGTCGTTGCTTCCATTGCGCGCGGGGGCGTGGGTCGCGGGCAGTTTCGCCGTGTTGGCGCTGACTCTTGCGGGTCTTGGGATCTACGGCGTGATGGCTTACTCGGTCAGTCAACGAACTCGGGAGATCGGCATAAGAATGGCTCTGGGGGCCACTTCGGGAGACGTGCTCGCGCTGGTGGTCAAGCGAGGAGCGAGCCTCAGCGCGATTGGGCTTGGGATAGGCCTGGCGGGGTCGCTCGCGCTCACTCGGTTGATGTCCAGCGTGCTGTACGGCGTTAGCTCGACCGATGTGGTGACGTTTGCACTAGTCACCTTACTGCTTGCCGCGGTTGTGCTTGTTGCGTGTTACATCCCGGCGCGGCGTGCGGCAAGAGTCGATCCGATGATCGCTCTCAGATACGAATAGTCCCGGGAGTGGAGGCGTCTCGCCTGCATGAATTCGGCTTGAGCATTATTCGCAAGCTGGGAGCGCAGGCGTCTCGCCTGCATGATTTCGACTCGAGTATCATTCACAAGCAAGCAGGCGTCTCGCCGGCATGATTTCGACTCGAGCATCATTCGCAAGCAAGCAGGCGAGACGCCTGCGCTCCCAGGGAGACAATGATGGAAACAATCCTTCAAGACATTCGCTACGGCGTTCGCACTTTGCTAAAGAACCGCGGATTTACGGCCATCGCCGTGCTCGCGCTCGCCTTGGGCGTCGGAGCCAATACAGCAATCTTCAGCGTGGTCAACGCCGTTCTGCTCCGTCCGCTTGCGTTCGAGCAATCGGATCGGTTGGTCATGGTCTGGGAAAAAAGAATGCAGTTGGGTCGAGTTCGAAACAGCGTCTCGCCTCCCGACTTCGCCGACTGGAGAGCCCAAAACCAGGTCTTCGAGGACATGGCTGCCTACGTCAATCAGGGATTCAACCTCGGCGCTAGCGCGGAGCCGGAACGAATCCAGGGCTCCGGCGTATCTCCCAGTCTGTTCTCAATACTGCGGGCACAACCCCCGTTGGGGCGCTTCTTCGCTCCTGATGAAGACAAGCCGGGAAGCAACCCGGTCGTGATCATCAGCAGCGGGTTGTGGCAACGCAGCTTCGCCTCAGATCCCGAAATCATCGGCAAGACGATCAAGCTGAGCGATAGGCCTCACACTGTGATTGGCGTGACGGCTCCCGACTTCGTCTTTCCAAACCGGCGAACGGAGGTGTGGGTCCCGCTTATGCTCTCGCCCGATGATGCAAACAATCGCGGGGGGCACAACCTGACCGTGGTCGCTCGTCTAAAGCCCGGCGTCGACTTGCAACAAGCGCAAGCAGACATGGAATCGATCGCGGCTCAGCTCGAGCAGCAGTATCGAGTTAATACCGGGCACGGCGTAAACGTGTTCTCACTCTATGAGGAGGTGGTGGCGGGCGCGCGGCCGGCCTTGCTGGTACTTCTCGGAGCGGTTGCGTTTGTTTTGCTGATCGCGTGCGCGAACGTCGCCAATCTGCTGTTCGCGAGATCGGCTGTGCGTCAGAAGGAAATTGCCATTCGAACCGCGCTTGGCGCGAAGCGGTCCCGCGTCGTTCGGCAGTTGCTGACCGAAAGCATGCTGCTCGCGCTCGCCGGAGGACTCATTGGCGTGTTGCTGGCCCTTTGGGGGTTGGACCTGTTGCTCGCAGTTGGAGAGAACAGCATTCCCCGGGCGAAGGAAATCAAGCTCGACGGTTGGGTGCTGGGATTCAGCATTCTGGTCTCGGTAGCTACCGGATTGATTTTTGGACTGCTCCCCGCGCTTCAAGCATCAAAGCCGGACTTGAACGAAGCGCTCAAGGAAGGAGGCCGCAGCGGGAGCGCGGGTTTCAGGCGCAATCGAACTCGAAGCTTATTTGTGATCGCGGAGGTCGCGATCTGCCTGGTCCTGCTGATCGGAGCAGGACTCATGATCCGGAGCTTTGCGAGATTGCTGAACATCGGCCCCGGATTCAATCCGGAGAACGTTCTGGCGGTGAACGTTGCGCCTTCAGGTTCGCAGTATCGTGACGCGGCCAGCATCGGCAATTATTACCAGCAAGCACTCGCGCGGCTGTCGTCCGTCCCCGGCGTACAATCCGCCGCCGCGGTGGCGGCGTTGCCGATGGCTGGCAACTTTGGAGGGCGCTACTTCAGCATCGAGGGGCGTCCGCCTCAGCCGGCCGGACAGGGCTTCAATGCGAACATCAACCTTGCAACCCCAGGCTACTTTAAGACGATGAACATTCCGCTCCTCGAAGGTCGCGATTTCGACGACCGCGATGCCCTGGGCGCGCCGGATGTCGTCATTCTGAACAGCGAAACGGTTCGCCGCTTCTGGCCCGATGAGAGCCCGATTGGCCAGCGGGTCAGCGTCGATAATAGCATGCGAACCGTGGTCGGAGTCGTGGGAGATGTGAAGCAGTCAGGGCTGGACATCGACACCAGACCCGAGATGTTCTATCCCTGCTATCAAATGCCTGTGCCATTCGCGACCTTTGTCGTACGCACCTCGGGCGGGCCGGCGGCTACGGCCTCTGCCGTTCGCGACGCAATGCAGGAGGTAAACAGAGAGCTGCCGCTCTACAACATCAAGACGGTGAACGAAGTGTTATCCGATTCCGTCGCGCCGCGCCGCCTGAACATGCTGCTGCTGGGCATACTCGCCGGACTGGCGCTGGTGCTGGCGGCGGTGGGGCTGTACGGAGTGATCAGCTACTCAGTGTCGCAGC
The DNA here is from genome assembly GCA_035455165.1 of Blastocatellia bacterium. Taxonomy (GTDB): domain Bacteria; phylum Acidobacteriota; class Blastocatellia; order UBA7656; family UBA7656; genus Onstottus_A. Next base: position 28,744 of record DATIFP010000236.1, read on the forward strand.
GCACGCGTGAGATTGGCATCAGGATGGCTCTTGGAGCCAGTCACAAGAGCGTGCTTCGTCTGGTGGTCGGTCACGGGATGGTGTTGGCGCTGATCGGCGTCGCTATCGGATTGATCGCGTCGTTCTTTCTGACCCGGCTGATGTCCACCATGCTGTTCGGCGTGAGCCCAACCGATCCGATCACGTTCGCGGCAATCTCGGTTTTGTTGATCGCGGTGTCTGCGGTGGCAAGTCTTGTCCCGGCGCGCCGAGCAATGAAAGTGGACCCGATGGTGGCGCTCAGATATGAGTAGATTCCCCCACCAGCTCACGAGAAATGCGCTCTTTGGGTCTTGGCGGGACATTGCGT
>DATIFP010000237.1:0-60742 GCA_035455165.1 Blastocatellia bacterium
CTATGTCTACACTCCCAGGTTCATCGATGGCGGAAACATTCAGCTTCCGAATCGCGCGGCTTACAATCCGGACGGCACTTCGTGGGGAATTGAGAACGTTGGGGTGATACCGGACTACGAAGCCGAGATCACGCCGCGAGATGTATTGAGCGGCCGCGACCCGCAGCTTGAAAAGGCGATCCAGGTCGGAATGGAAGAGCTCAAGCGGAACATCCCGGCCGTTCCGAAGAAGCCGAAATATCCGATTCATAAATGAGCAGGTGTAGCCAAGTCCCGCACTTTAGTCACCTCCTGAGTCGCTTCTAATTGCCAACCTGAAAGACCCGGGGAGACTCCCCGTGACGACGGTCACTGCGCCGTGTGACGGTGCTCATAGATTCGCTAAGCGTGAAGCGTCTACCCTAAAAGGGGGTTTTTGCCGGTGTGGATTGAAAGAGAGAGCCGACGATACCGGTGTGAGAGACGGGGTTGGCCGGGCGCATTGATTCGTGTCGCATGCGCGCGAGCAGTGAGTGCATAGCATCACGATTCGAGAGAGAGAGGGGACATAATCATGGGAATCAGGTTACTCGGTACGATGGTGATGGCATTCGTGGTTGGTGCTTTGTTGGTTGTTGGTGCGAGCGGTCAAGCAAGCTCCCAGCAAAACCAACAACAACAGCGCCAACAACAGAAAGCTGAGAAGAAACAACTTAAGCAGCAGGCTGCGCAAAAAGCTCAGCAAGACAAGGCTGCTAAGCAGCAGCAAAAGCAGCAGCAGGACCAGCAGCAGCAACAACAGAAGGCTGCAAAGAGACAACAGGAGCAGCAGGTTCAACAGCAACAACAGCAGCAGAGGCAACAACAGAAGGCTGCCAGGAGACAACCGGAGCAGCAGATTCAGCAGCAACAACAACAGAGACAACAGCAGAGGGCTGCCAGGCGGGAGCAGGACCAGCGGCGGGACGAGCGACGGGCATTCGAACAGCGAGAACGACAGCAACAACAGATTCATCAGCAACGCCAGGCCCAGTATCGCCTGCAACGCGACCAGCAAGACCGGTTTGACCGCCAAAGGCGAGAGATGCTCGAACGCCAGCGTCGTCGGGCGCAGTTGCGGTATCAACAGCGGTATCTGGAGCATCTCTATGCGGACCGGCTGAGGCTGGACAGTTGGCGCTACGCCTATGCGCCGCCCCTCTACCGCTACTATTTCAGCGGCAGATACTACCAGGCTAATCAGTACATGGCGGACCAGCTCAGGCAGGCTGTGAGGTACGGCTATGAGCAGGGCGTGTATGCCGGCCAGTCGGATAGGGAAGATAACTGGGAGTTCGGCTACCAGGACTCCTACGCCTACCAGGACGCTACTTACGGCTATGACGGTTACTACGTTAGTTTGGACGAGTACCGCTATTACTTCCGTGAGGGCTTCCGCCGTGGATACGAAGACGGCTACTACGGCCGATGGCAATACGGCACCTATTCAAATGGTGTGGTTAACCTGTTAGGAGACGTTCTGCTGCAGATCCTCAGACTGCAGGCATTGGACGCGATAGACTGAGGTTCTCATGGTTACGCTCTTAGTTGCAACTGCCATAGCTTTGATACTGGCATGCGTGGTCTTGCTTACGTCGCGGAGCGCCGATCGGGATCAGTTAGTTCAACCTCGCGGAGTGCCGTTGACGATGGGAGTTCAGATAATATGCGGCGACTGCGCGGGCGAGGGTTACCGATCGAATAGGACTTATCTGGATCGGAGCGGTCATTGCGCTCAGTGCGGCGGCACTAGCTACGTGTTGGCGTCGATCGTAGCTTCCCACACCGCACTGGCGCGAGCCGAGCGTTTAAGAGAAGCGCACGCGGGATCAAGCCGCGGTCGGGTGATCCCATTCAAGGCGCCTGTTTCCCCCGCATCGCGCTCAAAGAAGATAGCTGTGTAACGCTCGCTGACAGTTTCCGTTGTAATTTGCGGCCCGACCCTCAATGCTCCCTCAGTTGGACTTTACTTCGCGCGTCAATCCCATTCTGCTGTTTAGCAAAAAGGACTGGCGCGTGTCCGGCAAACTTCCGTTTGGCGTCTCAACTTCCAAACTCTACAAACTGAAGATTGTCGGACGCTCTCGTTAGGACACCGCCAAAGCGGCCGCGTCATCCGTGATTGTCGGAATGCAATTGTCCGCGTAGACTCCCGATTCAAGCAAACACAATCATTGGAGAGAAAAAGAGAATGCCAAGAAGCCATAGAGAACGACATCGTACGGAGCGGATCGGCTGGCTGCGCGCCGCGGTTCTGGGCGCCAATGACGGGATTGTGTCAACCGCAAGCCTGGTCGTTGGAGTTGCGGCAGCGCACGCGTCTCGTGGCGAAGTATTAGTCGCCGGCGTGGCGGGCCTGGTCGCGGGCGCTATGTCAATGGCCGCTGGTGAGTATGTATCCGTGAGCTCGCAGGCCGATACCGAGAAGGCTGATCTTGCGCGTGAACGAAAAGAGCTCGCAACCGATGAACGATTCGAGCGCGAGGAGCTTGCGTCGATCTATGTCGATCGCGGCCTCGATCCCTCGTTGGCAAAACAAGTCGCCGATCAGTTGATGGCCCACGACGCCTTAGCCGCACACGCTCGCGATGAACTGGGCATCATCAGCAGCATGGCTGCTCGACCGGTTCAAGCGGCGCTCGCATCCGCAGTCACGTTTGCGGTAGGCGCGGCGATGCCGCTTCTCGCCGTGCTATTAACGCCGGAATCGAGATTAGGGGCCGTTGTCTCCGGGCTGTCTCTTATTTTCCTTGCCGCACTGGGTTTACTGGCTGCACGCGCCGGTGGGGCGCCAGTAATAAAATCGACCGTTCGAGTTGTCTTTTGGGGTGCGCTCGCAATGGGACTGACGGCGGTTGTGGGCGCCCTGTTTGGAGCGGTCGTGTGAGATGCACGAGCACAAAGATGGTCGCGATCGCTAAGCCCCATTTACACAAATGTTTGACACTACCCGGGCGCGCCGGAGATCGGTTTCCATGAACAACGAAACGGCGTGAACTATTCAACAGGTGACGGTCACGCCGTCTCAGTCACGGAATCAATTTGTTGTCGAAGAGCGAGACTATTGCTCCCTGGCGCCTGCGGCGATCAGGAAGCTGACAACGTCCTTGTGTCCTCCTTTTATGGCCATACCTAGCGGGGTTCTCCACTCGCCTTTCGTTTTGTCCTGGTCTGCAACCGTCATCGCTTCTACCAATTTAATCGTATCAGTTAACTCTTTCACTTTCCCATGTACGAGTTCCACGGTCACCTCGGTGGCCGCCCAGGCTCGGGCATTGACGTCAGCGCCTCGCGTGACCAACAGCTTTACTACGTCGAGGTGTCCATTCGCGCTGGCCTGAATCAAGGCGTTCTCGTCACCCTTAACGATCTGGTCGATGTTCGCGCCTCGATCCAACAGCAACGAAACGACGTCGGCGAATCCTCCAGCTGCAGCTGCGATCAGAGGATTCCCGTCGCCCTGCACGTCCAGGTTTGGATCCGCGCCGCGGTCCAGCAGAAATCGAACGGCAGCGAGATGGCCCCCGCGGGCGGCGGCGATGAGCGGGCTGCCATCACCTCCGATCCGGCAATTCACATTTGCGCCTGCGGCGAGCAACTCCCCGATTCCGGATATATCACCGTCCCCTGCCGCTTCCAGCAACCCACGGTCGATAGCCGAGGCAAGACGTTTCTTTGTTGTCTTCTTCTCCGCACCCGATTCGTGGGCCGATCGAACATCTTGTTTCTGTGGCAGGGTCACCGCTCGCACCGGCCCGATCGCAGCCACAACCAGACTGGCGACACTGAGCGCGCTGGCAGCCATCAACAGACCTGGTCTGCCGCGACGCTGACTGCCATCCAGAAGCGCGGTAACTCGTGTCGACAAGTCGCTGCGATTCGCCATTCCGAGCGCAGGCTGCGCGTTCGCCCGTGATAGCCGGCCGGCAAGCAGGACGAGTTGTTCGGCGTATTCCGTGCGCTCCGCGCTCCGAACCACCGCGTCGTCACACGCGCGTTCGGCTTCCAGGCTCAACGACCGGAATGCCAACCAAGCTAACGGGTGGAACCAATAGAACATGCAAGTCGCGCGAGCGGCCAACTGAATGACCCAGTCGCCGCGCCGCACGTGTTCCAACTCATGAACAACTGCGCGACGCAGGTCCGCTTCGCTCCATTCGCTGGCTTCATCGGGGAGCAAGATCGTCGGGCGCAACATTCCGAATGTAAGAGGCGCCAGAATATCCTCGTGCAACAAGATCTCAACCGGGCGTCGAATGCCACTTTCCGCGGCCAGGGACTGGATCAGTTCGCGCTGTCCGGACCACGGCAGGCCGTCTCTTCGAATTCGGCGCAGTCGCCACAGGTCGATGCCAAGCTGCCCAAGCAATAGGGTTGCTCCGGCAATCCACACAAGGCGGAAGATTGCTATCCATGATAGTGACGATACGCCTGAAGACGCGTTGCCTTCAGTTACTCGACTCGCGACGCTGGCGCGCGGCGATGATGTCAGATTGTCCGGCGACGCTACTGCCGCCGTCGCCGCGATCGGCTCGCGCTCTCGAGAGACTTGGACCCCAATCATCACTTTCGGTGCCGCGAATACGATCACCGGCAATGCGAACACGGTTGCAAACGTAGCGACCAGCAGAATATGGCGGACGGATGCTCGAGCGCGCACGGCGAGCTTTGCCACCGTCAGACCGATCACCAGCATGATTGTTGCTTTGCCGAGAATCGACAGTTCGACCCAACTGCTCAAAGCCACCGCTGCCTCATTGATCGTCGATATCATGATTTCCTCCTGTTCTTGCGGACTAGTTCGATCTCGGCCCGCAACGCGTCGAGCTCCTCGTCGGTCCAGTTCTCTTGTTTCAGCAATGCCGTCACGGTATGGCTTGGAGAACCACCGAAGAAGGTACGCACGAGCTTGTTCACGGCGTTGCGTTGAGCAACTGCGCGAGATTTCGTAGGAGAGTAGATGTAACGCAATCCTTCTTCGCGATGCCGTATGAAACCCTTCGCCTCGAGCTTCGCGAGCATGGCGCGCACGGCCGAGTAGCTGGGCGGATCTGATAGCCGCGCGCGGACGTCCTCGGCCGACGCGCTGTCTCCCAACGCGAAGATTGCGTCCATAATCTCGCGCTCGCGACGAGTTAACTTCTCGTGGGGTGGTGAAGCCATCGTTGTCCTCCAGGTCTGTTCACCAAGTTTCTTGCTACGACCTGCTACGCGCAACCTGCTACGCCGCTACCTGCTACGTTTGTAGCATACTGCTGCGAACGTAGCATGTCAAGAACTATTTTTGGACAGAACTATTTTTGATCTTCAACGGTCATCCCAGCGGGATGACCTACCTATAGCGCCGACGTAGCGAGGAGTCCGGTGACTCCTTCAGGAGTCACCGTCGAGTGATGAGAAATAGCTCAGTCAGGGCGATCATAGTCAATGACCGAGCGCACCCGCGGAGCAGCGAGAGAAAATGGCGGAAGGGCCTAAATCGGTGGGTTCAAACGCGAAGTGGTTGAGACCCAGAGCCCAGGGTTGCGGTACTCAGCTACCTTGGGAATTGGAACAGCAGGAATGATCGACGCAACCCCAACGGGGTTGCGTCGGTGCTCCACGTCAAAGGCAGCTGAAACAGTTCCAGATCACCCGCCCGCGCCTGGCGCCCTACTGAACAATTCACCCGTAACACGCGCGGTGTCTAGTCGTGAGCGCCGAGCAGAGGCCGCTCAGGCGAAATTGCAATCTGCACGTCTGACCCTCAACGCTTCTCGGGATTTGCGGAAGACCGCTGAAGGGTCGCGCGGGAGAGAGCTGCACTCAACGAGTTCATCTCCCTCCCGCGCTTCGGCGGCTTTGAGTGATTGGATCAATGGTGCTTGTCTTTTTCCTTACCTTTTCCCGGGTCGATCTGGCCTCGAATCTCTCCTGACGGGAACTTCGCGCTGTGAACGTTGACGTAGGCCTTGCCGGCCCGAATGGCGCTTATCAACTCCTCAAACTCGCCTGCCGCTATGCCTTGCCCGCTTGCCGTATTGACCATATCGCTGGCCCTGAGCGTCCCGGTAATTGTTGCCGGTGGAGGCGGGCAAGCTTGTGTTCCCGCTGGTCCGTTGCCCAGATTCGAGCATAGAAAAACAACGATGTTGCCACTGACTCCCGTCTGGCCGAAGTGGATGTGAGATTGCTGTACGGCACCCTCCAGATCGGAATAGCTCAATTCGTAGGTAATCTCGGATTCATCGTTGCTGATTCTGGCGCGGAACTCGCCGTTGGCAGCCGTCGAGATAGCAGGCACTTCCTGGTATCCGACTAAAAGGGTCTTGAGCTCTTTGATGCCGTCCGGCATGGCTACCGCGACAGACATCAGAATGGTCACGAGTGCTAACAGAACTCGTCGCATCGGGGAAACCTCCTCCCAAGTGTGCTCGGGACAAGAGAAGGTTGCGTCCACCTAGAGTACTTTTAGCTTTTTCTGGATTGAAGTACAAGCCGCATAGCTACTGGGGAGTATCAGGTCCTGTCCGACGGCATTCGAAGGTGGAAATGCTGCGGCTGATGCTGTCCGTTACGCTCTGAATCCCACAATTGTGCGCGAACACGATCGCCTGCGCGCGCGTCCACACTCCTTACAGCCGATTCCTCCGCTTCAACTCATCCCAGCGGGATGACCTCTCTATAGCAACGACCTTGCGACGATTTGCGTGACTCCTTTGGAGTCACCCTTCCTTGCAATAACCGACTCTTCGAGTAGATTAGGTAGCTCCCACGGAGCCCGCGAATCTCTACTGCGGGCATGCTATAGACAGGTCGTCCCTCTGGGACTGAAAGGCGACCAGTTCCTGCGACTCATACCAATCATAAGCAGATTCTATGTCGCGCTCGGCTCGCGGCCGAATAATAAATCGGCGAGTCATGAAGTGCGTCGAATTCGAGCGAACAGTTCTTCAAGCGTAGCGCCAGATTCTGGATCGGCCTCGAACTCGGCGAGACGACGATCAAGCTCATCCTTTTGCCATTGGGTCAGCTCTATGGCCTCAGGCGTCAGTAGCTAGGCTATCCCAAGATCGCCTCGACTAATCGCATCCGCTTCGAAGCAGGCAACGCGAGGATTTCCCGCTACGATCTCTTCATTCATAGGACAAGACTAACATCGTCCTTAAATTCCCAAGTAGCAAGACCTAGGGGCAGGTGCCTACACGGCTCGAGGCAACTCGCCCGACTCGTCGTTGTACGGATACAAGAGTTCGAAACGATGCGCACTCTTTTTATCCGGCATAGCTAAATCTCAAGAGCCGAAATTATACAGGCGGTCGCGAGTATTATCCATAACCATTGCCGTCTCAGCGGGATGGAGATTGGCACTAGTGGGACTCTCCGATCCCGGAAGCGCGCAGGAGGCAACCGAAAAGGGGTCGAAGCCCGAGACCAACTCTCGACTCTTCAACGACCTACGAGCCTCGCTCACATGGCACGACGATTGGTAGTGAGGACCAACGACCAGAGGCGGTTCCGTGTCTCGAATTCGAACCCGAATGAAACGGAGGCAGCCATGATTCGTGATCTTCTCCAAGACACCAGGTACGGCGCACGCATGCTCAGGAAGAGTCCCGGACTGACTTCAGTCGCAGTGCTCTCGCTGGCTCTGGGCATCGGCGCTATCAGCACCATCTTCAGCTTCGTTAACGGAATCATGCTCAGGCCGTTGCCGTATCACGAACCTGAACGGCTCGTGCTGCTCGACGAGACCGCGTTCAAGCGTGGTGTCTCCTCGATGAACGTTTCGTATCCCAACTTTGTCGATTGGCGCCAGCAGAACCACTCATTCGAAGACATCGCCGCCTACACCACCGGCGGATTCGCAATCGGCGCCGGCGGATCATCGGGGAGCGGCGGCGCGTCATCCAGCGCAAGCAGCGGTCAAGCGGGCGGAGCCCAGCCCGAACTACTCAAAGGCGCGTTCGTCTCTCAAGGCACGTTCGAGATCCTCGGCGTAGCTCCGATATTAGGTAGAACATTCACGGCCGAAGAAGACCAGCCCGATCGCGATCTCGTAGTCATCCTGAGCTACGGTCTGTGGCAGCGTCGATTCGGTGGCGATCCCAATATTCTCGGCCAGACGATCCTGCTCAACAATCGCCCGCGCGTGGCGATCGGCGTCATGCCGAAGGGCTTTCAGTTTCCCGAAGTCGCCGAAGCGTGGGGCCCGCTGGCGCTCACCACCAAGATCTTCACCCGAACCGATCACGGGCTCAACGCGATCGCGCGCTTGAAGCCGGGAGTCACGATCGATCAAGCCCAGGCCGAGATGACAAACATCGCCTCAGGCATCGAAGAACAGAATCCAGTCACCAATGAAGGCCTCGGCGTAAACGTAATCGATCTTCGAGCCTTTTTGGTTGGTGATTATAAGAAGGCGCTGTTGATCCTGCTCGGTGTGGTCGGGTTCGTGTTGTTGATCGCCTGTGTGAACGTGGCGAATTTGCTCCTGGCGCGTGCAACTGCGCGTCAAAAGGAGATCGCGATTCGAGCGGCGCTCGGGGCGAATCGCAAACGCATCTTCAGACAACTGCTAACCGAGAGCTTACTGCTCGGGGTGATAAGCGGGGCGCTCGGATTGGTGTTGGCGTTGTGGGGAATGGATCTGTTGCTGGCCGCGATTCCCATCGACATTCCGTTCTGGATGAAATTCGATCTCGACGGCCGAGTGCTGGGATTCACTGCCGCATGCTCGCTGCTGACAGGCTTTGTTTTCGGAACGGCGCCGGCGCTCGAGGCTTCGAATCCCGACTTGAATGAAACATTGAAGGAAGGCGGACGAAGCGGGGCGGGCTCGGGCCGTCATCGTCTTCGGAGCTTGCTGGTAGTCGCCGAGATCGCGCTCTCGCTTGTGTTGCTGGTTGGCGCGGGATTGATGATGCGCAGCTTCATAAGCCTGCAGCAGGTCAACGCTGGGATCAACCCCGAAGGCGTGCTCACGATGAACATCGCGTTGCCGAATAAGTACCGCGACCCCGAAAAGCGCATCGCGTTTTTCAATCAATTGCTCGAGCGCGTGAGAGCGCTTCCGGGCGTTCAGAGCGCGGGAACAAACTCGGGCTTGCCGCTTGGCGGCAGCAACTGGGGTCGAAGCCTGACTGTCGAGGGCTTTCCGGTGTTGCCGGTCGGCGAGGCGCCAATGATCAACCACTGCGTGATCAGCCCCGGCTACTTCCGCGCGATGGGAATTCCAATCCTGAAGGGGCGTGATTTCGACGAGCGAGATGTCGCACCGGCGAAGGTCCCGCAACTCGCCGTACGAGGCGAGGTCCAACCCAAAGCGTCAACCGGCGTGACAATAATCGACGAAAGACTCGCCGGGGAGTATTGGCCCAATGAAGACCCGATCGGCAAGCGAATCCGCTTCGGGCCGCCCGAGGACAACGAACCCTGGCACACGATCGTGGGAGTAGTCGGCGAAGTGAAGCACGAGCGGCTGGATGCCTCAACTCGCAAGTCGGTCTACTTGCCATTCGCTCAGGTGCCGATCGGCGGCTCGAGTCTAGTTATACGAACCGGGGGCCGGCCCGAGAATCTGATCGCCTCGGTGCGTGCTCAGGTGCGGGGTCTCGATCCAGATCTTCCAGTCACTCGAATTATGCCGATGACTGAAGTAGTGGGGCGATCCATCTGGCAGCCGCGACTGTACGCCGCGTTGTTCGGAGTATTTGCCGTGGTTGCGTTGATACTGGCGACGGTTGGAATCTACGGTGTGATGTCTTACGCGGTGACACAGCGCACTCGTGAGATCGGGCTTCGAATGGCGCTGGGAGCGCAGCGGCAAGATGTGTTGAAGCTCGTGGTGGGACATGGCGTTGTGATAACGGCGATCGGTGTTGGAGCAGGGCTTGCGGCGGCGATCGGGTTGACTCGGTTGATGTCGAGTCTGTTGTTTGGCGTCACCGCAACTGATCCGATGACGTTCGCGGCAGTTTCGGTATTGCTTGCAGGAGTGGCTCTGGGAGCCTGTTTTGTGCCGGCGCTTCGAGCGGCGAAAGTCGACCCGATGGTGGCGTTGAGATATGAATAGTTCCGGGTTCGGATTCAGAAAGTCCAGCTTGCGGTTCTAGAAGGGTTCAGTCGGGAAGAGGGACTAGTCCCCGCTCGGGTCTTTTTGAAAGCTGTTGCTTGGAGACGGCGGGGACAAGTCCTCTTGCCGACTGAACCCTTTTAGAATTGCATTCGGAAGTCCTGGATCTCCGACATCCACAGTCGAGGTCAGGAATCAGGAGGCAAAGAATGGCGGGTTTGATTCAAGACTTGCGCTTCGGCGCACGAATGCTGCTGAAAGAGCCGGGCTTCACCTTGATCGCCGTGTTCACGCTCGCGCTGGGAATCGGAGCGAATGCGACGATCTTCAGCTTCGTGAATGGCATTCTGCTACGGCCGTTGCCGTATAAGGACGCGGAACGTCTGGCGGTTCCCATCTCATTCAATCTTTCTCGGGGCTCGGAAGACGGCGGCATCACTTACGCCGACTATCTGGATTGGAAGAACGAAGGCGTATTTGAGCACGTTGCAGCTCTGAGCCTGCTTAGCTCGGCCGACTTGACTGGCGGCGGCGGCGAACCCGAACGAGTGCGGGTGATGATCGTGACCGAAGATTACTTCTCGGTTATGGGCAGCGAGGCTCTGCTGGGCCGAACGTTTCTTTCTGAAGACTACGCCACGCCGGGGCCAGCTCGCGGGTTGGTCATCACGCACGGGCTTTGGCAGAGACGCTTCGGCGGCGATTCGAATATCGTAGGGCAGAAGATCTACCTCAACGGCCGCCCGTACCCGGTCGTGGGCGTGATGCCGAAGGATTCGACATGGCCGAGCGACCGGGACGTCATTGTCCCTCTGGCTGTCGGACCGAATCCGGATCCTGATCTGCTCCGGCGCGACAACCAGGTCTTCTCGGCGGTCGCGCGGCTGAAGTCTGACGTACCGGTTGCACAAGTCAACGCCGCAATGGCCGCCATCGCCGCGCGTGTGGAGCAGTATCACCCGGAGTCGCGCCAGGGATGGAGCAACGGCATTGTCAACCTTCGCGATTACGTAGTTGGAAAGCAGTCACGGATGTCACTGCTTATCCTGCTCGCGGTGGTCGGCTGCGTACTGTTGATCGCATGCGTGAACGTCGCCAACCTCCTGCTGGTGCGAGCCGCGGCACGCGAACGCGAGATGGCGATTCGCCTGGCGCTTGGGGCGGGACGATTCAGGTTAATGAGGCAACTGCTGACCGAGAGTTTGCTGCTGACGATCATTGGCGGCGGAACGGGATTGTTACTGGCGTTCTGGGGAGTTGATCTGCTGAAGTCAATTGTGCCAGCGGATACGCCCAGACTCGCCGAGGTCCGCCTCGACGCGGGCGTGTTGTTATTCGCGCTCGCTGCATCGTTGGCGACGACGTTCATCTGCGGTCTAATTCCCGCACTGCAGTCTTCGAGCGCGGATCTTCAGCAGGCGCTCAAGGAGTCGTCGCGCGGCTCTACGGGCGGCGCGCGGAGGCGGTTCGTCCGTAATGCGCTGGTGGTCTCTGAGTTGGCCCTTTCGCTGATGCTCCTTGTCGGCGCGGGTCTGGCGATTCGAAGCTTCATCCGCGTGCAGCAAATTGATCCAGGGTTGAAAACCGAGCACCTGATCACGATGACGCTCAACGCTCCCGGGATCAAATACCCTGACGAGGCCCGCGTTACCGCCTTTTATAGGAGCATAATCGATAGCGTCAGCGCCGCCCCGGGAGTCGAGTCGGCGGCCGTCAGTTCGGCGCTGGCCCTGGGCGGCGGCGGCCTGTACCTGGGCCGTTCGTTTCTCATTGAAGGACAACCGGAGCCGCCGGCCAGCTCAGATTTCCCTGCCTCGTGGAACGTCGTTAGTCCCGGTTACTTTGCGACGAATGGAGTTCGACTGATCAAGGGTCGTGACTTTGACGACCGCGACCGCGCAGACGCCAACAAGGTGATCATCATAAATGCGATGCTGGGGCGGCGAATGTTCGGCGACGACGACCCTCTCGGCAGACGGATTCGCTCATGGCGAGACGAAAACCAATTGCGCGAGATCGTCGGCGTAGTCGAAGACGTGCGCTACCTCGGTCGCGATGATGATCTGCGCGGTCTGGTCTACGTGCCGCACGCGCAAGACGCCTGGCGCGCGATGGCATTGACCGTTCGAGCGCAAGCAGATCCCGCGGGCATAGCGGGCGCCATCCGCGCTCAGATCGGCGCCGTGGATAAAGACCTGGCCGTCGCAAATCTCGAAACGATGACTGCGATTCTCAACCGCTCGGTCGCGCCGCGCAGAGCACTCATGCTCTTGCTCGCTGGTTTTGGAGTAATAGCGGCGCTGCTTGCAGTCATCGGGATCTACGGCGTGCTCTCTTACATGGTCGCAGGTCGGGCGCAAGAGCTCGGCGTGCGAATCGCTCTAGGCGCTCGTTCGAGCGACGTGCTGCGGCTTGTGATTGGACAGGGTCTGAAGCTGACCCTTGCCGGCGTGGGCTTCGGAGCAGGTGCGGCATTCGCGTTGACCCGCTTCATGGCGAGCCTGCTCTATGGTGCTAGCTCGACCGACGCTGTGACATTTGTCGCTGTGTCGGCGCTTTTGGCAGGAGTGGCTCTGGCGGCCTGTTTTGTGCCGGCTCGACGGGCAACGAAAGTGGATCCGATGGTAGCGTTGAGATATGAATAGTCCCCGTGAGCTGATGGGATGGGAATCGCGGGTCGGGTTTCGCGCAAAGACGCAAAGGCCTGCAAAGACGCAGAGGCACGAACACCAGGGCAATTGCAGGATACCGGATCGGGCCTGCAATTCTGCGATACGCACAGGAGTGCGCGAATTACAGAATTTGCAGGCCCGAGCCCTGACGCTCACTTGGAGACAGTCAGCGTCACCGAGGTGGTGTGCTGTAAGCTCCCGCTTGTGCCCGTTATCGTCAACGTGGATGTGCCTCTGCCATTTCCAGCGGTCACCGTCATCGTAGTGCTGCCGGAGGTGTTAACAGAAGTCGGACTAAAACTCGCCGTCGCGCCTCCTGACAATCCGCTAACCGTGAATCCAACTGTTCCGCTGAACCCGCCGGTTGGCGTAACCGTGACCGTGTAGGTCGTGCTTTGCCTTCGCGCGACCGTTCGAGAGGCCGGCGTCGCCGAAAGCGAGAAGTCCCCGTTGGCAACAACCAGCGTTACCGACGCACTGTGCACAAGACTTCCGCTGGTGCCGGTTATGGTCAATGTATAGCTGCCGACAGGAGTCGTGCTGTCGGTGGTTACATTCATCGTTGAAGACCCCGACCCGGCGACCGAAGCCGGAGTGAAGCTGGCGCTGGCCCCGCCGGGCAGCCCGCTGGCGCTGAAGGTGACTGTTCCGGTGAATCCTCCCGAAGAAGTCACAGTTACGCCATAGCTCGTGCCTGCCCCCGGCGCCACCGTCCGGGAAGACGGACTCGCCGACAGAGAGAAGTCGGGCGCGGGCGCGGAGCCGCATCCGAGCAGCGCCTTGTTGACGTTCAGGCGTCCGCCGGTGGCAACTTTGCCGGATAACGAAGCAAGCGGATCGACGTTGGCCAGCAGGTTGCTCTTCAAAGCAGCGGTGTCAAGCGACGGGCATTCTGAAAGCACCAAGGCGGCCGCTCCCGAAACGTGCGGCGTTGCCATCGAGGTCCCGCTGAAGAACGCGTAGCTGTTGCCTATGACGGTTGACAGGATGTTTGAGCCCGGTGCTCCCAGGTCGACGCTGGTGGCCCCGAAGTTGGAAAAGGAAGCGAGTTGATCCCGGTTAGTGGTTGCTGCTACGGCCATTACGTTCGGGGCGTTGTAGCTGGCCGGATAGAAAGGAGTCAGATCGTTGTTGCTCGCATTATTCCCCGCAGCGGCGGCGAACAGCATATCGTTAGTGTTGGCTTTGTTGATCTCATCCAGCAGCGCCTGTGAGAAACCTCCGCCGCCCCAGCTATTCGAGAGCACCCGCACATTCGCATCGACCCCGAATATCTGCTTCGCTTGTATCGCAAACTCGATGGCCTTTATTGCATTGGCGGTGCTGCCGCTGCCGCTCGCGCTCAGGAACTTGAGCCCCATGATGCTGGCCGTCCAGTTCACTCCCGCGACTCCAACGCCGTTGTTCCCCACAGCGCCGATGGTCCCTGAGCAGTGCGTGCCATGGTTGTTGTCATCCAATGGGTCACAGGTGTTGGTAATCGCGTTAAAGCCGTGAGAACCAGCCGGGCAATTGATCGTAGTGCTGCCCATGGTTACGGTAAAAGCAGATGGAGCCGACCACACGTTAGCGGCCAGATCGGGATGGTTGTAGTCGAGGCCAGTGTCAACGACTCCGACTACGTTTGCGCGCGAACCCGTCGTAATGTCCCAGGCCGGCGTCGCGCTGATGTCGGCGCCCGCCGTGCCTGCCACGCCCCCAATGACCTGCCCTGTGTTCCTCAACCCCCATAGACTCCCGAAACTCGTATCATTGGGGATCAGATCGGCGAAGAGGATGTAGTTTGGTTCTGCATAGGCAACATCCGGGCGAGCCGACAATTCCGCGATCAGCGTTGCGACATCTTTGCTGCGCGAGCGAAACAGCCGGATTCCGGGTCCGGCGATTTCTTCGTCTAATTCAACATCGGCGTCCTGCGCCGCCCGGCCGATGCCGTCCCGGGTAGCGGAGTCGCGGAACTTCACCAACACTTCGCTTGCGACCGCTTGCCGTCCTTGATACAGCTCAGTCCGTTGCGCTCTGGCGCTTTCAGAAACCTGGGTTGAAGCCGGCGCCGCGACCAGCAACGCCGCCGCGAAAAGCGCGAACAGAATCATCAATGCCCCTGGTCTTTGATTGAACTTGAACGAGGACGGACCTCTGTCGGCCCGGCTCTTGAACCTTGCATCTCCAGTCATTTTCGCTGTCCCCCTGTGTCCCACAGAAGCTGAATTTGATTAATGTGCGTGGTACACAGCGCTTGGATCCTGCTCAACACGGAAGGCTTCTCGTATGCGCTTCGTTGGCGCACGGGATGGAGCGGGGCCGCGAACTCAGTAGTTGTCCTTGTCGCCTTCCACAGGAATCCTCAGATCTGCCGTATTCTCATCCCACGCAAGTCAATTGGTTTGGTGCATTGTTCCGATTGATAGCGGGGAAGTCAAGAATAATGTGGGTTTGCCGGTCGAATGGAGGCATTCGCGCTTGCGGGAATCAGCCATCCCGAAAGCGACCAGTAAATGGAAATCTGAAACCTTAGACTCGGCGTCAAACCCTGACGTTTCAACAACCTGAGGGCTCCTGTGAGATGGCACGGCGATTGGTAAACGGATTAAGCCTCGAATCGGGGCGGAGGGGCTTATGACACAGGAGACCACAGACAGGGTTTCGCGCAGAGACGCCAAGACCGCCAAAGACGCAAAGGACGAAGACACGGTAATGCTGAACAGGGCTAACGCAATTGCGAGGAGGTAATTGATGGCCAATCTCGGGCAAGACCTTCGCTTTGCCATTCGCTTGCTGTTAAAGAATCCCGGGTTCTCCGCGGTTGCGATTCTCGCGCTCGCATTGGGAATTGGGGCGAACACCGCAATCTTCAGCGTGGTCGATGCCGTTCTATTCAGGCCCCTGCCTTTTGCCCATCCGGATCGGCTCGTGGCGGTATGGGAACGCGATCTGAAAAAGGGCGGGGATCACGAGTCGGTGATGGCCGGGAATTACCTCGATTGGAGAAACCGGAGCCAGGTCTTTGAACAGATGGCTGCGCACGCCGGTGGAAGCGTAAACCTGACCGGGATGGCCGAACCCGAACGCATTCGTGCCGCTCGCGTATCGGCCGGACTCTTTCAATTGCTTGGCGTCCAACCCGAGGCCGGGCGGTTGTTCCTAAACGACGAAGACCAGCCCGGTCATCCGAGAGTTGTAGTCATAAGCAATCATCTATGGAAGGGCCGCTTTGGCGGCGATCCGGAGGTTGTCGGACGCTCGATTACCCTTAACAACCAGGATTACGAGGTGGTCGGAGTGATGCCGGCCGAATTCCAGTTGCCTCTGAATGAGGATTCGGAGGTCTGGACTCCGCTTGTCTTCACGCCCGAGGAACTCACGCTCCGCAACAGCCACTATCTGAAAGTGGTGGGCCGCTTGAAACCGGGTGCCTCGATGGATCAGGCGAGCTCTGAGATGGCAACCATTGCGTCGCAGCTCGAGCGGGAGTACCCGAAGTCAAACGAGGGGACCGGCGCAGCGATCTTTCCCCTGCACTCGGAGATCGTCGGAGATCTCAGGAAGCCGCTTCTTATTTTCCTTGGCGCGGTCGCTTTCATTCTTCTGATCGCCTGTGCCAACGTCGCGAACCTGATGCTGTCCCGCGCGGCGGCGCGTCAACGTGAGATTGCGGTCCGTGTCGCTCTGGGAGCCAGCCGATGGCGGCTCGTCAGACAGATGTTGATCGAGAGCGTTGTTCTCGGGCTTGCGGGCGGCGCGGCGGGACTGCTGCTCGCGCTTTGGGGAATCGAGTTCCTGTCGGCGGTGGCCCAACAGACATCCGTGCCGCGCGCGAGATCGATCGGGCTCGATGGCCGGGTGTTGCTGTTCACGTTCGCGGCGTCCATTCTCACCGGTCTGATCTTCGGCTCCGCGCCGGCGCTTCAAGCGTCAAAGCCGGATCTCAACGACGCGCTCAAGGAAGGCGGGCGCAGTTCGGGGAGCCTGCGCCGGAGTCGGACTCGCAATTTGCTGGTCGTTTCGGAAATGGCTCTCGCGTTTGTGTTGTTGGTCGGCGCGGGGTTGCTTATCAACAGCTTCTTCAGGCTTCGCGCAGTCGATCCCGGGCTGAAGCCCGAGAACGTGCTCACGATGAACATAAGCCTTCCAAGGCAGAAGTATTCTCAGCCGGAGCAGGTGATTGCGTTCCACCGCCAACTGCTCGAGCAAGTCGAGGCGGTGCCCAGCATCGACTTCTCCGGCACGGTCACCGCGCTGCCGTACGGCGGATCCACAACCGCCTTTGGCTACACGATTGATTCTCCGGTCTCCGGTGACCAGACGGTGTCGATAGTCTCGCAGCAAGCGAGTCCTCATTTCTTCCGCGCGCTCGGAATCCCGACCGTGGCGGGCCGTGAATTCAACGAGCGAGACATAGACGGCGCGCTTCCTGTGGTGATCGTCAGCGACTCGCTGGCGAAACGGTATTGGCCGGATCAAGACCCGCTTGGGCGCCGAATCAAATGGGGCAACAAGGAATTTGGATCGCCGTGGATGACCGTGGTCGGAGTCGTGGGCGATGTAGGGTTGCGAGGACTGGACACTCCGCCGAGGCCCACGCTCTACGTGCCGCATCTCCAGTTTGGTGAGCCGATCAGGACGAGGGTCGGTGTAACCCTGAGGGAGTTGCTGGCCGAGGATGCGCGTTCGATCAACCTTGTGGTGCGCTCGGCGGGCGGCGTTGAAGGCCTCGCAAGCGCGGTCCGCGCCGCGGTGTGGGCGGTGGACCCAAATCAGCCGGTGATCAGGGTGAAGACCATGGAGGAGGTGCTGGCGGATACGATGATTGTTCAGCGGTTCAGCACCTTGCTGCTCGCCAGTTTTGCGGGCATCGCGCTGGCGCTTGCTGCCGCCGGAATCTACGGTGTGATTTCATACTCAGTCAGCCAGCGAACTCACGAGATCGGGATTCGGATGGCGTTGGGCGCCGAACAGCGCGACGTGTTGAGGCTGGTGGTTGGACAGGGGATGGCGCCGGCGCTGATTGGGCTTGCGATAGGCGTCGCGGGCGCCCTCGGATTGTCTCGATTCATGACCAGCCTTCTATTCAACGTCAGCGTTACAGATCCAATAACGTACGTTGTAATTGCGGGGCTGCTTTCAGCGGTTGCGGTGGCTGCGTGCTATCTGCCGGCGCGGCGTGCCGCAAAAGTGGACCCGATGGAAGCATTGAGGTGCGAGTGATCTTGTCCGACAAGCTTCAGCTTGTCTTTGATGCGACAATCGTAGGATCGCGAATAATCGACAAACTGAAGTTTGTCGGACATCGCGAATGATCGACAAACTAAAGTTTGTCGGACGTTGGGAGGAATAACCCATGATCTTGAGATTCTGCATGATTGTCCTGGCGGTTCTCCCGTCCGCTCAGACGGACCAGTGGACCAAGACCTTTAACCTGGAACGTACCGCGAAGCTTCGAGTCGAAACGAGCGACGCAAACATCAAAGTCACCGCGTGGGAAGGCGCGACAGTCGAGGCGCGAATCACCACCCAGGGGTGGAAGATCGGCGGGGACGGCATCAACATCGTTGACCGCCAGACCGGCGACCAGATCGATATCGAAATCCGATTCCCCCGACACGTTTTTCAGATGAACTGGGGTAACAGACGAGTCGATATTGAGATCAAAGTCCCGCGGACTGCCGATCTCGACTTGCATACAGGAGACGGCAACGTAGGTGTGCAAGGCGTGAACGGGTCGATCCTTTTGCGAAGCGGGGACGGCAATCTCAAACTCTCGGACCTCGAAGGTATGCTGAAGGCCGATACCGGCGACGGCAATATCGATATGCGAAACGTGCGAGGGGACCTGACCCTGCATACCGGAGACGGGCGCATCGATCTCACCGGGGTCGACGGCTCCTTGCGGGCGGAGACGGGAGACGGCCGCGTTCGGATCAACGGACGTTTCGACGTGCTGGACGTCAAGACCGGCGACGGCGGTATCGACGCCGTTGCGAATGAGGGCTCGAAACTGGAATCCAATTGGCGGCTCAACACCGGCGACGGCAACTTGACCTTGCGCGTGCCCGCAACCATAGCCGCAGACGTCGAGCTGCGTACGAGCGATGGAAGCATCGACTTCGATATGCCAGTAACAGTTTCGGGTCGCGCGGGAAAGCGAGAAGTTCACGGGCAGATCAACGGCGGCGGCAAGTTGCTTTCTCTGAAGACCGGGGACGGCTCGATACGGCTCGAGAAACACTGACGTATTGCCGATTTGCGATTGCCTATTTTGTCGAAAAGAGAAATGGAAACTCACACAACCAGCGGGAAGGTATTCGCGCTATGGTTGCTGCTCGGCGTTGCGGTTACGGCGCGCGCAGAGAACTGGCCTTCATTTCGCGGCCCGCACGCTTCGGGCATCGCCGACGGGCAGGTCCTGCCCGTCAGCTGGGACGCGGAAAGATCAATCAACATTCTCTGGAAGACTTCGATCCCCGGGCTTGGGCATTCAAGCCCGGTCGTGTGGGGTAACCACGTTTTCGTGACGACTGCCATCAGCAGCGCTACGTCCAGTATCTACAATCCCAAGGACGACGACATCAACCCGGCCAATGATCAATCAAGACATCAGTGGCGCGTCTACTGCCTGAGCAAGCGCACGGGCAAGGTCATTTGGTCGCGAACCGCTTACGAAGGTGTGCCGAGAGTCAAACGTCACGTCAAGGCTACTCAGGCTAATTCGACGCCTGCGACTGACGGGCGAGTGGTCGTGGCCTCATTCGGCTCCGAGGGACTCTACTGCTACGACATAAATGGCAGGCTGCAATGGAAGCAAGATCTCGGCGTCCTGGATCCCGGCTACGCCGGACAGCCCGACCTGTCGTGGGGCTACGCCAGCTCACCGGCCATCTACCGGGACCTTGTCATCGTGCAGTGTGACATACAGAAGAACTCATTCATCGCGGCTTTCAACCTGAAGGACGGCAAGCGAATGTGGTTCACGCCGCGCGATGAGCTTCCTTCCTGGAGCACCCCGGTCATCTATGAGGGCAAGACCCGAACTCAATTGATCACCAGCGGATCGAAGTACTACCGGGGCTACGATCCGATGACCGGCAAAGAGCTCTGGCGGCTGCTGGATGGTTGCGAGGTCAAAGTGCCATCGCCGGTCATCGCGCACGATCTCTTCTATCTCAGTGGGGGGAACCCACGAGGTCGTGAGTTCTATGTGGTGCGTCCGAACGCGAGCGGCGATATCTCGCTCCCGACTGACCAGGAAGCAAGTGCCAGCGTCGCATGGCGCAAGAAGCGCGGCAGCCCGTACACGCCGACGCCGATTGTGTACGGCGAGCACCTCTATGTTTGTAACGACAATGGAGTGCTGACGGTTTACGACGCCAAAACCGGCGAACAGATTTACGTTCATCGAATCGGGCGAGAAGGCAGCACCTTCAGCGCGTCTCCCATTGCGGCGAACGGCCACCTCTATTTTGCCAGCGAAGACGGCGAGGTCTTTGTTGTCAAAGCCGGACCGGTCTACGAACTACTGGCAACCAATCGCATGGGCGAACCATTGATGGCAACTCCAGCGGTTTCGGACGGGATTATTGTAATTCGCGGGCAACAACACGTCTTCGCGGTCAAGAGGTAGGCTCACCCATGGAAACTTTCCTACAAGATCTTCGCTATGGCGCTCGAATGTTGCGCCGAAGCCCCGGCTTCACTTCGGTGGCGATCATCGCGTTGGCGCTGGGAATCGGCGGCAACAGCGCAATCTTCAGCGTGGTCAACGCGGTGTTGTTGAGACCGCTGCCTTATGCCGAGCCTGATCGCATAATGCGGGTGTTCGCCAGCGCGCCGGAGCGCGGACTGAATCAGACCAGCCTCTCGATTCAGCTAGTCACGGCCATTGGCGAACAGAACCAGGTATTCGAACAGGCCGGCGCGTATACCGGTGACTCGGCCAATCTCACCGGGATCGACGAGCCCCTTCAGTTGGCGGTTGCAAGAGTGTCTTCTGGCGTCCTGGATGTTCTCCGGGTCAACCCGGTCTCGGGCAGGAACTTCGTGTTGGAAGAGGACAAGGCGGGCGGTCCGCACGTCGTCATCCTAAGTCACAACTTGTGGCAAAGGCAATTCGGCGGGGCGCCCGATGTCGTCGGCAGAGCGATCACTTTGGACTCGTTGAGCTACACGGTCGTGGGCATCATGCCCGCGGGTTTCAATTTTCCGGGTGGACAAATCGACGCCTGGATCCCTCGGGTGTTTGAACCGAGCTTCCTGAACCGCGACGCAGTCGAGCGCGGGGCAGGCTATCTGAGTGTGGTCGCCAGGTTAAAGCCCGGCATCACAAGACAGCAGGCTCAAGCCGACGTCGAAAGCATTGCGGCGAATAGAAGCAGTTCAGTCCAACTCGATCTTGCGTTCGGGCTGCTCGCAGTCCCGCTGCCTGAAGTCGTGACCCAGGGTGTGCGGCCGACTCTATACATATTGCTTGGCGCTGTTGGATTTGTCTTGCTGATCGCGTGTGCGAATGTAGCCAACCTTCTGTTGGCGAAGGCCGCGGGAAGGCAGAAGGAGATTGCGGTGCGCGCCGCGCTCGGAGCAAGTCGGGCTCGGTTGATTCGTCAGTTTCTGACTGAGAGCGTGTTGCTCGCCTTGATGGCCGGCGCGCTCGGGGTGGCGCTCGCGAGCTGGGGTGTCGACCTGCTGGTGTCGGCGGCGACGGGAAACATACCGCGAGCCGCGGAGATCAGCGTTGATGCGCGAGTACTCGGGTTTACGCTCCTGATTGCGGTGGTGACCGGCGTGGCCTTTGGATTGGCGCCTGCGCTTCAGGCATCGAAAGCGGATTTGAATGAGGCGCTCAAGGACACGGCTCGCGGCTCAGGCGGCGGTTCGCGCCGCGCTCGGATTCGGAGCCTGCTCGTGGTGACCGAAGTCGCGCTCGCCGTTATCCTGCTGATCGGGGCAGGGCTTCTGATCCGGAGCTTTGTTCGTTTGCAAAGCGTCGACGCGGGCTTCAATCCAGCTCACCTGCTCGTAGCCAATATTAACCTCCCCGCTTCACGATATGCGCAGCCAACTCAGCGAGCCGCGTTTTACCGGAGGCTGAATGAGGAGCTGGGCAGCCTTCCGGGAGTCATTTCGGCGGGCGCAACTCAGGCCCTGCCGCTCAGCGGCGCTGACGCGCGGACCCCGATCGCCATCGATGGCCGGGCAGTTCCGCCGCTGCCCGAGCGCCCGATCGTGTCGGTGGGAATAGTCAGCCCGGATTACTTTCGGACTCTTGGAATCCCGCTGCTCGAGGGCCGCTTCTTCGCCGAGCAGGACAATGAGACCGGACCGGTCACTGTGATCATCAATCAGAGCTTCGCGCGAAAGTTCTTTGCCGATGAAGACCCGATCGGCAAGCGAATTCTCCTCGGGGGAGTCCAGACGCAGGCCCGCGAGATCGTCGGTGTGGTGGGAGACGTGCGGCAGCGCGGACTCGACAGTTCACCCGCCGAAGGCTTTTACATTTCGTCTTATCAACGACCCCAGCTCGCGATGGCGGTTGTGGTGCGCACCGAAGGCCCGCCGCTCGCTTTGAGCAATGCCGTCCGCAGTCGCGTGATTGCGATCGACAAGGACCAGCCGGTCGCGAGCGTCCAGACCATGGAAGACGTCGTCTCGAGCTCGATCTCAAACCAGCGGTTCACCTTGTTGTTGCTCGGTCTGTTTGCAGGTGTCGCGCTCGTTCTGGCGGCGATCGGCATATACAGCGTGATGGCTTACGTCGTCACCCAGCGAACGGGTGAGATCGGCCTGCGGATGGCGCTTGGCGCGCAGGGTCGCGACGTGCTGGCTCTCGTCGTCGGGCAAGGCATGACAACCGCGCTCATCGGAGTGGCGGTGGGGCTCGCGGGAGCATATGCATTGACGCGAGTGATGACGAGCTTGCTGTTCAGCGTAACTGCTACCGATCCGATTACGTTCGTCGCCACTCCGATAATCCTGATAGGAGTGGCTCTGGCAGCCTGTTTGGTGCCAGCAAGGCGAGCGGTGAAGGTAGACCCGATGGTCGCGCTGCGGTATGAGTAGGTTCTGGGTTTTAGCTTCTGGTCTAAAGCTTTTAGTCGCCGCGTGGCGACAAGAGGGAACAGCGAGAAACTAGAAACGGAAACCAGAAACCAGGAATTTCAACGATGGAAACTTTGATTCAAGATCTGCGCTTAGGTCTGCGGGCGTTTCTTAGGTACAAGAGCATCACGGCTATGGCGCTTATTGCCCTGGCATTAGGGATCGGCGCCAACACTGCGATCTTTACGGTTGTCAATGCGGTCCTGCTTCGCCCGCTTCCTTACCAAGAACCCGATCGGCTCGTGACCATCTGGGAAGAAAGCCCCGAACGCGGGATGTATGAGATGCCGGTGTCCTTTGCCAACTTTCGCGATTGGGTGGATCAAAACCATGTATTCGAGGAGATCTCGGCGTATTCGTTCGCGAGCATGAACCTCATCGGCGCGGGTGAGCCTGAGCGGTTTCCAGTTGTTCGATCATCCGCAAATCTGTTCTCAATGCTCGGCGCAAAGCCGATGCTGGGACGGACATTTCTGCCGGAAGAAGATAAGGAAGGGGCCAATCGTGTTGTGATTCTCAGCGAACGCCTGTGGCAGCGGAGGTTTGGCGCAGCGCCCGGTGTTGTAGATCAGGCCCTGACGCTGAACAATCAATCCTACACGGTTGTCGGCGTGATGCCTGCCGGATTTCAGTTTCCCGTCGGATTCAGCTATCTCGGAAAGGTGCAGAGCGGCCCCATAGATCTCTACATTCCGCTCGCAGCGACCAGCGAAGAAACTCGGCGAGGAAACTATTCATTCTTCAGCATTGGCCGGCTCAAAGACGGAGTGACACTTGATCAAGCGCGAGCCGAAATGACGACCATCGAAGGACGGCTCGAACAACAATATCCCGATACTAACCCCGGAATCGGAATAAGCCTTGTAGGGACCCACGAGCAGACGACCAAGGACATCCGCCCGGCCTTGCTGGTGTTGCTGGGAGCCGTAGGTTTTCTGCTCCTCATCGCCTGCGCCAACATCGCAAACCTCTTGATCGCGCGCGCCGCCGCAAGACAGAAGGAATTTGCTATTCGCAGTGCGCTCGGCGCCAGCCGGATGCGAATTCTACGCCTGTTGCTGGCAGAGAGCGTGCTCCTTTCTTTAGCTGGCGGCGGGCTCGGCCTGCTGCTTGCCCTTTGGACGATGGATGCGATGATCGCCGTCGCGCCGGATATTCCGCGGTTGGATGAAGTTGCCCTCGATGCCAGAGTCTTTGGCTTTGCTCTGGCGGTCTCGCTCGCAACCGGAATAGTGTCGGGGCTGATCCCCGCGATTCAAGCGTCAACGCCCAATCTGAACGAAACGCTCAAAGAAGGCTCCAGAGGTTCGATGGGCACGGTAGGCGGAAAACGAATTCGAAGCCTGCTGGTGGTCGCCGAGGTTGCGCTCTCATTCGTTCTGCTGATCGGCGCCGGTCTGATGATCAAAAGCTTCTTGCGGCTTCAACAAATGAACCTGGGATTCAATCCGGACAATGTGCTGGCTATGAACATATCGCTTCCGCCGTCCAGGTATCCTGAGGCTCGTCAGCAGGCCGCCCTGTTCAAGGAGACGCTGGATCGAATCCAATCCCTCCCCGGAGTTCGTTCGGCGGGTGTGACCACCGGCCTGCCCCTGATGCTCAGCATTTCAGGCTCGGACCTCCGCGTTGAAGGACGTCCCGAACCTGAGCCGGGCGACATCAGGATCGTTTACACTCGCAGCGTCAGCCCGCGCTATTTCGAAACGCTCGCGATACCCTTCGTCAAAGGGCGCGACTTTTCCGACAGGGATGACAGTGAATCGCTCAAGGTAGCCATCATCAATGAGAACCTCGCACGCATCTACTTCCCCGATGAAGAGCCGATCGGCAAGCGGATCACGTTCGACGACGGAGAGTCGTGGATGTCAATCATCGGAGTCATCGGAGACGTCAAACAACTGGGCCTGGATTCCGCTGCGCAGCCCGAGGTCTACTGGCCCTATGCTCAAACGGGAGCGACTTCGATGAGCCTTGTCGTTCGTACTGCGACAGGGCCGGCCGGCCCGCTCCAGGCGGTGAAAACTGAGATTCAAGCGGTCGATAAGGACTTGCCTGTCTCGGAAGTAAAGACCATGGAGGAACTTCTGGCGGAATCGGTTGCCGGCCGCCGATTCAATATGCTCCTGCTTACCGTCTTCGCGGGAGTCGCTCTCGTGCTGGCCGCGGTTGGGATCTACGGCGTGATCAGCTATTCAGTCACACAGCGCACGCACGAGATCGGGATTCGCATGGCGCTGGGTGCGCGCGGATCGGACGTGCTGAAGCTCGTCGGCGGAAGCGGGTTGCTGCTCGCTCTGGCCGGCGTCGCCATAGGAGTGGTCGCGTCACTGCTTCTGACACGCTTGATGTCCACTCTGCTCTTTGAAGTCACCCCAACCGATCCCGGCACTTTCGCGGTTGTTGCAGCCCTGCTGATAGGAGTGGCTCTGGCAGCCTGTTTGGTGCCAGCGCGGCGAGCGGTGAAGGTCGATCCGATGGTCGCGCTTAGGTATGAGTGAATTCGGTTCCGGGTCCAGGGTTCCGGGTTAAAGAAGTCCCCGGTTTAAGGTCTGGTAAGGGTTCGGACCCTTACCAGAAGAACTAGGAGCTCGAAACCGGGAACCCGGAACCGGGAACCGTAATCAGGAGATCTGATGAACACTCTTTGGCAGGATTTCCGCTATAGCGTTCGGCTGCTGCGCAAGAACCTCAGCTTCACCGCAGTCGCGGTGTTGATGCTGGCGATGGGTATCGGCGCCAACACGGCGATCTTTCAATTGATAAATGCGGTTCGGCTGCGCACGCTGCCCGTGAAGAACCCGCAAGAACTGTTCGAAGCCCGAATCGTCGATATGACCCGAGCACGTGGAAGCTGGTCCAGTTGGCATGCCACGGCGACATATCCGCTGTGGGAGCAGATTCGAGACAATCAACAATCGTTCTCAAGCGTTTTTGCGTGGGCAACGGATCGCTGGGTCAATCTCGCGTCGGGAGGCGAGGCCCGTTTCGCGCAAACGCTATGGGTGAGCGGCGATTTCTTCAACACGCTTGGAGTCCAGCCGATCCTGGGCCGCGGGTTTACAGATGAGGAAGACCAGCGAGGTTGCGGTTCTCCGCGAACCGTCATCAGCTATTCGTTCTGGCAGCGCGAATTCGGGGGCGACCCGTCGATCGTTGGGAGGACGGTGAAGCTCGAGGGGCATCCGTTTGAAATCCTCGGTGTGACGCCCGCCAGTTTCTTCGGCCTCGAGGTTGGTCAGTCGTTCGATGTAGCTCTTCCGATCTGCGCGCAACCGGTCCTCTTCGGGGAGGACGCCAGGCTCGGCGACGGAACCCACTGGTGGCTTTCGATCGTGGGTCGATTGAAGCCGGGTTGGTCGCCGGAGCAGGCAAGCGCAAGTCTGGATGCAATCTCAAGCGGAGTCTTTGCGAAATCGCTCACGCCTAACTACCCGGCTGAAGACGTGAAGAGCTATCTGGCGTTCAAACTCACGGCGGTGCCCGTGGGAAGCGGTGTTTCTCAGTTGCGGGAGGAGTATGGAAACCCGCTGTGGTTATTGTTGGCAATTGCCGGACTGGTGTTACTGATAGCGTGTGCGAACCTGGCTAATCTCATGCTGGCGCGCGCCAGTGCGCGTGAACGCGAGATTGCCGTGCGACTCGCGCTCGGAGCTTCGCGTGCGCGGTTAATCAGACAGTTGCTGGTCGAAAGTTTGTTGATTGCTTCCGCCGGAGCCGCTCTCGCCGTCTTGATCGCCGGGGACTTGAGCAGCTTCATTGTCTCGTTCGTCAGCACCGAAGGAAACCCCTTATTCGTAGCGCTCGAAACCGATTGGCATGTCGTGGCCTTCACGACCGGTGTTGCGATTCTAACTTGCGCGTTATTTGGGTTGACGCCCGCTGTTCGAGTCACGCGGCTGTCGCCCAACGACGTCCTGAAGGCCGGCGGACGCGGGCTAACGGCGAATCGCGAACGATTCGGGTTGCGGCGCGTGCTCGTAGTATCGCAAATCGCACTATCGCTCGTGCTGGCCGTCGGCGCTCTCTTGTTTTCTCGCAGCTTGCAAAAGCTTATGACGCTCCAGGTGGGCTTCCAACAAGACGGACTTCTGGTCATGTACGTTAACCCGGGGGATATGAAGATCCCTCCCGATCGCCGTCTCTCGTACAAGAAGGAGTTGCTTGATCGAGTTCGCAGTGTTCCAGGCGTTGAAGCGGCCGCTGAAACGAACGTCATTCCTTTGAGTGGAAGTTCATGGTCGAACAAAGTATGGATGGAGGGCTCAGAGCCGGAGCAAGGAACCAATTCCTACATCAGCGTGATCAGCCCGGCTTATTTCGAGACCCTTGGAACCACGCTCTCAGCCGGAAGGGACTTCGATGAGCGCGACGCTTTGAATTCGCCAAGAGTGGCGATTGTGAACGAATCGTTTGCGCGCCAGTTCACCAACGGGACGAATCCGATCGGCAGGAGGTTTTGGGTCGAGGCAACACCGAGCGATCCGAAGACGCTCTACGAGATCGTCGGATTGGCAAAAGATGCGAAATACCGCGACCTGCGAGAGGACGTCGAACCCGTCTTCTTTCGCCCGATGTCTCAGAATGAACACGCCGGCGAATTCACTCAGCTCGTGCTTCGCTCTAGCTCGGATCCAGCTATGATCCTTCCGGCGGTGAAGCGGGCGATCAACGAGATCAACCCGGCAATTGTCGTTACCTCCGGGGTATTCAGAAGCCAGGTCGAGAACTCACTTCTTCGGGAGCGCCTCATGGCCTTGCTCTCGGGTTTCTTTGGCCTCCTGGCGCTGTTGCTGGCGTGCATCGGGCTCTATGGAATCATGTCGTTCACGGTAGCCGGGCGCACAAACGAAATCGGCATCCGTGTGGCGCTTGGCGCCGAGCCTCGTGATGTGATGTGGCTGATTCTCCGCGAGACATTGGTTCTGGCAGGTGCGGGAGTAGCAGTAGGTCTGATTGCGGCGCTCGGCATCACTGGTCTGGCCTCGAGCCTGCTTTTTGGACTGAGTCCGGTGGATCCAGTTTCGATCTGTCTTGCGGTACTCGTGATGCTCGGGGTGGCGGTTGTGGCCGGATACATACCCGCAAGGCGCGCGACAAAAGTCGATCCGATGGCGGCGTTGAGGTACGAGTAGCCTTGGAGCGCACGCGGCTCGCGTGCTTGAATCCGCACTCTCGTAATCAAGCACGCGAGCCTCGCGCGCTCCCAGGAGCTCAATTCCGAGTTCCGGGTTTAGGGTTGCGGTTTAAGGTCTGACAAGGGTTCGGTCGGGAAGAGGGACTTGTTCCCGCTCCTGTCTTTTGACTTGGACTTGGCCTGGAGACAGCGGGGACAAGTCCACCCTCCCGCCAAACCCTTGCCAGAACGGGCCGGAACCGAAAAGTGAGGAATTATGGAAACTGTTTGGCAAGACGTGCGATACGCATTTCGGATGCTCTACAAGAACAGGTCGTTTACGGCCGTCGCGGCGCTGGCTCTCGCGCTGGGGATAGGCGCGAACTCGGCGATCTTCAGCGTGGTGAATTCGGTGCTGTTTCGTCCGCTGCCGTATCGGGATCCCCAGCGACTGGTGATGATATGGGAGAACCACCAGCAGCGCGGTGGTCCCGAGCGCGAGTGGGCTTCCCCCGCTGACCTGAGAGACTGGCGAGAGCAGCCGCAATCGTTCGATAACGTTGCCGGGCTGCTCGGGTGGGGCCCGACGATGACTGGACGGGATGAACCCGAAGACCTTCAAGGCGCCGCCGTTTCTTACGACACCTTCTCGATGCTGGGAGTAGCGCCGGCTCTCGGCCGAGGTTTCACCGCAGAGGAAGACCGCCCGGGCAGCGGGCGCGTGGCTGTGTTGAGTCACCGGCTCTGGCAGCGGCGCTTCGGTTCAGATGCGTCGATCATCGGCAAGAGCATCACGCTCGGCGGTGAAAGCTACGGCGTGATCGGCGTGATGCCGCGTGGGTTCACATTTCCATTGCTGAACGCAACTGAAATCTGGACGACCGCCGGTCCACTCCTGGACGGACTAAAAGGGTGCGATCGCGGATGCGTAATCCTTCGCGTCATTGCAAAACTGAAGGATGGCGTGTCGCTGGACGCGGCTCGAGCTGAAATGAGCGCTCTCGCCGCGCGAACAGCGCAGCAATACCCAGACTCAAACGACGGAGTCGGGACGACACTCGTGCCTCTTCACGAACAGCTTGTGGGCAATGTTCGCCTTCCGATGCTTGTGCTGCTCGGAGCGGTCGCGCTTGTGCTGTTCATAGCGTGCACCAACGTAGCGAATCTCCTGTTGGCGCGCGCGGCGACTCGCGAGAAAGAAGTTGCGATTCGCGCGGCGCTTGGGGCCAGCCGCGGTCGATTGATTCGACAACATCTGACCGAGAGCGTAGTGCTGGCCGGGGTCGGCGGTGCGTTTGGGATGTTGGTTGCATTCTGGATGGTCGATGTGTTGGTGAGCTTCGCCCCGAAGGGCACACCGCGGCTCGAGGAGATCGCGGTCGACAGAAGCGTCCTTGGATTCACGCTGGGCGTTGCGTTGCTGACCGGGCTCGCCTTTGGACTCGCTCCGGCATTGTTGTCGTCGAAAACGAACTTCGACAGCGCACTCAAAGAAGGCGGCCGCGATGTCAGGTCTTCATCGCGCGGCAACAGGGTTCGAGCCGCCCTGGTCGTGTCTGAAGTGTCACTCGCGCTGATGTTGTTGGTGGGAGCCGGGCTGTTGATCAAGAGTTTCCTGAACCTTCAACAGGTCGACCCTGGCTTCAATCCGGAGGGCCTCTTGCGAGTTGATGTAGGACTGCCGAGGACTCGTTATTCTGAACGAGCGAAGACGGCCGCCTTCTTCAAACAGCTCGTGGATCGCGTTTCCGCATTGCCTGGCGTTGAAGCGGCGGGATCCGTTTCAACCCTGCCTCTCAGCGGCGGAGGAACGGACAGCTCGTTCTTGATCGAAGGGCAGCCGCAACCTGAACCGAACCGCGAGCCGGTCGCGCATTACGCCAAGGTGACTCCCGATTACTTCCGCGCGATGGGGATCCGACTGCTCAAGGGCCGAGTGTTCTCCGATGCCGATAGCGCCGACTCCCCGCGCACGGCATTGATCAGCGAAGAGATGGCCCGTCGCTATTTCCCCGGGGAAGACCCGCTCGGCAAGCGGCTACTTTTTGGCAGTAAAGACCGGCGCGAAATTGTTGGAGTCGTGTCGGACGTGAAGTTTTTTGGTCTGAATCAGGATGCGCGACCGACGATGTATTTCTCCGAACAGCAATATCCCGAAAGGGGCATGAGTCTGGTTGTCCGGGCCTCCGGCGATCCGATGACTCAAGCGGCGGCCGTTCAAACCGAGGTTCAAGGGTTGGATCGTGACCTTGCGGTGTCAAATGTGATGACCATGGAAAGCCTGGTGAGCAACTCGCTCTCAGAGCCACGTTTTGTGCTGCTGCTTCTCGGTGTGTTTGCCGGTGCGGCGCTCGCATTGTCGGTAATAGGCGTCTACGGCGTGGTGTCGTACTCGGTGGCTCAGCGCTCGCACGAGATCGGAGTCCGAATGGCTCTTGGGGCGCAGATGAGCGACGTCTTGAAACTGGTGGTCGGACGAGGAATGGCGCTGGTCGGAGGAGGCATCGCACTCGGCCTGGCGGGCGCTTATGCGTTGAGCCGAGTGATGGAGAGCCTGCTGTTCGGAGTGGGCGCAAGAGACTTCGGGACTTTTGCGGCGACGGCGGTGATTCTGGCCGGAGTGGCTCTGGGAGCCTGTTTTGTGCCAGCACGCCGGGCGACGAAAGTCGACCCAATGATCGCGCTGCGGTGCGAGTAGCCTGGGAGCGCACGCGGCTCGCGTGCTTGAATGCGCAGTCTCGTAATCAGGTACGCGTGGCGCGCGCTCCCGGGAACTGGGTGCCGAGTTTGGAACTCAGCACCGAGAACCCTGAACCAGTCGGAGGATGAAATGTCTGCGTTGAAAGCTGATCTCGAATTTTGGTTGCGGCTGTTGCGCCGGAATCCAGAAACCACCATTATCGCGATTTGTCGCCGATTTGGTCGGCCGCAGGTCAGCATCGTAGCAAAAGTTCCTAGAACGGTAGCGGCGCAGTTGAAGCGGGCGTGATCGCGGCCCGCTGCGCCCCGGGAGTCTCGATGGACATTCCGCTGAAGAAGCCTCGCAATACCCGATTGATCAGATTCAAACGACTCCTGTTGATGGGCGCCGGTCTGTTCGCGCTGGTGTTCGGGATCGGCGCGCTTCCAGTAGCCTTTTTGTATTTCGCGGGCGACACACAAAACTCCGCGACGGGACCCGCCATGTCAGAGGAAGCGAAGCAACTTCAAGCGAAGCAGAAACAGGTTGTCGCTTTCATCAACGTCAACGTAGTCCCTATGGATTCAGAACGAGTGCTCACCGCGCAGACCGTCATCGTGAAGGACGGTCTCATTTCGGCATTGGGCCCGGCCGCGGCAATCAAGGTCCCGCCTGGAGCGCTTCGAGTAGACGGGCGAGGAAAGTACTTGATGCCCGGTCTCGCCGACATGCACGTTCACTTCGAAGTCTTCAACGAGCAGGTTAACCCGGCGATGTTGCGCTTGTTTGTAGCTAACGGCGTCACCACCGTTTTGAACCTGTTCGGCGCGCCTGTTTTTCTTCAGCTCAAAGAACGAGTCGCGCGCGGCGAAATCCTGGGCCCGGCAATCTATACCAGCGGACCGTTCATTTCGAATGCTCCAGCCTCCACGCCCACGCCTGAAGAAGTGGAGCGCGCGGTGATCGCGCAAAAGAAAGCGGGCTACGACATAATCAAGATTCATGGAGACTTTTCGCGCGAGGCTTATCACAAAGTTTTCGAAGTCGCGCGACGTGAAGGCATGCGGGTCATCGGCCACCTGCCGCGTAATCTCGGGATCGAGGCCGCGTTCGAGGAGAAACAAGACGCAATCGCACACGCCGAGGAATATCTATACGCGTACTTCTTCTTCAAGCCCCCGACGCGCCCGGACACGCCGGACCAGGCCGGGCGGTTGCGTTGGATTGCTGGTCAACCGAGCCGGATCCCGTACGTTGCCGAAGCGACTGCCAAGGCTGGAATTTGGGTGAGCCCGACACTTACGGTCTACCACGGCATTGGTCTTCAATTACAGGATATCGACGCAATGTTGAAGCGGCCGGAGATGAAATACCTCCCGCCGGCGCTGGCGACGAGATTCGCGCCGGCCAACAACACTTACATTCGACGATTCAAGAAAGAGACAGCGCCGGTGTTTCTTGCGCAGGCGGACTTGTTGAGCAAGCTCGTCAAGGGTCTGCACGACCAGGGGGTGAGGTTGTTGGCAGGGACCGATACGCCGGTTCCTACGGTCGTGCCGGGCTTTTCGTTGCACGACGAACTGCGTGAGCTTACGGCAGCCGGCTTGAGTCCATATGAGGCCCTGCGAACCGCAACTACGAACGCCGCCGAGTTCCTGCGGACCGACAAGTTCGGTGTGGTGTCGGTTGGAAAAGCCGCCGACCTGATTCTGGTCGAAGGCAATCCGCTGACGGACATAAACAACGCCTCTCGCCGAGCGGGTGTGATGGTAAGAGGGCGGTGGTTCTCCGAAGAGGAATTGCGAAAGATGCTTGAAGCAATGGCAGCTTCGAACTCGAGGGCCGGGAATCAATAATCGTCCGACAAACTTTAGGTTGTCGAACAGCTTCGCGAGGCGGGAACGATTCGAATCACAGGCGACAAACGGAAGTTTATCTGACTCTCGAACTACGAATTTCGGAAATCAGAGTCGAAAGGGAACACCAATGAAGCGTAAATCTGTAATCGTTTTCCTGGCGTTGGCGAGCTCCGTCGTGGTCGCAGTTCGAGCGACCGCTCCAGTCGATATTTCGGGCACGTGGCAGTTTTCGGTCGATCTCGATAACGGCGGCCACGGAGACCCGACCTTCGTGTTCAAGCAGGACAAAGAAACCCTGACCGGCTCTTATGACGGGCCGCTCGGACAATACAACATCACCGGCACGGTCAAAGAAAACAAGGCGCTCTTCGGATTCGAGTTCACAAACGCGGACCAGAAGCGCAAGGCCACGTACACCGGCACCATCGAATCGGCCACTAAGATGAGCGGCACTCTTCAATTCACCGACGGCCCAACAGGCAAGTGGACCGCAACCAAGAAGGGATAGGGGACAGGGGATAGGGGACAGGCCATCGAGTGTCCAAAGCATTCTCCAATCTCGATTCTCCATCGTCCATCCCCCGTCCACGATCCCCCATCCCCCATACCCTATCCCCCATCCCCCGTCCCCATCCTGCTGTTGACAGTCAACAGGAAGGCCCTGTAGGCTCCTGTTGAAGATCCACAGGAGGCGGAATCGTGAAGGAGAGCAGATCTGACATTTTGCAGGGGACCTTGGACTTGATGGTTCTCAAGACGCTCGATGGACTTGGGCCGTTGCACGGATACGGCATCGCCCGCCGAATAGAACAGGTGAGCGAGGGTGTGCTCCAGTTGAACCAGGGAACCATCTACCCGGCGCTATTGAGGCTTCAACAGCGCGGTTGGATCAAGGCCGAATGGGGCGCGTCCGAGAACAACCGGCGAGCGAAGTATTACTCGTTGACCAGAGCCGGGCGAAAGCAACTCGAAACCGAGGAAGAGGACTGGGAGCGCATCTCGGCGGTGATCGCCCGAATGCTTCAGAACGCCTAGTCCGACAACCTCGGTCCATTGTTGCTTTTGTGGCCGCGCGAATTCGCAGAGATCGACAAACTGAAGTTTGTAGGATCGGAGAATCCAGATGGGCAAGCTCCGAGAAATCGCTGCTCGCATTCGAGGGCTCTTCGTCGAGTCTCGCTTCGAACGCGAGCTCGATGAAGAACTCAACTCGCATCTCGAATTGCTCGTCGAAGAGAATCTTCGTCACGGGATGAGTTCTGAACAAGCGCGCCGCGAGGCAAGGCGGAGTTTCGGCGGCGTCGCGCAAACCAAGGAAGCTTATCGCGATCAGAGAGGGCTACCGATTGTGGAAACATTAGTGCAAGACATTCGCTACGGTGGCCGATTGCTGCGAAAGAACCCGAGCTTTACAGCGGTCGCCATAATCACGCTCGCTCTTTGCATCGGCGCTAACACCGCAATCTTCAGCGTAGTAAGCGGGATATTGCTGCGTCCGCTTCCTTACAGCGACCCTGACCGGCTCGTAAGGTTGATGCAGTCCTATGCTCAGAGGGGGCTGAGCCCCTGGAACATGTCGCAGATGAACTTCGCCACTTATCGCGAGCAGAGCCGCTCATTCGAAGCGCTCGCCGCCATATCAATAGGCGGTGGCGCCAATCTGACTGGCTCGGGAGAGCCTGAACGCATTCAACTGGCAAGGGTCACGGCAGACTTCTTCCAGGTATTCGAGGTGGAGCCGATCCTGGGCCGGACGTTTCGCCCCGAGGAGGAGACCCCGGGCAAGAACGGAGTTTGCGTTCTCAGCTACAGCTTCTGGCAACGTCGGTTTGGAGGTGACGCTGATGTGGTTGGCAGGACGTTGCTGCTGAATGACGTTGCGACCGAGGTTGTCGGCGTTATGCCGGACAGCTTTGACTTCCCCGAGCGTTGGCCCTCGGTAGCGTTATGGACGCCAATAGCGTTGAATCCGCAGAGGCAGTACGGGTTTTTTCTGCGTGGAATAGGGAGGTTGAAGCCCGGCGTATCCCCTGCCGAAGCGGAAGCTGAAACGACCGCGATTCTCTGGAACTCGGCAAGCCAGAACCCCGGTTTTGCCGGCTCGGATAGCGCGCTCCCGGCCGACGCAGACTTGAAGACGATGGTCACCCCGCTGAAGAAGGTGCTAACGGGCGACACCGAGAATCCTTTGCTCGTGCTTCTGTGCGCGTCGGGTCTCTTGTTGTTGATCGGCTCCGCAAATGTCGCCAACCTGCTGCTGGCCAAGGGGGCTCTGCGCACTCGCGAGATCGCAGTTCGAATGGCGCTTGGCGCTACCCCCAACCGTATAGTCCGTCAATTATTAACAGAGAGCGTTCTGCTGGCGATGATCGGCGGCGCCGGAGGAGCGCTGCTGGCGTGGTGGGGCGTGCGGCTGCTGGTTCGGTTGGGTATCCAGGGAGTGCCGCGGCTCGCGGGAGTGAGCCTTGATACAACAGTGTTGGCATTCTCGCTGACCGTCATCGTAGTTACCGGTCTGTTATGTGGCCTCGCGCCGGCGAGACAGGCTTATTCTCTCGGGTTGGAAGCAGGGCTGCGCGAAGGGGCGCGCGGCACCACAAAGACGGGTCACCGGCGGGCGAATGGTGTGCTGGTGGCGGCTCAGTTCGCGTTGTCGCTCCTGTTGCTGGTCGGAGTCGGGTTGCTGCTGAGGAGTTTTCAGAATCTCATAACTACCAATACAGGCTTTCGGCCAGAGAATGTGTTCTCGATGATCGTGTCGCTTCCCGACAAGAGGTACGACACCGAAGAGCGCTCCATTCAGTTCAATCAAAGTCTGGTCGAGCGCGTAAGCAGCTTGCCCGGGATCGTGCGAGCTGCGAGCGTCGACGGTCTCCCGATGACCGGTGACGACAACGCCGACGGCTTTGTCGTCGAAGGGCACGAGCCTGGTCCAGGCGAAGTTGCGGGCGTGTTTTCCGTTCGAGTTGTGAGTCCGGGTTACTTCGACGTGCTCGGAATCAAGCTCCTGCGCGGACGAGATATCGAAGATGCCGACCGCCGCGGTTCGCAGCTCGTCGCGGTTGTCGATGAGATCTTTGCTCGGCGGCATTGGCCGAGCGACGATCCCGTTGGGAAGCGAATCCGATACTCGTGGTCAAAGGACTGGATCACGATTGTCGGGCTCGTGGGTGGAATCAAGGATGACACTCTCGGCGACCCGCCGAAGTCCCACGTTTATCTCTCGTCCGGGCAATGGCCGCTGGACCGGTTCTACCTCGTCAGCCGCACGGCCGGCGATCCGGCCGCCGCAGTCTCGGCGATTCGCAGCGAGGTCCAGGAACTCGACGACGCCCTGCCCGTCTATTCGGTCCAGACGATGACACAGGCTATGGAGAAAACTCTCCACAGGGAACGGCTGACCAATCAGCTGCTTATGGGTTTTGCGGGGCTTGCGGTGCTGCTGGCGGCGGCTGGGATCTACGGCGTGATGTCGCTTGACGTCAACAGCCGCGTCCAGGAGTTTGGCATTCGAACGGCGCTCGGGGCAAGATCGCGCGATGTCCTTCGTATGGTTGTTGGAAATGGAATTCGGTTGGCCCTCGCGGGCATCGCGTTCGGTGTCGTTGGGGCGACTTGGTTGACAAGACTTCTCCGCAGTTTGTTGTTCGAAGTAACGCCATCAGACCCGCCAACTTTTGCGGCAGCGATTCTGCTGTTGGCGGCAGTGGCCGTGCTAGCTTGCTACATACCCGCGCGGCGTGCAACGCGCGTTGATCCCGTCATTGCGCTGCGGAATGAGTAGAGACCAGGAGCTATTGAAGCGAGGCAAAATACTGATGGGCAGGCTGAGGGAGTTCGGTTCACGCGTTCGCGGGATGTTTGGAACCCCCCGCCTCGATCGAGACTTCGACGAGGAACTGAACGTACACTTCGAGATGCTCGTCGAGGAGAACATCAGGCGAGGCATGACTCCTGAAGCCGCGCGGCGCGCAGCGCACCTGAGCTTTGGGGGCGTTCTTCAAACCACTGAAGCTTACCGGGACCAGCGAGGACTACCGCTGATGGAAACATTGCTGCAAGACATTCGCTACGGTTTTCGCATGCTGCGAAAGAATCCAGGCTTTACTGCTGTCGCCGCGCTGACTCTCGCGTTGGGGATTGGCGCAAACAGCGCAATATTCAGCGTGCTCAATGCAGTAATGCTGAAGGCACTTCCTGTCCCGAATCCTCAGCAACTCCTCCTGGTGAGCTGGACGGCAAACGACTGGCCGCCGATAGTCGAAGACCTGGAGGGCAGCAATCGCAAGGATCCGGCAAGCGGGCGTTGGCTGAGCGAATCCGTGCCGTATCCCACATTCGACGCGCTGCGAACGCAAAACACAACCTTCTCCGAAGTGTTCGCGTTCGCCGCCAACCTGGACCGCTTCAACGCTCAGTTCAACGGCGCGTCTCACGCGGTGTACAGCGAAGCAGTCTCCGGGAATTACTTCAACGGGCTTGGTGTTCAAGCGAGTCTCGGGCGTCCGATCCTGCCGGGCGATGATCAGCCGGCCGCCCCGCCCGTTACCGTCCTGTCGTACAACTTCTGGAAGGGCAAACTCGGCGGTGACGAATCGGTTGTCGGCAGGACGATCGTGTTGAACAGTATTCCCATGACCGTGGCGGGCGTCGCACCGCCGGAATTCTTCGGCACGCAGCCGGGTGAGAGCATCGACGTTTGGATCCCGTTGCACATGTTTCCTCGGCTTGTTCAGTCGTTGAATTTTGCCGGGCCCGCGCAGTGGGGAGCGGAGGCGGAGGCCGCGACCGCGGCTTATTTCCAGAAGGCTAGCACGTGGTGGCTGGTCGTGATGGGCAGGCTGAAAGGTGACGTCAGCGAAGCTCAGGCTCGAGCGGATCTGGACGTGATCTTCAATCAAAGTGTCGACGCGATGATCACATCCGAGAAACAGCAAGAGAGTCGCCCGGCGCTCAGAGCCACTCCCGGGAGCAAAGGTCTGGACGAGCTTCGACGGCGATTCTCCGAACCGCTGTTTGTATTGATGTGCGCGGTCGGATTGGTTCTTCTGATTGCCTGTGCAAACGTCGCGGGCCTGTTGCTTGCGCGAGCGGCGGCGCGGCAGAGAGAAATGGCCGTGCGGCTCAGCCTCGGCGCGCGTCGATTGCGGTTGATTCAACAGTTGGTCACCGAGAGTCTGCTGCTGGCAGTGATTGGCGGCGCGCTCGGTCTGCTTCTGTCGCGCTGGGTGAGCGAGTTGCTGGTTGCGCTCGTTGGGAGCGGCAATCAGAGCATCGCGCTGCCGCTTGG
This sequence comes from Blastocatellia bacterium, assembly GCA_035455165.1. Classification (GTDB taxonomy): domain Bacteria; phylum Acidobacteriota; class Blastocatellia; order UBA7656; family UBA7656; genus Onstottus_A. Next base: position 37,782 of record DATIFP010000237.1, read on the forward strand.
CGTGGATGGGCGCGTGCTGATCTTCACCGCGGGCGTATCGGTTCTTACCGGGATTATTTTCGGGCTCGCTCCCGCCTTCAGCGCGACCAGAATCAGCCTGACGACTGCGTTGAAGGAGAGCGGCGCCGGGAGCCGGCTCGGAGCGCGAAGATCCAGACTTGCGAGGGTGCTGGTCGCCGCTCAGGTAGCACTCTCGTTGGTGTTACTCGTGGGGGCTGGGCTCTTCTTGCGCTCGCTGCAAAAGCTTGAAAGCGTTCCTATCGGCTTCGAACGCGAGCGCATGCTTCTGTTTTCGATCTCACCCGGACTGAACGGGTACAGGGGGCCTCGTCTCGCGGAATATTACCGCCAGGTTCAGGACCGCATCTCCGCGATCCCGGGTGTCACCTCGGCGACTTTCTCATCGCACGCGGCGGTCGCCGATGGAGAAAGTTCCTCGAGCATCAAGATCCCGGGAGTCACGAAAGGCAAGGAGGTCTTCGATCTTCATCGACACCTGATCGGGCCGGCGTATTTCAAAACGCTGGGCATACCCGTGTTGATGGGTCGCGTTTTTGACGGGCGCGATGACGCGACCGCGCCCAAGGTTGCCGTCGTCAATCAGACTCTCGCCCGCAGCGCCTTCGGCGATGACAATCCGATTGGCAAGACACTTCGCTTTGGCAGCGACGCGAAGCCTCGCGATTTCGAAATCGTGGGTGTAGTAGGCGACGCAAAATACAACGATTTGCGAGAGCCCGTCCCGCCCACCGCGTACTTTTTTCACCTTCAAGCGCTCGACGTAGCGAGCTACATGACTTTTCAGGTTCGCACTGCGGGCGAGGCGGAGGCGATCGTGCCGGCTGTGCGCGGTGAGGTCGCCCAGGTCGACGAGAACGTTCCCGTCAGCCGCGTCGACACGCTTGTTGGAAGGATCGACAAGGCGTTGGTGCTCGAACGGATGTTCTCGAGGCTCACCGGGTCATTCGCGTTGCTGGCGCTGGTGCTCGTGTGTGTGGGCCTGTATGGAACGATGTCGTACTTCGTAGCGCGCCGGACGAATGAGATTGGGATTCGGATGGCCCTCGGCGCTCGGCCGGTTCGGGTATTTCGAATGGTGTTGATCGAAGGCTTGATACTGACAGGGGCGGGCATATTGTTCGGTCTGGCGGGGGCGGCGGTTGGAACTCGATTGATATCAAGCGTGCTCTACGATGTGCCCGGACTGGACCCTCTGACGTTCATCAGCGTTGCGGTTCTTCTGATCGCGGTGGGGTTGCTTTCGTGTTACGTGCCCGCTCGTCGCGCGATGAAGGTTGATCCAATGGTTGCGCTGAGGTATGAGTGAACGATCGAAGATTGAGGATCGAGGACATGAAATCGAGGCTCGATCCTCCGTCGGTTGGATTTCGGATTCCCTGACTCGGCTTCACGTTGTGTCAGCAGAGGAATTACAGGTTGGGAAGAGTGATTTGTCCCCGCTCGTTTCAACCCCAAGTCAGCCAAACAGCGGGGACAAGTCCTCTTCCCAAACTGTTATTGTCCTTAGTGAATTAACCCAACTCGCCAGCTGCCTCATGCGAGCATGCCGGGCTCACGACGAGAAACATCTCCCAAAAGCCAGCAGCAAGCGCGGCGAGCCTTTGATGCGGATTTTGCGTCGCAACAGCGCCCAAGCCAGATTGCGCTCCTTTGAAAGAAACCCAAGCCACGTATCGCTGTCCGCAGTCACGTGAAGATCGGGCTCGCCGACGTGACCCTCGCTGACCACCAGTGACTGGTCGCGAATGACAACGGTTGCTTTAACCTGTTCCGCGCCGGTGAACGTGAAGTGGTAAGTAGCCCCCAGCCCCTTCGATTTGTCGCGCTGGAAGACCAGCCGTAACCCGCTCAGGAATCCGCGAATCGAGACGCTCCTCAGTCCGCTCCCGACGCGTTTGGCTCGCTTGTTTGGAAAGCGCCGCGCGACGTGCTGTTCGGCGTCTGAGTTTGGCGTAACGTAAACGGTTTCGACCTTTTGCTGCAAAGGACGCACGACGTCGTCGAGATACTCCTTGCGATTTGTGAGGAATGGAGCGATGACGTCCTCGCCCGCCGGACACACCGCCATACAATAAGCCGATTTGTAGTTTGCTCCAAATGAGAGACTCTGCCACATCGACGCCGACTCGCTGGGAGCCACCTTGCTGCGGTAGTCGCTCACGCTTTCACTTTCGACTATGGTTTCAACCCAATCGGTAAACCCTCCCATGAACTCGCGATAGTTATGCGTGAAGCACGCGGAAAAGTTGAACGCGCCATCCGAGCCAATTGCCCCAACGGGGCAGACGGAGACGCACAGCTTGCATTCGAGGCACGGGTTGAAATCGATCGGGCGCTGGTACTCGGTTACTTCGGCAGCCAGCAGCACCGTGCCGAGCAGAATGTAATTTCCAAACTTCGGATGGATCACGTTGCGATGGATTCCCATATGGCCGAGGCCGGCCGCAACCGCTACCGGCTTGTGTGAAACAACCCAGGTTTTTCCGCCGGGGAACCGATCCATCTCCATCGGAAACCCCATCGCGGGATTGATCGCGCGAACCCGTCGTTCCTGTAGCGCCGAAACTATCTTGTGGGCTATTTCGTTCACAAGCTCTCCGGTTTGATGAAATTCGACATTCGAGACCGAGCGCGCAACGCTGCGGATCGGCTCGCGATTCATCCGGCAGACGAAGCCGACAAGCGTTTTTGTTTGAGGGAAGAAACCCAGGATGTCTCGCCGTTGGTCCGCGAGCTCCGGCCGATCGATCTCGACGAAGCCGGCGTCGTCGGCGCCGGCTTCCAGGCAAAGCGTGCGCAGCCAGTGCGAATCGAGCACGTCGACCGCGTGACCACTCTCATCTGGCCCAGCTCGTTCGTAAAAGCCTTTGACTGTTGGATGTTCCGAAAGTGAAGCCATGATTCTTTCTCCATAGTTGCATATACAACTTGCTGGCCAAAAAAAGAGAGATTCCCCTTTTTCGGACAATCAGATCAGGTTCTTTGCTTTTGCCGCGCGGAGCGTCTTTACGGCTCTATTCAAGCCGGCGACCTGTTTGTCTCCCATCAGGGCTATGGCCTGTTGTTGCGCGCGCTGCCAGGCCGGGATCGCCTTGTTTAATAGCCTCCTGCCGGTCGTCGTCAGTGTGAGGAGAGAAGTGCGGCCGTCTTCTCCTGCAAGAGTGTTCACCCAACCCCGGGCGAGCATCCTTGCCAGGTCCCTGCTGAGTGAGGACTTTTCGAGGTGCAATGCGCGACAGACGGCTTGTTGTCTGGCTTCTCCAAGGCACGAGATCGCGACGAGTATGTTCATTTGGCTGACGGTCAGGCGGTGTGGGCGCAGCGCTCTGTTATAGATGCTTGTCACCGCGCGCGTGAGGACCCTGAGCCGAACGGCAACACATTCTTCCGCAATGCGCTCGGCGGTAATCTCCATGGTCTTTGGCTTGGCTTCCATCAGAAACTGAACCCGGTCGACTGCTGATGAGTGTATATACAACAAGTGAGGGTGTAAAGTTCCAGAGTTCTCGAGAGCCGGCTTGTCTACGATATGAAGGCCTCAGCCATTGGGGCTCTGATCATGCGGACAAACAGCGCGTGACAAACGGGTCGATACGGGCGGACGTTCCATAACACTCGTGGCTGGCGGCCGGGCAGCCGCCTCGGCAAGATTCCCGGAGGGGGTGTTCGCACGTCTCGCATTCAGGCGGGACCGGCTGCCAGAACTCGCGAGTAGATTCGCGCAAAACGATTTCGGCGAAGCCCTCGCTCCGCAAATCGCCCAGTATTACCGACGAATGATTGCAGGGCCGCAGCAGGCCGTTGTAGCTGATCGTGTAGTAAGCGCCGTCGCCTCCTCGCGGACACCAGCCAAAGTGCAGGTGCTTGTAGCGGCTTACGTCGATGACGCACGGAGGGATCGGCACCGACACCGCTACCGGAATACCGTAGCGGCTGGCCGCGTCTTCGGCGGCGTCGAGGGCCTGTTGCAGTTGCTCCGCCGACGGAACGAGTTGATCCGCCAGCGGCAGCATCGGCCGGCTGAGATTGATCCGATTGAATAACGCAGCCTCGGCCTTCAACGCGATGCCTAATTCGATGGTCTGGAGTACATCGTGAGCGTTCAAGCGATTTATTACGCACGCTAACGCGAGCCGAAAATTGTGTTGACCCGCGCGCTGAATTCCGCGAATCACCTTCTTGAATGCACCGGGCCGGCCCGCGATCCGGTCGTGGAGACCGCCGTCGATGCTGAAGAGTGTGAACTCAAACATCGTATCGGCGGGGAAACGCTCCAACAGCTCGTCCGTCAGAAGCGCGCCGCTGGTGATGACTACGATGCTCAGCCCTTCGGCTGCCAGATCCGTTGCAATTTCCGGAAGATCCGGCCGCAGCAACGGCTCGCCGCCGGACAATCCGACCTGCCGCAAGGGGGTGTCGAGACGGACCTTGCGGATCAGGTCAAGGATTTCAGCCCGCGACAGTGTTTGCGGGTCGCGCACCGGCGCCCGCCGCTCGCGCCAATAGTTGTAGCAATGCAAGCAGCGGTGGTGGCAGGCCTGTGTCACCTCCACCACCACCTGCTCAAATGCCAAGGACGGTTTTCTGCGTCTGGCCACGATACTCTACCCGGGTATGATGCCCGCTTCCGTGTACTTCTGCTGCAGCACGCGCTGCAACTCCGGTTGGATCAATTGAACGACGAAGGGATCTGGTGGCGGAACGTAGCACAGGATCCCCGGCCCTGGCCGCCTGCCGATGGCCACAATGCTCTTGCCGAGAATCGTAACCGAGACCGTCTGTCCCGCGAGTTTCTTCAGGTCGGCGGCGTTCACGAACAACCCCGTCGGGATTTCCCGGCGTGAACGGCCGATGGTCACGTAGAACTTTCGATTGGCAGAAACGATTTTGCCTTCTTTCACAACTGGTTTCGGTTTGGGCATAATTAGCTCCTCTTCTGTGGATAAAGAAACGATGAAGTCCTGATACCCGGATCTGCGGCGTCAGCGTGCGATAAGCAATGTTTATGCCGGTAAGATTTGAAACTAAAGACGTGTAATCTCGTTGACCAGGCAGATTCGCTTGCGCAAACTTTCCCACGTTCTTGCGCGAAAGCGCGCAGGTTAAGAACACATCTTGCAGCTTACATGCCCAATCTGAGTCGCAGGCGTTTACCGTTCTGACGAACGCCTTCGAAGAGACATTGGCCGCGCCCCATGCAGCGTGTGCACGACGATGCCAGCCAATGTGGCAAACGAATCTCGTGCGTTGCCCGGGTTAACACCTTACTGTAAAGTAGCGGCATGCCTATGCGAACCCAGGTCGAAAAGGGAACCATCTTTCGTGAGCTCCACCAGCGCGATCGAGCATTCATCATCCCAAATCCCTGGGATATCGGAACGGCGAGATTGCTGGCGCGTCTCGGCTTTGAAGCGCTCGCTACAACCAGCGCCGGCTACGCGTTCTCGATCGGGCAGCGGGACAACACGGTCGGGCGTGAAAGGATGATCGCGCACGTTCGCGAGATGGCCGCGGCGACTGACTTGCCGGTGAGCGCCGATCTCGAGAACGGATTTGGTGATGATCCCGAAACGGTTGCCGAGACGATAGGGCTTGCCGCGGCGGCGGGACTCGTCGGCGGGTCGATCGAAGATTCGACAACACGCCGGGACGATCCGATCTACGAAATCGAGCGCGCCGAGGAGCGGGTCCGTGCCGCCGTTGAGGTGGCGCGTTCGCTTCCATTCACCTTCACGCTCACGGCACGCGCAGAGAACTATCTCTTTGGGCGGACCGACCTTAAGGACACGATTAAGCGACTTCAGGCTTATCAGGAGGCGGGAGCCGATGTTCTGTACGCGCCGGGTCTTCCCAGTAAGGACGACATCGCGGCAGTGGTCGGCTCGCTTGACCGCCCGGTCAATGTGTTGATGGGGCTTGCGGGCGTGAGATTGAGCCTCGCGGAGCTTTCGGAAATCGGCGTGAAGCGCGTAAGCGTCGGCAGCGTACTGTCTCGAGTCGCGCTGACCGCTTTTCTCAAGGCGGCCGAGGAGATGCGAGATCACGGGACATTCCGTTTCGCCGACGAACTCGTGAGCTTTCGCGACATCAGCGCGATGTTCGACAAATGACAGTGTCTCTCAGCAAAGAGGTGAGCGTTAGACGCCTCGCACAGCCATCCCGCTTGATGATCTCGAATCCGAGGCGTTCGTAAGGCGCTTCGCTGTGATCAAAACGTCTCAGTTAAACCAGGACCTGGGTAATTGCTACTGGTTGACGAGGCCCGCCTCAAAACGGAAAGAGGAACGATATGAAGACCATCGTGATCCTGCTGCTAATCATCGGTCTAACACCGGCGGCTGGATATGCCCGCCAGAAAAGGCCCGACCCCAAGATCGAATCGGAGATCATGAAGGTGCTCGACGACTACATGGCCGCCTGGAACCGTAGGGATCTCGAGGCATGGGAGCGCACGTTTCAGTTTCCACATTATCGGTTGGCGAGTGGGCGAATGACGGTTTTGGATCGGCCCGGTATGCAGGATCCTGAGCGAATTCGGATCTCGGTCGGCAGCGACTGGCACCACAGCAAGTGGGACCGCCGTCGAATCATCCACGCTTCCGCCGATAAGGCCCACGTCGACACGCAGTTCACTCGCTATCGCGCTGACGGCACCAAAATGGGCACGTATGAATCGCTGTACATTCTGACAAAGGAACATGGCCGTTGGGGCGTCAAACTCAGATCGAGCTACGCGCAGTAGACAATTTCCTGCAACCAATTCGTCCTTGACCTCACTAACAGAGTGTTTTGGTGTGCCCGCGTAAACTCAGAATCTGCGTTCCGAGTTCCGAGTTCCGGGTTCCGAGTTCGCAAGGCTCTGCCTTAGTTCTGGTAAGGGTTCAGTAGGGAAGAGGGACTCGTCCCCGCCTGGTCTTTTCTGAATTGCTTTGATGCAGCGGGGACAAGTCCTCTTCCCTACAAATCCTTCCCAGACCGGAGCTCGGAACGATTCAAACAACTCTGAACCCTGAATTCCGATGCCTGCACCCATCCGTGGAGCTCGGGGCTGAAATGGGGATCATGCTTCAAGACTTGCGATTCGGGATTCGAATGCTGGCGAAGAAGCCCGGCTTCACGTTGATAGCCGTGGTGACCCTCGCGCTTGGCATTGGAGCAACGACGGCCATCTTCACGGTGGTCAACGCAGTGCTGCTGCGTCCGTTGCCTTATCCTGATTCGGACAGGCTGCTGTCAATCGGACAGCAGTTCAAGAGCGGTCTGGCGGGAGCAGGCGAGCCGAAGTTTCTCTTCTGGCGTGAACAGAGTCAATCATTCGAGGCTATGGCTGCCTATTCGAACTTCGGCGGCGCGGGCGGCAACCTGTCAGGCGGCAGTGAGCCGGAATACGTCAGGGGCTTGCGCGTGTCCGAGGATTTCTTTCGCGTCCTCGGCGTCTATCCCGCGCTTGGCCGCGCTTTCACCAAAGAGGAAGACGCGCCGGGCGCCGCGCAAGTCGTGATCCTCAGCGATGGTCTCTGGCGGCGTCGTTTCGGACAGAACACCGAGTTGATCGGCTCAACAGTGCTGCTCAACGACAGGCCCGTCACCGTGGTCGGCGTACTGCCCCGCGAGTTTCGATTCGACGCCGACCTGTTTGTCCCTATGCAGGCCCGGCCAACCGCGAACTACGATCCTAACGCCACGGTGATTGGCAGGTTGAAGACGGGCGTGACCGCCCGTCAGGCCCGAACTGAACTCGAGACGATCGCTGAGAGCTATCGGGCGGCTTTTCCACGCCAAATGTCGGACGGTGAGAGCATCGGCGTGCAGCCATATCAGGAGGTGTTCACCAGTGATGTCAGCAGGTTGTTATGGATTCTGTTTGCGGCGGTCGGCTTTTTGTTGCTCATTGCGTGCGCCAACGTCGCCAACCTTCAATTGACACGCAGCGCGGCTCGCCAAAAAGAGATCGCGGTGCGCCTGGCTCTGGGGGCGAGCGGATGGCGAGTAATGAGGCAGTTGCTGACTGAGGGAGTGCTGTTGGCCGTCGTAGGGGGCGCGGCCGGGCTGATGCTGGCCATCTGGGGTTCGAACTTGCTTCTGGCGGCGGTGCCCCAAGACCTTTTGCCGCGAGTTGTCGCCATAAACATTGATAGGCGAGTGATGGCCTTTGCGTTACTCGCCGCTGTGGGCACCGGGTTGCTGTTCGGGTTGGCCCCAGCCTGGCAATCTCGAAACGTGGACGTCAACGCCACTCTGAAGGAGCAGGCGGGCCGGGGCGGCTCCGCGCGTGGGAAGCTGCGAAGCGCTCTGGTTGTTGTCGAGGTAGCGTTGTCGCTTGTGCTGCTGGTCGGCGCGGGCTTGCTGGCTCGCACCTTCGCGAACCTGCTGGGCGTCGAGCCCGGCTTTGATCCTCACGGCGTTCTCACCTGTCAGATCGAGCTGAATGGTGAACGATACGACACGACCGCTGAAGCCTCGGCCTTCTATCGCGATGCGCTCGAGCGCATCAGCAGTATTCCGGGCGTCGAGGCGGCGGCCGTTGTGAACAAGCTGCCGCTCGATTGGCAGTTCAATATGCCGGTGGTGTTCCCCGACGATCCGGATAAACTTCAGAGCGTTCAATTCCGAATGATCACCCCCGACTATTTCAATGCAATGAAGATTGTGCTGAAGCAGGGCCGGGTCTTCACGGAGGCCGACAACGCGGCGGGAGCCCCGGTTGCCATCATCAACGAGGCATTTGCGCGACGTTTCTTTGATGGAAAGGATCCCTTAACGCGGCAGCTTTCTGTCGGACGCGGCACGAATGATCCCGTTCGCCAGGTGGTCGGGGTGGTGAGCGATACGAAGCAGCTCGGACTGGACAGGCCGGCGCTCCCAACGGTATTCGAGCCGATACCGCAGATGCCGGACAAGCTGATGGCGATTGTTCGCGCGTTCACCGCCGCTCACTTCACGGTTCGCGCGTCGGTGTCCCCCCTGGTACTGAGCGAAGCGATCAAGCGTGAGATCGCCGGGCTGGACCCCACGCTGCCGCTGTCGGAGATTCGGTCGATGGACGAAATCGCGGGCCAGTCGGTCGCGAGTCAACGGTTCAACATGTTGCTGCTAGGTTTGTTTGCCGGCTTGGGACTGCTGCTGGCGGCCGTCGGCATATACGGCGTGGCTGCTTACGTGGTTGAGCTTCGCACGAGCGAAATCGGTCTCCGCATAGCATTAGGCGCGCGAAACGCCGACGTGCTCAGATTGGTATTAAGACACGGTCTGGCGCTGGTATCGGTCGGCGTCGCGGTGGGGTTGTTGGCTTCGTTCGCGCTGACGCGCTTGATGAAGAGCCTGTTGTTCGGGGTGAGCGCCATTGATCCGCTGACGTTTGCAGTTGTTTCACTCGTGCTGGCGGGCGTGGCTCTGGGAGCCTGCTTCGTGCCGGCCCGCCGAGCGACGAGGGTGGATCCGATGGTCGCATTGAGGTCTGAATAGTTCCCAGTTCCCGCTCGAGGGTTTCTGGTTTCTAGCTTCTGGAAGGGTCTAGTCGCGAAGCGGGACTTGTCCCCGCTGTCTCCGAGAGCAGCCAATCAAGTACAAGAGCGGGGACAAGTCCTCCTTCCCGACTGAACCCTTTCCAGACCGTAAACCGTACCTCTGAACGCCGAACCCGGAACTCAGTGCGGGAGGAACAATGGAGAATCTAGTCAGAGACGTGCGCTACGGCGCGCGAATGTTGAGCAGAAGCCCCGGCTTCGCGGCGGTGGCGGTGATATCCCTGGCCCTGGGGATCGGGGCGAATACCGCGATATTCACCGTCGTAAACGCGATCCTGCTCAGGACGCTTCCGTACAAGCAACCTGATCGGATCGTTCTGGTGTGGGGGAACGTTCCCGCGGATGGCAATGATCGCAGTCAAGTCTCGGCGACGGATGTCGCGGATTGGCGAAGTCAGAACACGGTCTTCGAAGACATCGCTACCTACCAAAGCTATCGGCCGGTGATGTCCGGTGTCGGGGAGGCTGAACGAGTACCCGGCATGGGAGTTGGCGACGGCTATTTCAAGATCATCGGCGCCGAGCCAATACTCGGGCGCGACTTCACGCTCGAAGAACAGGTGGACGGCCAGGATCGCGTGATCATTCTGGGCTACGGGCTTTGGCAAAGCAGATTCGCGGGCGATCCCGCTGTCGTAGGCAAGACGGTATTGCTCAACAGTCGCCCGCATACAATCGTTGGAGTGATGCCCTCGACGTTGCGCTCCCTGCCAACCACGCTTATCGATGCTCCCGCAGAGTTCTACCGGCCGGTCGGAGAGAACTACGACGAAGAGGAGCGCTCATCTCGTCATTTGCGGGCGATCGCCAGGCTCAAACCGGGAGTGTCACTCGAGCAAGCCCAGACCGAGATGAATGTGATTGCAGGTCGATTGGAGCAAGAGCATCCGACGAACAACAGCGGCTATGGAGTCCGGCTGGTATCCCTGCCTGAAGACACCGTCGGTGGCCTGCGATCGACGCTCGTCATGCTGCTGGGCGCCGTCGTGTTCGTCTTGCTGATTGCCTGCGCAAACGTTGGCAATTTGTTGCTCTCGCGTTCGACTTCCAGGCAGAAGGAGATTGCTATACGCGCGGCGCTCGGAGCCGGTCGGATTCGACTGGTGCGCCAGTTCTTAGCTGAGAGCGTTTTGCTGTCCTTGATCGGCGGAGTGCTTGGCCTTCTGTTGGCGGCCTGGGGGACCAGCCTGATCGAGAACATCGGATCGCAAGTCAATCCATTGCTGGGCGGGATCACCATCGATGTTCGCGTGCTTGGCTTCACGTTTGCCGTATCGATTCTTACGGGCATCATTTTCGGGCTCGCGCCTGCGCTGCACGCATCAAGGCCTGACTTGAATGAATCGCTGAAGGAAGGGGGCCGAAGCTCAGGAGCGGGCACGAGTCACAAGCGGCTTCGCAGCGGCCTGGTTGTTTCCGAAGTTGCTCTCGCGCTGGTGCTGCTGATATGCGCGGGCTTGATGATCAAGAGCGTGATGCGACTGCGCGATGTGAGCCCGGGATTCAATTCTGCAAACTTATTGACGATGAATGTTGCGCTTCCAGCCGCGAAATATCCCAAGGGGCCGGATTGGGTCTCCTTCTACAACCGAATGCTCGACCGCGTCGGGAGTCTGCCGGGAGTCGAGGCGTCGGGTCTGACAAGCATACTGCCTTTTAGCGGCAACTTCGACGGCCGCGGCCTGGTGGTTGAAGAGCACCCCAAGCCGCGCGGTCAGGAGATCAGCGTTGATCTCTACATAGCGACTCCCGGGTACCTACGCGCAATGTCGATCCCGCTCGTCAAAGGGCGCGAGCTGACAGAACGGGACACCGGCAAGGCGCCGCCGGCTGCGCTCATCAACCAAACGATGGCCGAAGAACTCTGGCCGAATGAAGACCCGCTCGGCAAGCGGATCAAGTTTCCGGGCTCCGAGAAGAATCCGCAGCCTTGGCGAACGATCGTAGGAGTGGTCGGCGATGTGAGCCAGTACGCGTTGGATAGGAAGCCGCCCATGCAGATATATCTCCCCCAGGCCCAGTACCCCGCTTCATATATGTCGCTTGTCGTTCGTGCGTCCTCCGATCCAATGGGTCTGATGGCGGCAATCCGCAACGAGGTCCGAGCTATGGATCCCGATCAGGCCGTTTACAACGTCGCAACGATGGAGGGTCTGCTGTCGGATTCTATCTCGCTCCGGCGATTCTCGATGTCGTTGTTGATCATCTTTGCGGTCGTTGCGTTGACGCTCGCAGCAGTCGGAATCTACGGAGTTATTTCGTTTGCGGTAACACAACGAACCCACGAGATTGGCATTCGCGTCGCGCTGGGCGCTCGACGCTACGACATTCTAAAGCTGGTCGTGACCCAGGGAATGACCCTGACGGTTAGCGGCATCGCCATCGGGCTCGTAGCATCAGCCGGGTTGACTCGTTTCCTGCAAGCGCTCTTGTTCGGGGTCAGCGCGACTGATGCCGAGACGTTCATAGCTATTTCGTTGCTCCTGGCAGGGGTGTCGCTGGCGGCCTGTTTCGTGCCCGCCCGAAAAGCCACGAAGGTTGACCCGATGGTCGCGCTCAGATATGAGTAGTTCCGAGTCCCGGGTCCCGAGTCCCGAGTTTCGGGTTCCAGGCCGCGTTTTGAGGGTTCAGTTTGCGAAGGAGGACTTGTCCCCGCTGTTTGTAGCAGCCAAATCAAAGGAGCAGAGCGGAGACGAGTCCTCCTTCCCAACTGAACCCTTGCCAGACCTTAGACCGAAACCCGGAACCCGTAACTCAAACCTAAGAAAGCCGGAACTCGGATCTTAACGCCGCCGTAGTCCCTGATGGTTCCAACACCATCTCCGCGAGACCGAGCATGGAAACAGTCTTGAAGGACCTCAGCTACGGAGCGCGGCTGCTCGTCAGGAGTCCCGGTGTCTCGGCAGTCGCGCTGTTGGCGATAACGCTGGGAATTGGCGCGAACACGACTATGTTCAGCGCCACCGATGCGACGCTTTTCCATCCCTTCGCGTTTCCGAATCTCGACCGGCTTGTGATGATTTGGGAGAGCAGCCCCGAATTGCGGTTCACGCGTGGTTCGGTTGCGCCGGCGAACCAGAACGACTGGCGTCAGCAGAATCAGACTCTCGAGCAGGTCATTCCTATCAATCAGCGCTATTTCGATCTGACCGATCGAGAAGAGCCTGAGCGATTCTTTGGATACTTGGTGGGAGCCCGCTTCTTTGACGCGCTCGGCGCGACGGCATTGTATGGCCGCACCTTCACTCCCGATGAAGATCAACCCGGACGCCAGCAGGTTGTCGTGTTGAAGCACAGCCTCTGGGAGCGCCGCTTTGGCGCAGACCCACACATCATCGATCAGACCATCCGACTCAACGGCAAGAGCTTTACGGTGATCGGTGTAATGCCGCCGGACTTCAACTACCCGTTCAACGGCGGCGAGTTGTGGGCCCCCGTCGTTTTCGAAGCGAAAGATCTCGCCAACCGCGGAAACCACTATCTGCAGGTGATGGGTATGATGAAGCCGGGCGTTACAATCCAGCAGGCTCGAGACGATCTCAACGCGATCGCCGCGCGCGCGGCCCAACAGTTTCCGGAAACGAATGCGGGAAGGGGCGTCAACGTCCTCACCTTGACCGAGGACGGAACGAGAGGCTCGCGAATGTACGCGCCGATAATGCTCGGCACAGTCGCCTTTGTGCTGTTGATCGCGTGTGCGAATGTTGCAAATCTTTTGCTCGTTCGCGGCGCGGCGCGTCAAAAGGAAATCGCGATTCGATTGGCGATGGGTGCGAGCCGCTGGCGGCTCGTTCGTCAATTGCTCACCGAGAGCGTCCTGCTCAGTCTCGTCGGCGGAGGGCTCGGGCTGATTGCGTCTGTTTGGGGAATGAAGGCGCTGGCGCAAAGCATCCCCGAAGACTTTTCCAAGTTCATTCCGGGATGGCATAACCTGGTGATTAGCCGGACCGCCTTAGTGTTTACTTTGGTTGTATCCGTGGTAACCGGGCTGTTGTTTGGGCTGGTTCCGGCGATTCATACATCGAAGACGAACTTCAACGATACCCTGAAGGAAGGCGGCCGGGGAACCTCGGGCAAGGCGTCGCGGAATCGAGCGCGCAGTGCGTTGGTGGTCGCGGAAGTCGCCTTGTCGCTGACGCTGCTGATCGGAGCCGGGTTGATGGTTCGCAGCTTTGTAGAAATGCTGAACTCGGACTTCGGCGTTGATCCTACCAACGTGCTCACCTTGCAGGTAGCGCTGCAGAACGAACAATACGTGAGCCCTGAAGTGCGCGTGAACACCTACAATCAACTTCTCGGGCGAATTTCGGCGTTGCCCGGAGTTGCGCGGGCTGGGGCTATCGGGAACCTGCCAATGGGCGGATCAAACAACAGCCACGGGATCGAGCGCATCGGACAAACGCTGTATCCCCAAGGTAAACAACCGAACGTGCTGTACGTTCCGGTGACTCCGGGATATTTTGCAGCCATTGGGACGCGACTCATCGCAGGGCGCGACTTCGGCGAGCAGGACGGAAAAGACTCGCAGCGCGTCGCGCTGGTTAATGAAGCATTCGTGAAAAGCTTCCTGCGTGGTGAGGATCCGCTTGGCCAGCCGGTCAAGGAGGCCGGCGGCTCCACGTTTTCAATCGTCGGCGTGACTGCTAACGTGATGAACGAAGACTTCGATGAGCGTCGCGAGCCTCAGATCTATGTGCCCTATTCACAGGATGCCTGGCGATCGATGGTCCTGGTGATTCGCGGCGAGTCTGATCCGTCGCGGCTCGCATCGGCGGTGCGGGGTGAAGTCGGCGCGATAGACAAGATGCTTCCGATCTTCAACCTCAAACCGATGGAGCGGGTCATTAGCGAACGCATGTCGCCCAAGCGGCTGGTGACGATGATGATGCTGGCTTTTTCAACTCTAGCGCTGCTGCTGGCCGCCGTCGGCATGTATGCGGTTATGAGCTACGCGGTCTCACAACGCACGCATGAAATCGGGATTCGCATGGCGCTTGGCGCCAGCCGGGCCGATATCTTCAAACTGGTCATCACACAAGGCCTCGCGCTCACGCTGACGGGCATTGTCATTGGGCTCGCAGGTGCGTTCGGTGTAACCCGCGCGCTCAGCGGGCTCTTGTACGGGGTCACGTCCACTGATCCGCTGACTTACATCGGATTGTCGGTGGTGCTTGCACTCGTGGCGTTGCTTGCTTGTTACGTGCCCACGCGCAAGGCGACTCGAGTCGACCCGATGATCGCGCTCAGATGTGAATGAAGGCCCCGGACGCGCATCCCAACCCGCGTGGCGTTAAAGAAAAGGCGTTGGCGAGGATACGCGGGCGCGAAGTCCCTTGATTGCATCCCTGCGCCCCTACCACCTCAAATCTGGTCAGTACCCCGGGTCACGTGATAACGTGCACCTGAGCCAAGCTCGCTGGTAGGCGGATTCAATGATCCGGCAAATATTCCTCTTACGTTACAACGCACGCGCCGCGGGGCGGATCAACAGGAGGCAATGCCATGGTTTCGAGACGTAGAATGCTCACGCTGGCTTCAAGCCTAGCTTGCATAGCGGTCTTCTTCGACGCGCAAGCCGTCGCCGCGCAAAGCGGGCAGGCGCGAACTGTTCGACCTGTGTCAGTCGTCGGCGATCTGGTCGACATAAACAGGTCGATTGACGAACGCGATAACACTCGTGCGAATGCGGGAACCTCGAATTATTCGGGTCTGTTTGTGACTGTGGACCTTGGAAGCGAGGAGACCATCATCGGAGTCATTCAAGATCACGGACGATGGTCATATGACTATCCAGGCAGGTACAGGATCGAGGTCGCTGAGTCGATGCGTGGGCGGTGGAACAGGGTCTTCGAAGGCGCCGGCCGGCAGGGCGAGAGCAAAGCTATGTTTGAACCCGTTCGAGGCCGGTTCGTTAGAGTCACGGCGACCGATACGCGTGGCGGGGGCAACGATTGGTCCATTGCCGAACTGCGCGTGATGGTTGATCAGGGAGGGGCCCCGCGATTCCCCGACCGGGATCGTGATAGGGATAGAGACCGGGATCGTGACAATATCACCCAGCCTCGTGGCGACCGGGGGATGAGGGATGTCGGTTCGGCGTTTGACAGAAACCTGAACACAAGGGCTACGAGCGGGACTTTCGAGTACGCGGGAGCTTCGCTGACATTGGATCTCGGAGGGGAGTACGAGCTCTCACGGGTTACTCAACTGCACGGCCAGTGGTCGGACGACTATCCCGCCGAGTACACGATCGAAGTCAGCAGAGGGCGCAGTGAAGGAAGATTCGACGAAGTGTGGCGAGGCAGGGGCGAGCCAGCTCGCAGCGTCGCGGAATTCAGGCCGGTGATCGCCCGTTACGTTAGGATCACCGCGCTGCGGAGTCGCGACCGGTATCACTGGTGGTCGATTGCCGAGATACGGACAAATCGTGATCAGGAGCCCGGCGACCGGGATGATGATGACCGGTTGGTCGGGCGCCCGATACGACGCGTAACCGGACAGGGAATTTCGGACGCGTCGGCGGTGAGCGACGACAACAATACCACTCGTGCGACTACAAGTGGAGTCAACTACGCGGGCGCCTGGATCATGATCGAGCTTGACGGAAGCGACCCGGTGTCGCGAGTGATTCAGATTCACAACCCGGACGAGAGAGACTACCCCGGCAGATATCGAATCGAGGTCAGCCTGGACGGACGCCGGTGGCAATCTGTTTGGCAGGGCGAAGGCACGCGCGGCCGCTCAGCCGCGAGCTTCTCGCCTGTCCGAGCGAGGTTCATCAGGATAACCGCGATCGCAAATCACGACCTTCAACATTCTTGGTCGATTTACAGGCTGAGGGTTCGAGGGTAGGGCCTGGGAGCGCACGCGGCCCGCGTGCTTGACTGCAATCCCCTCTTGAGCCTGCACGCGGGCCGCGTGCGCTCCCAGGGTCAATCGTCATCCCTTCAACGTGTGCTCGCGTCTGACTACCATAACAGGGCACGGAGACTTTCTGATGACTGCGTCGGTGACCGACCCCAGCAGCGCGGATCGCACACCCTGAATCAAGCCCGCGCCGCGCCTCCCGACAATCAAAAGGTCGGCCCCAATCTCCTTTGCGTAGGCGGGGATCACGGCGTCTGCGTCGCCGCGGCGCGAACACTTCTCGATCGAGACGTCCGAAAGGCCGAGCCCCGAGATAACCTGAGCGAAACGTCCCGCAGTCAATTGCTCAATGGCGCTTTGAATCTCCTCGTTGGTCGACGCGTTGTCCAGCAACCCTTCTTTGACCGCCGTCCTCAACGCGTTCTCGGTCTGGACGTGCAGCAGGCATAACTTTGCCCCCGTCTGTCTCGCGAGATCGTTTGCTACTTCGAAGGCGCGCTGGCTGTGCTCGCTGAAGTCAGTGGCAACGAGGATGGTATTGATGCTCATGACAACCTCCAGGTAACAGAGGTCGGAGGTCAGAAATCAGGGGCTCAGAAGTCAGAGTTTAGAATTCTGCGTGAGCGGCTCGACCCTGAAATCCAGAATCCGTTTCACGCTCGCCGCAGAATCCGCGGGTTGCAATCTCTGACTTGCCACGGAACCTTCCGACTCCTGACTTCCGACTTCCGACTTCTGACGCCCCGATCTCTGGCTCCTCACCAATGCTCCCGCATCAGTTTCGGGAAGATTATAAACGCCCGGAACGCGGTGCGACTCTTGAACGCGGCAGCGATTATGGCGCCGGTCCAAATGAAATACAAAGCAGTTATGACTTCCTTGCCGCGATGGGCAACGTATTCAATCTGGTCCGCGCCGATGGACAGCCACCCGGCAAGATGCTCGGCAAAGCTATTATGAGGCATCGCAGGATCCACCGGCTTCTCGAAACCTGAAAGCACGAACTGAATCGCCCACAAGGCGAAGATCAATGCAGCCTCCCACCACGTAAATCTCATATTCGCCAGAAGCAATACGCCAAGCAGCGACTGCCCGATGGTCATCAGAACCTCGAGCTCCTGGTGTGCGTCGAAATCAATGGTGCTCAGGCGGCCGAGTGCCAACGCGTAGGCGATCGGCAACATGGCCGCGAGCATCGTCCATTGGTTAATGTTCGAGCTAACCATGTTCATAAGCGCCATCGGCGCGCTGGTCACCCGTCGCGCCCAGTTGAACGCGGAGACCTTTTCGGGAAACTCCGACAGGAACGGCGCAACCCATTGAACAAAGACAAACGTCGAAATGCCCAGTCCTACCGCCAGGGCCTTCAGGCTTTCAAGGAACGGATGCGCCGCGAAATAGAGGATCAACCCGCCTCCCATGAACATCGAGCCGATCAAAACGTTTCGCGTCCGGCGTCGTTGCCGCAGAATGAACCTGGGGATTCGATCCAGGTCTTCGATCTTCTCTTCCTCCTGCGGCGGAATCTTCTTGAGGAAAAACAGATAGACGAAGTAGATCAAAGAGAGAATAAGCGTATCGACCCAGTTGAGCGTGCCTTTCAGCCAGATTACAAAGAAGTAAGCGATGGAAATTAGGAGGAAGACTATTTCGACCGAGTGTTCGTCTTCGAGCTTGATTGCTTTCAGCCGCTCCTTCGTTTTTTTCTTATAGAAGATGGCCGCCGTTGCATAGATCATTGGCCAGCCGAGCCCCACAAGGAGGCGCAGGCTACCAGTCAGGTTTGCAGTCATCAGCGCTGTAGCATGGACCCTCAGCGCGGGCGTGGCCGTGGGATCGCCCGCAGTCACTCCGGCTTGCCAGGCGATGACCGCCTCCACTGCGAACTCGGGCAGCGTTTGCAGCCAGGCGAGCATCGCGAGCGCAAGCCCTTGCGAGATCAAAAACTGCGCGGCCTCAGCCGCCCAGGCGATCAGAACCGCCGAACCCAAAACCGACGGAAAGGTCCAAAGTGCGGAACCTGCTCCTTGAACGAGGGCCAATACCGCGGTGAATGGCTTGGAGATTGATCTGATAATGGCGAGGCGTAGCATCAAGGTCTAGGTGAGAGCTGCGTCGTCCTCCAGATTAACGGTGTTCGCACTGGACGTATAGCATACCGTTTCCCCCATCGATTAGTACACCGCGTGAGGACAATTCTGCGTGAGGACAATTCTCGAAAGACTCATCCCCGAAGCCTGCCATCTGCGCCGAAACGCCTGCCCCTCTCGGGCAATTCTTAAAAAAAGGCTCCACCACGTTGCTGATGTTCGGATATAATCGGTCGGTCATTGATGAACACCTCTCGAGTAAACGGAAGGCAGGGCAGGAGAATAAGATGAAACCGATTAGGGCGCTTGTGATGGTCTTCGTCTCGGTCGCCGTGACCGCGGCGGCTACACCGGTGACGATCTGCCGCTCCTTCGCGATGGGCGGAGCGTCCGAAGCGAGGCCGTTTGAGGCTCTTGCTGCGGGGGTGGCTCCTGCCATTGATTGCCCGCAGATTTTCCCCGACGGGCCCGTAGCTGTCGCTCCGAATCAGCCGGCGGTGCCGTTTCAATCAATGGTCGGGGTCATTAATGCGCTCTGCGATGTAACCTTGGATTTCGTTGGTTGCGGCTTTACGCCGACTTCGATCACCCTAAACTGTGATTCGAACGGGGACGGAGTGCCGGAGATCTTGATCCCGCTCGATCACATCACTGTCATCAACCGGCTCCTGCTCCAGGCGACGCTGCCTTCGTTAGCAACGACGCCGGGCACCGCATTCCCGCTTGCTTGCTGTGGTGGCGCCGCGACAATAACGATGACCAGAGTGTGGAATGCGAGCGATGATAATGTATTTGGTCCCTTCACCCAATCGATCACTTGTCCGGTTGACCTTGGAATAAGGGCTCCGGTCGTGATCTCAGCCTCGCCATCCGAAGGTGACTGCGCGCTCGGGCAGAATCTTCTGATCCCCGGTTCGTGTTTCTTGCTGGCTGATGGAAAGCCTAACGTGACTTCGGTGTTTGGAGTGGAGGTCGGGAATCCCGCAAATGTGATTCAAGCAAGCGCGTTTCAGATATTGAACGGCAATATAATCGACGCTCTCTTCAAGCCGGGACCGGCTAACGCGGGAAAGACGTTCTTGATCTTCGTGAGCGGGCCGAATGGCACGAGTCGCAACCTGACGGCGTTACCGCCGAATGCGGAGGCCGGCTGTCCCCTGGGGAACGAGCAGGGCATTCAGGTCACCTTCAAGTGCAGGTCTAACAGCTCGTCCGGAGGTCCTGGTCCAGGAGAAGGCTCGACGCCGTCCGGTCCGCTCGTCGCGGGATGCCGAGTCGATCGAGACGACGCAGGGTCATTCAGCCTGTCAATCTTTGGAAGAGGAATTCGAGGCGGCGCGACGCTGACAATTGGCGGGGTGACGCCGAAAAAGATCAAGTTCAGAGATGCCGATGCCGACGGGACTTTCACGCGGATCACGGTGAAGAAGAAGTTCTGCGCTTCGCTTCCGGGAGCGATACTGGTAACGAATCCGGACGGGGGTTCGAGCGCACCGCTTGTGTGTGCCGATCGATGCTTGACTCAGTAGAGCCCGAATAGCCGGAGCAGTTAAGCGTAGCCATTGACCTGCTCGATTAACCTGTGACTCGCAGCGCAAGCGCATCAGCGCTCTCCGCGTCATTCACTTCCTCTGCCGCGCGATTGCCCGATTCCAGCGCGCCGTTCATCCATCCGTGCCAGGCTGAGGTGTGCTCGCCCGCAAAATGAACGCGTCCCTCCGGGCGCTGCGCGATTGGAAGCAGAGTCGTCATCTGGCCGGGCTCAAAATAAGCGAACCCGCCGCGCGCCCACGGATCTTCGTGCCATAAGTAGCTGAGCCCGGAATCAAAGCGGCTATTGATACCGCTGAATAGACTCCCCATCTTTTGAAGCACGAAACTTTGGCGATCGCTCTCGCTCATCCCGCCCAAATCGAGCGCGCGTTGTCCGCCGGCGTACGAAGCGAGTATTCCGCGTTTTCCTCCCTGAGTCAGCGTAGGCGAGTAGGTATTCTGAATCGGGAGATCCGTGAGTCCGTAGCCGCTCAAGCCGGCTTGCTCCCACACGCGCGAGCGGAATTGCAGATAGGTGCGAGTTACCGGAGTCAGCTTCAGCTCGTTGATCGCGCGTTGCTTGTCCTCGGAGAAGGCGGGGGACACTTCGATGTTTTTCAAGACAGGAAAGGGAAGCGTGCATATCACGCGATCGGCAGTGATCGTCTGGATGCCGTCAGGAGTTTCATAGGTGATGGTCACGTTGTTCTGATTGTGCTCGATGCGTTTTACGACCGATGACTTCTTGAACTGTTTCTTGACTTTCTTCTTGAGCTTCGATGTGAGCCGATCGTTGCCGTCGACTATTTCGTAGAAGATCTCACTCGGCGCGATAGCTTCGGTAACCACTCCGTCCATCGCCGAAAACGAGTCGAGTCCGAAGCCGAGGAGTCCGAGTTGTGAAGCCGCTATGATATCGATCGCGCCATCGGACGCTCCAAGGTCCGAGAGCAGTTGCTTAAGCGAGATTGCATCGATTGCGCTCAGTTCTTCCGGCGGCCAGTTCGGCTTACGCGGATTGCCCACCTCGTTCATGAAATTTCCAAGGTACAACGACGTCAGTCCAAAGACGCCCGCCGATCGTTCACTCGAGGTAAGATGAAACGGAATGCTGGCTTCACCTTGAGCGTTGATCCGAAACTGGCTTCCGCGAATGTTGGCGATCGAATCCAGCGGGGCTCCGAATGCGGGTCTCAGAGGCAACCCGAAGTCAGTCGCGTAGCCGTATGTGAAGTTGTGCGAGGCTGGAAAGCTGATCGCGCCAGCTTCCGCGTACTGGCCGTCGGCGAAGTCTCTAATCGTCTGCACTCGGCCGCCGGCGAACTTGCGCGCTTCGAGGATTGTTACGTTGTGACCCGCTCGTTTCAACTCGAGACCCGCAGCCAGTCCCGCGAGTCCGCCGCCCAATACGACGATGTCCCGGGGCTGGCCCATCAGCTTGAGGCCGCCTCGCCGCCCGGCTCTCGCGATGCCGGGCGCGAGCGCAAGCGCAGCGGCGCCAAGGCCGAGGTCCTTGATGAATTGACGACGATCTATGAGCCGCGACATTTTGACTCCACCCTGGCTTTCTTATTCGGCAATGCTACAGCGCGGGTAATCTCATATCAAAGCAATCTCGAAATCGCGTTCGCCCACGACTAAGGCTCTCACTTGTGACAACCGCCTTCTTGAATTGCAAGGCACCCTCTAGATTTCTTCTACGCGAAGTTCTGGAGCCGGCAGCGAGCCGGTTCCAGTTCGGGAGGCGTCAGATCTCATCACCGGCGGCTGAACGCCAATCTTATCGTGGAGCTTGTTTTTCAGAAGCTCGTCGTAAAGCCTCCACTTCATTCTGGCGAGTTCGTCGTCTTTCACTGCCGCCAGGAATCCAATCGGGATCTCGAAGCCCCCGGCGCCCCGACGGCCGCCGCCGTAGTAGCGCCCGGTCTCGGTTGCTCCCAGAGCCTCTTTCAAAAACTCGTCGGGATTCAACGTGACCTTGTTGGTTCGCATCGAGCCAACGACCATCTCGCGATCTCCCTTGATGATGATCCCGTAGACTATCGCGGTGTGGACATTTTCTTCGGTGAGCAGAAAGTCCGCCGCTTGCGGTATCGAATCTCGATCCTCGCTTCGGAGAAAGCCGACTCCCGATATCGAGTAGTTGTCTCGTATCTCGCGATTTTCAAGCGCCAGCCGGATCACGTCCATCACCTGTTTCGAACGCTTCACCGAAAGAATGTCTTCAAGCAAAGAGGAGTCAGCAAACCGGCTTAGAAATGAAGCGGCTTCCAGTTCTTCTTGTCGCGCGCGAACAAGCCCCGATGTCTCACTGCGGATGCCATGCATAAGAGCAGTAGCGAGCTTCACGTGAGTCGCGTCGCTCTTGTTTAGTTCCAGGAGTCCTTCGCGTATGTACTCAGTGTAGATTGTCGCAGTTGCCCCGATCTTTCGAATATCAGTAAAGTCCGCATGGACTCGATCCTGATTCTCGTGATGATCAACTAACACCAGCGGCCTTACTCCAGCTGCCTCGAATCGGTCCGTCAGCGTGGCGGTCGTGCCCTGATTGTCAACGAAGACGGTGCCCTGATACTGGTCTAGGCTTTGACCGTCGCCATATCTGACCAACTCGACGTCGGTCAGTTGCACCAGAGCAAGGTTCTCCTGATGGCTGATGCGCCCTTCGTAGACGATGTCGCACTCGATCCCGAATCTGGCGGAAATCATCTTGTGCGCCCAGGCCGTCGAGATGGCATCCGGATCCGGGTAGTCTTGCATCACGATCGCGTGACGCTCTCCCCGATGTGCCTCCAAGAGTGCCGACAACTCCGCCGATTTACTCATCGGTTGCGCGGCGGTCGACTTGACGCTTACATCCGTAAGCGGTCTTCGGTCCCTAGACCTGTGGGGTTCTCCTTCCATTCCGGTGCGCGGGACTTCA
>DATIFP010000238.1:0-11240 GCA_035455165.1 Blastocatellia bacterium
CAGCCGGCGAGATTTCAGGCCGGTGCGTCCCCCGCGCCGTCGGGCGACGCAAGGATCGAGACAAGATTCATTGCCACGGAAACGGCCGGCACCCTCTTTGAGAACGTTGCACGAGTCCTCCAGAAGAAGTATTACGACCAGCGCTTCAGAACCGACGTGCTGCCAAAGCTACTCGCGCAATACTCCGAGAAGGCCAGGCGCGCCTCGTCTCTACGCGAACAGCGGGAAGTAACCGAGGAGTTCCTCAGTCACATACCGGCCTCACATCTTGGGTTGGTTTCGAAAACAACTCACCGGTACGTGATGTACGATCTCGAAGGCAGGATATATCCAACGTTCGGATTCCAACTGATTGAGATCAATTCAAGGTATTATGCCTTCACCGTGCTCGAAGGTGGCCCGGGCTCGAAGGCTGGACTCTTGCCCTGGGATCGAGTCGTGACAATCGATGGCGTGGCGGTGGATCAATCGCCGAGAGTCGATTGGCGTTCCGACGATGCCTTTATCGGAGACGATCGCGATCCCCCCGTCCACTACCTGACTACCTCTCCTGGTGACACGATTCGGCTCAAGGTCGAGCGCCGGCCGGGCAAATTCTTGGAGGTGACTGTCCCTTCGGAGGACTACTCGGCCTTCGAGGCAGCAAAGGCCAGTGCGCGAGTGATCAAGGCTGGAGGCCGCAGCTTTGGCTACGTCCACTTCTGGTATGTGCATCTTGCGGGAGTCCCCGAAATGCTAAAGGAAACGTTCGAGGGCAAGTTTGGCGCTTGCGATGGACTGATAGTCGATCTGAGAGGAAGAGGTGGCAACGGAATGGCCATCGCCAAGATCGTCGATGTCCTGCGCGCTGATCGCGAGGCGAGGAATCGGCCAATCGTCGCGCTGGTGGACAGGCAGTCGAGAAGCGCGAAGGACGTGCTCGCGTACGAGTTCAAGAACAAGGGGGTGGCGAGACTGGTAGGCGAGCCTACTGCGGGAGCGGTGATTCCTGCTTCATTCGCAGACGTAGGTCACGACACAATTCTGATGTTTCCGAGCTTCAAGCTGCCGCGGTACACCGATCTGCTGGAGCTCAAGCCGGTCGATCCGGATGTTCTGGTGCAGAGGGCCGGACCGCTGAGCGCCGGCGACGATCCCATTTTCACCGCCGGCCTCGCCGAAGTCCTCAGGCTCGCGAAAGCAACCACAAGATGACTCATATTGCTTGGCACAACTTGCTATCTGATTCTAACGGGATGCACGAACCCAGACGGGCGTTTGCGCCCCGTATGGATGGTTATCTCCGACGGCAGATTGTCGTTGGCACCCGGCGGCCTGAACGCCGGAAAGTCAATGTTAGAAATCTTGACCCTCAGCGAATGACCGGCGCGAAAGACCCAGTCGTCGCCGTAGTCCCTAAATGTCACCGCTCGCACCTCACTTGGCGCAAGTCCTGTCACCCTGGTCGCACCAATGGTCACTTCCGTCTCGCTCCCGTCGGGCGCAACGTCGTAGGTTCGAACCACGATGTCAACGTCCGCTGACGTCGCGCTGCTCACGAATAAGGTGAATTCGCTGGAGCCGATCATCTCGGTATCATCCTCAAACGGGGCCATGGTGTACTCGAGTCGACGCGGTGAAGTGCTTATGGGTTCCGCGGTGCCGCTCAGCATATCGGCTTGCGAGGGGATCTCCGCGCCAAGGCGCGAGCTTCGAATCTGTCCGGGCCGGAATATGCCGCCGGCAGTCCGCTGTTGAAGGGACCCTTTTTTCTTCTTTGATAGCAGTCCCGCCGGTTTCAGAAACAACGGGATCTCCTCGATGTTCTCCGATGGAAACGTCCTTGCGGTGAACGGGACAACCGAAAAGGGCGCGGGGGCACTTGTGACTGTACGTTTGTCCGTGCGCCCGAGATCGCGCAAGTAGTAATCGAACCAGCGCAGGACCTGAGTGGCGATGTAAAGCTCTTCGCCTTCGAAGCTATGGCCTTCCGGTGGGTGACCCTGGCGTCCGAGGTAGACCTGCTTCGGCGCGGTTATCTGCGAGTAAACATCCAGAACCTGTGAGGATGGGAAGAGGTAATCATCCCACGATTGAATGACAAATACCGGGACGCGCGGCTGCCGCGAAGGCTCCAAAACCTCCAAGCCTTGCTCGTCCTGGTGAGCGATCGACCGAGCTCGCAAGGCTTGCCTCACGCTGCCGGGCACGCGGCCTTCGGCTGCCGCGTCGAAAAGATCGAACTCGAGCTGCGTGTAGTTGTAAAAGGGAGGCTGACCTGTCTGCTGCTCAAGCCCGGAGTAAAACTCCGCGATGCCTAGCCGGTAGTTGATCGCGCCGTTGGGATAGAGCGCCTGCTCGAGGTCCGTCCAGCCCACCAGAGGGATGACCGCTGAAACACGCGGATCCGATGAGATCTGATAGGAATGTCCGCCTCCGTAGGAACCGCCGATAACCCCGATCTTAGTGACTCGCGGGCCGACCGCGTGAGTTGGATCATTGATTATCCAGTCGATGACGTGGCTGAGATCCGAGAGTTCATCGGGGCCTGCCAGAGTGGCTCGCCCCCCTGATTCGCCGTTCCCAAAGCCGCGAGCCGTGTATGAAAGCACCGTGTAACCCGCCGCCGCGACGAAGTACGCGAGGTTGTCGTCGCCGGTTAGCCGGTGGCCTCCCCAGCCGTGAATGTAGATGACTGCGGGCGCAGAGAGGAAAAGGCGCGGCTGGTAAAGGGTGGCCGCGAGCCTGACAGTTCCCGAGCCGAATGAACCGGCGGGCACGTCAATGAACCTATCTGAAATGTCCACGAGCAGATCCGCGCGGACTCGCGAACCAGACGGCAAGCATGGACCAATCAGCAGCAAGAGGACGACTAGGAGGGTGACCAGCTTGTTAGACATCACGACAAACATCTCCGATCGGGAATCGGCAGTCGCGACGTGAAATTGATAACAGCAGTCGAGTCCTCCAGTCAACTTGAGCCCGTTCGAGATCGTGGCGGAATTTCGTGCTGCCAGGATGCGCCACCAAGACACCAGGGCCCGAAGGTTCACAAAACCCGTCTGTGCAGCTTCGTGACTCGGTGTCCTTTTTGGCGAGAAAGCAGTCGCGACGTAGCGACATTTCTCCACACGTCAGGTCGACCGATACAGGCTAGAGATTGGTTGAAGCCTCGAGGGCGCCCAGCCTTTGACGCAATCGGTTCAATCTCGTATAGTCGCACCCGCAGTTACTCGCGCCCGAGTCGTCTCTATGACCCAGTTCGCGAAGCTGATCATTCGCCATCCCAAAGCCATAATCGCCGCAACATTGATGATCACGCTGGCGCACCTGGCGGTCATTCTCATTCGTGGGATCAGCTTCAACGGGTCGCCTGAAACTCTCGCTCGCAAGGATGAGACATTCAAGTTCTACAACGAAACGCGAGCTATCTTCGGCGACGATCGCGTGATCGTCGCAGGCATCACCACAACAGACGTCTTCAACGCGGCCTTTCTGCGAAGACTCGATCGACTGACGAACCGCCTCGCCTCGATCGACGGCGTGGATCAGACAATCAGCCTGACAAACGCAAAGGCGATCCGGCGAGCTGAAGGAGCCGTAAGAGTCGGCCCCCTGATTGGCTCTGCGAGCCTGTTTCAAGGCGATCGCGGCGAGCTGGCCAGGCTCAGAGAGGAGGTCACACGCGACCCTTTATACGCGCGGCATTACGTTTCAGTCGATGGCCGGACCGCTGCGGTGGACGTTTTTCTGAAGCCGCTTGACGAGGCCCGGACTCGGGAGGTCGCAGAGCAAGTCGAAAGCGTGGCGAAGTCCGAGGCAAATGGCGATGAAGTGTTTCTATCCGGAGTCCCGATCGTCGACGCGCGTGGCATTCGAAGCATGTTGCGGGACATGCTCGTACTCTCGCCGATCGCGGCGGTGTTGTGCTTCGTCGTTTTCCTTCTCGCTTTCCGCACCTGGTGGGGAGCTGCCCTGCCCATGGCGGCATTGTTGATTGGACTTGTCTGGACGATTGGTCTGATGAGCCTGTTTGGACGTCCTATCACTCTCGCCACTCTGTCACTGCCCACAACTCTGATGGCGGTCGGAAGCTCTTATATCTTCCACGTGCTGAACCAGTATCGTGTCTCGATGTCTCCTGTCAGCTCGAAGACCCAGACGAGGTCCAAGCGAGCGGCGTGGCTCGAGGGTCTGACGTTCATCGGTCCGGCAGTCATAGTCTCAGGCACCGCAACCATGGCGGGATTCGGGGCGCTCGCTTCGAGCGCCGTCCCAACTGCGCGCGACATGGGAATCTTCGAGGCGCTCGGGGTGCTGGCGTTGCTGGTGCTCACGGTAGCTTTTATTCCGGCGGCGTTATCGTTGCTTCCGCGCCACGCTCTGGGGAAGACGTCGAAGCGCGAAGATTATGCGAAATCGCTGAACAAGCTGCTCTCCACCGTCACCGCGCTCGTGTTGTTTCGAAGGCGCGCAGTGCTTTTGGGAACCGTCGCCGCGACCCTGGTTATCGGAGCGGGCGCGTTGCGGCTTCAGGTCAACACCGACTATTTGCGCATATTCCCGCGCGGGAGTGAAACCGTGAGCGATGCTGAAAAGCTTCACGAGCGCCTGGCAGGCGCCGCCACGGTGCAGCTGGTGCTGACCGGCGAGCGGGGAGCCGTAACGGATCCACAGTTCATTCACACCATTTCCGAGCTCGAAAAGTTTTCGCTGACTCTCGGCGGAGTTGACGCGGCTATTTCAGTAGCCGACATCATCGGACGGATCAATCAAGTATTAGGAGACTCGCCGGCTCATGACGCTTCCGGCATCCTACTCGACCGCGGCCGGCTTGCTTCAATAATTCGGGATTATCTATCCGAAGAGTCGTTGGTCTCGCGGTTGGTCAGCCCCGACGGTGCGCGCGCGGTTGTAGTCCTGAGGGTGAACCTCTTCAGCTCGAACGAACTCCGTGAACTCAGCAGAGAAATTCAAAGGTGGGCGGAGAACCTTCCAGCGACCATAACCGTTCGTCCCACCGGCTCAATAATCCTCCTCAATGATGCCTCAGACGCAGTCGCCGCCTCACAGGCTTCGAGTTTGGCGATTGCGCTGGTCACGATTTACATGATGATGGTCGCGTTGTTCCGATCATTCACCACAGGCTTGCTCGCGTTGATCCCGAACCTGCTTCCGATCATAAGTTACTTCGGGTTCCTTGGATGGAGCGGGACCGCGTTGGATATCACTTCGAGTCTGGTTGCCAGCGCAGTTCTCGGATTGGCGGTCGACAACGCGGTTCACATGATCCGGCGCTATCGCCAATGCGTTGCCGAGCGGAGGACCTCATCCAGAGGCGTGGGTTCCTTCCAAGCGACCGATGAGGGATGGGCGATGTGGTTGACGATGATTCGGACCGGCAAGCCGATGATGCTGGCGAACGGCATGCTGATCGCGGCGTTCCTGGTTTTCGTGTTATCTTCGTTCGTACCGGTTCGCATTGCGGGTATCTTATGGGCGGGAGGAATCAGCGTGTGTCTGGGGTCGGATCTGATATTCTTGCCGGTCTTGATGAAGACAAGACTGTTTGCGCGCGCGGCCCTAGGAAAGGACCTGTGAAAGCAAGCCGCTCTCATTCTCTAAATACTCGAATCCGCCCTGCGCTTGGTTGCCTGATTGCAGGGGGCCTGCTCATCTCATCTTTGGTCGCGTGTTCTTCAACGCGAGAAAGCGCGGCGCCTCAACCCGAGGCCCCGGCGAATCGCCCAGCCGCCGCGGGCTCCGACGCCTCCCGGATCTTGGAGCGCTATCGCGCGCTGGACAACAGTCGCGATTCAACAGTCAGGCTTCGTGCCCGCGTAACTCCTATTGCAGAGGTCGAGCCCGGTGCGCCCGGTCAGCTCCAGTTGACCATTTATCGCAAGCGCGCAGCGGACGGTAGAATCCTCATTCTTGTCGAGTTTACCGCGCCCCCGGAAGAACGCGATCGCGACGGTCTCATCACGGTATTTGCTGATGGTCGAATCGAAGGCGTGCGTTACGTGCAGAGCACCGACAGCTTCATCGTTACCGATGACCCGTTGAGCGAAGACGCGCTGTTTGGATTGACGCTGCAGGAACTGGCCGACGGGCAACCCGAGAAGTACGAATTCACCGTTGCGGGAGAAGAAAGCAATGAGGGGACGCCCGCCTATCGGCTTGAAGGCAATCTCAAACGCGGCGCCCAATCGAAGTTTCCCCGTCTAATGCTGCTGATAGACAAGCAAAACTTCACGGCGGCAAGAGCCGAGTTCTACGATAATCACAACGAGCTTGCGCGCCGTCTCGACGTCAGCAAGGTTGAGCAGATCGCCGGATACTGGACTCGCGAACGCTGGACAATTGACAATCGCGCTCGGCAAAAAACCATCGACTTCGAAGTCACTGAGGCTCGGTACGATCAGAATCTGCGCGACTCAATCTTCACTCGCGAGCATTTGAAGAAGTTGGCTTCCAGATAGCCAGGACGGCAGTCGCGCGGTCAAGTCATGCTTCTGGCGACCGGGATGCGAGCGTTTCCCAGGAATTATGCCCACCGACGATATCCTTGCCATAGTTGGAAGAGCTGACGAGTTGTATCATTTGCGCCACGAACCCGGGGCGGTGAGGGAGTCGGTAATGGTTCTCTCAGGCGCTCGCGGCGCGACCGAACGATACGAGGTGCAGTGGCGTTTGGCACGAGCGCTCTTCTTCCTGGGTCAGGAAGCGAGCTCGCGAGATGCAAGCCGTGAACTCTATTCCGCCGGCATCGAAGCTGGCGAACGTTCGGTAGCCCTTAACCGCAGTCGTGTCGAAGGGCATTTCTGGTTGGGTGTGAATCTAGCGTTATTCGCAGAGACCACCGGCGGCATCAGAGGCGCGCGAGCGCTTCGCCGGGCGCGACTGGAGCTCGAGGAAGCTGCCGCGATCAATGAGACCTATCACGACGCCGGGCCTCTGCGGGTCCTTGGCAGGCTCGCGCACAAGGCACCCAGGATTCTGGGCGGCAGCGTTAAGCGCAGCCGCGAGTTCTTTGACCGGGCGCTCAGGATCGCCCCGTCGAACAGCGTTACCTTGATCTATGCCGTGGACCTGGCGCTTGAAACCGGTGAAAGTGACCGCGCGGCATCTCTGCTTCACCACGTGCTCGACGCTCCAGTTGATCCGGATTGGCAATTCGAGAATCGTCGTGATCGCGAGGCGGCGCGGTCGCTACTCGAGAGACTCGGCACCCGGTGAAGCCACCCGGCGTGGATTGCCGGGCCAGTCGTATCGTACAATCAGTCCACTCGCAGTCACGGTTGCAAGCAGCTAAAACCCGGGGAGGCAGGCCTAATGAGTCTACGGCGCGTGGTTGTCACCGGAATGGGAGCGGTCAGTCCCAACGGGATCGGCCGAGAAACTTACTGGAACGCGACTGCCAACGGCGTCAGCGGGACGGGTCCCATAACTCTGTTTGACGCCTCGAAGCTGTCCTGCAGGGTCGCCGCAGAAGTGAAGGACTTTGACTTCGACCGCTTCATCTCAAAAAAGGACCGAGACCGAGTACAGCGCGCAGTGCCTATGGCGTTCTTCGCGACAGATGAAGCCTCGGAGGACGCGGGACTGAATTTCGAAAGCCTGACCCCATCCGAACGCGAAAACATCGGAGTCATCATTGGGACCGGGGCGGGAGGGATCGAGTTCGCCGAACGCCAGTATAAGCAATACTACGACCGTGCGGATCACGATGCGGCCTACCGGCGGGTCAGTCCGTACTCCATCGTGGCGTCGTTCGTAGGAATGCTCTCGAGTGAGATAAACATGGCCTATCGGCTGCACGGTCCCAGCCACGTGATCTCTACTGGTTGCACCAGCTCAACCGACGCCATGGGATACGCCTGCAATTCAATTCGGCTCGGGCAAATAGACGCGGCGGTGACTGGCGGAGTCGAGGCGTGCATAACCTTTGGCCTGATGACCGCCTTCTGCCGGATGGGTACGGTGACTACAAAATGGAATCATGATCCGGCACGTGCCTCGCGACCCTTCAACGCTGATCGAGATGGATTCGTCCTGGGGGAAGGTGCGTGGATTCTAATCTTCGAAGAGCGCGAACGAGCGCTCCGGCGGGGGGCGCACATCTATGCCGAAGTGGCCGGCTATGCCTCTACCTGCGACGCGTATCATCGAGTCCAGATTGCGCCGACCGGCCACGACGCGGCGCGGGCGATGAGGATGGCGACCGACCAGGCCGGTCTGGCGCTCGATGAAATCGACTATCTCAATCTGCACGGGACTGCGACAAAGATCAATGATCGAACGGAATCTGCCGCGATTCGAATCGCGTTTGGGGATCGAGCCCGCAGAATCCCCGCAAGCTCAACCAAGTCCATGATCGGCCACGCTCAGGGCGCCTCCGGCGCAGCCGGTGTGGTGGCGACCCTGATGGCGATGAAGCACAACTACGCGCCTCCGACCATCAACATTGAGAGTCCTGATCCCGAGTGCGACCTCGACTACGTCCCGAATCGCGGACGTGATGCTCGCATCGACACCGCGTTGTGCAACTGCATAGCATTCGGGTCAAAAAACTCAGCACTCGTGTTCCGACGGCACGAGCGCCAATAGCAGCGACGAACCCAGCAGTTCGTATAACCGAGACTCCGCCGTGAAACCCGACCCCCCAACCAAAGACGTTCTTCGCGAGTGGCGCGACTCGGCGCCCTATTGGGCGAAGCACGCCGACGCCGTCCATTCGATGTTCGCGCCGATTAGTGCGGCGCTGCTTGAAGCAGCTGAGATCGCCAGAGGCCAAACCGTGCTCGATGTGGCGGGCGGCTCGGGTGAGCCTTCTATTACGCTCGCCGAAGAGGTCGGTGTATCGGGTTTGGTAATCTGCACGGACGCAGTAGCAGAGATGCTCGACACCGCGAAACACCGCGCGCGGCATCGCCGGTTAACCAACATAGAGTTCACTCAGTGTATGGGCGGCTCACTTCCCTTCGCCGGCAGCCAGTTCGATGCGGTCATCTGCAGGCTTGGCATCATGTTGTTTACGGATACGGAGTCGGCAGCGCGAGAGATGCTCAGGGTGGCTAAGCCTGGCGGCGCCGCCGCTTGCGCAGTCTGGCACACGAGAGAATCAAACCCTTTCTTTCAGGTCGTGGCGGACGTCGTATCCCGTTACGTCGATTCGCAGCCCGAAGATCCCGATGCGCCGGGCGCGTTTCGGTATGCCGAACCCGGGAAGCTCGCTCGTGTGTTCGGCGAATGTGGAGCAACTGAAGTAGCCGAGCGGCTGCTCGATTTCAAACTTGAGGCGCAGCTTTCCCCAAAGCAATTCTGGGATCTCCGGCTAGAGTTGAGCGATACGCTACGAACAAAGGTAGCACCCCTCTCCCGTTCCGAGTTGGAAACCATAGCTCGCGAAATTGAGAAAGCGGGGCAGCCGTTCTTTGCCGGCGGCCGGATGGAATTCCCGGCGCAGGTCTTGATAGTCAGAGCAAGGAAGGGCGAACAGTGAACAACACCGCATCCCGTCAGACGAGCCTGATCAAATCATGGTTGCGGCTTGTTAGGTTGCTATTCTAGTTTGGCCCACGCCATTCCGTCGGGCTCACGCCCCGGCTCGATCGTTCCGATGACCGTCAGGTCGTCTAGATTTATCACTGAGACTTTGTTGGCTTGAGTCGAAGCGACGAAGGCGCGACGACCATCCGGCTGCACCAGGATTCCAACGGGTACGGCGCCGACGGGAATACGCTTCAATTCCTTACGTGTCGCTGCGTCAAACACGATCACCTCGCCTCCCTGAGAGTCTGAAACCAGAACTCGTTTCCCGTCGGGGGTGAATTTCACGCGAATCGGCGCGCGGCCAGCCTTTATCGTCTCCTTGACCTTGTCCGTGACGGTATCGACTATTGAGAGCCCGCCATCACCGCGATGCGCTACCCAGACTTCGCGATCATCAGGCGACATATCGATTCCTTCGGGATTCCTTCCGACCGTGATTTGAGTCAGCTTCCAGGAGGCAGCGCCCTGCGCCGGTTCGATTGCGCTGATAGTGTCGGAACCGATGTTTGCGGTGTAGAGCTTGCCTGAGCTTCGGCCAACGACCACCATGTGTGTACCGCTCTGACCGGTTCCGGTGATCCAATCGACGCGACCTGCAACAGGATCGTAACGAGCAACGGCGCGACTGCCTTCTATAGTGAAGTAAACCTTTCCCTTCGCCTCGGTGATGCCGTGGGGACGCAAGAGCGCGCCCAGATCGACTCGCTTGATCTCTTTGCGTGTGGAAATGTCTATAATCGAGACCGAATTCCCAGGCTGCGGGCCGGTGCCGTAGTTGCAGACAAAGGCAAGGCGACCATCCGGCGATGCAACTACCTCGTGAGGCGCATCACCCGTCGGCACGCGCGCAACCACCTTGAGCGACGCCGGGTCGATAATCGCTAGGGTGCTCTCGGCCTTGTTGAGCACGAGGAGCGTGCCGTGATCGGTTTGTCCAGCGCTCGCTAAACCAAGCGAAACGACGATCACCATCGCCGCAACCGTCATCAGCAGGCAACGCGCGCAACTCGAAGAGTTCTTCATCTTGTCGACCTCCGGGCAGAGATTAGGTGATTGATATTCAGATCGCAAGGAAGAACTGCCTGAATCCGGACGCTGCGAGCTTCCCGCCTTGAAACCAAGTGGACCCTGACTACGTTCCGAGCAACTCGAGATGGTACTACTGAAGTTAAAAAGAGGAGGACCACTCATCGTGATCCTCCTCTTGGTTATCGGTGAGAGGGTCTCCCCTCTCTCCTTCATACTGTTAATTGGTCGGGCATCGCTCCTGACAGTTGAACGGCGCCGAACCCTGCGTCTGCCCAGGATTCGTTATTACTATCGCCGCGCTCCCCGTCAATAGCTTGCACACCTTCTTCTTCACCGAGATCTTCGTGAACGTGTTCGTGTTCGTGTCCAGATCCCGGAACTTGATCTTCCTCGGTACCTGGCCTCCCACCGTCACCGACGCGTTGTTCTTGATGTTTGTTCCAAATATATCAAGTGAGAAGATCCCCGCGTCGTCTCTCACAAGCTGACACCTCGTCACCACCGCCAGATCGGGCGTTTGACCCTGCCCTGGCCCACCCGGGGTGTCGCACTTGAACGTCACTCGGATCCCTTGCTCGTTCCCGTCGTTGCAGGCATTCCCGGGCGTTCCCACCAGATTTCGGCTCGTTCCTCCCGTACCTACCACGAAGATCAGGAACGTCTTCCCGTTGTTCGCA
>DATIFP010000239.1:0-26034 GCA_035455165.1 Blastocatellia bacterium
CGATTTTCAAGCAGGCCCGCGCCCCGCGTGTGCCTGATTTCAATGAGCCGATTTTCAAGCAAGCACGCGGGCCGCCTGCCTGATCTCAATGAACCGATTTTCAAGCAGGCCCGCGCGCCGCGTGTGCCTGACTTCAATGAGCCCGATTTTCAAGCAAGCACGCGCCCCGCGTGCGCCTGACTTCAATGAGCACGATTTTCAAGCAAGCGCGCGGCCCGCGTGCCTGACCTCAATGAGCCCGATTTTCAAGCAGGCCCGCGCCCCGCGTGTGCCTGACTTCAATGAGCCCGATTTTCAAGCAGGCCCGCGCGCCGCGTGTGCCTGACTTCAATGAGCCCGATTTTCAAGCGCCTGACTTCAATGAGCACGATTTTCAAGCAAGCGCGCGGCCCGCGTGTGCCTGACTTCAATGAGCCCGATTTTCAAGCAAGCACGCGAGCCGCGTGCGGTCCCAGGTTAACGTTTTTGCTTCAAGTGTTCCTTGAGAATGCACCGATCCATCACCACCGCGAGGCCCGCATCGAGCGCACGGCGAGCCGCATCCTCATCAATCACTCCCTCTTGAAGCCACACGCCCAGGGCCCCGATTCGAATTGCCTCATCGACGTGCTTGCCCGCTTCTTCGCTCCGGCGAAATATGTCTACCAGGTCGATCTTCTCGGGGATGTCTTCGAGAGTTGCATAGGCCTTCTCGCCGAGCACGTTGGACTCATTTGGATTGACCGGTATTATTCGATATCCGTGTGATTGCATGTATCTCGAAACGCTGTTGCTCGCGCGCGAGGGGTCCGATGACAGCCCGACGACCGCGATTGTCTTTGCTTCGCGCAATAGTCTGTCGATAATCTCAGGATCGTTGATCGGCAATAGTCATCTCCTTAAAAGTTTGATCATCTAGTCAGCAAAGAAGCCAAGGTACCAGTACCTATTCTCCCTGATGTCCGAAGAACCCGACTACTCCATCGTACCATCGCGAACGAGCTTTTGATATTCACGGCCGATCAGCTTTGCGATGCGCGCTTGTCTCAGCGGATACTCTTTCGCGTCGAGGCTCGACACGATGCTCACCTCGCGCGCTGTCGAAGTCAGAAAGATCTCTCTCGCGTCGAGCAACCGCTGCACCCGGAAGCCCCCTTCTACAACGTGCAGTTTCCAGTGAGTCGCGATCTCGTGAACAAAGTGCCGAGTCACACCCGCGACGCAGCCAGTCGAAAGCCCCGGGGTAAAGATCTCATCCCCTTGCACCCAGAAGATATTCGCCGCGGTCCCCGATACGATTTCGCCGCGCTCGTTCAACAACACTGCTTCATCGAAGTTGCGCGATCGCGCTTCCTCGAAGGCAAAAAGGTTTTCCAGCATCGCGGTCTGCTTCACCCCGGCGAGAACCGCCGTCGACAACACTCGATAGGGCGACATCGTGAGAGCCAGGTCGGCGCGCGAACGCGGGGATTCCGGAGACGTAAAGATGAAGAGCTCAGATTCGCGGCCCCGCTCCAATTGCCACGAACCGGCATCCCCTTTCACGAGCGTCAAGCGGGCTCTTCCCTGCTCCACCGAGTTCGCCTCGATCAATTCCTCAAGCGAGCGTCTGGCGTGCTTGAGGTCAAGGAGAACGGGCACCCGAGCTCTTTCCGCGTGAAGCACGAGCCGCTTCCAATGACGATCGAAACCAACCGCTTTGCCGTCGTAGATGCCCAGCGTCGTAAAGACGCCCCAACCATAGACCAAGCCTGCGACCGTCGGCGCGATCGTCGCATTTGCGGCCTCAATGATTCGATCGTTATGGTAAATCAGTCGATGCATCGATCTTAAACTCTTCAAGACTTGAATCAGAGGATTGCCGAGTCGAACGAGCCTAACACGACTTGGGGAAAGCTCTGCGGAATCCAGCGAGTGCGACGATGCGCGGACATGGCCCTCCTACTAAAGTCTATGCTAGTTCAGCGCGCAGAAGCGACAGGTACTTCTCAGGAAAGCTCGAAGGCCGCCCTTCACCATTGATCAAGACGTGCAGCGTTTCGCCGGTCGCGACCAGCGTTCCGTCCTCGCGATCGATCTCATAGGTGAACCGGAGCGTTCGTCGCGTGAGCTCGGCAATCCTTGTTCTGATTATTAGTTCGTCTTCGTATCGGGCTGGATTCTTGTAGCGGCAGCTCGCTTCGGCGACGATCAGGAAGAGCCCCGTCTCGCGCTCCATATCGCGATATGAAAAGCCGCAGTTATTGCAATACTGGCTTCGCCCGACCTCGAACCACACGAAATAGTTCGCGTAGTAGGCGACGCCCATCTGATCGGTTTCGGCGTAACGAACCTTCGCTCGGGATTCGGCTGCCTGACCGGAGCCGACGCTTTGGGTTTTGTTTCTTTGCACTCGAACCAGCTTTCCAGATCGTAGCTCAGGCTCGCGATTGTAGCGACCGGATGCCCCACACTCAAGCGAGTCGAGCCAGTTTACGAGCTTCAATCCTCTGCGTCATCTCCGCGCGCTCTGCGTCTGCGGTGAGCGGTCTCGGGTTGCTACCGCAGAGGCGCAGAGGACGCAAAGGTTACGCAGAGACAACATTCAGCCCAGCACACTACCGAACGTCACGTTGACGCGTTGTTGATCGACTCCCTATAGTCTTGCGAGGCAGCACAAGAAGATCGCAAGTCTCAACCATTGATTTAAACCACCTATGATTGAACGCCCTTTCGGACTGACAACCGACCTCTACGAGTTGACGATGGCGGCCGCATATTTCGAGAGCGGTCTCCAGAACAAAAGAGCCACCTTCGACCTGTTTGTGCGCTCGCTCCCACCTCAGCGCAGTTATCTAATCGTTGCCGGACTCGAACAGGCGCTCGACTACCTGGCGAATTTGCGATTCACCTCCGGCGAGATCGAGTATCTCCGCGAGCACCCTTCGTTCAATCGGGTGTCGCGCGAGTTTTTCGATTATCTCGGCGAGTTCAGATTTTCCGGCGATGTCTGGGCGATGCCTGAAGGCGCTGTGGCGTTTGGAATGGAGCCGCTGCTCAGAGTCACCGGGCCCATCATCGAGGCTCAGGTGATTGAGACTTTTCTGCTCGCAACGATCAACCATCAAACGATGATCGCCAGCAAAGCGGCTCGAGTAGTCGGCGCCGCCGCGGGGCGAGCGGTCATCGAGTTCGGCACTCGGCGCGCTCACGGCGCCGAAGCCGGACTGTTCGGCGCGCGCGCGGCGTATATCGGCGGCTGCGCCGGCACGTCAAACGTCGAGGCCGGGCATCGGTTTGGCATTCCGACATTCGGGACTCTGGCGCATTCTTTCATAATGTCGTTCGATGAGGAAGATGAAGCGTTCCGCGCTTTTCTGAGGGTCTTTCCCGAAACGGCGACCGTGCTTGTGGACACTTACGACACCATAGCGGCCGTGAAGAGGCTCGCTCGCGAGTTCGGAACGACCATTCCTGCCGTAAGACTCGACAGCGGCGACTTGTGCGAGCTGAGCAAGAAGGTACGACAAATACTCAACGAATCAGGTATGAGCGAAACAAAGATATTCGCGAGCGGAGACCTGAACGAACGCGCTATCGCCGATCTCATCGGCGGTGGCGCTGAGATAGATTCGTTCGGAGTCGGGACACAACTGGCGACTTCCTACGACTCCCCGGCGCTCTCGGGAGTCTATAAGCTCGCAGCTCTGGAAGAGCACGGCCAAATCAGCATGCGAATAAAACTCAGCCACGACAAGGCCACCTATCCGGGCCCCAAGCAGGTTTGGAGACGCGCGGACGACGGCGGTGGCTTTGTCGAAGACGTGATCTCACTCGCGGACGAGGCCGCCCCGCACACTGGCGGTGAGGGCGCGTGGCGAGCGCTACTTCAGCCGGTCATGACCGGTGGTCGCGCGCTCGCGGACTTCGCCCCGGTCGCCCCTGGGTTCGGCGTTGAGGGCTCTGATGGCACGACAAGAGAACAGCGCCGCGCGTACCTTGATCGCGCTCGGACGCGCGCGCTCAGCGAGATGAAGAGCTTGCCGGATGAACTGCTTGCCTTGGATTGCACTGAACCTTATCCTGTCCGCATCAGCGCGCGACTCACCGCCGAACGCGATGCGCTGTCGGGCAAGAGCCGCTAACCACGCTCAGATGCAAATGCTCAGTCTTACGCCGTCGATGACGACGGGAAACTGGTCGCCGGTCATTCGGCACGGCCACATTGGCTGTTTCATCCTCGATTCCCAGTCGGCCAGGTCCTTCTTCAATTGCTCGACCAAATCCGGATGTTTGTCGGCCAGGTTTCTAAGCTCGCCGATGTCGCTCGAAAGATCGTAGAGCCACACGTGTTCGCGAGCTCTGAATAGCTTCCACTTGCCTTTCCGAATTGCGGCGTTTTCGCCGTTGCGCCAGCACAGGATGTCGTGGGGGCTCGTCTTCCTCTTGCCGGTCAAAAAAGGCATCAAGTCCACGCCGTCGTATTGGCGGTCGCCCGGCAACTTGGCACCCGCCAGGGCGACCGAAGTCGGGAACAGATCGAGCGAAGTGATCGGCTCGTGGTAGACGGTTCCTGGTCGTATCACTCCCGGAAACCGCATCGCGAACGGCACTCGAAAGCCGCCTTCAAAATGGGTGAGCTTGCCAAGCCGCAGCGGATCGTTGGTGCAGGCTTTCGTATAAGTGGCGCAGCCGTTGTCGCTCAGGAAGACAACCAGCGTATCCTGCTCGAGCTTTGCGTCCCGGAGCTTGTCCAGAATCGCGCCGACCGCGTCATCGAGCGCGCTGACCATCGCGGCATAGATTTGCCGTCTTTCGTCCTTTATCTGCGGGAATCGGTCCAGATATTTCTTCGTCGCCTGAAGCGGCGTGTGCGGCGCATTGAAAGGCGCATACAAAAAGAATGGTTCACTGCGATGGCGCTCGATGAAAGCGATGGCTTCGCGCGCGAAGGCTTCTGTCAGGTACTCGGTCTCTTCGACAGGGGTTTGATTGCGGATGATCGGATTGCGCGGACTGCGAATTCGCACTCCGACACCTTCGGGATCCGAAGACTTCACCCCGGGCCGCTCCGGATCTATGTACATGTTAGCGCCGAAGAGGAAACCGAAATACTCGTCGAAACCGCGCTGCGTCGGGTGAAACTTGGGATGCATTCCCAAATGCCACTTCCCCACCATGCCGGTCGTGTACCCGGCTTTCTTCATCACCTCTGCCAGGGTGACTTCCGACGTCGGCAATCCCATCTCAGGATCGCTCAGCGCGCGCTGCAACGGTCCGGCGTTGAACTCAAATCCGAAGCGCTGTTGGTAGCGGCCGGTGAGGAGCCCGGCGCGCGAGGGGCTGCACACTGGCGCCGACACATAGGCGTTTGTGAATTTCACACCGGCGGCAGCAATGGAATCGATGTTTGGAGTCGGAATATCCCGGCACCCATACATACTGACATCGCAGTAGCCGAGGTCATCCCCGAGGATGAAAACAATGTTGGGCTTGCGCGCGACAGGTCGGGTTTGCGCGCTATGGACCAGAGGGATAGTCCCGCCAATAAACGCAAAAAGCAGGAGACACAAAGCCAGGCGATCGAACTCCAGTGTGGGGACCTTGGAAGGTTTCACGCGGTCGACTCCTATTTCGCAGACGCCTGCTTTGGATCTTCTTTCAACTCCATTACAACCTTTTTGATCTTACCGTTGAACTCGAACGGCGATTGATAGCTCTCCGTTACCGGTGTGGCCGGATCTCGTCCAATCGTGAGGCCTTCCGATAAGCCGAATGTGATGGGCACCAGCCGCGCAATTCTTCCCTCGCCGACTCGCCGGTCGTTGATAAACAGCGCGGCGGTACCGCCGCCGGGGGAATTTGTGAACTCGACTCGCAGCTTTGCCGACCCTTCCGGCACCGCTTCTGTCGACGTCACCGAGTAGCGCTCGAGGCCTACCCAGTTGTAAGCGTAGCCCAGCCGGTTCTTTTGAACGTAAAAACTGAACCCGCCGAATCGCCCTCCAAGAGAGAGCAGCACGCCTTCGCCGCCGCTCGCCGGCATCTCGACCTCAGCCGTGATGCTATAAGAGCGGTTGCGAAAGTTAAGCATGTTGGTTCGCGGCACCGGCGACATTCCGGGATAGTAAGTGACGACCGTGGCCGGCCGATTCAACCCGGGCTGCTCGAGAGCGCGGATGACTCCTCGGTCATCCAGCGGCAGCACGTTGTACCTTCCCGCTTCGCTCCACCAACGCTCTATCATCTCGCGAAGCTTGCCGGGGTTCTGAGCAGCGATGTCATTGCTTTCGGAAAAATCCTCGCTCACGTTGTAGAGCTCCCAAGGATCTTTATCGAAGTCCTCACCGCGAGTGTGCCTCGTGACCGCCACCCACCCTTTGTAATAAATAGAACGGTGACCGAGCATCTCGTAATACTGGCTCTCGCGCCGGCTCGGTGTCTTCGCATCGCCGATGGTGTACGCCATGCTTACTCCATCCATCGAACGCTGATCGACACCATTCAAAACGCGCGGCTGTTTGATTCCGAGAAGGTCGAGCACTGTCGGGGTCACGTCGATCATGTGGTGATACTGGGTGCGAATTCCGCCTTTATCCCTGATCGTCTTCGGCCAGTGAAGGATAAGCGGATCGGTAATCCCGCCAGCGTGCGTTTCCTGCTTGTAGCGCTTGAACGGTGTGTTGCCGGCCATCGCCCAGCCCAGCGGATAATGAGGATAAGTCATCGGGCCGCCCAGTTCGTCGATCAGCCTCATGTCCATTTCGACGTCTTCGGGAATCTGATTGAAGTACAGGCTCTCATTGAAAGTGCCGGTCTCACGTCCCTCCTGGCTTGCGCCGTTGTCCGATACGACGACGAGCAGCGTGTTCTCCAAAAGGCTTCGGGCTTCGAGAAAGTCCAGCAGCCGCCCGATATTCTCATCGCAATGCGTGAGGAACCCCGCGAATACCTCTTCCATTCGCGCGTACAAGCGTCGCTGGGCGTCCGTCAAATCGCTCCAAGCTTTGACATCGGAGTTTCGCGGCGCGAGCTGCGTGTTCGGCGGCACAATTCCCATCGCCTTCTGGCGGGCGAGCGTCTCCTCTCGCACTTTGTCCCATCCCTTGTCGAACTTTCCCTTGTACATCTGGATGTACTTCTTTGCGACGTGATGAGGCGCGTGGCCGGCGCCGTACGCCAGATTCATGAAGAATGGCTTGTCCGGTGTGACCTGTTTCTGTTCGGCGATGAACTGTATGGCGCGGTCGGTCAGGTCCTCGGTAAGGTGATAGCCGGGACGATTGGGCCGTTCGACCCGATGATTGTCATAGACAAGATCGGGAAACCACTGATTGGTCTCGCCGCCCAGAAAACCGTAGAAGCGTTCGAACCCCATCCCAAGCGGCCAATGGTCGAAGGGTCCGGCGTCGCTGGTTTCGTCGGGAGGCGCCTGGTGCCACTTGCCGATGTAAAACGTGCTGTAGCCGCTCTGCCTGAGTATCTCGGCGATGGTCCCCTGGCTTCGAGGCATCCGGCCGTCATATCCGGGAAACCCGGTCGCCGCTTCGGTTATAACACCCAGATGATTGCTGTGGTGATTATCTCCGGTCAGCAAACACGCGCGAGACGGCGAACAGAGCGAAGTCGTATGGAAGTTGGTGTAGCGCAATCCGCCTGCCGCCAGCCGATCGATGTTCGGCGTCTGAATCTCAGAGCCGTAACATCCGAGTTGCGCATAACCTACATCGTCGAGCACCAGGTAGATGATGTTTGGCGCGCCTTTCGGCGCTTGCGGCGGAAGCTCCCAGGCTGGCTTCGAGTCTTTGTAGGAGCGGCCGATGGTTGGCCGTTGCGGGTCTGGTTGCTGCGAGCCGGCCTGGCTCAAGGCGTGGCCCACAAGGAACATACTCGAAATTGCGAGCGCTACTACGCTCAGCTTGAGCGTTATGCGCGTGGCCGTCATCTTTCTCATCATCGTAGGCTCCCTGGATATGCGTGTTCGGTGAGGCCGCGATTATACCAACTCGAGGGAGGCGGTCAAATGACCGGCGCCGTAACCGCCCGGTCATAGGTGACTGCGTTGTAATCCGCGCAAATCCGTCGAATCCGCGTCATCCGTGGTCTCCTCGGAAATGCCCAAAAGAATTCCCTCCTAGGACATAGACCACGGATGATACGGGTTCGACAGATTCACACGGATTCTCATTGCAGCTTGCCAACGCCGAACCAGGTGATCCACCGAAACCCGCCTCACGGGGATTTCACGCAGCGAAAGCCGGTGTTCGACCCGCCGCTGTCGACCGCGCCTCGGCCGCGACTCCCCGCCAAATAACGCGAGCAGTATCGATCGCTGCACAGAAACGAGCCGCCCTTCTGCACTCGTTTCGCGACCCCGGGCTCTTTAGGATCGTAGCTATCGGGCGGCCCCTGAGGATTGCGCGCGAGACCGTTCGACGACAGATTCGCATAATAGTCCGTGCGATACCAATCCGCGCACCACTGCCAGACGTTGCCGCCCACGTCATACAACCCGAATCCGTTTGGCGGAAACGCCGTGACCGGTGAGGTCCCCAGGTACCCGTCGTCACGAGTATTCTGCGACGGAAAGCGGCCCTGCCAGATGTTCGCGACCCACTTGCCGCCGGGCTTCAACTCATTCCCCCATGCATAGAGGTTACGGTCGAGTCCGCCGCGCGCGGCAAACTCGAATTCGGCTTCTCTGGGGAGCCGCTTACCGGCCCACTTCGCATAGGCCGCCGCGTCTTCCCACGCGATCTGCACAACCGGATGATCGTCTCGTCCTTCGATACTGCTAGCAGG
This sequence comes from Blastocatellia bacterium, assembly GCA_035455165.1. Lineage (GTDB taxonomy): Bacteria > Acidobacteriota > Blastocatellia > UBA7656 > UBA7656 > Onstottus_A. The sequence goes on from DATIFP010000239.1 coordinate 8,761, forward strand.
ACCTTCGGGGTGTTTCCAGCTCGCGCCGGGAACGTAGCGCCACCATTGCGTGACATCGTCGAGGGTGACATCACGCGCGGGCGGACTGAACACCGCCGAACCCGCAACCAGTTTGATGGGATCGACACCTGGATAATCCTTTGGATCCGGTTTCCGTTCTGCGGCGGTGACGTAACGCGTGGCTCTCACAAACTCCTCAAACTGTGCGTTCGTTACCGGAGTTCGATCCATCCAAAACCCATCAATGCTTACGAGGTGCACCGGTTGCGCGTCCGGCATTTCGCAGCCATCACACCCCATCCAAAAAGTTCCGCCGGGAACCCAGACCATGCCAACTGGTGCTGGGCCGGGCGCCGGCGCTCTGTTGATTACTGCCAGCGCCGATTGTGCGTCTGGCCGTGAAGCGCTGGAGCTTGCATCGCCGGATCGATGGTGTGATCCGGCTCCAGCGTGTGGCTTCGCGGACCATACGCGGGAAAAGAAAATCGCGATCGTAGCCGCGCCTATCATTAAAGCCGCGAGCCAGAACAAAAGCCGTCGCTGCGAGGTCCTCTTCTCCTCAACTGAATGCCTGGTCTCTCTCATTCGCTCTTCGACTCTTCGATCAGCAGTCGTTTGATATCAACAACCGAGGCGCGAGGCGCGTACTCTTTCGCCCGCGCGACGAAACCGCTCATATTCGCAACCGCGAAGCTTATTCCGTTCATGTTGCGTTCGGGCGGCACGCCTGGAATGTCTCGAGGATAGGGGGACGCTATAAATACCGGATCATCGTTGGATCCGCCGGTGCGATAGCGCTCCCGGGCACATTGCCAATCTGCAACAACGCCGACGACCGATGGCAAACAGCCCGGCAAGGAAGGCTTATCGGCCATTTCACGAGCGGCGACAAGGACCGCACCGTTCGCAGTTGCCAGCGCCACAGCACCTTCTATAACCGCGCGGTGATCGGGATTTATCGTTCCAAGGCTAAGGTTTATGACATCCATCTGATTATCGAGGCACCACGCAAACGCCTTTACAATGATTTCAATGTTAGTCGTCAGCGCTCGATCGAAGACCTTTATGGCAAAGAGCTCGGCGTCGGGAGCTTTCTCACGTATCGCGCCGGCGACGGCGGTTCCGTGACCGAGATAGTCAAGGTAGTGGGTCGGCTGCGGCTCAGCGCTCGAGGCAATCCGAGTCCCGCCGGCCACGCCGGCGACGTGCGGGTGCGCTGGATTTACCCCGCTGTCGATGATGGCGACGCGTACGCCTCGCCCTGTGCGGCTCGCGAAGCTATCTCGTATGACGCTGACCCTCCGGATATTCAATCAATGTCACGCTTCGGTTGCTTCCTGCTGAACTACTGAGAAGAGAGCAGCGAGCGCCTTACCCTTCGTGAGCAGCTCATCAGGTCGCCCGGCCTCGACCACTCTTCCGTTGTCGATCACGATCACCAGGTCGGCTCGCTCGATTAAGGACAGGCGATGCGATATGACCACGGTCGTGCGACCCTTCATTAACGCCGCAAGCTCGCCTGCAATCGCCTGCTCGGTTATTGGGTCCACCGACGCAGTCGGTTCGTCGAGTACCAGCACCGCCGGGTCCCTGAGCAGCGCGCGCGCCAACGCGATCCGCTGCCGCTCTCCTGCCGAGAGAGCCTGACCACGCTCGCCGACCTCCGAGTCATAGCCGTCTGGAAGCGACCGAATGAACTCATCAATAGACGCGGTCTTTGCGGCTTGTATGATTTCTTCGATCCCGGCGTCGGCGCGGCCAAATCGAATATTCCCGGCAATCGTCGAGTTGAACAGAAAAGCTGCTTGTTCGACAAGAACAACTTCTCTTCGCAGATCGGCGAGACGAACGTCACGAAGATCGCGCCCGTCGATCCTTATCACCCCGGCTTGCGGATCGTAGAATCGCAGCAGCAGATCGGCGATAGTCGACTTGCCCACGCCGCTGGGACCAGCAATCGCGCAGAGCGAACCCGCGGGAATTTTGAAACTCACCGAATCGAGCACCACTATGTCCCGATCGTATTTAAGCGTGACATTTTCAAATTCGATCTCGCCGCGCACGTCGCGAAGCTCTGCGGCGCCCGGCGCATCAATCACCTCGACCGGCGCATCGAGTATCTCGAAGACTCGATCAAGTGACACGCGAGCAGTGGCTACGCTTGTGTAAAGCCCCATCAAATTCTGCACCGGCGCAAGCAATCTCATGTGATAAGCCATGAAAGCGACCAGCCCGCCGACGGTCATCGCGCCGTCTATCACCAGCTTCCCGCCGTAGAGAAAGACGAGCGCCGTGCTTAGCGTCAGCACGGTTCCGGGAAACGCGCCCGCGAGGAAGGACACCAGCTGCATCGAAAGCAGCGCGTCGACGAAGCTCCGATTCTTTTCGCGAAACCGGGCGACCTCTCCCTCCTGTGCGTTGGAAGCGACGATCAAGCGCATACCCATCAGACTCTCGATCAGGAAGCTGCCGATGTCGGCGCTGCGCTCGCGCAACCCTCGCACCCGTTCGGTGAGCTTGCGTCGATAGTGCGTCACCGCCACAACGGACACCGGTATCAACAGGATGCTCAAGAAAAACAGCTTCCAATTCAAAAGGAGCATGATCGCTACACTGCCGACGAGAAAAATGAAATTGCTGACCGCCGCAAGCAGCGTGTCCGCGGCAACGCGCTGCACTTCGCTGATGTCGTTGTTTAAGCGCGATACGATCTCTCCGAGTTTGGTGCGAGTGTAGAACCGAGGTGAGAGCTTCTGCAGATGCCGATACACAGCGAGCCGCATGTCGAAGAGCACCGCGGCCGACACCGCTACGTAGCGATAGCTGCTCAAGATGTTCAGCGCGAAACCGAGCACGGTCACGACGACCATCAACACCGCGACGAACACCAGCGCCCGCATATTCCGGCGAAGCAGGGCCTCGTCAATTAGAAGCTTGGTTATGTAAGGCTGCGCGAGGCCGAGGATGGTCGATAAGAGACTGAGAGCAAGAACGAGCGCAAGCCTGCGCCAATAGGGAATGATGTAGTCGAGAGTCCGGCGGTAATCATTGCGCATCGCTTTGCGTTCTTAGAGGGTCTTCGTGCTGCCGCGCGCGAACGACTACTGAGCAACCTTGTAGTAGCACATATATCCTGAGTCGCAATGCGTGCGATCGCCCCGAAGTGATTTTGCTCGGTCGATCGTCACGAGTTTCTCGGAGCCGGCCCTCGCTTTATCAACGATCGCCCTGACCATTCTCACGCTTGCGAGCTTTTTGAAAGGCGACGCTTCCCGACCCACGATCTTAAGCGATGCCACTCCCATTCGCTGAAAGTCGTGGATCGCGCACAACCCACATGGCCCGTACGGCAGCCCGCCAGGGGTCGAACCGCAGCCGTTGCCGTTCACATACCAGATCCACTCGCGATAGTCAGTCAGGTTCCTGCGCAGCCTTGAATTCTGCCGCGGGGTGAGCTCTCTGCCGCCGCTGCGTTCGAACTCTGCATCCATTTCCGAGAGGTTCGTGCAGAAGGCGCCGACCGAGTGATGGTGAGTGGTCGAGCAAAATCCTTCTTCAAACGCGCAGCCGTCGTTTAGCATGAAGACTTCGATCTCGACTTCATCTCGCGTCGCGTTCACGATTCTCTCGATCTCAGCAATCGTCAGGCTTCGCGGAAGAATGATTCGGCTCGGCCCGAACTGAAGCAGGAATCGAATTGCTTCGGTGTTCAGCGTAGCCGCGACTGAGCTGACGTGCAGCGCGGCATTCAGCTTCGCCCTCGAGAGCTGCATCAGAAGATTGATGTCGGTGACGATCAAAGCGTCGATGCCTGTTTCTCCGTCAAGGCTGCGCGCGAGGTCCATCACCCACTTCATCTGTTCAGCCGTGTAGTAGGGCGCATTCAGGGTCAGAAAAACCGGAATCCCCACTCGGTGCGCGCCCTCGACAAGCTGTCTCAACTCCGCGAGAGTCTCCAGGCTGCCGCCTTTCGGGCTGCGGCGGTTGAGCCAGACCGCTCCGGTGTAGCGATCAAGCCACTCGCGCGGCACGACCCCACAATAGAACTCCTCGGCGCCGCTCGCCGCCAACATATCGAGCTCATCGTATGAATTGATCGGAGCCAGCACTCTCATACTCAGCAGCGCTCCCACGTCATCGGCAAACGCGGTTGAAAAACAATTCGGTCCACGAGACCCGCGCGCGCTTGCTCAAACAGTCCACGCAGCATCGTCTCGGTGTGGGTGTAAAAATAACTGTTGCCCTTCAAATAAAACTTCTGATCGCGGTTCGCAAAGGGCGTATTCGTGTAACTGTATTCGAGCAGGTGCGTCTGACACTCGTGATGACATGGCGCGCCGGGCTGGAACTTGTCGCGCTTGGCGTAATGAATTCCGGAGGCCATACAGATTCGGCTTGTGCTGATAAACCCGAACGGCACATAAGCGCTCGCCTTGACTCCGTTTCCGACGAAGCCGAGATCGACGCCCTGAGGAAGATTGTCCATTTCGACGTTCTCAACCCCGAATCCTGAAAGGAACTGCGTGTAACTGGCGCAATCCAGATTCGACCGGCGCAATGAAACGAGGGCAGGTCCCGGCGCTTCGCTGGTTGCATACACTCCAGTGACGCGAGGGTCTCGAAGCGATTTGTTCAACAGCCGGCCCTGTACCGGTTTCAGTTTTGGAAACTCCCGTCTCAGAACGTTCAGCACACCCCAATCGTTGAAGACCACTTCGCACTCGTTACCGTCGCCCGCGAGCATCTCGAACAACGGCCGCAGCGCTTCTATCCCGGCGTCGCTCACGTATGGCGTAACCAGCGTCAGCGGCATCCGCTGATCGAGCGCCGCGTTGATGACCTCATTAAGCCGGCGCGAGGAAGGGATGAGATGCTCGCAGAATTCGTTTCCGTAAACACAACGCTCGAACCTGAATCCCGCGAAATACTCTTCGATCAACTGCAATGTGAGCTCGACAATCGGGCGCAGCTTGGGTCCGGCATTACTGGCGAGGAGGTCCGGCGAGAGCGGCTCTGGCCGGGCATCGTCCGGACCGTTGATGTGAATGCTCCATTCCATTTCAATTCGACGATGTCGCTGTGTACGGGAGTGCGGTCAACTATGCTCGAGGTCTAAAGACGAGTAGCTGCGTTATCGCATCGCCGTCGAGCGTTACCGTCTTCTCGAGATTCAACGTGTCGGCATCGAAGATCTCGATCGTCGGACCGGCGCCGTAAATGTAAAGTTTCTTGCCGTCGCCGCTGACAGCAAAGTTGAATCGCGAGCGGCTCTCGAACTCCAGCTTCTTGATGACCTTTCGCGCGACAACGTCGAACACCCAGAACTCGGTTCGCCGGTTTCCGCCCTGTCCGCTGTAAGTAACCGTGTAGCCCCTCTTTCTGTCCGGGCTCAGCAGGAACCTGTTCATTTGCGCGGCGGGTCCGATGGGAGTGAAGTCGACGTTCTTGGTGGTCAGATTTATCCGCGCTATGCCGAAGATCGAGCGGCGAACCACCGGGTCGGTGGCGTTGAAAACAGAGGTTACAAATCCCGGCTCTTCGTTTGGATCGTCATCGCCTCGCACGTTCAAGGGGAAGAGCCCGGGATATAAGGGCTTCGATAGTTCGATCTTTCCGACCTGTTTGAAGGTGCTCAAGTCAAAAATCAGGATGTCTTCCTTGAATACGTACAACAGCTTTCCGTCCGGCGAAACCTTGTAGCCCGCGAGAAATCCGAAGCCCTGATCGTACTCCTTCGGAAAGTCGAAGGTTTTTGTCACTTTCTTCTGCTCGAGATCAATTATCGCGAACTTGGCCTTCTCGATCTTGTAACGGTCGATTTCCTTGATAGCTGTGCGCAGCGTCGTGTAGATGTACTTGCCCTCGGGGTCGGGCGCGGCCCCCAATGGAAAAACTCTGCTGCTGCCGCCGTTGAGATCGAAGTGGCTGATAACTTTTCGCGTCGCGAGGTCGACCACTTCGATTCCCATTTTGGTTGTCAGTACGAATAGCTTCTTATGGTCTTGAGATAGAACGATCTGAAAGGGCGTCCCGGTTTCGAGCTTGATTTCGTCGATGACCTGCTGTCGCGCCTCGTCGATGACGACGATCTTGTTCGGCCACGTCCCGATGTACATCAGAGCACTCGAAGACTGGCTGCTTTGCTGCGCCTGTCCGGGCGCGGCAAACAAAAGCATGATCGCTAAGATAGAAAGTGAGATTCGCATTCGGGTCCTCATTGACATCCGGTCGTCAGCGCATCCGAGGTAGCATAGACTTTAGTCAGTGTCCCCGGACTGTCGTCAGTCTGCGTGCCTTTGGGCACTCGCGGAGCGTCTCACAAACTGACGTCCATGCTGCTTCACGGAAAGACCAGATCGATGTTTCGCCAATCCTTCGTCGCGCTTGCGCACTTGCTTGTCCAATCGGGATAGTTATTGAAGTGATCTGGCACCTGAGCCGGCCAGAAACACGTGATGTAGCAGTCATACAAATCGCGCTCGACCGGCTGACACAACCCCGCGGTCCCTCCGGCCGAATCCGTCTCCCATCCGGGCGAAAACACCAGCGAACAGCCAAGCGGATAGTGAGGCCGCTGCGGGGGAGGCGCTTGAGACAGCGCATGAACGTCGCCATATTCCGACGCGATGAAGTCCTCCACTCGTCGCGCCTTCCGGTTGATGGCTTTCAAATGCTTCATATGGCCTTCCTTTCGTCGAAGCGTTCGAGGTACTTCGGATTGCGCGCGGCAATCTCACCATAAATGCGCAGACACACGTCGGTCCATCCGCGAATCCAGTCGCAATAGTGCAGGTTCGCGTGCGATGTGTCTCCGTATCGAACGTAGGCTTCGTGATAACAGCCGCCCGAACAGACGGGCCTCGCCCAGCAAGTATGACAGTCATACTTGGTGTTGATGTGAGCGCGGCTAAGGTGAGCGGACTGGGCTTCGCGATCCACGCCGCTATCGATATGGCCAAGCTTACCCGCCGGCGAATCTACAAAGCGATGACACAGTCCGATGTCACCCGACGGGGCAACCCCCAGAAGCCCGAGCCCAGCGCCGCAAGGATAGGCCTTGCTCACACCCTGATGAAGTTCCTGGATGGTGTCGTTCACGTTTGAGAATCCATGATGCTTGTTCTCAAGCGCATATTCGAGGTATTCGTCCGCCAGTTCCCTGAACTGATCGAGCACGTGGTCGAGTCCTTTGTTCCCAATGGCGTAAAGGCGCACCGGCGAGGTTGTGACCGGCGCGAAACCGACTTCATCGAATCCCATTTCCTCGGTGAGATGGTGGAAGATGTTTTTCACGTCGACTACCTGAGCCGTTAGCGTCACGCGCGCTCCGATGGGGCGCGAGCGGTGGACCTTGATCAGCTCCTTGATTTTCGGGGCGATCACTTCGTAGCTGCCTTTGCCGTTGTGAAACACCCGGAAGCGATCGTTGGATTCTTTAGGACCGTCGATGCTCACGGTGACACCGACGTTGTTCTCAGCCAGAAAGGTGATGATCTCCGAAGTCAGCATGGTCGCATTCGTCGTCATGCTGAAGTCGATATACTTGCCCATCTCGGCCGCCCGGCCGCGCGCGTACTCGATCGTCGACTTAACCACCTTGAAATTGAGCAACGTCTCGCCGCCAAAGAATGTGAGGTGAACTGCCCGGCGCCCAGGCGACTGATTCAACAGAAAGTCCACAGTGCTCCTTGCGGTTTCCTCGCTCATGAACTTCGTCTTGCCTTCGGGAGTCGCGATTCGGTCCTCGCCGTACTCGTAACAGTACGAACAGCTGAGATTGCATTGATTGGTCACATTCATCACCACGGTCTGAAGCGGGAAGGGCTGGGGCGGCGATTCGAGTCGAGGTTCGATGAAGCCGTCGCCGTTCGCAATCGCGTGAGCCTGATGAAGCTCGTTCAACGTTTCTTCGATATCCGAGCCTGCAAATCCACGCGAAGAGAGATCCGCGATGATCTGTTCCTTAGCAAGCTCGCGTCCTTCCAGCAGCCTGATCACCGCGGTCGACAGATCCTCGAGCGCGAAGATCGCCGCGCTCGGCACAAGATACAGGTAGCGTTGCCCGCCTCCCTCGAACTCATGGAACTCTCCTTGCCGATAAGCGCTCATCTGGAAACCTCCGGCTGGTCCCACTTCACGTAAAGCGGAACGGTGACCACCAGATACGACCGCGCCTTCAAAGGCTGGGCTTCCTTCGCGTCTTTCGATTTCCAGGTCGCAACAACCCACACGTCGCCGTAGTTATTGACGCCCTTTTTCCGCTTCGGATTTGGTCCATCGACTGCGGGTGTGAATAACCCGTTACCGCCGAGGGTGCCCACGAAGTCTTTATCATCGTCGTCGAAGGTCGCCGGAAACTCGTCGATCGACCATTCGACATCGGCGATTCCCAGGCTTACATCGTCTGCAGTTTGAGGTTTGCCGTCCGGGCCGCGATTGTAGGCCAACGCCTCGAATTGCTGAAACTGCTTCGGAAAATTGACGCCGCCAACGCGGGCCATTCCCGCTTCGGGGCTCACCTTGATGTAGTCGACTTTGTCGAACACCGCGACCGCGCGCGGGGCAAAATATCTGCGAATAGAAATATCGCGATATCCGTTGGTGGCTCCATCCGCGACGTCGACTTCAAGTGTTACATCGTCGCTTTTCGCGTTGACCACTCGCTTGATAGTCACGCCCGGGCCGAAGTCGATTTCCTCGCGCTTGATGTCGCTCGGAAGATTCGCGCCGTACACGTGAATCTGTGTTCCGGTCGATGGTGATTTGAGTCCCGTGGGATTGACGCCGGCAACGAAAGGCTCAGCGGTGATTCTTCTAAGTGTCACGTCCGCGCCAAACTCGTCGTACGCCCCCCAGAACCAGCGGCCTTCCATCGTAGTCCAATCGCGCGAGACGAACATCGCTTCGCGATTTTCGGCCGGCTCCTTTCCATCGCTCGAGCTCGAACGGCCTCGCCAGCTATAGCCTGAGTACACAATGCCGCGACCCGAGCGCGTGACCGTCACACCATCTTTGAGAAATCGCAATGTTACCCTGGTGGTGAACTCATCTTCGGCCTGGGTTGGCTCAACAACCATTTCGCCGTAAATCTGTCCTCGCCCGGTCTGGTAAGCACGGACAAGCCAGCGGCCCTGCAGCTTGGGGGCTCGCATGTTCGCGTGCCACGCGCCCCACTCCGGAGTGGTGAGCGGCAGGTTTTTCGCAAGGTAGTCGAGTGATTTGTCGAGTGGATGTCTCTGATCGGGATCTGTCGGAGGCGGCGCGCCGGGCGGCTGTGGGAATCGGTAGAATCCCTGAAAGGAAACGACCGGAAACATTCCCACGTGCAAGTTTCCCAAGAGTTCCCACTCCTCTTTCGAGCGTCGCTGCGAAAGGATCCTACCAAGACTGTGGCATAACACGCACGTTGCCCGAAGGCTCTCGTCGGGAAGCTTTTCGTCGATGACCCGTTTTTCAGCCTCGTAGAAGGCGGGCTTCGCTTCTTCGGGCGCGAGACCGTGATTGTTGCTGAGGTACTTTACGATCTGCTTCGCATCCTCCGGCGAAATCGCAAGCCCATTGAGCCGAATCATTCGCTTAAGAGTTTCTTGCCAGCCTTCCGGCGTCTTGCGTTCGAATGATATGCGAGTGAGATTAGATTTTTCATCTTTCTTATGGCAGGATGCGCAACGATCAATGACCAGCTGGCTCTTGACCGGGATGCCTTCTTCCGCGCCTTCTTTTGATTTGTCGTCAGCGGCTGGGGCCGGCGCAGCCTGTTGCTGAGACTGCGATCGCACGGTGAACGTCACAAGGAGTGGGGTGCACAGCAACGTCGCTACCACGATCCGCTTTATTGCCGTCATTAGCGACCTCGACAGTTTGCTAGGTTCTATTCGAACGCCTGAGCCTTCGTTCAAAAACAAACGGATAGGAAGAATCCTAGACGACGGGCACACTTTGCGAGAGCCAATCACGGGTGAGCGCGATTTAGCTCAGCAGCATGATCATTATGGGTACGCCGGAAGTCAACTACTTTTAGCTTTTGGCGAACGCCTGCTTCAGATGTCTCGGGTGAGAAGCGAGCTCAAGGCTGTGGGCGCAGCTCTTCGAGCGCACGAATGACGAATGGACGCGCCATCTGCTTGCGCCATCCCATGACGAAGTCGGTGTTGTCCAGTGGTCGCGCCTTGGTGTAACAGGCCTCCGCCGCGGAGTTGATTCGATCCCGATCAAGGCGCCCCCCGATCAGCGCTTTCCGGGCTCCACTTACTTCAATGGGCGCCGGGGCGACGCCGCCAAGAACAAGCTTCGCATCAAGCACGGTGCCGTCGCTTGCGAGGTCCAATGACGCGGCAACTCCAAGAACCGGAAAATCGAATGAGCCACGGCGACGCAGTTTCTTGTATACGGCTCGGGTCCCGTTGAGCGGAGGCAAATGTATCTCGGTCAGAAGCTCGTCGGCGCGTTTGTTCAAATACTGAATGCCGTCGTTGTTGTAAAGATCGCGCGCCTCGACCATTCGTTCTCCACCCGCTGATACGAGCTTGAGTTTCGCACCGATGGCAACCATCAGCGGCGCAAGATCGGACGATTGGACTGCCCAGCACTTCGGGCTGGACGGCGCCACCCAGCAGATCTCGCCATCCTTCTTCATGCAGAAGTTAATGCCTTTGCGCCACTCGTAATTCTGATCGTAATAGTTGCAGCGCGTGTCGAGCAGGAGGTTTCCGCCGATCGTGCCCATGTTCCGGAGGATCGGAGTTGAGATCAGCCTCGCGGCATTTGACACGAACTCGTAGTCACGATTGATCACTAGATGGTTGCACAGGTCGGTCAGCGAAACCGACGAGCCGATGACCATTCCGCTCTTTCGATCGCCTCGGACCTCGCGAAGCTCTCGCAATCGAGTAACCGATATGACTGTCTTCGGCGTCTGCTGGCGGCGCTTCATGTTTGGATATAGGTCGGTCCCTCCGGCAACAAACATTGCATCGCCCCCCGCGTCGGCGATCATCGCTATCGCGTCCGAAATCGAGCTCGGCACGCGGTACGTAAATTTGGGCAGTCGCATCATCGCTGTGCTTTTCTTTCACTGGTCGACTCAAACATCGACCAGCGGCGCTGTCGAACCAACCGCCGCGAACCCCAACCCCCTACGCCGCGAATCGAGTAGCACTTGACGCTATTTCCCGACGCGTTCCATTTGGACCCAGTTCAAAATCGAAATCCCATTCCAATGCTGACTTGGAGATTGTGGGTCTGGAAGCCCGGTCTGGTAAACACACCTACAACTGGCCCGCTGAGACCTGTATCTGCCTCGAGAAACCTTGTGTCACCGTAGCGCAAGTAGGCGTCACCTATATCGAATCGAAGCGTGACGTGGGGCGAAAGATAGGCCTCCGCCACACCGCCAGCGTCGATCGCAAACTCGTTCTTTAGAACATCACGACAGCTCGAAAAGTCGGTAGTTCTACAGTCCGTTACCGGAGTGAAGCGCATAAAGCCGGGGTGCACCGCAACGAAGACCCCAAAGCGGTCCTTTCGTATCCCGGCCTTCAATCCAAACAAACCCAGAAGGCGCGGTTTCGGAAGGATCGAAGAAGGGACCACAATCTGGGACACGTCTCCGGGAAAGAAATTCAATATCGCCTCGACCGCGACATTTCGCGACCAGTCATACGTTAGTCTTCCCCCAAACCCCTGTCGCACCCCCTCGCTATTGCCGAAGTGGTTATGGAAGTTGATAGATGTGTATTGCGCTCCTACTTCGATCTTTGAAGCGTCAGACTGCGCGTCCGAGGTCGACCAAGCTAAGAGCAGAAACGTCACTGCCGCAAGTCTACACCGGACGTTCTTCATTACCTCCTCCTTGTTCTGCCTGTCGAGTCGGCTCTTCCGCTGATATCAACTCGCCTAATCCGTCGATAATCCTCAGTTCCTTCTCCAAACGCTTACATACCTCGCGCTGATCGCGTGTCTGGCTTCATGCCGTGAATTGGACCTTGTCGTAGACTTCGATCAGTTGAAGCTCGCATCCGATCGAGTCCAGACGGACCATCGCGTCCATGCCGATGGCTTCCGACATCAGCCAGTCACCATTCGGTTGGCGGACATAGTGCTCGACTAATGTCGAGTCCTGAGCAACCAGCACGTACTCCTTGAGTGACTCGATGCGCCGGTACTTGATGAACTTGACGCCTCGATCGTAGCTTTCAGTCGATTGCGATAGCACTTCGATGATCACCAACGGGTTCCGCAAGTTGTCACGTCGTTTGCCGGCGAGTTGAGGCTCGCCGCACACAACCAAAACATCGGGATAAGCGAAGAGCTTTTGCTCGCGAAGGTCTACCCGCATATCGTTTGAATACACCCGACAATCGTGGTCCTTCACTTGGGTGCTCAACTCTCGCACGACGTTCGTCACAATCAGATTGTGCGGCTCGCTTGCTCCAACCATCGCAACGATATAGCCGTCGATGTACTCGCTCTTGAACTCTGCTTTTCGCTCGAGCTCCAAGTATTCGTCAGGGGTACAAGTGGCCTTTGGTTGCGAAGCCATAGGTCTAACCTCTGTCGTTCAGTCTCTCATATGCACTGCTGCACGAGGGAGTTCCTTCCCGTCGCCGCCTTCCGAAGGAGGCGGCACTCTGATCGGCTCAGGCCACTCGACTTCTGGAATCGACTTCGGACCGAAGCGACCTTCTTTGCCTTGAGCCTTTGCGCGAATCGCCGCCAACACCTTTTCAGGCGTCGCAGGCACTTCGTCGATGCGAACGCCCACCGCATCGTAGATCGCATTCGCTACCGCCGGAGGAACAGGCAGCAGAGGACCCTGCCCAACCTCTTTGGCGCCGAACGGACCGTTGGGATCGGGATCTTCAACGAGAATCGTCTTCACATCGCACATCTCCAGCGTGGTCGGACTCTTGTATTCGAGCATCGAAGGAAACTTGTGGACAACATTGCGATCCGCTCTATAAGTCATCTCTTCCATCAACGCTTCGCCGAGGCCCATGTAAACGCTTCCTTCGACCTGACCCATCACCAGCGTCGGATTGATCGACTGGCCGACGTCGTGCGCAATCCACACTCGATCGACCACGACGATGCCAGTCTCTGGATCGACATCCACTTCGGCAACCGCGGCCGAGTAGCTGTACGCCGGCGAAGGCCCGACGCCAGCGCCTTTGAACTTGCCCGGCGAACGCGGCGGAGTGTAAGAGCCAACCGTCCCGATCGTCCCAAACTTCGATTCGGCAAGCTGCACCGCCTCGGCGAACGTCACGCCTCGCTCGGTGTCTTCGACATCGAACACGCGCCGGTCGCCGAACGATATGAGCTCGGTCGGAAGGTCGAGCTTCTCGGCGACGGCTTTTGCGAGCAACTCGCGCGCGCGCTCGGCCGCCTGAACCGCCGCCTGTCCCGTCATTAACGTCACGCGGCTCGAGTAGCTGCCCAAGTCAACCGGCGTCAAATCGGTGTCCGCGGTCAACACTCGAATATCGAATGGATCGATTCCCAGGACTTCAGCAACGATGTAAGCCAGTATCGAATCAGAGCCCTGGCCGATGTCGATCGAGCCGCACATCACGCAAACGCCGCCCTGTCTATCCAGTCGAAGCTGCACACCCGAGTGCGGCATATTGTTCCAGTAGATCGGCAGCCCCGCGCCGCACAGATACGAGCTGCAGGCAAAGCCGACGCCGCGGCCGTATGGCAGATTCCTAAACTTATCTTTCCATTGCGATGCCTCGATCACTTTATCAATACATTCGCCAAGACCGATGCTCCCAACGCGAAGATAATTCGCGGTGACGGTGTTTGGCTTCACAAGATGATTTCGTCGCATCTCGACTGGATCGAGGTGAAGTTCTTCGGCGAGCTTGTCGATGTGGGCTTCGAGCGCGAATCGGGGTTGTGGAGTACCGTGCCCGCGCTTCGGCCCACACGGTGGTTTATTTGTGAACACCCGGAGGCCTTCGAACTTGTATCGAGGCACATCATAGGTCACGGTTTGAAGCGCGCCGGTGTAGAACGTGCTTGCCACACCGTAGCTTCCATATGCGCCTCCGTCGAGAAACGATCGGAAGTGCATCGCCGTAATCGCGCCGTCTTTTTTCACACCGGTCTTGACCCACATCAGCACCGGATGTCGTCCGCGATGGCAATAGAAGACCTCTTCCCGAGTGAGCGTGATCTTCACCGGCCGGCCGGTAATCATCGCAAGCTTTGCGACCGCTACTTCGTGATTGAAGGGATCGCTCTTGCCGCCGAAGCCTCCTCCGTTGGGCGTTGCGATCACGCGGATGTGACTCGCCGGGACCTCCAACACCTTTGCCAGCGCCCGATGAACGTAGTGCGGCGTTTGCGTCGAGCTCCACAGGGTCAACTTGTCATCCGAGTCAAAGTGCGCAACGGCCGCATGTTGCTCTAAAGGCAAATGAGTGTTGCCTTCGTAGAAGAAGACATCTTCGCGAACGAGATCCGCCTGGGAGAAGCCTTCTTCGACATCGCCGAATTCGAGCGAGACTCTCTTATGAATGTTGCCGTGGTCGCCGTACTCGTGGATGCGCGGCTCGTCGATCATCACTCCTTCTTCGATTGACGAAACGGTCGTAAGCGGTTCGTACTCGACTTCGACTAAATCCATCGCATCGAAGGCGGTGTCTTCATCGATGGCGGCTATGGCGGCGACAGGATCGCCGATAAAGCGGACCTTATGTATACAGAGTGCGTGTTCGTCCTGGCTGACCGGCAGGATGCCGTAAGGGATGGGGAGTTCTTTGCCGGTGATGATGGCGACGACGCCGGGGAGCTTAAGAGCCTTTGAGACGTCTATGCGCTTGATGTTGGCGTGCGGAACCGTGCTGCGCAGGAGTTTGGCGAAGAGCATGCGCGGCAGCACGATATCATCGGCGAATCGCGTTTGCCCGGTGCACTTTGCCCGCGCATCGACTTTTCGGCATGGCTTTCCGATTACCTTGTGCTCGTTTCCGTTGTTCTTTCTCATACAGTCCGCGCAAGCACTTGGCCACCAAGACACGAAGACACTAAGCCGCACCAGGATCCTTCGGGCTGCTTTGTGCCTTCGTGTCCTGGTGGCGGGAATTCCGGCCTCATAACCCAGCTAAACATCAAACCCATAGATGCTTTCTCTGACCGGTTCTACAACTTCGCCACGCATACGCGCGGCAGCCAGTTCCACGGCTTCATAGATTTTGATGTACCCGGTGCAACGGCACAGATTGCCGGCAAGCGCGTCTTTGATCTCATCTCGATCAGGATTCGGATTCTTTTCCAACAGCTCTTTTGAAACCAGCAGGAACGCCGGCGTGCAATACCCACATTGCGCGGCGCCGAGATCCGCAAATGTCTCCTGCAGCGGGTGAAGCTGTCCGTTCTCCGCCATCCCTTCGATGGTCGTGACCTCGCGGCCTTCCGCGTCAAGACCCAGGAAGAGGCACGAAAGGATCGGTTGCCCGTCTATCAGCACGGTGCAGACTCCGCACTCGCCGAGCTCGCAACCGTGTTTAGTCCCGGTGAGCGCGAGGTCCTCGCGCAGGACTTCCAGCAGAGTCTTGTGCGGGGCGAAGGCAACCTCTGTCTCCTCGCGGTTGAGGATGAATCGAACAAGGGCCTTGGCGAACTTTCCTGTTGACATTGTCTCAGTCTAGCTTGGGGCGATCTGTAAGCCACAAAGATTATATCAAAACACCCTGGAAGCCTATCCGTCCGGCGGGCAGACGCGAGCGTCTTCGAGTTCTTTGCGTCTTTCGAGTTCTTTGCGTCTTTGCGGATCTTTGCGTCTTTGCGCGAAACCATTCATTCGAGTCATGCGTTTTGCGCAAAGACGCAAAGATCCCCAAAGGCGCAAAGGAGGTGGATGTTGGAGAACAATAGCGAACCGCGTGAGTCGATTGAAGGAAGAATATTACAAACGTAATGGTCGTCGATTCTCTTCCCTATTGCTTCTTCACCTCCGGCAACTTTCGGGGCGCATAGTAAGGCTTCCCGTTCAGCTTCTGCACTTCCTTCATGAAAGTCGTCCCGTAGTCGCGCTCCGCGTTCGAAAGCGCCCACGCCTGCCGCTTGTAGTTCCAGTTATCGGGGTCAAGCCGTTGAGCTTCCTTGAAGTGCGCAATCGCGTCCGTGCCTTTTCCGTTCTTGTAGAGGTATTCCGCCAGAGCAAACTCGGCGTCGGCCATTGCGCGATCCGGGCTAGGCGGTTTTAGCCTCTCCTTGCGCTCATCTTCGCTCATCACGAACCGGCTGCGATCTCCATTCGAGACCCAATCGCGAATAGCTTCGAGGTAAGGACCCGCGTCGATCCCGTGCATTGCCTTATATCGATTGTCGACGTACGCGACTTCATTCGGCCGCACGATCACTCCCTTCTCGTCGATCCAGACCGCCGTCGGCACGTTCACCATGTTGTAGAGCTGAGTGACCACGTGTTTGTCGTCGATGAGAGCGGTGTACTCGGGCTTCGCCGCGTTGATCCATTGAGCCGCGTCGCGAGCGCCGCCGGTGTCCTGGGCAATTGAGATGATTACGAAGTTCTTGTCCTTGAGCGGATGATAGAACTCTTGCCATCCTGGCAAGTCAAAGCGGCAGCCTCACCACGAGGCCCAGGTGATCAGCAGAACTTTCTTGCCTCGATAGTCTGATAGCGAATGCATCTTGCCGGCGAGATCCGGCAGCGCGAAGTTCGGGGCTTTGAGCGACGCGAGATAAGCGCCCCGCTCGTCTTCGCGCTTCCCGAAGTACCAGACCGCGCTTGCCGCATCGTGGGCGACCGGCTGTTTGACAAGCTTCGCAAACGCCGTCAAGTTGAACCAACTGACCGCGCCTCTCTTAGAAACGAAATCAGCCTTTCGCCCCTTCGGCAGTGGGAAGCAGAGCTCCTCGCGGCAAACGCCTTGTGGCTTAACGACAAACCCCGTGGCCTTCTTAAGGTCCGCCATAGTCACCCATAGGTCCGTCGAGTTGTCAGCTGAAGCGGCCACTTCGGATGCAACGCCGTCATAAATTACGACGTGGCGCGCTTGATCTGCTGCGAAGGAAGTCGCAGCGGCCAACAGACTCACGAACATTGCGTAGCCTAGTATCTTCAGCACGATTCACCTCCTCGCCGTTGATTCGGACTTGCCGAGCTTGATTTGCTGCGATGATAACAATGCGACACACACCCGACAAGGACAGAGACCGTGCGAAGCTCCTTCGCGTCTTTGCGGTTCTTTGCGTCTTTGCGCGAAACAGGTCTTGCAATCGGCGTTTCGCGCAAAGACGCAA
>DATIFP010000240.1:0-23894 GCA_035455165.1 Blastocatellia bacterium
AACCGCCGGAGCCGTGCCGTTGTCTCGGCCAACTTCTCGAATCGGATAGCGAGCGTTGATCGCTTCGAGGATCTCTTTCTTCGAAACGATCTTCTCGGAAATCCAGTTGTTCGCGTTGCCCACGTCCATGTATTCGATGAAGCGCATCGAGAAGCCGTTCTCACGAGCGAACTCGACAAGCGGCACGATGTCACCTTCGTTCACGCCTCGCTCGATCACCGCGTTGATCTTGATCGGATGAAGGCCGAGTTCCTTTGCCGCCAAAAGGCCTTCGAGCACTTTTGACAAATCCCCGCGCTTGGTTATTTGTTTGAACCTTTCGGGGTCGAGCGTGTCGATGCTGACGTTGATCCGTTTGAGCCCCGCCGCCGCGAGGCCCTGGATCTGCTCCGACAACAATGAGCCATTGGTTGTAAGACAGAGGTCGCGGATGCCATCCAGCCCGCTGAGCATTCGTACAAGCCGGTCGAGATCTTTGCGGACGAGCGGTTCGCCGCCGGTAATTCGAATCTTCTCTACACCTAGCCCGACAAACAAGCGCGCTAGACGCGTGATCTCTTCGAAGCTCAGAATCTCGCGCCGCTCGATCCACACATACTCCTCCAGCGGCATGCAATAAGTGCAGCGATAATTGCACCTGTCGGTGACCGAAATCCTGAGGTCCTTAACAGGCCGGCTGAAAACGTCTTGCAACATGCGGTTCTCCGACTTCAAGCCTGGATCTGACAAACGCAACGACCTCCCCGCTCATGAATCGATCTTCTGCTCGCACCGTGAAGCACGGCTTGTTCTTCTCAATTTCGCGCTCAAGCAGCGCAGTGCTCGCCGAAGCGACAGGGCCTCGGCCGTTCTTATCTATAAGGACGAAGGCGTCGCTCAGATCAAAGTACTGCTGCGCTGAGAGCTTAAAATCCGGGTTCGACGTGTCCAGCACCTGAAGATAGATGGTGGGAGTCATGAACCTGCGCAAGCTGTTGCTCTCGACGATCACGAACTGATCTCCTTCGATTCGCTTTTTGAACGCCGGCAGCGCGGTGATCAACTCGCCTTGCTTTGTTCTCACCCAAAGCGAACGCCGGGCGCCCGCAGCGAGAAAGCGCGCCGTGTCGGTGCCTGTGTCGCGCTGCCTCTCTTCGGTGATCGAAAACTGGTGTTCGCTCACCGCGCACCCGCAAGCCTCGCCGTTCACCGAACAGATCCCGTGACCGAACTGAGTTATCTTGGCGGCGGTCCAATTGAGCTCCGGGATTTCGCGAATGATTCCTTCGACCACCGAAGTCTTTCCGATATTCCGCGTATGCCCACCCACCATCACCAGTTTCATACGTTCACCTACCTCAGTATTCTAGCGCAGCGGTCGGCTACTCGACAGGTCGGCTAGTCGCCAAAGTTGTACACGACCTTCTCGCCGGTATCAGCCGTCGGCCCGTACACCGACGGGACTCGTTGTTCGAGGATTCGAAGATAGACTACCAGTTGGCCGCGGTGATGCGCCGAATGACTTATTCGCCGCGTCAGTATCCAGGCACGCGAGCGCATAACGTCGAAGAAGTTGGTGGGCTCGCGCCACCAGTCGTCCGGCATCGTACGCATGATCACAAGTCTACGCCCGGCGTCGGCATTGTACTTGTCGATGAAGCCTGTCCTGGTTAACTCGGAGGGGTTGGGATCGCCGGTATCAATGCCCAGCATTGTCTTCATCCATCGGCCCTCGGACTGGACTTGATGCTCCATCTGCTCGATTACGCTGCGCGACTTTGGGTGGGGACGAAACGACATCGCGGTCTCGGGAAAAGCCGACCAGAGTCCCGTGATCTTCAGGATTTCCGTCTCGTAGGTATCAAGCAGGAAGCCGTAACGGTGTTCCAGGTTGTTCGACATAAGAGGCCTCCCTCCAGCCCAATTCACTCTTGCGGCGGTTTACCCGATAGATAGTAGAAGCGAACTATGATGAGCCCTGAAAGGGCCGCAGCCCCCAGAAGCAGATCCAGCGCGGCGATGCCGGGTGTTACCATCTTCCGCGCGATGATGAAGATCACCACCTCGACCGCTGCAGCCGCCCGATGAAAGAGAAGCAATAGCCCCAGCTCGGCAGCGATCGCGATCAGCAGAATATTCTCGATGATCTGTTGCAGGGCACTGTATTCACTCCCTTGCTGCCACAGCCTTGGAAAGTCGCGCACAACCGTGTCGAACGTTGTGATCAGGGCAGCCACGAGGATCAGGAGGGCAAGAACCGACAGAAACAGGTGAATGCTGTTTCCCAGATAGCGATCGATAGCCCGCTCGATCGTGGTCTCGCCGCCCGTGCTGGCTCCGCTGGGTCTCATATTTTTCCCTCAGACCGCCCCTTCAGAATGAATACATGAAAGACATACCTGCCCAGTTCAGTCTTTCGTTTGACAGGGGCTCCAGGAACCAATCCGTGAGCACCCGGCGATATTCCAGCGCGAACGTGAGGTTCGGAGAGAACTTGTATTGTCCGTTGACCATGTAACTCCGATTGCGCTGCCGCGCGCCGGCGACCAAATCCTGGTCGCGGTTGTCTTCGATTCCATAGCCCGCGTTCATGCTGAAATTCTTCAGAGAACCCTGATACCCGCTCGGGGCTTCGCCGTGCAACTCGATCCAACCACCTGTCGAGTTGATGCCTCGCGCGCGGCCCGCGATCACCGCGGTGCTTTGAGCGATGTCACCGGAAAATATCCCCAACGCGCGGCCGTGAAAGGCTTCCGCGGTGACGCGAAAGCCCGACGTTAGCCAGATGTTCGCGTCGCCGCTGATTCCGTAAGAATCGATCGGGCTTCGAACGGTCGTTCCCGTCGGATTCCCCGGCACTCCGAGCAGCCGCGAATAATGCCCGCTCACCCCCGCGGATGTTTCCTTACCGTGAGCCGGAGTCGTGAAGCCGAACCGCGCCTCGAAAGCAGGCAACGAGCCGCGTTCGCCGAGCCCGATCACTCGAACCGCGGGGTTGCCCGAGGAGTCGCCGGCGTTGGGATCGAGCAGCGCGGTGGTGAAGATGAATTTCGATTTATCGCCTTCGCGATGCTCGTACCGAATCTGCGGCATCCGGTTCCACAGATTGCCCGACGTAGAGAAAGCCGGAATCGCATAGGAAGCGAGCGAGGTTGGATTGAGCGGTGAAAACACGGCCCAGTCCTGCCCGGCTTCGAGTGAGTTCTTAGCCCAGTCAATACGGCCATAGGCGAGCCGCAAACGGAATATGTCGAAGTTCGCACCGTTGGCGAAGGCCGGTTTGCCCCCGAGCAAGTCGAATTCGAATACCCCGGTCAGTTTTGCATCGTCGAAGATCTTACCCTCGTAACGCAGGCCGAAGCGTGACTGGCGAAGCGTAGTGTTGAAATTCTGATGATTCTGGTCAGAAGAGACTGTCCTCTTCTGTGGAAACAGCGGGATGTCAATCGTGTTGGCGCCGTGGTCTACGTAATTCGCATTGAACAGGATGCTGCCGTACAGCTTCACCGGCACCTTCGAGAGAGTTGTCACCGCGCCTTCGGTGGGCGACTGGGCCGCAGCCGCCTTACCTGGGGTTGAATTGCTCGTTGTGCGCGCCGCCGCTAGTGGAGACGGGTCAGACAGGTGTGCCGCCACGGGAGTCGCTCGCATAACGGACTCGCTGGGAGACGTGGAACTGGCTCCCAGAGCCAATAACGTCTCGTCGTACTCCTGTCTGGTGATTACGCCTTTGGAGAGGAGCAACTCCGCCAGTTTCCGCTCGGCCGACTCCGTAGACGAGGCGCCACTGATCATCGCCGCTTCCTGTTCGGTGAGAATGCCCTTCGATTGAAGCAGCCGAACAAGCGGGTTGCTTTGAGTATCGGCCTTCTGAGTCTGACCGAATGCCTGATTTGTGAATGCCGAAATCAGAAATAGAGCTATCGCAAGCTGAAGCAGTCTTTTCATCTTTTTGAACCTCCTCACACGGGAAGTGAACGGTCTTGTTCGAGCTACCGCTCTCGGCGCTCGGCAAGTAACCATCTGAAGGTGACCTTTGGCGGCGGATACCGCGTCAAGCCTCGATGTTCCTAGCGTCCTTTCGTCCCAGAGGTGAGGTTATGGGGTTTGTCTAGGTTTTCCGGCGAGCGTCAAATCTGTTTGCCCTGAAGCTGCAGGCGGCGAATCGATCAGCCGGCTGGCGAGTCCGATTTGGGCTCGGTTTTTTCAATCTCGCCGCGTTCTAGTGATGCGATAGCGCGAGCACGTTCGGCGTGTCGGCGGCGGGCCTGCTCATAATCGGCGCGAGGGTCCCGGCCCGTTACCTCTCGATACCAAGCGGGATGATGAGTCCACCCCCAGGCGCGTGTTACCACGCCGCGAGTCATCGCCTGAAACGTGCCCGGCTGCCCGAATGTGCTCAGATAGATGTGAATGAATATCCCGCCGAGCATGATCAGCGCGAATATGTCGTGAAAAACATAGCTGATCGCGACTGCGATGCGCCCGGAGATCTCGGGAAACCACATCAGAAGCCCGGTGATCAACAGAATCACGCTGCCTAAAACTATTTCCCAGAACTGGACCTTCTGCCCGCCGTTGAAGAAACCAACGTACTCCGGTTCTACCGCGTCTTCGTTCTTGGCGTAGCTGTTGATCCGGCGAAGCCACTTGGCGTCGGCATCAGCCCACGCCATCACCTGTTTCCAGTTGATGAATTGAAAGAACCACGCGATGACGAATCCGACTCCGAACCAGGGATGCAGAAATCTGGTCATCGGGCCTCCGCCAAAAATCGGAGCCAGCCATCCGAAGAACCAGGGCGCGTAGATTGCAAGACCCGAGAGCAAAGCCGCGAAAAAGAAGATGGCCACCGTCCAATGCAGAACCCGAGTGTAGGTTGAGTGACGCAATAGCTCACCTTCGTGGACGACCGTGCGGCCGTAACCGCCGAAATCGCTTCTCACAACCTCGCCGTACGTTTCAGCGGATGTAGTCATACTTCCTCCTGTCAGATGTCCGACAAGCTTCGGCTTGTCGTCCGGCTGGAATGCGACTCGCTAACCGTCGGGCGACAAACTGAAGGTTGTAGGACTCCTCTGCTGAGTCATGCTTCCTCCTGTCAGATGTCCGACAAGCTTCAGCTTGTCGTCCGGCTGTGGATGCGACTCACTGACCGGCGTCCTACAAACTGAAGTTTGTCGGACTTCTCCGCGAGTCATACTTCCTCCTCCGTCGGCTCGGGTTGTGGCCGTTTCGGTCCGGTCAGGATGTAATGAAAAAGCACGGCCAGCAAGCCGAGCAGCGCGATCACCAGCCCTATTGGCTTCGCGATCCATTTCCAATAAGTGAAGCTCACGGGTATCTGCGGATTGGCGGGTAAGCCGCCATAAAGCTCCGGGTTCTTCGCGTCGTGCAGAACGTAGATGACGTGCGTGCCGTTTATCGAAGCCGGATCATACACGCCGGCGTCGGCGAATCCCGAAACATCTCTCAGTTGAGCGGCCCGAGTCTCGGCGAGCTCTTTCATCTCGGACTTCGTGCCAAAATGCAGGCATCCGGTCGGACACGCCTTGATGCAAGCCGGCTCAAGGCCGGCGCCCACACGGTCCGAGCACAGCGTGCACTTGAAGACCTTCTTTGTTGACGAATTGAATTTCGGAATGTTGAACGGGCATCCCGAAACGCAATACTGGCAGCCGATGCAGTTCTCCTGGTTGAAATCGACGATGCCATTTGTGTACTGGACGATCGCGCCGTCGGCGGGGCAGGCGCGCAAACAGCCGGGGTCAGCGCAGTGCATGCACTGGTCCTTGCGCATCAGCCACATCAGCGTTCCGTCTTCGCGCTGATGTTCATTGAACTTGATCAGGTTCCAGTAGTTCCACTCGGTGGAGGGCATAGTTTGGTAGGTATTGTTGAAGGTCGTCTCGCGGAAAGGATAGTCGTTCCATTCGACACAGGCGACCTCGCAGGCCTTGCAACCGATGCAGGTCGTAACGTCCACAAGCTTGCACACCTCGAGCTCGCGCTGCGTGCCGCGGCCGGGAACGGTCCCGACGTGGCCGGAGATTGCTTGAATTTGAAACATCCTCTCGTTGGCCATAATCGGCACCTCCCTTAGACCTTCTCGATCTTAACGAGGAAGGCCTTGTATTCAGGTGTGTAGGCGTTGGGATCGAAGACTGTCGGCGACAGCATGTTGGTCGGAGTAAGGGCTGTTTTAGGCTTACCCGAACTACCAGGCGCATCAGGGCTCGCGCCATCCTCGGCGATCCCGCGGTAGCCCCAGTGGATCGGGATTCCGATCTGAAAGGTCCGCTTGCCGTCGATCGTCATCGGTTTGATTCGCTTGGTGACCATCGCCTTGGCGATGTACACTCCTCGAGCGCTGGTGACTTTGATCTTCTCACCCCCCGCGATGCCAAGCTCGCTTGCCAGTTCCTCGGGCACTTCGACGAACGGCTCCGGAACAAGCTCGACGTTCATCGGATTGTTTTTCGTCCAGTAGTGATAGTGCTCGGTCAGTCGATAAGTGGTGCAGACCACGTTGAACTCGTCGCCGAGAGTGGCGAATTTGTCGAGCGGAGTCTTGAACTTTTTAACCACTGGATTGTTCGATTGGTTCGCGTGTAACGGATTCGCGATAGGGCTTTCGAACGGTTCGTAGTGTTCGGGGAACGGCCCGTCGGCGAGCCCCGCCAATGGAACGAATATGCGGCCCACTCCTTCGGGATTCATGATGAACGGGCCCATGTGGTCTTTCGGCGGAGAGTCGGCTTTGAAATCGGGGACATCGTTGCCCGTCCAGCGCCCGGCCGACTCGCTCCACCACACTTGTCGGCGAGACGAATCCCACGGCTGGCCGTTTACGTCGCACGACGCGCGGTTGTACATGACGCGGCGATTCGCCGGCCACGACCAGGCCCAGTTCTGGTAGATTCCCAGACCGGACGGATCGTCAGTGCCTCGGCGTTGGGACATCGCGCCCGCCTCGGTCCACGAGCCGGAGTAAAGCCAGTTGCCGCACATGGTCGAGCCGTCATCTCGAAGCCACGCGAAACCCGGTAATTGCTGGCCGGCTTTGATTGTCTGATTCGTCGCAGGATCGGTGACGTCAGCCAGCGCCTTTCCGTTGATCTCTTTCGCGCACTCCGACAGCGACGGATTGAGCGGAGTTGTGTAACTCCACGACAGATTCAGGATCGCATCGGGAAACTTGCCGCCTTCCTTCTGATAAAGCTCGCGGACCTTCAGGAAGATCCGCGCGAGGACTTCCTGGTCAACCTTGGCCTGACCCGGAGGCGGTAAAGCTACATACTTCCACTGAAGCCAGCGAGCGGAGTTGACGAAGGTGCCATCCTTCTCGGCGAAGCCCGCTCCAGGAAGGCGATAGACTGTGGTGTTAATGTTCTTCATTTCGTCAGTCGTGATGCCCGGCGACTTCCAAAACTCGCTGGTCTCGTCGGGATAAATCTCACAGACTACGAGCCAGTCAGCCTTCTTGAGCGCGTCGATGTTCTTCTGGGAATCCGGTCCGATCATCACGCCGTTCATCCCGAAGGCGAACATGCCCTTGACCGTGCCGTTGTACATGTCGGTCCAGATGTCGTTCCAGGAATAGCGCCGCTCGATCTTTGAAAGGTAATGAAAAGCCCAATCGTTCTCTTTCTTCGCGGAATCGCCGTACATTGCCTTGAGGAAAGAGACCGCGAATTTCGGTGTGTTCGACCAGTAGTTGTACGAGTCCCACTCAGAAGGTTTCGACGGTTTGGGCGTCGTTCGGGAGATGTAAGTTGTGAAGTCGGGATCGATGTTGGGATTCGGCACTTTAAGGTAGCCGGGCAATATGTCGAACACCCCGGCCATGTCAGTAGCCCCCTGAATGTTCGAATGTCCGCGCAGGGCGTTGATTCCTCCGCCCGCGCGCCCTATGTTGCCCAACAACAACTGAAGCATCGCCGCGGTGCGGATGATCTGCGTGCCGTAGGTATGTTGGGTCCAGCCCAGGGCATAGAGCATGGTCCCGGCCTTTTTGGTGTCACCGTCCTTGCGGATGGAAGTGTACAGATCAGCCGTTTTCAAGAATTGATCGGCTGGCGCTCCGGTGATCTTTGAAACCATCTCCGGCGTGTAGCGTGAGTACTGCTTCTTGAGCAGTTGGAACACGCATCGCGGGTGTTGAAGCGTCAGATCATAAGCGATGTTAGGCGGGAGCGATGGCGGGGCTTTCGCCGGGCCTTCCGTTGCTTTCCCGCCGATGGGTCCGCCCGCTTGATGTCCCTGCCCGGCGCCGCCCTTGTCGTCCTCGGCCTTTGGTGCCCCAGGGCTTGCGGCGTTCCGGGCGGCGGGTTGCCCGGCGGCCTTCGCCTCGGAAGTGGCTCCGGAAGCCGCTTCTGCGCCGGTTACTTTGCCGGTCACATTGCCACCCTCCTCGTAGTTCCAGGTCGACTTGTCGTAGGTCTGCGTTGCGGGGTCGAAGCCCGAGTACAGGCCATCCTCGGGAAGCTTGAAGCCCTCTTTGATGATGAAGGCCGCGTTGGTGAAGTGGATCAGATAGTCTTTTGCGATGCGGTTATTCTGGATCGCGTAGTTGATCATTCCGCCAAGGAAAGCGATGTCGGTCCCGGCGCGAATCTGGACGTACAGGTCTGCGTTGGCCGAGGTGCGAGTGAAGCGCGGATCGACTGAGATTAGTTTGGCGTTGCGCGTTTTCTTGGCTTCGATCGCCCACTTGAAACCGCAAGGATGGTTTTCAGCGGGGTTGCCGCCCATGACCAGAATCACGTCGGCGTTTTTGATATCGACCCAACCGTTGGTCATTGCGCCGCGTCCGAATGTGGGTCCCAAACTTGAGACCGTGGGTCCGTGTCAGAGACGGGCCTGGTTTTCCAGGTAGCAGACCCCCATGCCGCGCATGGTTTTGACGACCAGCCAGTTGAACTCGTTGGTGTCGGTGCATCCGCCGGTGAACGCGATGCCCTCGCAGCGGTTGACGGTGCGGCCTTTGTCATCCTTTTCTACGAACGTGTCATCACGTGTCTTCTTGACCAGCCGCGCGATCTCGCTGATGGCGTCATCCCACGATATATCTTCCCAATGATCTGATCCCGGCCTTCGCACTTGCGGCTTCGTGAGACGCCGCTCGTTGAGGATGTCTTGTTCGAGGGACGAACCTTTCGGGCAAAGCGTGCCGCGGTTGATGGGATGATCGGGGTCGCCTTCCACGTGGACGACCTGCGGAGTCGCGTTCTTGGCTTTATCGCCAAGGGTGTGGATGATTACGCCGCAACTGACTGAACAGTACGGACAGGTGCTGCGGGTTTCACTCGTACGCGAAATCTTGAGCGCCTGTGTCTGCGCGTAGGCCGGCGCGAGGTCGAAGCCGAAAGCGGATACTCCGGCTCCTCCGACCAGGCCGACCTTGATGAAAGTTCTCCTCGAGACTTCCATAAAGGACCTCCGTTGAGCGAATCCAGTAAGCGACTGGGGTCGAGCCCCTGCGGATCGCGTAGTTGATCGATCGATTGTGAGATCCGGAGTGGCGGGACTCGTGTCTAGGAAGAAGGCGCGAAAGGTAAAGATTCTGGACGGAAGCTCCTAGCTTCACTACTTCTCACCCCTGGGTTAGTAGGGCAAGCGTCCAATCTCAAAAACGAAGCATCCCACTTATACGCCCCCGACTCATTAATGTCAAATAAGCGCAAGCAGCCCTGACACTCCAAGATTACTGAACCTTCTTACGAAACTGGTTCGCGTTGCCTGCGCTGAGCATGTCGGCCATTCGAAGGATCTGCTCGTGAACGCTGTCATGGGCCCGCACGTCTGCGGCCCAGTCGCCATGCGATTCACGATTCTTTCCTTGATTGAGAAGAAATGCCTCACAGTGAACCACGTTGTCGCGCTACCTTAGCGCCACCTAAGGGAGCGCCACCTGCAGGTCTCCAGCAGCATCAAGGACGCCAGTTCTTATCATGGCGCTCCTCTTTTGCCTTGAGGACCCTTTCCAATAACTCATGGGCATTCCGCTTTGCGTCTTTCGCAGAGTGACTCATAGCTTGGGCCGCCTCATCGAAGGTCTTGTTGGTTATGTTTTTTGGATTGCCCATGTCGTTATTGGGCATTCCGCATCCGCAGTTGTAGCACATAAGACATTCCGCTTCTGTCGATTGGTTCCCTTTATCCTCGTCTCTGCCCGGGACAAATGTCCTTTTAGGCTGCGCGTCGTGGCCCCGTGCGATCTGAAGGTGCTTGTTCACTTGAGGTCCCGCGCTGTGGATCAACCGCTGCGCCGTGCACGAATACCATTTCACCGCCGAGCCATCCCGAGATACCGAGTAGGATTACAGCGATGACCGAAAGCGCTATCGGCAAGCTGCTACCCGGCTCATTCGCGAGCCTTAACCAGAGATTCGCGGCGTAGAGGACGACCACCGCCAGATTAATTGTCATATGCCAGATGGCAATCGTCCTGATCTTGCCTTTCGACATCGAGAGTAAATCTACAAAGCCCGGCACTGCGGCAAGCAGCGCGCCGGCAAGACCGCCCGCCATTGTATAAAAAGCGACGTCGTTCCATACCGGATCGCCCCATTTCATAAGATAGATCACATCGCTCACCAGAGAAAAGATCCACAGTCCGATAGGCAGCGCTACGAGCATCGGATGGATTGGATGTTTGAGCACGCTTGCTGGACTCGCCATGATAAACCCCTTTCTATTGCTTTCCGATCTCGCTAAACCAAAGGCTTCGCGTCTTATGGAATGAGAGTCTGCCCTTTGGCGTTGTGCGTGTTCGTAGGACGTATGCCGTGCGAACGCACTATGCTTAGAAATCGTACACGTTCTCTTGCTTCTGACTGATGCGAACGTGCTTCTTCAATCGGTGCATCTACCGTGCCATATAGCTCGCCACGTCCTCAGACGCGTGTTAGTTGGATACTTAGGTGAGTGGCATCCAGGTGCCGAGCCGGACCCTCCGATTCTGTAGTTGTTCTGGAGGTGGTCAGGATGCCGGAGGCCGGCTCAAAGGCCGACAAGATTCATTTCAATCCTGGTGTAACCGCGCTCACGAGCCCAGAGATCAAGCGGAGCTGACGCCACGTCGTCCACCAGCGGAACCGCGAGCCCGTATCGGGTGAGATCCACGGCTTTGATGTAGTACTTGCAGGTATCACAAGCTTCAACTCGAATGTGGTCATATTCCGGCGAGTGGTAATAGCCGATCTTCTCGGGGTCCTCTTCTCCGCAATTTGCACACACGATTCGTCTGAATGGCCACAGCGCCAAACACGTCGCGCAGATCAAGTCGCGGCCGCCGCTTTCGGAGGAGGAGTCCTTGATTTGAAGTATGCTTGCCTGAGGATTGCCCTGGCAGAAGGGACATCGGTTCTCACCGGACCCGAGACCCCTATCGAACTTCTTCACTCCGATTTCGCGAAGCCAGCTTGCGTACGGTTGAATGATGGCTTTCGCAAAGAACTGCGTATCGGACGGCGCCCTCCAGTAACGAATGAGGACCGAGTCACGCGCGGTGTCGGGAGCTTCAAGAAGATCTCGCGCCTCGCAGGCGAGTTTGTCCGGCCCGTTTGCGGCGACGATCTTCAGCAAGCCCGGCATCGAGGACCGTACTGCGGGCAAGTCCGCTTCGAGCTCGCCGGAGGGAAGCCAGCCTTCGAACGCGCGAAGGCGCTGGTAGATATCTTTCTGACAGCGCAGAAGGAGCGCGTAGAAGCTGAGAAGTTCCTCAGACCCCTTCATCTCGCGGGCCAGTTGCTCAGCGCGGCGAATTCGACTCTCCCAGGTTTCCTTCATATCCTATAGGCGCGTCAGGCGCTGCTGATAAGAATACCTCAGAGTTGGCTTCGAGGTTTGAAACTTTTCGCCGCTCGATTTATCTTGTTTGCCTAATGCCGACGCGCGACGACGCCTGGGACCTGCTCTGCGAGTACACCAAGGGAGACTCGCTGCGGAAACATGCTCTTGCTGTTGAGGCAGTGATGCAGGCATATGCGAAAAAGCTCAATGAAGATGAGGAGAAGTGGGGGCTTGTTGGGATGCTCCACGACTTCGATTATGAGATGTATCCGAACCCACCCGATCATCCGATGAAGGGTTCCGAGATACTCAGGGAGCGCGGCTACACCGAGGAGATCAGGCGAGCGATCCTGGGGCACGCCAACTACACCGGCGTCGCGCGTGACACGCTGCTCGCCCGTGCGCTCTACGCGTGCGATGAGTTGACCGGGTTCGTGGTAGCCTGCGCGCTGGTGCGGCCCAACGGAATCTGGGACCTGGAATCGAAATCCGTCAAGAAGAAGCTCAAGGACAAAGCATTCGCTCGTACAGTCAATCGCGATGAAGTGTACGAAGGCGCTCGGGAATTCGTCGTGGACCTTGGCGAGCACATTGACTTCATCATCGGCGCGTTGCGCGTCGTGGCTTCCAGTGTCGGGCTGAACCCGCCTGCCAGCCAGCCAAACTGACGCAGCCGAGGGGTAGCCGGGAGATGGTAGTGCGCCGAACGGTATCGCGAAAAAAAACACTCGGGCTTGTTGCCGCGATGATGTTGTTGTCGTGCTTCTGCGCGTTTCGACTGAGTGACGGGTTGCCTGGCAAAGTCTCGAGTGAATCGCGAGGCAAGCTTGCAGGCGACGCTCTGCGCCGGGGGGAAGACCTGCGGCGCCGGTGGAGTCTCGATGCAGCCGAGGCTGCTTTTCTCGAAGCCGCGCAATATGAACCCACGAGTGTTGAAGTCAGCCTGGGGCTCGCCCGAATCGCGCGGGCAAAGCTCGACTACCGGCGCGCTATAAGCCTCCTTGACAAGGCCAGCGGTCAGCAACACGAATCAATCGAGGTAATAAACGAATACGGTCTTGTATTCCTCGCCGCAGAAGACGCAGAGCGCGCGCGTCAATACTTCGAGCGCGCGGTCGCTGGTTCCGCGACGGATATTCCGGCGCAAATCGGGCTGGCCGCGGTCGAAATGCTCGAACGAGACTACGGCGGCGCGGAGGCCAGGCTGCGCGCGTGCCTCGCCCGCGAACCGCAGAACAGCGACGCGCACGCTATGCTCGCTCGAGTGTTGCTCGAGAGTGACAAGAGCTCTCACGCCGCCGCGGAGGCCCAGCGTGCCGTTGCATTGGATGCACTCAATGTGGACGCGCTGTATGCGTTGGCATACGCGAGGTCGGTCGAGCGCAACGCAACCGAAGCGCGCACACTCGCGGGACGCGTTGTTGGGCTTGATTCGTTCAACTTTGGAGCGCGCCGGCTCCTGTCCCAGTACGTTGATGGCGACGCGGGCTACAAGCAGAAGGTGCCGGAGCAGGCACGCGCGTATTACGAGCGTGGCCGCACCTTCAAGCAAGAGGGCGACCTGACGAAGGCAGAAGCCGAGTTTGATGCAGCGTTGGCCATCGAGCCACGCTACTACAGGGCTCTGATTGCGATTGGCGATGTTTGCTTGAGGCAGGGCGATTACGATCGCGCGGCTTCGGCGGCGAAGCTGGCGACATCGGTTGATCCGAATGGCGCCCTCGGGCATCTGGAGCTGAGCTGCGCATATCGCGGCATTCAGGATCACGCGCGAAAGGAGATTGGAGCAACGGATTTCGAGGCATTGTTCTATGATGGGGGCCCGCATTCTGCCTATGCCGCGACTCGTGAAGTCTTTCCTAATTACTCGACCCTCAACAAGCGGCAACAGGCGGTGATCGATTCGTCGGTGGCGCCGCTCGCTTCTTTCTTGCCAAAGCTGGCACGAAGAAAGGCGCGTCACTACCTGCTCGCCTGCGACCAGCGTCCGAGCGACCTGCGAGGGTTCGCGGACGTGGCTGACGAGAAGACGTTCGACGGCCGCTACTACGATAGCCTGCGAGGAGTGGGAGGCCGAGTAGCCGTCTCCGGCATAGAATATCTGGATCAGGCCGCGCGCGGAGGATTCAACACGATCGCGCACGAGTTCGCGCATCAGGTCCACATCGCGGCTTTAGGAAAGATAGAAGTCAAGGCGATTCACAATCTCTACGAGCGCGCGCGTCGCGGCAGCCGGACTTTGGATTACTACGCCGCGGCCAACGAGTACGAGTACTTTGCGCAAGGCTATGAGGCGTTCGTATCGGGGCGCAAGCGGCCGTCTGCGGGAGTCACCGGGCGGCATACCGGCGAAGAGCTTGCCAGGCGCGACCCGGAGTTGTACAAGTTCTTGCTTAATCTGTCGGGGAAACGGCCGGATTCGGGCGGGGTGAGGCACTGATCTGGAGGTGAATTGAGCAGGAGAATTGAGCTTGCTTGACAAAGAATAACGCTGCGTGCGAGGATGGCGCGCGGAGCTTTCCCGTGGGTCGTGGTCAGCAACGCCGACCGCTTCGCACGCATCCCAGAGTTGCACCAATTTCAGTACAACAAACGGATAGGCGCAGGTAGTTATTTCGAGATTGCTCGGATGAGAACAGTTCAGGAGGAGTATCGTCTGATGAAACGAACAATAATAACGATAGCGGCGCTCACGTTTTCGCTGGCGGTGTTCGCGCCTCTTGGGCAAGCTAACCCGACGGCACCGGAGTCGGCTGCACAGGACGTGACCCCCGAAGAAGCCGCCGCGTACAGAGCCTGGTATGATGCGAACCAGGCAAAGGACTATCCAAAAGCGATGGAGTTGGCCAAGGCGTATTTGGAGAAGTTTCCAAATGGCAATGCCAAGAACGTAGACTTCCTAAAGAACAAGTGGATCCCCCAGATGCGCGGGTACTTTTTTCAGCAGGCCGCTCAAGCGAAGAATGTGCCCGAGGTCATTCGAATCGGCAAAGAGGTTCTGGCGGGAGATCCCGATAACTTAGATTACCTTTCTGCCCTGGTGGTTCAGATCCGCACAAACGAGTTGTTTGCCAATCCTCCGAACTTTTCTCACGCCGCCGAGGCGACAGATTTCGCCGAGCGAAGCATTAAGCTCATCGAGGCCGGCAAGACTGCCGGAGACCCAAAGGTATTCAACAAGAACGTAACGCTCGGCTACATGCATCAGACATTGGCCGTGATCTACGACCACGACAAGAACACAGACAAGGCTCTCGCGGAATACAACAAGGCGGCGGAAGCCGAGCCGGCCAACTCTGCTTACTTCTTCCATTGTGGACGAATTCACAACGAAAAGTATGCTGCTGCCGCGCAGAAGTATCAGGCTATCCCGGAAGCCGATCGCGAAGCCGCCGAACCAAAGCCGGAAGTGAAGGCGGCGCTTGAAGAAGTGAACAAACAGGCGGATGCAGTGATCACTTGCTGGGCTCGATTCCTCGGGCTCACGGCGGATAAGAAGGACGTCAATCAACAGGTGCGGGCGCAGATAGAGAAAGCCCTAACCGACCTTTACAAATACCGGCATAACGATTCGACGGACGGCTTGCAGAAACTGATAGATCAGAATAAACCGACTCCGCCGTCCAGCGGCGCCAGTACTGTGTCGGAGGCGACTAAACAACCCTAGTTCCTCAGGCGAGAAGTTTTGATTACTTAAAAGAAGCCAGCCCCCTGTTCGTGGGCTGGCTTTTTGACGTGGAGAATCGCAGTCACCGATGTGCGGGTTTGGCCGCGAGAGTCGATACGAACTTCAACATAACGGCTGCACATCTCATGTGCTATAGTGTGAGTCGAGATTGCGCTTGCGCTGACGAATCATGATTGTACTGGAACGCGAAAAGCTGCTTTCAGAGCTCGAGCAGAAGATCGGCTATTCATTCCGATCGAGAGCCCTGATGGATCGCGCTCTCACCCATCGCTCCTTCGCGAACGAACGCATTGGAGAAAACTGCCAGCACAACGAAGCGATGGAGTTTCTGGGAGATTCCGTGCTCGGCTTCGTAGTGAGCGCGTGGTTGCTCGAACGCTACCCTGATCTTTCCGAAGGGAAGCTCTCGAAGATGAAGGCATTCCTGGTGAGCGAAGCGAGTCTTGTCGAACTGGCGGAGACCCTGGACCTGGGGAGCTACATACTTCTCAATCGAGGCGAGGAGAAGACCGGAGGCCGGCGCAAGCGCGCGCTGCTCGCCGACGCGTATGAGGCGCTGATTGGAGTGATCTACGTCGACGGCGGGATCAGCGTAGCCGAAAGGTTCCTGCGACGTGAGCTTCGCCGGAAGCTGATGAGCATCGATCCCACTTCGATGATTGGAACCGATTACAAGTCGGCTTTGCAAGAGAGGCTTCAGGCTGCGGGAACTCCCGCGCCGGAGTATGCGGTGGTGGAGGTGTCAGGGCCCGACCATAAAAGAAGTTTTCGCGTTGAGCTTCGCATCGGCGCGCGGCCGATTGCAAGCGGCGAAGGAAACACCATCAAAATCGCTCAACAAGAGGCCGCGCGGATCGCGCTGGAGTCACCCGATGATCTCGTCGGTATGGCGATCGATCAAAAACGAAAGGCCGCCGCGGAAGCCTCTCACAACAGCGCAAGGACGGCGACGGAGAGCCTCGTGACGCAAACCTACGACGACGAGAGTTCTTCGCTCGAGACCTCCCGCGGCACGGACGACGACAATGAGCCCGAGGTTCAAGTCGCGCGAGTCGCGCAAGCCTCCAGCGCTACGGAAGCCGCCGAGGAACTCCGCAGTTCTGAGTCTGCGGAGGAAACCTTCGCTCGCGACGGCCTGGAACTCAGGGCCGATAGCGAGTGACTGCGAAGCCCTCGATTGTGCGGAATAATGTACGTTTGAGATAATCAGAGTCTTATGAGCGACCAACTCGATCTAACAACGAAGGAAGATGCAACCAACAGCGCGGCAACCGGAATTCCCGGGCCGCTGCCCGCGCCGGAAGTAAGAACAGTTGACACGAAGCAGACTCCGACTCACTCACACCCGTTCAAGAAAAGCGTGTTGCGCGAGTATTTCGAGTCAGCGGTGGTGACGCTCATAATGGCTCTGTTCGGGATGACCTTTATCGTTCAAGCGGTGAAGGTGCCGACCGGATCGATGAAGAACACGATATGGATTCAGGACCACCTGCTCGTCAATAAGTTCCTTTTCGGTCCCAATCACCTGGGCATACCCCTCCTGCCGCAGCGGGAAATCAGGCGCGGGGACATCGTCGTGTTCAAGTTTCCCAAAACGCCCGAGACAAACTTCGTAAAGCGGGTAATCGGCCTTCCGGGCGACACCGTTGAGTATGACTTCCGGACCAATTCCGTTTACATCAACGGCCAGCCGTTGCCGGAACGCCGGATCTTCGTCGAGCCGCAATACAACAACGATGATGCGTCGCCGCTGAACCCCGAGCAAACCGACCCCGATGGGCAGGGGGCCCAGTGGACGGTCTATTATTACCAGAACGATCACGAAAGCGTCGCGGCGACGTTCAATGACGACAACGCCCAGTATGGCACCAGACAACCGTTCAAGGTGCCGGTAAAGGGCGAACCAGTGACGGACGAGATCAAGAATGATCCGCAGCTTCTGAGAATATATGACGCGGATAACGACGGGTTATACGACAGCGATCAGTACTTCTGCATGGGCGACAACCGTGACAACAGCCTCGACAGTCGATTCTGGGGCACCGTTCCGCGCAGCAGCATCGTTGGCCGAGCCATGTTCGTGTACTGGTCCATTGACCGGTCCAGTGACGGCGAGGGAAGCTCGAATCCTCTGCTGGATTTCTTTACGAAGAGCCGCTGGTCGCGCACGGGCAAGTTCATCAAGTAACCATAGTCCATTTTGCCTGATTCACGGTCTGACGGCTCCTCCTTATGCGTCTTCGCGACAGCGGCCTATCCACAGATGCTGAACTCCGGACTCTCCGTGAGAGTATCAGCGACGTCGGTCATCAGATTGATTCCTACAAAACCAAAGTGGCCGGAGCGCTTGCCGGAGGAATCTTTGCGCTGTTGTTGGCGGCCGGCGCGTTCTACGACCTCGCCGCCGGTAAGAGCGGGGTCTGGTTGTTGGTTGGGATAACGCGCGAGAATCTCGTCTGGATAGCGAGCGGGCTGGCGCTAGCCTCGGTGGTTTTGTTGACATCAGGGTTGAGATTGAGGACAAGGCGAGACCGTAGTCTTTACGAGAAGCTCGACCAAATGGAACAAGCTTACGCCGACCTGGTGGCGCACAAAGATACTGAATCGAACCACGAGCGTAACCCGTCGGAGAGTCAGCAATGAAAGCCGATCCGGTCAAACTCGAAATATTCAAATCACTTTACTCCTCGGTTGCTGAAGAGATGGGCGTCAGCCTTCGCCGCTCGGCCTTCTCGCCAAACATCAAAGAGCGGCGCGACTATTCATGCGCAGTCTTCAACCGCAAAGGTGTGTTGATAGCCCAGGGCGATCACATGCCTGTTCACCTCGGTTCCATGCCTATGTCTGTTCGCGCGGCTCTGGACACCGTCACGCTCGGGCCGGGAGACATTGTGGTTCTCAACGATCCCTATGCGGGCGGTACGCACCTGCCAGACGTCACTATGGTGGCGGCGGTGTACGGGGAACGCGGATTGGTGAAAGCTCGACGCTCAGCTCCTGGCTCCCAACCGCTGTTCTTCGTCGCCAACCGGGCGCATCACGCGGACATCGGAGGCGCGACACCGGGTTCGATGGGTCGCGCAGATGAAATCTATCAGGAAGGCCTGAGGATTCCGCCGGTAAGGCTTATGATCGGCGATCGGGTCAATGAGGACGTGATGCGCTTGATCTCGGCGAACGTCCGAATACCGGAAGAACGCGAAGGCGACCTGACCGCGCAATTGGGCGCAATTAGAACTGGTCAGCAGCGGCTCCTCGAAATAGTTGGTCGATATGGATTCAAAGAAGCCGATGAATACGCATCCCATTTGATCGACTACACCGGCGCGATGATGCGACGAGTGATTCGCGATCTGCGGGACGGTGTTTACGAAGCCGAAGACTTTCTCGACGACGACGGCTACTCCGACCAGCCCGTTCGAATAGCTGCTCGAATCGAAATAAAGGGCGATCACGCCGAGGTCGATTTCACCGGAAGCGCGGCGCAGGTTCGGGGACCGATCAACGCGGTTGAGGCGATCACGGTTTCCGCGGTCTACTACGTGTTCCGCTGCCTGATTCCGACGAACGTTCCCGCGAGTTGGGGGATAATGCAAGCGATCAGAGTAACCGCCCCAATCGGGACCGTGGTCAACGCGCGGCCGCCTGCTCCGGTCGCAGGCGGAAACGTAGAAACCTCGCAGCGAATCGTAGACACCGTGTTGCGCGCTCTATCGAAGTCGGGCGCGCCTGTGCCCGCCGCCAGTCAGGGCACAATGAACAATCTGACAATCGGCGGAACTGACACGCGCAACGGAAAACAGTTCGCTTACTACGAGACGGTAGCGGGCGGAATGGGAGCGCGCCCCGGGCTTGACGGCATCGACGGAATTCACACTCACATGACCAACTCGCTGAACACGCCCGCAGAGGCGCTTGAATACGCCTACCCCTTGCGCGTTCGGCGATACTCGATACGCTATGAAAGCGGCGGTGGAGGCCAGTTTCGTGGCGGCAACGGAATAATCCGAGAGGTCGAGCTGCTGACCGATGCGCGGGTAACGATCCTTTCGGATCGGCGAAAGATCGGACCATATGGTCTGAACGGTGGCGATCCGGGACAGCCGGGTCGAACTGTGCTCGTCACCGCGAGCGGCGAGAGCGTGCTGGCAGGGAAAGATTCGATTGACGCGCATTCGGGCGATCTAATACGCATCGAGAGCCCCGGCGGCGGGGGCTACGGCGCAAAACAGCCATGAGGCCCCCGCGCTGACGAGCCGAACAATTCAAGGCACTACTCCTATTTCGTGACAGCCCGGATTGCGCTTTGATAAGATTGCTCCAGCATGGCGGAAGAGATTCGAGAGCGGCTCGCGCGAGTTCGGGAGCGTATCGAGCGGGCGGCCCAACGCGCCGGAAGAGACCCTGAAGAAATCACCCTCATCACAGTCTCAAAAACAATTGATCCGATCACAGTTCAGCAAGCCGTGGACGCCGGTGTCGGAGACCTCGGAGAGAACCGCGTTCAAGAAGCGGCCGCGAAGGTCGGTCGGATTACGGGAGATGTTCGATGGCATTTGATCGGGCATCTGCAGTCCAATAAGGCCCGGCTCGCAGTCGAAACGTTCGCGGTGATTCACACAATCGATAGCGTCGAACTAGCCCAGCGGTTGGACCGCATAGCCGGGGAAATTGGGCGTCGACCCGTCGTGCTGATCCAGGTTGATCTCGGTCACGAACCGGCTAAGTCTGGTGCGGACGAAAGCGAATTGCCGCGGGTCATCGACGCTCTCGACTCGGCTCGCCATCTGGATTTTCGGGGGCTGATGACGTTGCCGCCGTTCTTCGATTCACCCGAAACGACAAGGCCCTTTTTTGTCAGGCTGCGCGAGTTGAGCGAGGCCCTGAACCGCAGCCGCCGACCCGATCGGAGGCTGACAGAGTTGTCGATGGGGATGAGCAACGACTTTGAGGTCGCGATCGAAGAAGGCGCGACGATGGTGCGAGTAGGCACAGCGATATTTGGCAGCAGAAAGGCTACAGATTGACCCTAATCGTTCTTGCGTTGTACGGGCTGTCGCTGGTTGTGTTCTGGGGGACGATCGCTGTCTCTACGCTTCTTTTCTTGCGCGTCGTGCTGTCGTGGCTGGGCGCAAATCCGTTCGGACGCATACCATATCATTTGACTCGCATCACCGAGCCCATGGTCCGACCGGTCCGCCATCAGCTGGGCGGCATGCGCATGCGGTACGACCTGATCCCGCTGGTGATGGGGGTGCTCATACTGGTTACCGGGTTGTTCATCGCGAGCATGCTCGGACAGCTCGGTCGGATCATCCAGGCCATCGGCCGAAATATCATGCTCGGCTCGTTCGCCTCCTCGGCAATGCTTGCTGAGGCGATAAGGCTGATAGGGCTGGTTTACGTGGTCGCAATATTCTTGAGATTCTTCCTGCCGTTTTTCGGGGTGGGTTACAGAAACAAGCTGTTCCATTTTCTCTTCGTGATAACCGAACCGCTGCTCAAGCCGCTTCGCCGCGTCTTCGTCGCGGGAATGTTCGACTTCTCACCGATTGTGGCGATGTTCATCGTGCAAATCCTCACGGGCGTACTTGCCGATCTGGTTGCGCGTTAACCTGGAGGTGTTGTGCTTGATCTCAATGAAAGAGGAGGTGCAGTGACTCTGAGAGTAAGGGTTCAACCTCGCGCCTCACGGACAGAGATCGTCGGCGAGCACGCGGGCGCGATCAAGCTGAGGCTCGCCGCGCCTCCGGTCAATGGGAAGGCCAACGAAGAGTGCAGGCGCTTCCTGGCCAGGCTGCTCGGGGTAAGCGCCGGATCGGTTGAGATCATCGCGGGCGAGTCATCTCGAGACAAGATAATTCGAATTCGTGACGTCAACGCCGCGCATCTCGAGAAGGCGATAGCGAATCTCAAGCAGAAGAACTAACCACGGGCACTTACAGAGCAGAAAAGCGAGGAGGCCAGAGTCGAAACTGGCCTCCTCGGTTTTGTTGCCATCTTCTCCGATTCAGAACGTCTTGCCCCAGGTCCCAAAAGGCTTGAACGGATTCCCGCCGACGTTCCGATTCACGGTGACATCCACTGAGAGTTTGGAAGCTCCGGCGGTCGTGTCAAGCAGAGACCCGCTTCGGAGGAAGTAGTCCGCTGCCGCGCCTCCGACTGTCGCGCCAAAGCGGCTGCCGGCGTCTCTAGTGGCTCCGCTGTCGATGGGCTGGCCGTTATACCAAAGCCTCGCGGTGCCGCTCACATGGCCGCTGGTAGCGGCAATGCGGACCGACAACCTGACGCTCAATGTGTCTCCGGGGAAGAACTCCACCGGACCGGATAGAGCCAGATTGATCGTCCTGAGCACCGCGTTATTGAACCCGCTGCTTCCGCCGGGAACGTCGGCCAGTTGACCACTGCCGACGACCGATCCATTCTTGAGCACTTCGGCCAGCAGATCGAATTTAGTGCCCACGTCGTCGCTGTTCTTGAGTCCAAGCCAAACCTTGCCCGGGCTGAGCGCAGTCAGTCTCGGAGGGAACTTGAAGTAGGCGACCGTCACATCGTGGTCCGAGCAGCGCTCGGGCCGCGTTGCGTCATTGGCGAAAGTGGGGCCTTCAGGGAAGTCGGAGTTGTTGCGAGCGACGGTGTATCGCTGAAGGTACGAGGTCGCCACGGTGTTGATGATGAACTGGTCGATCGCTTGCGGGGTTCCCTCGAAGATGAAGCTGTAGCGCTGGTCGGCCGGAAGCCCGTCCGTCAGATTCACGAAGTTTGGGTTCACAACATCGGGGCTTTCGTCCACGACCAGTTGATCGTCCGGCGTCGGCGTACCCTTGATTGTGGCGATTGGGTCGGTGTAGCCGTCGTTGAACTGATAGGCGTTGTAGTCGCCTATCGACATGATGGGGGTCGTCGGGTTGGTAGTCTGCAGATCTTGCAGCAGGTTGGCGAGGAATTCACCCTGCGCCTTGCGCTTGGCGCGCACCCGCGGGCCCTCGCCCGTCAACGTCTCGATGTCGATGAACGAGCGGAGGTGATTGACGACGACGATGATCGGGCGCGGATCGACGCCCGCCGGATCGACCATGGCGCGCAAGACCAGTGGCGGCCGATCGTTGAGGAGCGCGGGCTGGCCGGTGTTTGGATCGATGAAGGTATTACAGTTGGCCGCTGAGCCGTCGCACCCCGCCAGCTCCACCTGCGTTACGCTGTCGATCTGGATCCGCGAGGTTTTGACAAGGAATCCTACGTCCTGGTCTGCATCTCCGCTCTGGCCGTCGGCTTCGATGAGACGCGCCTCGTAGTGGACGCCGGAGATGGACTCAATTTCATCTGCCAGCGCCTGGAGGCCGCTAAGTTCGAAGATTTCGATCGTGCCGATGATGTCAGGCAGGCGGAGAACATCGCGAATGGCAAGCGCGGCCTTTTGTCGCTGTGTCGTGTTGTTGTTGAAGTTTTCAATGTTGAATCCGGCGATGGTAAATTCGCCGGCTGCGGGAACGGGCACCGGGACGGCGCTAATGTTCGCACTGGTCGCCGGCGGGGTTTCGGGAAGAACCTTGTAGTCGCTGAACGTGAAGTCGAGCGGCCCGGTGACGTTTGAGAACGTCACGTTTGAGGTCACCGCTATTACCGATGAACCAGCCAGCCCGTCGCTGTCGATCATGATCCGCTCGGGATTCTCATCCCAGCGGGGGATGCAGCAGTCGGACACGCCCGACGTCGGATCTGGCGGCACGGGCAGCGAAATCTCGATGCCAGGCTCGCGCAGCGGCCGCGCAACGCCTTGGAGCACGGTGAAGGTCTCACCGAACTCGTTTGTTGGCGCGACGGAGACCAAAAAATCGGCGTGCATTCGCATGCCCTCGAATCTCTCGAGTTGAGTGGTCGTTCCCGCCGGATCCAATATGGTCGTTGTGAGGGTAGTAGCGGACGGCAGCGCGTTGCCGCTCGAGTTAACGGCGACGTCACCGGGCAGGCTGCTATCAAGCTGCGTCAAATCAAAGAACTCGCTTGCGGTCCCGGTAACCGTTACCGCGTCGCCGACGGCGACAGCCGGCGCGCCGGAGGTAAAGACGAAAATACCTTCAGAGGTTGCCGGGTTGGCATCAACCTCCGCGTCCGGTGTCTGGATGAAGAACCCATTTGTCTTCTTCCCAGTGACGATGCCTGTTGTGCTAACGTCCTGTCCGAGGAATGGGGTCACGAGTCCTGGGCCTTGAATGTCGTGGATTGCTACCGCGGTGAAGCCGCAATCTCTCGTCGGCGACGCGGTGTTGCGCGGATTGGGAGAGCCGATCGAGAAATCTATGTTGTTGTTGTCTGAGTCGAAGCAGCCGCCGCGCTTGCGGAGGGCAGCGGTCGTGTTGCTCGTGGCTGACGTGGAGCCCGCTCCCTCGAAGCAGTTTGCGGCGCCGTAACCGACGAAATCAACGAAGCA
>DATIFP010000241.1:0-3632 GCA_035455165.1 Blastocatellia bacterium
CCGTGCCCGGCAAAAAACCGATCCATGTGCGCGATTCGACCGTGAGTTAAACCGACGTATCGGCCGTAGCGTTCAAGCGTGCCTCGTCCGATCTCGCGGCCAATGAAGTACCCCGCATTGTCGCCGAGCACCGCTCCGAGCGCCGCGATGACCATAACCTCCCAGACATGAAAGTGCCCTTGCGCAGCAAAGAAGCCCGCGGCCAGCAGAATCGTTTCGCCCGGCACAGGAACGCCGGCATTCTCGAGCATCACTCCGAGGAAAACCACCCAGTAGCCGTAGTGATCGAAGTATGAAAGGAGAGTTGAAAGCATTTCAGTTGGCTCCCGAATGGTAACCGCTGATTGTCGACGAAGGCAATAGTTGTTGCGCACGAATACGTAGGGGCGGACCCATGTGTCCGCCCGACAGGAAAAGGGCCGCACACACGGGTGCGCCACTACAACCCGCGTCTCAACATCGCGTACACCGTCGGAGTAACAACCAGCGAAAGCATCAACGCCACAGTCAGACCGCCGATGACTGCGATCGCAAGGGCCTGTAACATCTCTGCGCCCTGCCCCAGTGCAAGCGCCAGAGGCAGCATTCCAAGCATCGCCGCGAGCGAAGTCATCAGCACCGGTCTGAATCTCCGCCGCCCCGATCTGATCAACGCTTCCCTGAGCGTATCCCCCGAAGCCAGGTGATCCTCCACCGCGTCGAGCATCAGTATTCCGTTCTTAGCAACGATGCCCACCACCATGATCATTCCCATGTAAGAAACCACGTTGAGAGTGGTGTCGGTGATCAACAGCGCGGCCAGGACGCCGCTCAGCGCGAGGATTGCTCCGGTTACGATCGCCGCCGGATGCGAGAACGACCGGAACTCAATCAGCAAAGTGATGAACACCAGTGCAACCGCGAGCCCAAGCGCGAGCGTCAACTCGCGAAAGCTCGACTGCTGCTCGCGATACAGCCCGCCGTACTCAACGGTCATTCCGGGAGGGAGCTTTACCTCTTTGGAAAGCTTCGATTGGATCTCGCTGATCGCCGAGCCGAGATCGAGCCCTTCGAGTCTGCCGGTGACCGCGATCGTCTGCCGCAACCCGTCTCGCGCAATCTCCGTCTGGCCCTTGTCGTATTCGATGTCGGCCACTTGATCGAGCCGGAAGAGTGAGTTCCTGGCGGCCGAACGAATCTGAAGCGCGCGCAACGCGTCGAGCGATGTTCGCAACTCCACGGGCAGCACGACGCGAACACTGATCAATCTGTCCTGCTGCAGGATCACCGAACTCGCATCGCCAGTCATCGCCGTGGTCACAGTGTTCGCGACGTCGGTCGCGGTTACGCCCAACGCTGCCGCGCGTTGAGGGTCGATCTTGAAGGTGATCGCCGGCCCGCTCACCGTGACTCCGTTAAAAGTGTCTACGATGCCCGGGATCTTCTTGATGACCTCTTCTATCTCGGCGGCCTTCTGATGAAGAGCGCTCGCGTCTTCGCTGAACAGCTTTATCTCGATCGGCTGTGGCTCGCTGGTCAGATCTCCGATCAAGTCTCCCAGGATTCCCGGCAACTCGACACGAGACAAACCGGGCTCGGTCGTCGCAATCTCTCGGCGAAGATCGTCCTTCACTTCTTCGGTCGTGTGTTTTCTATCGGGCTTGAGCTTGACTAGAAAATCTCCGGTGTTCGGCTCGGTGATGAACAGACCGAGCTGCAATCCCGTTCGCCGTGAATAGCTCTCTACTTCGTACTTCGGGTCGTTCAGCATCTGCTCGACGTGTTTGAGTATTCGGTCAGTCTCGGCGAGGGACGTTCCCGGGGGCGTGAAGTAGTCGAGCACGAAAGCGCCTTCATCGAACTCAGGCAGGAACTCGGAACCAAGCTGTTGATAGATGAGATAAGACGCGGCAATCACACCCGCGCAAGCGAGGAGGACCATCGCGCGATTGTCGAGCGCCCTCCCGAGCAGCCATTCGTAGCGCCGGACTATAGCGCGAAGAAGCCTTCCCTGCTCCCTCATCTCCTCGCGCTCTTCCGCGGCCAGGTCGCCTTCGACTTCCGCGCCATCGAGGCTGCTATCCGAGACATGGTCTCGCCGCTTGACGTTTATGAATCGTTCCGCAAGCACCGGGGTGAACGAAAGTGCCAGCACCAGGGAAGTCAGCAGTGCGACCGCCATCGTGAGAGCGAGCGAGCGAAAGAATACGCCGGTCACCCCCGTCAGCAGCGTCAGCGGTAAAAACACGACCACCGGAGTGATCGTCGAGCCGATTATCGGAACGGTGATTTCTGATACAGCCTTCTGCACCGCATCTCGGCGAGACTGTCCGCGAGCGCGATGGGTGTAGATGTTCTCCACTACTACGATCGCGTCGTCGATCACCAGTCCGATTGCCGCCGCCACTCCCCCAAGCGTCATCAGATCGAAGCTCAACCCCGCAAGCCACATCGCGAGAAACGTAGCCAGAATCGTCACCGGGATCACCAGGATCGCTACGAATGTCGTGCCGGCGTTTTTGAGAAAGCCGTACAGAATCGCCACCGAAAGCAGCAGCCCGATCAGGATCGAATCGCGCACCGAGCTGATCGAGGCCCGCACGAGTAGTGACTGGTCGTAAAATGGAGCGATCTTTACATCCCTGGGAAGTTGAGACTGTAAGGACGCGAGTTCCGCTCTCACCTCGTCGACCACGTCCACCGTGTTCGCGTCGAACTGGCGCGTGATGTTCAGCAGCACCGCGGGATGCCCGTCGGCTGTCACGATCGTGTAGTTCGGAGCGACGCCTTCGCCTATTGTGGCAACATCGGAGAGGGTGACCGGTGCGTTGTTGATCACCGCGACGACGATCGGCGAGAGCTCCTCGGGACGTTTTGCCTGCCCGCTGACCAGCGCAAGCTCCAGCTTGTGGTTTTCCTCGATGAGCCCCGGCGAGGCGATGATGTTGGCTTTGTTGACGGCATCGACAACCTGCTCGAGTGAGACTCCGTGCGCCACCAGCCTCGCAGGATCGACCGTTATGTGGAATTCGCGTTTCTCGCCGCCGGCGACGTTGACACCGGCAATCCCGGCAAGCCGAGTGAGTCGCGGCCTTACGACGTAAGTGGCAAGATCCCGCAAGCTCGCGGGATCCCGTGCGTCGGACGTGAGGCTGTAACCCGCGACCGGGAAAACGGCGAACGTGAGCCGCTCCACGCGCCGAATCGAGGCGGTGGGCGGCAGGCTCGAAACCATTTGAGCGAGCCGCTCCTGGACCATCTGGAGTGATTCGAGAATGTCGACCTTCCAGTCGAAGAACAGGCTCACATCGCAGCCGCCGCGTTGAGTAGTCGAACGAATACGCACGATGCCCGGAAGGCCGTTCATCGCTTCTTCTATCGGGCGGGTGACCGATACCAGAACCTGCTGAGCGGGAACAACGCCGTCATCCATGATGATCACGACGCGAGGGAAATCAGTTTGAGGGAAGATCGCGACCGGCAGCTGAAATGCCGAGTAAATTCCAGCGGCACATAGGAGCCCGACCAGCACAACCACCGCGCGCTTCTGGT
Organism: Blastocatellia bacterium; assembly: GCA_035455165.1. Taxonomy (GTDB): domain Bacteria; phylum Acidobacteriota; class Blastocatellia; order UBA7656; family UBA7656; genus Onstottus_A. The sequence continues at coordinate 3,532 of DATIFP010000241.1, forward strand.
TGGAGACTACCTGCGCGAGGCTCACGGTTGGGCTCCCTGTCGCGGGAAGACATATAAAAGCGCAGTCACCTTAGATAGAGCGATCTGGTAAGGTTTAAACC
>DATIFP010000242.1:0-4022 GCA_035455165.1 Blastocatellia bacterium
TTCGACGCGGCTCAACGGCAGAACGCACGATCATGAAATTAGCCTGCGAACGGACAGGTTCGAGACCAGGGATACGCCCCAACTCCTCGCAGAGGCGTTCACGCTCCCCGAGGATAATTTGGACCAGCGTCTTGAGCCTCGCCTCGTACATTTCGAGGGCGACTTCCGCGGCAGTCCGCGAGAACAAGTTGAGGTTATAGGGCAGCAGTGCCTTGGAAATCTCTCGCGCGAGCGCCGGTGAGGTCAAAAGGTAGCCAACGCGCAACGCGGCCATGCCGAGAGCTTTCGAAAACGTGCGCAGCACTACGAGATTCTGGTGTTGCTTCAAAAGTTCCAGGGCCGTTTCGCCGGCGAACTCAAAGTAGGCTTCATCCACCGCGACCAGACCTCTCGATATCTCGAGAATCTCAGCCAGATCGGTCTGAAGGATAGTGCAACCAGTGGGATTGTTGGGCGAACAGATGATGGTGACATCGGGTTTCTGCAGTTCGGTTGCAGCCTTAATCGCTTTCATATCGTAAGCCAGCTGGGATGAAAGCGGCACGCTAATGATTTCGCCGCCGAGCACCGTTGTTATCTGCCGGTAGAGGGAGAAAGTTGGCTCATTAATAAGCACACGCTTCCCTTCGCCCACGGTGACCATCAGGAGCGCCTGGATCAGTTCGTTGGAACCGTTACCAACCAGAATGCCGTCCGCCGCCCATCCGTTGAACTCACTTAATCGCTCTATCAACGTTGATGGCTCGAACTCCGGATAACGCGACCATGCTCGATGCTGAAGGCGTCTGAGTGTCTCGTTTCTGATCTCGATCGGAATATCCCACGGGTTCTCATTCTGATTGAGCTTGACCCTAACCGTCTCATACCGCAGCGAGTATCGCCGCAATCCGCGAACTTGTGGCTTTATGCTCTCTAAAGGATCGTGCATCTCACTCCTCTTTTTCCAGACGGATTAATGCAGACCGTGCGTGTCCTTCAAGACCTTCTGCTCTTGCCAGCGCGGCTATCATAGGGGCTGTAAGTCGAAGCTCGTCCCCCGTGAACCTCAAAATGCTGGTCCTCTTGAGAAAGTCGTACACGCCAAGGGCGGAGGAAAATCGCGAGGCGCCGCTGGTGGGAAGGACGTGGTTCGGCCCCGCGAGGTAGTCGCCCGTCGCCTCCGGTGTGTGACCGCCGAAGAAGATTGCTCCAGCGTCATGTATCAGCGAGGCAATCCGTTCTTCGTCGCGACATACGATCTCCAGATGCTCGGGAGCAAGTTCATCCACAAGGGAGCACGCCTCCTCGATGTCGTTCACCACGATGATAGCGCCGTATCGGTCCAGTGATAGTCCAATAATGCCGGCTCGCGGCAAAGCCCGCGCTTGATTTGCTAGTTCGGCGGCAACCTCGGTTGCCAGGGCCTCGCTTGTTGTAACAAGCACGGCCGATGCATCTTCGCTGTGTTCGGATTGTGCAAGAAGGTCGCTCGCGAGGTGGGAAGCTCTGGCCGTATCGTCCGCTACTATGACCACCTCGGTCGGCCCGGCGATCGAATCGATCCCGACGACACCGAAGACCAGTTTCTTCGCGGCCGCGACATATCGATTTCCCGGCCCGGTTATTTTATTCACCCGCGGCACCGTCTCGGTTCCGAAGGCGAGCGCCGCAATTGCCTGAGCGCCGCCCACCGAATAAACCTCCTTTACGCCGAGTTCAACAAGCGCCGCGGCCACCGCCGGCGTCTCCTGTAGAGTGCGCGGAGGTGTTGCCACAACGATCCTGGTAACGCCCGCTACTTGCGCCGGTACAACGTTCATCACAACCGATGACGGATAGCCAGCCGTCCCTCCGGGAACGTATAACCCTGCCCGTTCTATCGCGGTGATGCGTTGCCCAAGCCGGACGCCGTTTACCTCCACCTCCCACGAATGCTGCCGCTCGAATTCATGAAAGAAGCGGACCCTTCGAATTGCCTCCCGCAAAGCCTCGAGCACCTCCGGGTCTACTCTCGAAGCAGCGTTCATCAGCGTTTCTTCAGTGACCCGTAGATCGGAAGGTCGAAGAGAGATGCCGTCAAACCGGGCAGTGTAGTCAACCAGCGCCGCGTCTCCTCGGTCGCGCACGTCACTGATGATCGCCGCTACCTTCAACGTCAGATCAGCGTCGAGGGCAACATTTCTTTCGCGAATGCGCTGGAGCTTGCCGGCAAGGCGCCCGTTTTCCCGGCTATGGATGATTTCAATCACGTCCGGCCTCCTTGACGCGCGGTTTCATTGAGAGAGTCGATCAGACGCGTGACCGCTTCGGACTTCAGTCGATAGCTGGCGCGATTAATGACCAGCCGCGCCGTCGATTCACCAATGACGTCGACTATCCGCAGGCCGTTCTCACTGAGGGTCTTGCCGGTCTCCACGAGATCCACGATGCAATCGGCGAGTCCCAGCAGGGGCGCTACTTCCACTGAGCCCGAGAGCTCGATGATCTCGACGGACAGGCCGCGTGAGCCGAAATACCGCGCGGCAACGCGAGGGTATTTGGTCGCCACCCTGAGCATCCCGTAGGTGCTCATTGGCACATCATTTTGCGCCGCGACGACGATTCGACACCTGCCGATATCCAGAGTGAGCCGTTGCAATACGTCCGCCTCAGACTCGAGCAGCACATCTCGGCCGACCACGCCACAATCGGCAATGCCGTGTTCAACATACACCGGAACATCGGCAGGCTTGACGAAGATAAAGCGATAACACCCCGATTCATCCTCTACTGCCAGACGTCTGGATGCGAGCATCTCGGAAGACACGGAGAGGCCGGCTTGCGCCAGGAGATCAAGAGTCTCAGCCTGCAATCTTCCTTTGGCTATGGCCATTGTCAGCTTCTGCACTCTCATCACCTCTCAAGGTCAATCAGCACACGATCGCCTTCAGCGCGCTTCTTTATTGCTTCATTGAACAGAAGAGTCGCATCGCTGTTTCCAACGTGAACTATCTTCGGTTCCGACTCTCGCGAAATATTCGCGTCTGCCTTACGCGTCAGCAACACGCCCGTAAGCGCATCGAGATCCAGCACGAAGCCAACTGCCGGTTCAGATCTTCCAAAAGCGGCTGTGAGGCCATCGTACCGGCCGCCGCTTCCCACTCGCGCCGCAGCGCCTTTGACATAAATATTAAAGGTCAGGCCAGTATAATAATCGAGTCGCGCCACATCTCCGAGATCGATCTCGAAATGCTCGGTCAGATCGAGCGATTCGATCATGCGCCATAACAACTCCATGCGCTCAAGCGCTTCACGGGATCCTGGGTTGGTGATCACACGCCGGGCGCTTTCCAGCGTCTCGCGCTTCCCGGAAAACTGTGTAAGTTGTGTGAGAGCCCGACACTCCTCGGGGGTGAACGTGTGGTCGACCAGGAAGCGCTCAAGATCGGGGGCATTGCGAGAATCTACAAGCTGTCGCATCTGGTCCCGCGAGTCATCATCGGTCGCAAGGCGAGTCGCGATGCCGTTAAAGATCCCGACATCGTTAAGCGTGATCAGGTAGTTGCCTCCGAGGCCGAGTTGTTGGAGGATCTCGGACGCAATGACCAGCATCTCAGTGTCGGCAGAGCTTGTGTTTGCGCCGATGAGTTCACAGCCCGTTTGAGTCGACTCTCTTCTCCATTCGGCGTGTGATTGGGGCTGCTGTCTGAAGACCGGAGCTGCATAGCACAGACGCAACGGCCGATCGCGCTCCGCGAACATCGTGACCGCCGCCCGCGCAACGCCCGAAGTCACGTCCGGTCTGAGCGCCAGCAGTCGTCCATCTGTGTCGGTAAACCTGAAGGCGCGGTGCGCCTCGGAGCGTCCCATGCCGTGCTCGAATAACGAGTAATAATCAACAGTAGGAGTCGTGATTTCCTCGTAGGACCAGCCATCGAACACGGACATCACGATGTCCTCAACGGTGCGTCTAAGGCGCGCCTCTCGACCAAAGTAGTAGCGCATGCCATCGGGGATTTTGGAAAGTGGCTCAGACATGAGTAAGGACCTGTGTGCTCCAATAA
>DATIFP010000243.1:0-23792 GCA_035455165.1 Blastocatellia bacterium
GATGGAAGCTACGAGCGGGTGCGCGCGGCAGAAGGCAAAGAACGAGTGGACTCGCAAAGTCACTTCATTGAGTTTTATGGCTCTGCTTAACCGCGCGCTTCGGTGAGCACCGCGAGTGAAAGGAGTGGGCAGGGTGAGATCAACAAGTCGACAACGAAGCGTATCTCGGTTCCTGATGGTGCCCCTTATTCTAGGCCTCACGGCGGTTGCTGCGCAGCCAAAGAACCCGCTGGCGGGAACGTGGCAGGCCAACATCGCGAAATCACAGCGTCACCCGAATCACCTTTTCAAAAGCGCCACCCTCCGCTTTGATGTGTCCGACGAAGCGGTTTCGCTGACCTACACTGGCACCAACATGTCGGGCGCTGAAGAGACCGGCACGTTCGCGATGCATCCGGACGGCAAGGAACACCCGATTGCGGGAGCTCCCGGGCTTGTAGAGGTGTCGCGTTGGGTCGGGGCGCGGGTTCTGGAGACGGTAGCGAGAAAAGAAGGGAAAGTGGTCGGCCACAGCACGTACGAAGTCTCGGAAGATGGAAAAACGCTAACGGCGAGGATCAGCGGAAGCGACGCCAGCGGGGCAGAGTTCGAACAAATCATCGTTTGCGATCGACGATAACCTCACAATCGAAAACCTTAAGATGAAAAAAATCACACGCAGGGAACTTTTGAAATCGGCGTCCGGAGCCGGGCTTGCGACCCTCGCCGCCCCGATGATCAACCGGGGGCGCTATCAATTGTTCGCCGGTTCGCAGAAGACGTATTCGGCGCGCGCAATCGAGCTGGTTGGTCGTTCGACGGTCATCGATATGCTCAGCCCGTTCACGCTCAACTTTACAAAGCAAGCGAAGTGGTTTGCCAACCCCGAGAGTTGCACCCCCGCGGATCTTCAACCGTTCAAGGATTCCGGCATCAACGTCTTTCATATCGCGGTGGGGATGGGCGGGCCCGAAGCTTATCTCGAGACGCTGAAGTTCTTCGCATCCTGGAACGGCTTCATCGCCGATCACACCGATCACTTGATGCGAATCGACAGCTCCGCCGATCTCGAGCGAGTGAAGCGTTCGGGCAAGATCGGCGTGTTGCTGGGGCTTCAGAACTCGGAGCAGTTTCGCGCGCCGGCCGATGTGAATTTCTTTTACGGGCTTGGCCAGCGGGTTTCTCAACTGACTTACAACTCGCGGAACATGATCGGCAACGGTTCGACCGAGAGGCGAGACGAAGGCATCAGCGACTTCGGCGTCGCGATTATCGAGCGCATGAACGCGGTGGGGATGGCAGTAGACGTCTCGCATTGTGGTGACCGCACGACATTGGACGCATTCGAGATTTCAAAGAAGCCGGTGTTGATCACCCATTCAAACTGCCGGGCCCTGGTGCCAAGGCATCCGCGCTGCAAGGCGGACGAGGCGATCAAGAAGATGGGGGCAACCGGCAGCGTCATGGGCATCACCGGAGTCCGAATGTTCGTGAAGGCCGACGAGCCGACGACCATTGAGCACGTGCTGGATCACTTCGATCACGTGGCGAAGCTCACAGGGCCCGAGCATCTCGGCGTGGGGAGCGACATAGATCTGTACGGGTACGACGCCATGCCGCCGGAGTTGAACCGCCAGTTGCGTGCGGGCTACAAGGGCAGCTACGGGTTTCGCGAGAAAATCGACATCGAAGGTCTTGACCATCCAAGGCGAATGTTTGACCTGACAGAAGGACTGATGCGGCGCAGATACAGCGATAGAGACATCGAAGGAATTCTGGGCGGGAACTTCAAGCGAGTCTTGTCGCAGATCTGGGCGGCGTAGCCTGCTAGTTATTCAAGAACGAGGACTTTGGAGAGAATGAGTATGTTTCTACGGCGTAGCCTGTTGGTGGCTTTGACGAGTGCGCTGGTTGGAGCACAGGCCGTTTTGGTTTCCAGGGTCTCGTTTGCTTCGGTCCCGGAGGCGATGCAGCCGGCTCAGATGCAGTCGGATTTCGACCTGATGCGAAGAGCCCTGGAAGAGGCTCACGGCGGGTTGTATCGCTACTCGTCGAAGGCAGAGATGGATCGAATGTTTGACGTCGAGCGGTCAAAGATCACTCGCCCGATGCTCAAAACGGAGTTCCTGGCGATTCTGATCGAAACGCTCGCTCAGATTCGATGTGGGCACACCGGGTTGACACCGGATGAGGAAACACAAAAGGAGGTCGCCGGCGCTCGCATGTTCCCGCTTCGAATCATGGTCGAGGGACGACGGCTTATGGCGCAGGCGAACGAGACCCCCGACGATCAGACCGTGCGTCCGGGAATGGAAATCATTGAGATCAACGGCCACAAGGCTGGAGATATTCTCGATCGCATTCTGCCGAAACTCGCTGCCGACGGCGACATCGAGACCGGCAAGCGAGCGAGGCTGCAACGCAGTTTCGGGCAGAACTATTGGGTGTTCGTCGACAAGGCGAGCGAGTTCAGCATGAAGGCGCGAGACCCGGGCGGCAAGACCGTAGCAGTGAAACTTGCCGGCGTGACTGATTCAGAACGCAGGAAGAACTATGAGCAGAATCCCGTAAACGCCGAATTCAAAGCGAGCGCCGCCAAACTTGAGTGGTCCAAAGAGAACCTCGCGCTGCGGTTCCTGAGGGATCCGGATGTAGCCGAGATTCGCATCGGAGGTTTTGGCGGAAACGACTATCCCAAGTGGATGGAGGACACGTTCCGCACCCTTCGAGAGAAGGGAACCAGGACGCTGATTATCGATTTGCGCGGCAACGGCGGCGGCGCGGATATGTACGGTGCGATGCTAGTGTCATACCTGACCGACAAGCCGTTCCGCTACTTCGATCACATCGACGTCAAGACGATTAGCCCCTCTTTCAAAGAGCACTCAGACTGGCGCTCGGATCGCGAACCCCAGTTGCGCGAAGCGATGACGCCGAATCCCGGCGGCGGCTATCTGGTTCCGCCGAAGCTGCATCCGGGCGTCGCCGAACAGCAACCCGGGAAATATCCGTTTATGGGGAAGGTGTTCGTGCTGATTGACGGCGGCACGTTTTCGACCGCGGCGGACTTCTGCGCGGTGACTCATCACCTCAAGCGCGCGACTTTCATCGGCGAAGAAACGGGCGGAGGGTACTACGGGAACAACTCGGGAATGCAAACCATATTGACGCTGCCGAACTCAAAGGTGCGGATCCGGGTGCCGATGTATGAATACTGGAATGCGGTCCCCGGTTATGACGGCAAGCGCCGGGGCACTCGGCCGGATCACGTGGTGGAGACGAAGATGGCGAATCTGCTGCGCGGAGTGGATGAGCAGTTGGATCTGGCGCTGAAGTTGGCGAAATAGTCTTAAAGTTCCCTGTTTCTAGTTTCCAGTTTCTGGTCTCTGGTCTTTGTTCGGGTTCGGAAGGCCTAGCATAGATTCTGGCAAGGGCTCAGTTAGGAAGAGGGACTTATCCCCGCTCTCCAAGGGTTCAGTTAGGAAGAGGGACATGTCCCCGCTGCTCCGACATGCAAAAAAGCAGAGCGGGGACAAGTCCCTCTTCCCGACTGAGCCCTTGCCAGGCAGAAACCCTTGCCAGGGAGAACCCTTGCCAAGGAGGACGCTTGGCAGAACCTAGAGCCGAAGCCCGGAACCCGGAACTCAGAACACAGATGCCGAACCTATCTTACATTTCACCAAACGCAGCGGTTAAAAAGAGCCGAATTCACGGAAGAGGTCTGTTCGCTATCGCGCCGATCAAGCGCGGCGAGATTGTCTGCATCAAGGGCGGGCACATCTTCAACCGCGAAACCCTGCGACAAGTCTCGCAATCTCTCGGCCCGGCCGAGATTCAGATCGCAGAAGATCTGTTCATCGGGCCGATCAACGAAGCCGAACGAGAAGGCAGCATGATCTTCAGCAATCACTCGTGCGAGCCCAACATTGGCGTTAGGGGGCAGATTGTCTTCGTCGCCATGAGAGACATCGAAGCGGGCGAGGAACTGACCCACGATTGGGCGACCACTGACGACGACACCTACGAGATGGAATGCAGATGCGGCGCCGAGAACTGCCGCAAGGTGATTACGGGTCAGGACTGGCGGAGAAAGGATCTGCAGGAAAAGTATGCGGGCTATCTCTCCTGGTATCTGATCGAAAAGATTAGAGCGCAGGATTAAGCTTTGATGAGTGGCTTCAGCCGTCGCTCCGCGACGAGGCGATTTTATGTGGGATCCCAGCTTTGAAGAGATTGTGTCAAAAGCAGTCTCACCATCTGCGGGCCAGAGCTGGACATTTTCCACGCAAGGGATCCGTCCTCCAGGGTTGCTGTACTCGGCTACCCTGGGGAAAAAGGACGGCGAGCGAGTTCCTCAACCCCAACGGGGTTTGGGGCCGAGTCACGCCCGCGGACACCGACCCAGCGGATTGCCTTTGACGTGGAACACTGCCGCAACCCCGTTGGGGTTTCGTGGAACCAAATGACGATTGCTACGGTTCCCAAGGTAGCCGAGTACGGCAACCTTGGGCTTTGGGCCTCAACCACTGCGTGGTTGATTCCCAGCAATTTTAACAAGCTGGGCTAAATTCATCTCGCCACTGCGTGGCGGGGATGCTTGCCTAGCCAGAGTGATGCTTTGCGCGATCCCCTCCCCGCGGCGCATTTTGCATTTCTGGGAAAGCCTTTCACGCAGCCGAACACCGAAGCTGAACCAGTAGGGCGAAACGACGCCACTAAATCCTGCAATTCGTGCACTTAATGCTGGAATCCTTCTGGCACGCCGATTGGCTTGCGCCTCTCGAGACGAAGTGTGCATTCGAGTTGGGGCCGGCCGCGTTCATACCAGTACGCGGGCAAGGAATTCACGCTGGAGAGTAGATGTTGATCGAGAACATCTGGCAGGACTGCCGCTATGCCATTCGAACGCTGCGCAAGAATCGCGGCTTCACGGCGGTCGCGTTCCTGACCCTCGCACTGGGAATCGGAGCGAATACCGCGATCTTCAGCGTGGTTAACGCAGTGCTGCTCCGGCCGCTGCCCTTCAACGACCCTGATAAACTCGCGCTTTTCTACGGAACGAATCGTCATATGGGGTTCTCTGGTCCGTGGGCTGTCTGCGACGCTGACTATCCGGACTGGAAGACGCAGAGCGAATCCTTCGGTCAGATCGCGGCTTACCAGCGAACCTTCCTGAACCTCACCAACGCCGGCGAACCGGAACGCCTTCAAGCTTCGGCAGTCGATGCCGATCTCTTCACGCTGCTAGGTGTACAGCCTGAGCTGGGCCGGACCTTCACTGCTGATGAGAGCCAACCGGGCCGCGACGGGGTCGCCGTTATCAGCCACAAGCTTTGGCAGCGTCGCTTCGGTTCCGACCCATCTGCGGTCGGCAAGGTGGTCTTTCTCGATGGCAAAAGTCACACGCTCATCGGTGTGATGCCTGCATTCTTCGATTTTCCAAATGAGACAGACTTGTGGGCGCCACTCGTTCTCACGCCGGAATGCGACAACGCGATGAACCAGGTGATCACTCGGCTCAAGCAAGGAGTGTCCCTCAGGCAGGCGCAAGAATCCGTCGCCGGCACATACCAAAGCCTCAGCGAGCGACATCACCAGCGCGATGAGGACAGTGAGATGACCGTCATCTCCTTGCAGGAGTCGATGGTCTCGAACACAAAACCAGTCCTGCTGATTCTGCTGGGCGCAGTGAGTCTTGTGCTATTGATCGCTTGTGCGAATGTCGCCAACCTGCTGCTGGCGAGAGCGGCTGGGCGCGGACGAGAGCTTGCGATTCGGCGCGCGCTCGGCGCAAGCCGCTGGCGTTTGATCAGGCAGTTACTTGTTGAAAGCGTAATCCTGTCGCTGCTCGGCGGAATCGGCGGCGTGCTCTTTGCCGTTTGGGCGTTGGATGGTCTGCTCGTATTCTTGCCTCCGGGTGTTCCTCGCGCCGAGACAATAGAGGTCGACCGCTGGATGCTGGCGTTTGCCCTTGGCGTCGCAATCGTAAGCGGAATCGTCTTTGGACTCCTTCCAGCGCTGCATTCATCAAAACCCGATCTCAGCGCGTCGCTCAAAGAAGGCGATCGATACGCCTCCGGGGGCCGAAGCGGCCGTCGCGTTAGAAGTCTCCTTGTCGTATCTGAGTTCGCGCTTGCGATGGTGCTGTTGATCGCCGCCGGGTTGTTGATCAGGAGCTTCATTCGCCTCACCGAAGTCGAGCCGGGATTCGATACTTCGAACCTTCTCACGATGAACGTGCTGTTGCCTCAATCTCGATATTCGAAGCCCGCTCAGATGGTCAACTTCTACAAGACGGCCATCGAGCGCTTCCGCAACGTGCCAGGGGTTCGCGCGGCTGGGGCAGTGTTTGGTCTTCCACTAGGGGAGATGGGAGTGCGCGGGGATTTCACGATCGAAGGACAATCGCCACCTGCGGAAGGTGTGAACGCAAACAAACTGGTCGTCAGCACCGATTACCTTCGAGCGATGCGGATACCGCTCGTTAAGGGCCGTTTCTTCACCGAGGCGGACACCGATAAGAGCGAACCGGTTGTAATCATCAGCAAGAACATGGCCGAGATGTTCTGGCCGGGCGAAGACCCGATCGGCGAGCGGCTTCAGCCAGGCTTTCGAGCCCTGCCAATGTGCACGGTGGTTGGGGTCGTCGGTGACATCCATTCCAGCGGGTTCGCGAAAAATGCTCCGCTCTCTATCTACATGCCGCACAGTCAGGGGCCGGTCTTTCTGTTGAGCGCCGCTGCGTTCGTCGTTCGAACGGAAGGAGACCCGCGAGGCCTTGCTAACACGTTCAGTCACGAAGTCCAGCAAATCGATCGAGAACTCCCGCTATTTGATGTGCGTACGATGGAACAGCTCGTCTCGCGATCGGTGTCGGAGCCGCGCTTCAACATGATGCTGCTCACGTTTTTCTCCGGACTGGCGTTGGCCCTTGCGTCGGTTGGGATTTACGGCGTTATGGCTTGTTCGGTGGCGGAACGAACACGTGAAATAGGCATTCGAATGGCACTGGGCGCCGAAGGTCGGGATGTTCTCAGACTGGTTTTGCGTCAGGGGACCGCGCTGATCGTGGTCGGGGTTGGACTCGGACTGTTAGCTGGTCTCGCAGTGACGCGCGTGATTGCAAGCTTTCTGTTTGAGGTGAGCGCAAGCGACCCCGCGACCTTCGTCAGTATCGCATTGCTGCTCGGTGTTGTCGCGTTGCTTGCTTGCTACATTCCTGCTCGTCGAGCGACGAGGGTAGATCCGATGGTTGCGTTGAGGTGCGGATGATTACCGACTTTGCCGTTCGCGATTCTCGTTTTGCGATTCGAATGCTGTTGAAGCGACCCGCGTTCACTGCGATGGCGGTGCTCACGCTTGCGCTGGGCATCGGCGCCAACACGGCGCTGTTCAGCGTCGTCAACGCCGTGCTGCTCCGCCCGCTGCCGTTTGCGCATCCTGAACAACTCGTGCTGGTGTCTGATGAATTGACCGGACGGCAGCTCAAGAATGTCGGGATGTCGGTGAACGAGCTCCAGGATTTCCAGGAACGGTCCGGCGTGTTCGAAGAGATATCGGCGGTCTGGCCGGTGGATGCCAATCTAACCGGTTCCGACAGGCCCGAACGCATTGAGCTGATGGCGGTAAGCCCCAACTACTTTTCGTTGCTTGGCGCAAGGGCGCAGATCGGCCGAGTCCTCGGCGATGAAGATCGCGCTCAAGGCTTCGCGGAAGGAGTGGTGATCAGCGACGGGCTTTGGCGAAGACTGTTCGGCGCGGATCCAAACGTGCTCGGGAAGAAGATCCGAGCGGACAGTGATATGTACACGATTGTCGGCGTGATGCCGCCGGACTTTCGCCATCCTGGCCGAACGCTGCGCGATGACACAGATATGTGGGGAACGGCGGGTTTTTCCGCGAACCCTTTCGGCCCGCCGAGGCGCTCGGTTCGAATGCTCCCCGGAGCGATCGGACGACTGAAGCCGGACCTAACGGTCGAGCAGGCGCAGATGAAGCTCGATGCCTACGTCTCGCAGTTGACCAGCGAGTTTCCAAACGAATATCCCGCGGAGGCGGGCTGGACGGTTCGTCTCATGCCCGCGCGGGAGACTCTGGTGGGCGAAGTTCGCCCGACGCTGCTCGTGTTGTTGGGCGCTGTCGGGGTCGTGCTGCTGATCGCGTGTGTCAACATCGCAAATTTGATGCTCGCGCGATCGCTCGCGCGTCAGCGTGAGATGGCCATCCGGCTGGCGCTTGGCGCATCACGCAGTCGACTGGTATTACAACTGCTCAACGAGAGCTTCGTGCTGTCCCTGCTCGGCGGCGGAGTCGCGCTGCTGTTTGTGAGCTGGGGGACTGATCTGCTTCTGCGGCTTGTTCCCGCGACGATTCCGCGGCTCCACGAAGTAGGCTTCGACAGCAGCGTGCTTTTATTCACGTTCCTGTTGTCGTTACTGACCGGAGTCCTGTTCGGTCTGGTGCCGGCTATGCAGGCCTCTCGGCCGGATGTCCTCGGCGGGTTGAAAGAGGGCACCGCCGGAGCGGGGCACGGCGCGCGGAGCAACAGGCTCCGCGGTTTGCTCGTGGTGGTGGAGTTTGCGCTGTCGTTGGTGTTGATGATCGGAGCAGGTTTACTGCTTCGAAGCTTCTGGCGATTGATTGACGTCCACCCGGGCTTCAATTCCGAAAACGTTCTGGTCGCTCGAATCTGGCTCCCGGTGCCCAACAACCCAGAGCTGGATCCCTATCGTCCGCCCGCCAAACGCGCCCAATTTGTAAAAGAAGTACTCCGTCGCGCATCAGCACTGCCCGGTGTGGAGTATGCAGCGATGGGAGGCGGCAACGGGGTGCCGTTGATCGGCGTGCACAACACGGCCGGCTTCGTGATCGAGGACCGCGCCGACGAGTCCGTCCCTCCGCAGGTTCAGGTTTCTTCCGTCAGCCCGGATTACTTCTCGGCTCTCGGAACTCCCCTGGTCGATGGACGATTTTTCTCCGACGTCGACGACACGGAATCACCTCGGGTTGTTTTGATCGATCAAGCGATGGTCGAGCGGTTCTGGCCCGGCGAGAATCCCGTCGGCAAGCACATCAAGTTCGGCAGGAGAGATTCGAAGGCTCCGTGGGGTTCCGTCGTCGGAGTAGTCGGCAACATCAAGACCGATGGGTTTGATGTTCCCGATCAGCCTCACGTCTACCTGCCCATAGCCCAGAATCCCGGCTACGCGATGGCGATCTATCTGAAATCCAACTCGGATCCGACAAGTCTGACTCGGGCCCTCCGAAATGAAGTCGCGGCGGTGGATCCGGATCTGCCGGTCTTTGGTGAGCGGACGATGGCGGATGTTGTTGCCGCCTCGCTTGCGCAGCGGCGGTTCGCAATGCAGTTGGTGACGATCTTTGGTGTTGTTGCGCTGATTTTGGCCGGGGTCGGTATCTACGGGGTGATGGCGTACGCGGTCAATCAACGAACTCGCGAGATAGGGATCCGGTTGGCGCTCGGCGCAAACACTCGCGACATTATGCGATGGGTGCTGAAGCAGGGGATGGGCCTCACGATGGCCGGGGTGATCGCGGGTCTAGGTGCGGCGGTGGCGGCGACTCGTTTGCTGGGCGGCTTGTTGTTCGGCGTGGCGCCGACAGATCCGGTTACATTTGCGGCGCTCGCGGCGTTGCTCGCCGTCGTTGCATTAATCGCTTGTTATGTGCCGGCGCGGCGAGCTACGCGCGTGGACCCGATCGTAGCGCTCAGATACGAATGAACGAAGTGGCTCGAGGAAGCGTAGCAGGATCTATGGAATCTCTAGTTCAGGACATCAAGTACGGCGTTCGAGTGCTTCTACAGAATCCCGGGCTCACGATTGTCGCGATGCTCGCGCTGACGCTGGGAATCGGCGCGAACACCGCGATCTTCAGCGTGGTGAACACGGTGCTTCTCAAACCGCTCCCTTACCCGCAGCCGGATCGATTAGTGCGAGTTCACGAGAAGTCGCCGCAGTTCGACACGATGTCGATCGCATACCCGAATTTTCTCGACTGGCAGAAGCTGAGCCAGAGCTTCGAGGGTTTGGCTGCATTTCGTAATGACGGCTTCAACATTACCGGTTCGGGAACGCCCGAACGTGTGCAGGGGCGGGTCGTCTCCGCGAGCTTCTTTTCCACACTCGGAGTCAGTCCTGCGATGGGCCGCGACTTTGTAGCCGAGGATGACCGGCCGGGCGCCGCGCCAACTGTAATCATCGGGAACGCGCTATGGCAGCGCAACTTCGGCCGGGATTCCGAGATTGTCGGGAAGCCCCTCAAGGTCAACGGAAAGGATCACACCATCATCGGAGTGATGCCCGCCACTTTCCGATTCTACTCTGCTTCAGATCTATTCGTTCCGATCGGGCTCGCGGATGACATGACCATGCGGGACCGGGAAGTCCACCCTGGAATCAAGGGGGTGGCGCGTTTGAAGCCGGGGGTGAGCATTGAGCAGGCGCAGGCGGAGATGGACGGAATCGCTGGCGCGCTGTCCGATCAATATCCGGCCTCGAATAAGAACTACGGCGTCGCGCTCTTCTCGATGTACGAGGACGTCGTCGGCGACATCCGGCCCGCGTTGCTGATAATGCTCGGCGCGGTTTGTTTCGTGCTGCTTATCGCGTGCGCAAACGTCGCGAATCTGTTGCTTGCGCGGGCGGCCGCGCGCCAGAGAGAGATTGCAATCCGAACCGCGCTTGGTGCGAGCCGGGTTCGAATCGTTCGGCAGCTGCTCACTGAGAGCGTGCTTCTGGCGGTCGCTGGCGGCGCGTTCGGACTTCTACTCGCGTCCTGGGGCACCGGGGCGCTCATCTCGGCCATACCGGACACTATCCCTCGCGCAGAAGACATTGGAGTTGATCGTGGCGTGCTCGCGTTCACCTTCGCGGTGTCGTTGATTACTGGCATTGTGTTCGGTCTGGTGCCCGCGTTGCAGGCTTCGAACCCCGACCTCAACGAAGCGCTCAAGGAGGGAGGGCGAGGCTCGACCGCCGGGCGTCATCGCGTACGTGGGGTGTTGGTAGCGGCGGAAGTGGCGCTTGCGCTCGTGCTGCTCGTCGGAGCGGGCCTGATGATCCGCAGCATCGTTCTGCTGAAACAAGTCGCTCCGGGCCTTGATCCGCATAACGTGCTGTTGATGGATATTCCGCTGGCATCCGCGAAATATGAGGAGCCCGCGGCGATAAGAACGTTCTTTCGACAATTGATCGAACGTGCCGAGTCGGCGCCGCTGGTGCAGGCGGCGGCGATTGCAAACGATCTTCCGCTCAACGACAGCGACAGCGAGTTGCCGTTCTGGACAGGGAATCGCCCTCGCCCGGCGCCGGAGGACATGTCGTGGGCGCTGATTTATCCGAGCACCGCGGGTTACTTGAAGGCGATGGGGACCCCGCTGCTCAGGGGCCGATTTCTGACCGATCAGGACAATGAAACCTCCTCGAAGGTCGTGGTGGTAGATGAGGCGCTGGCTCGCGGGTTGTTCCCCGATGAAGACGCTGTCGGAAAGCTGCTGACGATACAAGGATTCGGAAATGTTGCCGACATGCCTTGCCAGATCGTCGGCGTTGTAGGTCACGTCAAGCACTGGGGGCTCGATGCCGATCCAAAACAGCGTATCCAATACCAGCTCTACATGCCGATGATGCAACTCCCCGATCCGTACCTCGTGCTCATGGCGCAATTCAGCACGCTGGTGGCGCGCACGTCGACGGAGCCGCTCAGTTTGGCCGCCGCAGTGAAAGATCAGGTGCAGGCTATCGACAGGGATCAACCCGTCAACAACATCCGCACAATGGATCAGGCGATTTCAACCACGATGTCGCAGCGGCGGTTCTCGCTGCTGCTTTTGGGGATCTTTGCGGGCGTCGCGTTGGTATTGGCGGCGGTCGGAATCTATGGCGTGATCTCCTATTCGGTCACCCAGCGCACTCACGAAATCGGGATTCGTCTCGCGCTTGGCTCCCCGACAACCGGTGTCCTAGGAATGATCGTCAGGCAGGGGATGCGGCTTGTCGGGATCGGCCTGGCTGTGGGTGTGATCTCCGCGTTGCTGCTTACGCGATTGATGTCGAGTTTGCTTTATGGAGTCAGTTCGACAGACCCGTTGACGTACTGCGCGATAGCTCTGGTCCTGGCGGCCGTGGCCCTGGGCGCTTGCTTAGTCCCGGCTCGCCGCGCGATGAAGGTCGATCCCATTGTAGCGTTGAGATACGAATGAAGGACGGCTGCGCCGGGATTGACCAAATGATTTGAAACCTTTCGGGGGAGCGATGCACTCACTGCTACTCGACGTGAAATACGGAATTCGAATGCTCTTGAATAGGCCCGGGTTCGCGGCCGTCGCCGTGATAACTCTTGCTCTGGGCATTGGAGCGAATACCGCGATTTTTTCTGTCGTCAACGCCGTACTCTTGCGGCCCCTACCGTATCGGCACCCAGATAAGCTCGTGCGGGTGTACACGGAATTCCCGTCGATGAACCTGAAGAAGTTTTGGATGTCTCCACCGGAGTTCGTGGACATTCAAAATGAGTCGCAGTCGTGGGAGAGCATCGGCGCGTGGAGGACTGTAGGGCTGAACATCGCGACCTTCGAGCAGCCAATCAGGGTGAACGCCGCGCTCATCACGCGCGGGTTAATCGATGCGCTCGGCGTCCAGCCGGCGATGGGTCGCAACTTCGCTCCCGAGGAAGACATCCGTGGCGGGCCTCGCACCGCGATCATCTCGGACGGCCTATGGCGTCGCGCGTTCGGCAAGCAAGCCGAGATCATCGGCAAGGAAATCGAGATCAACTCGCAGCCTTACACGGTCATTGGCGTGATGCCGACGGCGTTTGTTTTTCCTCCGGGGAGCAATGATCCCGCAGAGGTCTGGTTGCCGCTTCAGTTCGATCCGGCCAATCCCGGCAACCGCGGTAACCACTTCCTTTACGTTATCGGCAGGCTCAAGCCGGACGTGCACATCGAACAAGCGCGGGCAGAGATCGAATCACAGATGGCTGGCTGGAAAAGCGAGAGCCGAGCGCGGCATCTACCGAATCCGGAGCAGCACCCGATCCTGATGGTGCCTCTTCACGAAGATGTAGTGGGAGCGGCGCGTCCGGCGGTGCTCATGCTTCTCGGCGCGGTGGGGTTCGTGCTTCTGATCGCGTGTGTGAACGTTGCGAACCTTTTGCTGGCGCGCGCAGAAGCGAGGCGCCGGGAATTTGCGATCCGGCTCGCGCTCGGAGCCGGCCGGGGCCGGATGCTCAGACAATTCCTCGCCGAAGGCTTGATCCTCGTCGCGCTCGGAGCTGCCGCCGGGATTGGGTTTGCGAAGCTGGGGCTTGGAGTTGTTCTCGCCGCCGCCCCCGACAGCATCCCTCGCACAGGCGAAATTGGGATCGATCCGTCGGTGCTGGCTTTTACGCTTGGAGTTTCTATTCTCTCCGTATTGGTTTTTGCGATGGCGCCGCTTGTCCAGATGCGCGGCCGGGACCTTGCCACGTGGTTGCGGGGCTCCGGCCAGCGGACGTCGGGTGGCGGCGGCAGTCACCGGCTTCGAACCTCACTGGTTATCGCGGAGATTGCGCTTGCGGTGGTTCCTCTGATCGGATCGGGCTTGATGATTCGCGCGTTCTGGAAGCTTCGGCAGGTAGACGTTGGCTTCGATCCGCGGGGCGTCACCGCGTTCAGTCTACAGGTGCCGGCCTCCACCTATCAGAACCCCGATCGGCTGCGCTTCGCGAACACGCTGCAGGAGCGGTTGGCCGCGATACCCGGGATCAAGTCCGCCGCGCTGGCCGGGGGACTGCCGCCGCTTCGTCCGATCAACGCCAACGACACCGACATTGAAGACTATCAAATGACCCAAGACGGTCCCGCCGAGAACGTAGACTACTGGAATATCATCGGCGAAGACTACTTCAAGACCATGGGGATCCGCACAATCGACGGGCGCATTTTCGAAGGCGCCGACCGCAACGACAACGCGCAAAAGGTCGTTGTGATCAACCAGGCGATGGCCAGCCGCTTCTGGCAAGGGAGCCCGATCGGGCGACGGGTCAATCCCGGGTTCATTAATCCGCCGGCGTGGTTCACGGTGGTGGGGATTGTCGAGGACACCAAGAACCTCGGAGTGGACAAGCCGGCGGGCACTGAGCTTTATTTCCTTCAACCTCAGACGGCTGCGTTTGGAGTCTCTCCCCAGATGAACTTCGTCGTGCGCAGCGAAGGGCTCTCCGCGGGGTCCGTTGCCTCGAGCATACGCGCGACGGTGAGGGATTTAGACCCGAGTATCCCAATCTTTCAGCTTCGGACGATGAGCGATGTAGTCGCGGACTCGCTGGTGAGACCGCGGTTTCTTTCGCTCCTGCTCGGGTCGTTCTCGGTTATCGCGTTGTCGCTGGCGGCAATCGGAATCTACGGAGTGATGGCCTATTCGGTGAGTCAGCGAACGCAGGAGATTGGAGTCCGCGTTGCACTCGGGGCTACCACCAGAAACGTGTTATCGATGGTTGTCGCTCAGGGTTTGAAGCTGACGGCCGTGGGACTTGCGGTTGGGCTTACGGGCTCTTTTTTGTTGACTCGCTTGATGGCCACGTTGCTGTTTGAGGTGAGCCCCACCGATCCGCTCACGTTTGCGATGGTGGGAATCGGTTTGACTGCGGTTGCCCTGTTGGCCTGCTTCGTGCCTGCGCGGCGAGCCGCGAAAGTGGATCCGATGGTCGCACTGCGTTACGAATAAGCATTCGAGTAACAAGTTGTAGCATAAGGAGGCAAGGACAATGAAAGGGACTTTGAAGAGATTGGCGCTGCTTTTTGCGATCCTGGGCCTTTCACTGCCGGTGTACTCGCGCCCGGGCGACGAGAAACGCGTGCAGAAGATGAACAAGGTTAAAGAGATGACCGTGACTCCTTCGCGCGTGAAGTCTAGCGATTCGGAAGACGAAAACGCGGAGCACGACGGGCCGTATTGGTTCAATCGCGGTTATGCGCTTCATCAATCGGACCACTACATCGAAGCAATCGAAGCCTTCAGCCATTCGATTGGCCTCGGATACCGCCAGCCGACTGCGATCTACAACGTGGCGTGCGGGTACTCGCTGTTGAACGACAAAGACAACGCGTTGTTCTGGCTCGAACGCGCATTCGCCAGCGGATTTGACCGGGCGGACCTGTTGAATAGCGATTCGGACCTCGACCCCTTACGGGCCGATCCGCGGTTCAAGGAAATTGTTCAAAAGGTCTCTTTGATGAAGCCTGACGACAAGCCTCTGAAAGAGAAGTCCCAAAAAGAGAGAGACCGCCTCGACGAAGCGATCATCAACTTCGAGCAGCTACGCAGCTCGTCGTCCAAGGATGGAGATCGATGGTACAGCGTCGGCTCGAGGCTGATTCGGATGCGAGATTTCGACCGGGCGACAGTGGCGTTGACTCAGGCAATCGAGCTTTTGAACTATCGCGCGTTTAATGCCATGTACAACCTCGCGTGCAACTATTCTCTGGCGGGCAATGTGGAGCTTGGGCTTCAATGGCTGGAGCGGTCGGTGAACGCGGGCTTCGACGGACCCGACAAGCTTCTGGAAGACCCCGACATTGCGAACCTCCGCGGCAATCCACGCTTCAAGAAGATCCAGGAGCTGAGCCGGACGCTTTCGCTTTCTCAATTCGCAGAGGAAGGCGGCGACGACTCTCAAATTTCGAAGCGACGCTGGGCGCCCGCGGTCAAGCTCTATCAATCATTCCTGCAGGGCGAGCCAAACAACGGCCGCGCGTGGTTCAACCTCGGCTTTGCGCTCCACTATTCGGGCGAGCATTCCCAGGCCATCGACGCCTTTCAGCGAGCGATTCAGAACAATTATCGTCCGCCCACTTCGATGTACAACATCGGTTGCGCGAACGCGAGGATGGGGAACAAAGATGCGGCGTTCGAGTGGCTCGAGAAATCGTACGAAGCCGGCCTCAACCTCGAGGATTACGTGAAGAGCGATGCTGACCTCGATAGCTTGCGGTCCGATCCTCGCTTCAAGCGGTATATGGACATGGCGGACAATGAGCACAAGGAGAAGAACAAGGAGAAGCACAAGAACGACAAGTAACGAAACGCCCATCCGAGTAACAGTTATTTCCGGGTATTCCGCGCACATTTCGGCCCTCCTAACGGAGGGCGAGGCATGTCACCTCCGCTTCTATAGACATGGCGTTCCTTCGGGGGGCGAGGCCCACGTCCACGTTCGCTCTTGCCAGCGTCGTAGCTATAAACATGGCCTCCTAGCGGACGGCGCATGCCGTCTCATTCTCTTAGCATGGTGTTCCACGCGTGACGTGGCTTCGGCGCGCCTCTTGAAGTCTCACTCTGGTGTCTCATTTCTCATAGCATAGTTCGACACATGACCCTCCCAACGGACGGCTGCTCACGCCACGAGCGATATTCGGGCGCACTGACTACTGCCCAATCGCGGGAAGGCGCAATCCCACGAACGCACATCCTGGTGACCATACTTGATGTGGCGCCTTGCCCGCGCAATGAGTTAGCCGTCCCATCCACTGGCACTCCGTTTGGTTATCTTGATCCAGACCAAAGGTGTGTTCAGACTTCCGTGCTCAGAGGTTGGGTTCGATCATGCTGGATTCTCTCTTGCAAGACGTTCGATACGGGTTGCGATTGCTCGCACGGAAGCCTGGCTTTGCCGCTATCGCCGTGCTGACGCTCGCCCTTGGCATCGGCGCTAACACCGCGATCTTCAGCGTGGTGAACGCAGTGCTGTTGCGCTCGCTGCCCTTTCCCGAGCCTGACCGGCTCGTGTTCGCCGCGGAGTTCCTGGGCGGAAGGCCGATGCCGGTTTCCTATCCCAACTTTCTCGATTGGAGGTCTCAGCAAAGGGCCCTTGAAAAACTCGCCGCTTATTCCGCCGACGATTTTAACCTCAGCGGACTCGATCGGGCCGATCGGGTGACCGGCGAACTGGTCTCTGATGACTACTTCGATCTGTTAGGGGTGACGGCGATTCGCGGACGGGCATTCCTGCCCGAGGAAGCTACCAAACCGGGCTCGGCCCCGGTAGCCGTGATCGGACACGCCTTCTGGAAGACCCGATTTGGCGGAGACGACCACGTCGTCGGACGCACCGTGAAATTCAACGAAGCGGATTTCACCATCGTCGGCGTGGCTCCCGAAGGCTTCCGCGGCTTCTCAGGCATCGCCGAAGTGTGGATGCCCATAACCATGCGTGACGCGCTATATCCAGCGACAGCAAGGTTCACCTTTCTCAAAGCGCGCGACATTCACTGGCATCGGGTGCTCGGGCGCCTCAAGCCTGGCGTGACGCTTGCGGCGGCGCAAGCCGAGATGGACGCGATCGGCGCGCGGATAGCACACGACTTTCCGCAGGCCAACGAAGGCCGGGGCGTGACGTTGATCGCCGCGCGCGAGCGAGTAGTAGGGAAGCTGCGAACGCCGCTGTTTATTCTGCTGGCTGCCGTAGTGTTTGTGTTGCTCATCGCGTGCGCAAACGTCGCAAATCTGTTCCTGTCGCGAGCCGCCGCGCGCAGCCGCGAGATCGCAATACGGCTGGCGCTGGGCGCGAGCCGCTGGCGCATAGTTCGCCAGTTGCTGACCGAAAGTCTGATCGTCGCGGCCATCGGTGGAGTCGCCGGCTTGCTGCTCTCCTTGTGGGGCGTCGAGCTCCTGATTTCGATCCTGCCGATTTCACTGCCGAGCTTCGCTACCGTCGCCGTCGATCCGCGTGTGCTTGTTTTCACTTCGCTGGTGTCAATCATTACTGGAGTGATGATGGGAGTTGTGCCGGCGCTACAAGCATCAAGGACGGTACTGAATGAAACCCTCAAAGAGAGCGGGCGATCGACAACAGGGCGGCGCGGCAATCGGGTGCGCGGCGCCCTGGTGGCAACAGAGATTGCGCTCGCGTTGATGTTGATGATTGGCGCCGGACTGATGCTCCGCAGTTTCGCACGAATGCTCGCGACCGATCCCGGCTTCGACCCCGATCATCTTGTGACCCTCCGTTTCGACATACCAAACAGGAAGTATCAGGGCGAGCAGCGCACGACGCTGGCGCAGCGACTTGTTGAACGAATAGGAGCCGTTCCCGGTGTGGCGTCGGTTGGAGCTACGATGCTCGATCCCTTCGTTTGGGACGGCATCAATCTCGCATATACGATTGAAGGGAAGCCGGCCATCCCGCCCGCCGAACGCGACACGGTCTATTACCACAACATCAGCCCGAATTATTTCCGCACAATGGCGATTCCACTCAAATCGGGACGGGACTTCGGGCTCAATGACGATTTGCGATCGCCGCCCGTGATGATCGTCAGCTCGTCGTTTGCACGGCGGTACTGGCCGGGTGAAGATGCTCTAGGCAAGCGAGTCAAATTCGGACCCGAGGACTCGACAGCTCCGTGGATGACCGTTGTTGGGGTCGCGAGCGATATGAAGTTCCGCACGCTCCGGCAGGATGAGAACGCGGAACCGATCATCTATACACCGCTGCTTCAAAACCAGGTTGTGGTCAGCATAAGTCTGATCGCCAGGACGAGTGTCGATCCGTCGCATATGCTTGGGACACTGAGGGAAGCGGTTCAGGCTTTTGACGCAGACATTCCGGTCTACAGCGTCGCGACTCTCGAAGACCGGTTGCGCGATCAAACTGCCGAGACTCGTTCATACGCGCTGTTGCTGAGCCTGTTTGCGATCCTGGCGATGTTGCTCGCGGCGATCGGGATCTATGGAGTGATGTCTTATTCGGTGACGCAGCGGACCCACGAGATAGGCGTGCGGGTGGCGCTCGGGGCTCAGCCGCGTGATGTGCGACGGCTGGTTGTCAGGGAGGGGTTGCTGATCGCGGTGATGGGTCTGGCTGCGGGCTTCATCGGAGCGCTGATGCTGACTCGCTTGATGACGACATTGCTGTTCAACGTCAGCCCGACTGATCCTGTCACGTTCGCCGCTATCGGGTCGGCGCTCCTTGCTGTAGCTTTAGCGGCTTGTTTCGTTCCTGCGCGCCGCGCGACGAGAGTCGATCCGATGGTTGCGCTGAGGTGCGAGTAGCCTGGGAGCGCACGCGGCTCGCGTGCTTGATTACGCAGTCTCGTAATCGAGCACGCGAGCCACGTGCGCTCCCAGGAGCTCGGTTCCGAGTTCCGGGTCATAGGGTCGCGGTTCAACCGCCGACAGGGGTTCGGCCTGGATAAAGTCCTTTGTCAGCTGTCTCCCGGACTTGAGGCCAAGGAGCCAGAGCGAGACAAGTCCCCCTTCCCAACCGGACCCTTTCCAGACTTTTGAACTCGGAACCCGGAACTCAAGAACCTGGAAGATACGGAGGAAACAATGAACCTGCTCCTTCAAGACTTGCGCTACGCGGTTCGAACGATGGCGAGCAACCGCGCGATCACTCTCGTCGCGGTGGTTGCGCTGGCGCTGGGCATCGCAGCCAACACTGTTATCTTCAGCGTGGTGAATGCGGTACTCCTGCGCGCCCTGCCGTTTCCTGATTCGGATCGAATCGTGATGGTGTTTGAAAGCAATCTCCAGCGGCAGAGCGAAGAAGCCGTTTCCGGCGGGAATTTCGTCGACTGGAGGGAGCAGAATCAGGTCTTTGCGGACATGGCGACTTACAAGGAGGAGACTTTTAACCTCACCGGAGTCGACGAGCCCGAGCGCGCCTGGGGAGTTATTGCAACCGCCGGGCTGTTCCCAACGCTGGGCGTAAAGCCGATGCTCGGCCGGGTGTTGCAGCCCGAAGACGAGAATCGCGGGACAGGCCGTGTCGCGGTCATCAGCGAAAGCTTGTGGGAGCGACGTTTTGGCGCCGACGCAAACATCATCGGTCAGAAGCTGGTTGCGAACGGCGAGCCGTTGACGATAGTGGGCGTGATGCGGGGTGAGTTCAGGTTCCCGGGCCAAACCGACCTGTGGGTCCCTCCGCGACAAGTGGTCCCCGAACACCCGCTGAGTCCGAACGTGAGTATGGCGACGAATCGCGACAGTCACTACCTGAATGCGATTGGGCGATTGAAACCCGGGGTGACTCTTGCTCAGGCGAGAGCGGACATGGATGCGGTAGCGTTACGCCTGGAGGAACAAAATCCAAACGACAACATGGGGCGAGGCGTGAAGCTTGTCGGCCTGCGCGAACACGAAGTCGGCGACATCCGGAGCACGCTGTTGGTGTTGTTCGGCGCGGTAGGGTTTGTCTTGCTGATTGCCTGTACGAACGTTGCAAACTTGTTGCTCGGGCGTGCTACGGCTCGCCAGAGAGAACTGGCAATCCGAACCGCGCTGGGGGCCAACCGCTTGAGACTCGTAATACAGTTGCTCACCGAAAGCGTAGTCCTATCAATCGTTGGGGGCGGGCTCGGATTGCTGCTTGCGCTGTGGGGGATTCAATCCACCGTCTCTCTCCTGCCCGCGGACCTGAATGGAAGGACGGGCATCGCGATCGATGGGGCGGTCCTTGCGTTTACGCTTGTGGTGTCGCTCGGGACGGGTTTGGCGTTTGGCATCTTTCCCGCGCTACAGGCTACAAAGACCGACTTAAATGAATCGCTCAAAGAAGGAGGGCGCGGCGGAACGGCAGGTATCCGGCGCGGTCGCGCCCGAGGGCTGCTTGTCGTCGCCGAGCTGGCATTGTCTCTGGTGTTGTTGATGGGCGCAGGGCTGATGATCAAGAGCTTCATTCTTCTCGAGCGGGTCGACCCGGGCTTCGATACCAAGAACGTTCTCACTATGCGGCTTTCACTGCCTTCCGCACTGTACTCGGACGGCAACCGCCGAGCGATGTTCTTTGATCAGCTTGTCCAGCGCCTCCGATCAATCCCCGGCGTGGAAAGCGCTGCTGCAATCTCGCGACTTCCGTTGACGCCAGGGAACAGCGGTCGCGGCTTGACCATCGAGGGCTTCCAGGACGACGGCTCCGGCAATGGACCGAGCGCTGACTACCGGGTGATCACTCCCGGCTATTTTCATTCGATGGGCGTTGCGCTATGGACGGGGCGCGACTTCACCGAGCGTGACACCGCGGACGCCCCTGCCGTTGCCATCGTCAACCAGACAATGGCGCGGCGGTACTGGCCCTCGGGAGACGCCATCGGAGCGAGAGTCCGGGTCGGCATCGACGGCGATCCATGGATGGAGATCGTGGGAGTTGTTGGAGACGTGAGACACTTCGGGTTGGATACCAACGCGCGCGCTGAAATCTATGTGCCCTGTACAAAAGATCCCTGGCCGTTCATGACGGCGGTCGTTCGAAGCACAGCCGAACCTAAAAGCCTGACCGATGGGATGAGGGAAGCGGTTTGGGCGGCCGATCGGGATCTCCCCGTTCCCGAGATAAAAACCATCGAGCAACTCTTGTCGGATTCTGTTGCTCGGCGGCGCTCCAACATGTTGTTGCTCGCCGTCTTTGGAGCGCTGGCACTCGTGCTGGCGTCAGTGGGAATCTACGGAGTGATGTCCTATTCAGTCACCCAGCGTTCGCACGAGATTGGAATTCGCATGGCATTGGGCGCGAATCAGTCCGATGTGTTGAAGCTTGTCGTCAGACAGGGGATGACGCTTGTCATGATCGGCGTTGGAATCGGTCTCGCGGCGTCGTATGCATTGACTCGAGTGATGAGTAGCTTGCTGTTCTCGGTCGGCGCGACTGACCCGGCAACCTTCATCATCATTTCGACGCTGCTCACCGGAGTGGCCCTTGTAGCCTGTATTGTGCCTGCGCGCCGCGCGACGAAGGTCGATCCGATGATTGCGCTGCGCTGTGAATAAGTTGCCGGGTTCTGAGTTCGAGAGGTATGGCTTTGGCTCTGGCAAGGGTTCAGTTGGGAAGAGGGACTTGTTCCCGCTGGCTCTCGAAGCAGTCAAGAATCAAGGAACCAGAGCGGGGACAAGTCCCTCTTCCCGACTAAGCCCTTGCCAGACTCAGAAACTCGAAACCCGAAACCCGGAACTCGCAAGAAACTCGAAACCCAACCCCGTGGAGGTCGCAATGCTCACACTCTGGCAAGACTTGCGTTATGCCGCGCGAATACTGCTGAAGAAACCAAGCTTCACCGTGGTTGCGGTCGTCACGCTCGCGCTTGGCGCCGGCGCTAATACCGCCATCTTCAGCCTGGTGAATGCTGTGCTGCTCAAGCCCCTTGCGTTCTCGGACCCTGAGCGGTTGGTGATGATTTGGGAGGACGCCTCGGCCATCGGCTTTCCGAGCAGTGACGTAGCCCCGGCAAACTTCATCGACTGGAAGGCGCAGCAGTCGATGTTCGAAGATATGGCCGCGATCAACTGGAAGAACTTCAATTTGACCGGGGATGGCGAGCCCGAGAGAGTGCTGGCTCACGGTGTGAGCGCCAATTTCTTCCCCCTGCTCGGAGTTGAGCCGGCACTCGGCCGAAACTTCTCACCGGATGAGGACAAGCCGGGCGCCCCCAGGGTGGCGATTCTAGGCTACGGGTTATGGCAGCGACGATACGGAAGTGAGCCAGCCGTCGTCGGGCGGGATACGCTGCTCAACGGCGAGAAATACACAGTGATTGGTGTGATGCCTGCCGGCTTTCAGTTTCTGCAGGGCGACATCGGAGTGTGGGTTCCGATCGCTCTCAACCAGTATCAGCTCGCCGATCGGGACAATCATTATCTGACTGTCGTGGCGCGAATGAAGCCGGACGTTTCGGTCGAACAGGCACAGGGGGATATCCTGACAATAACGGAGCGCATCGCGCACGATCATCCGGGCGACGCTGAAAACTTGAAATCGGCGGTGGTCTCGCTGCGAGAGCAGGTTGCGGGAAAGGCTCGTCAACCGCTAATCGTGTTGCTGGTCGCGGTTGGTTTTGTGGTGTTGATCGCTTGCGCAAACATCGCCAGCTTGTTGCTTTCGCGCGCCGCCGGGCGCCGCAAGGAAATCGCCGTACGGACGGCGCTTGGCGCGAGCCGCGGGCGGATAATTCGTCAATTGCTGACCGAAAGCACATTGCTGGCCGCGCTTGGAGGCGCCCTCGGTCTGCTCGTCGCAATGTGGAGCTTCACCTTCCTCAAGCAACTGATCCCTGACGGAATGTTGCTGTCGACGAGCTTGAAGATCGATCTTCCGGTGCTGGGTTATGCGATGGGTGTTTCGTTGCTCGCCGGGATTATCTTCGGGGTCGCGCCCGCGCTGCACGCTTCGAGGATCGATCTCAATAAGGCATTGAAGCAAGGCGGAAGCCGCACGAGTTCGAGCGCCGGCGGGCACAAGCTTAGCGGAGCATTCGTCGTGGCCGAAGTAGCGCTCGCTTTAGTGCTACTGATTGGCGCGGGTCTCATGATTCGGACCGTTTCCAATCTGCGCGGTCAGTATTCGATCTTCGAGCCGGAGAGGTTGTTGACTCTGAGGACGACGCTGGCCGACAACAAATACCGTGACCTGCGCGATTATATTGCAAACGAACATGCCCGGCGCGTCGCCTTCAACGATCAGGTGCTGGAACGAGTTGGAGCGCTGCCTGGCGTCGCCTCCGTGGGCTACACGACCTCGGTGCCACTTGGATGGAAGGGCGGCGCGAACGGGTTCACGATCGAGGGCCGACAACCTGAGCCCGGCGTTGTTGCCAACGCGATTCACCGGCAAGTCAGTCCCTCGTATTTCAAGACCATCGGTATCGGCCTGAGAGAGGGTCGCTATTTCGATGATCGCGACAACGAGCAATCAATGCCGGTGGCGATCGTCAATGAAACAATGGCTCGCGGTTATTGGCCGTATGAAGATCCGCTGGGCAAGAGATTCAAGCTCGGCGTGCCGGATGCACCCTGGCTGACGATTGTAGGCGTAGTAGC
>DATIFP010000244.1:0-22822 GCA_035455165.1 Blastocatellia bacterium
ACAAAGCGATCGACCGGCTCATCAGTACTCTCGGCGTGGTGACGGACCCGCCCGCCGAGCTCGATAACATCGTCCGCCGGGCACAGAGTCTGAAGTTCGATCTCGAATTCATCGTGAGCTGCGATCAACCGGACTTTGTCTATTGGTGCGAGAAGCGGGGCCGAGGCGTGTTCATCAACGCGACGCCCATCGACGTCTCGGGGATTCTCGAGGAAAATCTGTTCGCAAAGGTCCAGACGGCGGTGTTGACCTCAGCTACCCTGACCGCGGCGGGCAGTTTCGATTTCATGAAGGGGCGGCTCGGCATCTCCAGATCGCGCGAACTGATTGTCGAGTCTCACTTTGACTTTCAAAAGCAAGCGGTGCTCTATCTGCCGCAACGCATGCCCGATCCTCGAAGCCGTGATTTCCTGGACGCATCGGTTGAGGAGATCGTTCGCATTCTGCAAGCGACTCGCGGGCGGGCATTTGTTCTGTTCACGAGCATCTCCGCGATGCGGGATACCTACGAACAGGTAAGAGACCTGATCGACTACCCCTCATTCATTCAAGGTCAGGGCTCGAAGACAGGTTTGCTCGAACGCTTTCGTAACACGGATGGCGCGGTGCTGTTTGCTACCGCTTCGTTCTGGCAAGGGGTAGACGTTCAGGGCGACGCTTTATCGTGTGTGATCATCTCGAAGCTGCCGTTCGCGGTGCCAAGCGATCCGGTGGTTGCAGCCCGTCAGAAATACATCGACGATCAGGGCGGCAATTCGTTTTATGAATACTCGGTCCCGCAAGCGGCCATCACGCTAAAGCAAGGGTTGGGAAGGCTGATTCGTTCGACGACCGACCGAGGCGTGCTCTCCATACTCGACCCTCGTGTGAAAACAAAGTCCTACGGGCGAGTTTTCCTTCAGAGCATCCCTCGCTGCCGCGTCACTGCGAACCTCGAAGAAGCCGCAGCGATCTTCGATCCCGGGAGTGCAGGCTTCCAGCCTGCATGATTTGGCAACCGATGCAACGCTTTGCGTAGTGAACGTCACCCTTGATTATGCAGGGTTGAGTGAATAGGGAGGTTCCATGCACGACGTCGCAATTGTAGGCGCTCGATGCGCTGGCTCGACGACCGCGATGCTCCTCGCCCGCAAGGGATATCGAGTATTGCTTGTAGATAAGGCCGCGTTCCCAAGCGACACCATGTCGACCCATTTCATTCACGTGCCAGGCGTAGCCAAACTAAAGCGCTGGGGCCTCCTCGATAGGGTCGCGGGCTCTAATTGTCCGCCAGTGCGCAGCTATAGCGTTGATCTCGGGCCGTTCGCGCTGTCGGGCTCTCCACCGGCGTTGGACGATGTCTCGATGGGCTACGGGCCCCGGCGCACCGTGCTCGATAAGATCCTTGTCGATGCGGCCGCGGAAGCAGGCGCAGAAGTGCGCGAGAAGTTCACGACCGAGGAACTCTGGCTTGAGGGCGGGAGTGTTACCGGCATCCGTGGCCGGACCGAGAACGGCACGAGCGTAGGTGAGAGAGCCCGGCTGGTCATCGGAGCCGACGGCCTGCACTCGCTGGTCGCACGCATGGCCGGGGCGGCGATATACAACGAGAAGCCAGTTGTCGCTTGCGCGTATTACACCTACTGGAGCGGCGTATCAGTCGAGGGAGCGGAGCTCTACCCGCGCGAGAACCGCTTTATTGTGGCATTCCCGACGAACGACGGCCTCGTTTGCACCCTGATCGAATGGCCGAAAGACTACTTTCCGGTGGTACGCGCAGACATCGAAGGCGAGTTCTTTAAGGCACTGGAACTCGCTCCGGGGCTCGCCGCGCGCATCCGCAACGGCAAACGCGCCGAACGCTTCGCAGGGACTGTCGATCTGCCGAATTTCTTCCGCAAGCCCCACGGCCCCGGCTGGGCGCTGGTAGGCGACGCTGGGCACCGAAAGGACCCCAACGGGGCGCATGGAATCAGTGACGCCTTCCGGGATGCGGAGCTTCTGGCAGACGCCGTCGACGGCGGCTTCTCGGGGCGTCAGCGCCTGGAGGATGCGCTGGCGGAGTATGAGCGGCTGCGCAACGAATCGGCGCTGCCGACTTTCGAACTCAATTTCCAGTTCGCAACACTGCAGCCGCCTCCGCCTGAGATCCAGACCCTGCTGGGCGCGCTGCGCGGCAATCAGGTTGAGACGAATCGATTCATTGGCGCATTGGTCGGCACGGTGCCTATTCCGGAGTTCTTTGCTCCAGCAAGCATGCAGCGCATTCTGAGCGCGGCCGATGGGAATAGTTAGGTTCGCATTGCTGTGAAAATGAATATCGGCTTAGGTTCCTGATCGGGCGCCCGCGCAGGCTGCGGCCAGAATCGCGGTCGTGTGGGCCGATTTCAAGTAGCTAAAGTCACGCTTGTAGACAATCCCGTTCGCTGAATCCTTGAGCGTTGGCCGAAGAGAACAAAGTCACCTGATAGTGAGCGCAACTCGGATTATATATCCGTGGCCTGACTGGATTGTAAACAATTACAAGGTTAAGAAATCTCGGGGAGTGGGTTCTACCTTTTGAGCTCGAAGATCACTGAAACGCGCGTGCCCTGTGCGTCGGCGGTTGTGGTCACCATTGCGGTATGTTTCTTATTCGAGCTTTCGGCTGTCGCCATACCGCCGGTAACTTTGCCGTTCTGCTGTAGAATATTCGTGCTGACAGTCAGTCCAGCCCGCTTCAGACCTTCATCGTAGAAATCGATCACTTTGTTCGGCGCGTCCTGCGTCACGAAACTAAACCCGCCGCTTTCGCCATCTTTGCCGTGGGCAGAGTAGGTCCCTTCGAGCTGAACCCCCGGATAAGCGGGCAACCAGTCAGGGAGCTTGTCGACCGAAAGACTCCCGAACGTCGCGGTTCCCTCGGAGGTCTTCACTTCGAGCGAACCTTTCTCCCCTTCACCCTTCGCCTCGACGGTCACGTCGCCTTTGCCTTCTTGTTTGAAGACGATCTTTCCATTCTGCGCCTGATCCACGTTCACGGTGATCGTCTCGCCGGTGCTCTTTTTCTTGAACGTGATCAAGCCCTTGTCTTCATCCACCGTGACTACCTCGATATCTTTATCGAGCGCCGCAGCCAGCTTCGCGACGGCCAGCGCCGGCTGTTTCTGCATTAGCTCCGGGTCGAGACCGGCTTGCTTCGCCTTGTTCCACACAAAGTAACCGCCCAAAAACACCGCAATGATTCCAATGATCACAAAGGTGCCGCAGCCGACCACCAGCCACATCAGCACATTCGACTTCTTTTGCGGCGGTGGCGGAAACGGTTGCTGCGGCGGAAAAGCCTGGGGTCCCCCGATGGGAGTGGTTGGCGGCACGTAGTTAGACATGAGTCCGATCCTTTCTTGTTATACTGCTGCAACCTTCAGTTTGGCTGCAGTCTACTAAAGTCGATGCTCTTAGCTCACTCGCGCTTGAGCGGTCTGCCCATCAGCTCGTTTGCGGCTTCGAGCGCAGGCTTGTCCTCATACAGCAAAGCGTAGATGCTCAGGGTGATCGGCATCTCTATTCCAAGCCGGCGCCCGAGTTCGTAGATTGATTTCGTAGTCTTAACGCCTTCGGCCACCTCGCGCATCTCGCTTAGAATCTCCGAAAGCTTGCGCCCGCGTCCCAACTCAACCCCAACGTATCGATTGCGGGACAACTCGCCCGTACAGGTGAGCACAAGATCTCCAAGCCCCGCCAGGCCTGCCATCGTCTCGCCTCGTGCGCCCTGGGCCAACGCGAGTCGCGTCATCTCCGCGAGCCCGCGCGTAATGATAGCTGCAACCGCATTCGTTCCGAAACCGAGTCCTCTTACGACCCCGGCCGCGATTGCCACCACGTTTTTCACCGCACCGCCGAGCTCCACTCCCGTGACGTCGGTGTTGGTATATATCCGAAAGAAGCTCGAGCTCAGTGACCGCTGGATCAACTCGCTCGATTCTCGATTTCGGCTCGCGGCAACGACTGCAGTTGGATCGCCTTTCGCGACCTCGCGAGCAAAGCTGGGCCCGGACAAGGCAACGTATCGAGGCTCGAAGCTCTCACGCAACACGTCGGCGACCACTTCCTCCATTCTCATCAGCGTTGTGTTTTCAACGCCCTTTGCGGCGCTGACTATCACGACTTCACTGTTCAGGAACGGTTGCAGCCGAGTGACGGTCTCACGCATCGCGTGTGAGGGAACAACCAACAGCGCGAACGAGACTCCCTGTACGGCCTCGGCCAAGTCGGTAGTTGCGCGGATGTTCTCGGGCAGCTCAAAGTCCGAAAGGTAGAATGGATTCTTGCGCGTCTTATTGATGCCGGCGGCAACTTCCGGTTCGCGGGCCCAGAGACTGACCCGGTGCTGATTGCGCGCGGCGACCAACGCGAGCGCGGTGCCCCAGCTCCCCGCGCCGATCACCGCAATGCGCGCGCTTGCGGGGGTGGCGGCCTCGCTGGTCATCAGGTTGGCCCTCCGCTCATCGCGGCGCCGTCCGAACCGACTCCGCTGTTGGGTCTTACTCTGGTGCCGATCTTGTTCTCCCTGCCATGCACCAACCGATTAATGTTCTCATGATGTTTCGCGACAATCAGCGCGCACCCAACTACACCGATGACTACTAGAGCTTTGAGATGCGGAGCAGGTTTGAGCAGACCATAAAAGAGGAGAGTCCACAGCGGGACGGCGGCCGTCGCGATGATCGATCCAAGCGAGACGTAGCGCGTGAAGTAGACGATTAGCGCCCAGAGCACGAGCGTTGCAAGCACCGAGTACGGGGCAAGAGCAAGATAGACCCCGACGCCGGTCGCGACACCCTTACCTCCACGGAATCCGAGGAATACCGGAGCGATGTGGCCCACGATTGCCGCGACCGCCGCGGCGCCGATCCAGACGTAATCATCGTCAGCGACGAGCCGCATCAGCATAACCGCAGCCACACCCTTTGCAACGTCACAGAAATAGGTGAGCAGTCCGGCCCACTTGCCCGCTCGGCGGGTCACGTTTGTTGCGCCGATGCCTCCCGAACCGATCTCGCGAACGTCTTCACCACTGGTGAACACATATTTGATTATCAGGTAGCCGAACGGGATGGATCCAAGTAGATATGCGATCGCAAGGAATAGTATTCTGGAGAGCATCTCGGAACTCGCCTCGCTGGCGAGAGAATATATCAAAGGATTCGTTGGTTGTCAGTCGTGAGACCTGAGCCGGAGATCCCTACGCCTCGGGGTCGGATGCCGTCGCTGGCGCACCCTTCTTGTCCGCTGCGTGGATCACGTTAGACTCGTCGACATAGAACGAACGCTTCCCGGTGATCCCGAATTTCTCGGGCACCGCTGTAGCCTGAAAGCTCCCCGGCTTGACTTGAACCTCAAACCGGTAGCCGGTGAGCTTTCCGTTTGACGGATCGTTGACGTATCGCTTCTGAATCAATTGCTCGAGGCTTCCGTAATCGCCGCCCGACTCGACCTGGTATCGCGCTTCGGCCGCCGCGATCGCGCGCAACCTGGCGAGCGCTGCGGTCTCGTTTGCCACGGTCACCAGAACTGACTGCTCAACCGGCTGCTTGCTGCACGCCGCGATCAACAACACTGCAGCCACCATAACTATCAGCAAACTGATCCTCATCAAGGTTCCTCCCCGGGATGGTATGCGAGGGGCAAGTCGCAAGCTGTGTGGGCGAGCTTATGTTATTTTCGATCGGGCACTGACGGCAATAGTAATCTGCGATCAGACTGCAGCGGTAAGATGGACAATCAAAGGCCTTGTATTATATTACTTACACTTTGTCTTTGACACTGCCAACGGGTTGTGATAAAAGCGGAACCGGGTTTTCGGTCCTTAATCGCGAATGTCCGGTCGCCAGTGGTTACAGGCGGCTCTCCACGTCCATAACCCCTTACGTCGATCGCAAAAGAGAAACGTTGATGAGAATTGTCAGACTGCTGGCTTTGCTTGGAGTACTTTTGGCAATCAGCCCTTCTACGGGACGCGCTAACGTGGTTCACTCGGCGCCGGCGGGTGACTGCATATTTCTAAGTCTACAATATGAAGAGTCGGTAGCTGTACTACTATTAACGCGACGTATGGTGCGACTGCATACCGGATCTTGTTCCGAGATGCGCCTCATACGGGTTCTGCACCTCTACAGTTTGCGACTATGATTTCGGTTTATACCTTGAAACATTCTGCTCATAATCAGAGTTGTGTCTGACAGTTCGAAGGAGGCTGTGATGAAAGTCCAAGCGTTCTTTCTGGTACTGATGCTTCTCTGCGCGTCGGTTTGCTTTGGCATAGATTTCTTGGCGCAAACCGGGATGCAGATACCAAACGTAATTCGAAAAAGAGCGGCGATCAGTGAATCTGGCTTGTCGGCGGCACGACCGGAGATTTCAGTCAAGATTAGTGGTCTCCAACCAGGTGACGTGATCAATTTGAGACCGGCCAGCGACGACGAGATCTCCGCCGCCGCCGGTACGGTGTTGAGAACAATGATCGGCGATCGGTTAGACCCCAACACCGCATTGATAAAGCCCGGCGGAGACTTGCCACAAGCTTCTCTCCAAGTGACCGCAACTGGTGTCGTATTCTCAAGACCAACCTCGGTCGAAGGAAACGCTTTTCTGGATCTCAAGCTACCAGGAACTGCTCAAGTTTCACTCGCGATAGACGGCAAGCTTATGTTCAACGCGGTGTTGCTGAAGCCGGTTTATTTCTGCAACGGAGAATGGGGTCTCGGAGCGGAAGGAGTGTCGGGCACGCTCGTTCGGGCGACGGGTCTGCTGCGCCAACAGGATTCCGTCAACGGCCAACCAGCGTTCAACAAAGGTACCGAGTTGTATACTGTGTCGTATTCCAATGTTCGCGTCGCCCGGAGAAAAACTCTCGCCGGGCGATCCGGGTCGACCGCGCTCGTTTTGGTCAACGTTGATGAAACCGGCAAGGTCACCAAAGCAACGGCCCTGACCGCCTCTGACATAAAGAACCTGCAGGGCACCATGGCCAAGTGGCAATTCATGCCTTACGTCGTGAACGGCCGAGCCGTTCCGTTTGAGGCGTGCGTCCCGGTCACGGTGCAGTAGGCTGCGGCAGCAAACCGAGTGGGACTTCCGAGATAATTCAACGCTGCCGAAGGGTTGTCAGAGCCTATCCTCGAGGTCATCAAGGTCGCGAATCAGTATCCAGTTGGCGCGAGCGATGACTGGCACGTGTCGGATTGCCGCCGCACCTCCCAGCCATACCAGGGTCGACGACGGCAAGAGCCTTGACAGCACTTCGAGTTCATCATTGGTCCGTGGCTGCGAGGTCGGAATGCTGAGCGCGAGTGCGCGCGCGCCGGTCAGTCGAACGGCAAGAGCCAGGTCCGCCGGTGGAACCTCGGCGCCAAGGTAGATGACTCGCCAACTCTTCGTCGCCGCAAGGAGTCCAGCCAGCAATAGTCCGAATTCGTGTCGCTCCTCTGGAAGCGTTGCGAGCACCAGTCCCTCGCCATTCGTTGAAGGCGAATAAAGCCGCATGAGTGAACTCAACATCCCGCGCAGCAAGCCGGTTGCAAGATGCTCGTGAGCAACACCGAGTTCTCGATGCGCCCATCGCTCGCCCACTTCGTGAAGTATCGGCGCCACAATCTTCTTGACCAACTCACTCGTTGGATGAAGTGTAGCGGCTAGAGTCAATTCCTTTTCCGCGGTCGCTACATCCATCGCCTGAATTGCACGGAGGAATCTCTCGCGGACTGAGCGGTGAGGGTCCGGTTCAACAGCATGAACAGGTTCAGAGGTGGCGATCAGCTCATCCAGATCGCTCTCTGAAAGCCTCGCGGCCTGGCCGATACTGTGCCCCAGCTCGACGGCCCGGCGGAGCCGGTTTAGGCGTGACACATCGGCATCCGAATACAGGCGAGTGCCGCCTTCCGTGCGCTCCGGACGAATCGCCCCATACCGGCGTTCCCATACGCGCACCACGTCAACCGACAAGCCGGTGCGTTTCGTCACCGTGCCGATCATGTACTTTGCCGTTGTCGAGGGCGGTTTCGTCTCCCACATTGCTGCTCATTCTGTCGACATGTCTTGATTCTGTCAAGATTATCTCAAGAAACGACCGCGGTGTGGAACTTGACTCGCTGATCGAATCGTCACTGTCTGGGCACGATCTTGACACGTACCGTCAAGGTGACTAGGCTTCTCAGAGTTTGGACACCAGGAGGTCCGCTATGAGGGTACTGATCACGGGGGTAACTGGCCTGATTGGCCGTACTCTTTGCCGGTTGCTCACCAATGAGGGACACAGCATAGTTGGCGTTTCGCGCGCCGGGCAAAAGCCGGCCGGTCTTGGACTCGCGGAGATGTATCAATGGGATACGGTGTCGAGTCCGCTTCCTGAGTCCGCTCTCGATCAGGTCGACGCGGTCGTGAATCTCGCGGGAGAACCGATCGCCGCCAGGCGCTGGAGCGATCAACAGAAGAAGTCTATTCGTGATTCGCGGGTCACGACCACACGCAATCTGATCGAGGGCATCAGCCGGGTTCGACAACGGCCCCGCGCGCTGATCAGCAGTTCGGCCGTCGGGTTTTACGGAAACAGAGGGGACGAAAAACTGGACGAGGCCTCGGCCGCCGGACGAGGATTCATGAGCGAGGTATGCCAGGAATGGGAACGCGAGGCCGGGCGCGCGAGCGATCTCGGCGTCCGCGTCGTTCTGGTTCGCACCGGGGTAGTCTTGAGCGCTGAGGGCGGTGCGCTCGAAAAGATGCTGCCGCCTTTCAAGCTCGGGGTCGGCGGGCGGCTGGGCAACGGCAAGCAGTGGTTTCCGTGGATACACATCGCGGACACCGTCGGAATTTTTCGGCACGCGATACATCATGATTCACTCGCAGGACCGATAAACGCCGCGGCTCCGGAACCGGTTACCAACGCCGAGTTCACTCGCGAGCTTGGCCGCGTTCTGCATCGGCCGGTTTTCTTGCCGGTCCCCGAGATGGCATTGCGCGCGTTGATGGGAGAGATGGCCGACGTGCTGTTCGACAGTCAGCGAGTCGAGCCGAAGGTGGCGCTCGCGTCGGGTTACGAGTTTCAATATCCATCAGTCGCGCGAGCGTTGGAGGATGTGCTGCGAACCTGAAGCGCATTACGCAGCAGGAGCCCGACTGCTCTCAATGGACTTCATAGAGATGCCTATCTACACGCTCGAACGCAAACAAGAGATCCTGCGACCGCGAAGCGAAGTTTTTGAGTTCTTCTCCGAACCATTCAATCTCGAGCGCATCACCCCGGCGTTTCTCCGATTTAGCATACTCAACAAACCGCCTGTTGTTCTCTGTGCGGGATCACGCCTCGAATACAGACTCGCATTATTTGGCGTCCG
This sequence comes from Blastocatellia bacterium, assembly GCA_035455165.1. Lineage (GTDB taxonomy): Bacteria > Acidobacteriota > Blastocatellia > UBA7656 > UBA7656 > Onstottus_A. The sequence continues at coordinate 9,351 of DATIFP010000244.1, forward strand.
ATTTCAGTGGAAGACGCTCATTGAAGAATGGAAGCCGGAGGAGTCATTTGTGGATGTACAACTCAGTGGACCGTACAAACTATGGCGACACACTCACACGTTCAGGGAGTTGAGTTCTGATCGCACGCTGATGATTGATCGGGTCGAATACGGACTACCCGGGGGCGCGTTCGCCAAACCGGCGCACGCCCTCTTTGTGGCTCCAATGCTAAGGCGAATCTTCGATCACCGCGCTCGGACCATCGAACAACTACTCAACTCCGCGCGCCGCCCGATCGATTCCATCACCAGCACCCACAGCGTAGCTAGTTGAAGCAAGCCGAGAACCAAGAAGTCACAAATGATCGACAAGCTGCTTCAAGACCCGCGAGTCAGAGTTCGTCGCGACGGCGACCCGGATCCCGAAGGTCGAGTTGTTGTGTATTGGATGCAGCGAGCTCAGCGAGCCCTCGACAATCCGGCATTCGATGTTGCAATCAAAGCGGCGAACGAGCTTCGACGGCCGGTCGCGGTGTTCTTTGGATTGCACCCTGGGTATCCCAACGCGAATTTGCGGCACTATGCTTTCCTGATCGAGGGACTGAGCGAACTCGCAAGGCAAGTCGAAGATCGCGGCGCCCGATTCGTCTTTCGAGCCTACCCCCAGCACAGTCTCATCAGGTTCTGCGATGACATCAGGCCGTGTCTGGTAGTAGGGGACGAAAACCCGCTTCGCGAACCGGAGTCGTGGAGGCGCAGCGCCAAGAACAAGCTGCGAGCCCCGTTCTGGACGGTCGATGCCGACGTGGTCGTTCCGACCGGGCTCTTTCCGAAAGAGGAATATGCGGCTCGCACACTTCGACCAAAGATCCAGCGATTGACAGAAGTTTTTTTACAGCCCTCTGAGAATCCGCAGGCCGTTCACCGCTGGCCAGACGACCAAAGGCCGGGAAGTCAGCCCATTGAGGGGGAGAGACTGCTTGACGCGCTTCCGTTGGACCGAAGCGCTTCTCCTGTCACTTCGTTCAAGGGAGGTTCAGCTCAGGGCTTGCGCCGCTTGGAGCGATTCATCACAGAGCGTCTCGCCGACTACGACAAAAACCGCAACCTTCCGCACCTGAGCGGGACGAGCGAGCTCTCGGCATACTTGCACTTCGGCCAGATCAGTCCGATTCGGGTAGCTCTCGCGGTGCGCGGCGCGGATGCGCCGGAAGCTTCAAAGGCGGCGTTCCTGGAAGAGCTGATTGTCAGACGCGAGCTGGCTGTCAACTATGTGGCCCGGAACCCGCGTTACGATCGGTTTGCGGGATGCCCCGACTGGGCGCGATCCACTCTGACCCGCCACTCGGCCGATCCTCGACCACATGTTTACAGTGAAACAGACCTGGAGTCGGCCTCAACACACGACCCTTTATGGAACGCGGCGCATGCGGAAATGGTGACGACTGGGCGCATGCACGGATATCTGCGAATGTACTGGGCCAAAAAGATTTTGGAATGGACTGAGACTCCGGAGGCGGCGTTCGGGATCGCGGTGAAGCTAAACGACCGATACGAATTGGATGGGCGCGATCCGAATGGGTACGCGGGCATATCCTGGGCGATTTGCGGCAAACACGATCGCCCGTGGGCGCGGCGCGATGTGTTCGGAACTGTTCGCTATATGTCCGCCGCGGGGATGGCGAGGAAGTTTGACGCGGATGCGTATATCGAGAAGGTGACCGCGATGACTTGATACACAGAGCGAGCGCTTGTAGACTCACTCACGCGTTTCTGATTAAACTATTGCGCTTGCATCTCGCGGCTCCTATCATGCGCGTGATCGCCATTTAAGCAGCGACAAGAACTGCAAGCTCGATTCGAGACAAGAATGGCATTTTGCCCCAACTGTGAAGCCGAGTACCGAGCCGGTATTGATGTATGTCCTGATTGCGGCGTCGGGCTGGTGCCGGAACTCACTCCGGAAAATAAAGTGCATGACACGAGTGAAGGCGAGCCGGTGCCACTTCAATCGTTCAAGACCAGCGCCGAAGCCGAGATGGTCCGCGAGACGCTCGAGACCAATGGAATTCGCGCCTTCGTCGAAGGCGGCGAGTTTGCAGTTATTCCCGGCAGCTTCTCGCAAGAAGTAGTGGTAATGGTGGACGAGCGGGACCTCGCGCGCGCCATCGAAATCTACGAAGCTTTCTTCAACGCCGAACCGACTGCCCCTGCCGAAGATCAAACTGAAACAGAGTAGTTTCTAGTCTATGGTTGTCATCAGCAGTTGCTGGCTTTTTTCGCATTGCCAGCAAACCTAAACCAGAAACTGGAAACCATTGAAGGGGCAGGACCATGAAGAATCTCCTAAGACTTTGCGCTGTCGCGGTTGTGGTACTAGTGCTTGCCGGTATGGCTCGCGCGCAGGAAGGCTCGACTCGTGCCGAGTTTGAGTGTCTGGCGCTTGCCAACTCTTCTCGAGTTGCCCTACCGGGTGAGGCGTCTCCTTACCTTGCCTATCATCACGTTTGGACGCCCGGACTGGGCTACGGCACGTTCCAATCGAACGGTCTGACTCTGGTCTATGAGACGCAGGGGACCAGCGATGAGGTTGTTATTGTAGTTCACGGCGGCGCCGGCCTTCCGCACGAATACTTTCACCCAATGCTCTACAACTTGAGCCGCTACGCGAAGCTGGTCTATTTCGACCGGCGTGCGGACATGATGAGCGCTCGTCAAGGTCACGGGATGGCATCCGTTGATGAAATGGCCGACGACCTGGACGCGCTGCGTCAATCGCTCGGGCTCGATAAGGTCACGGTGCTGGGACACAGCTTCGGCGCAAACATTGCGCTCAATTACGCGGTGCGGCATCCGGAGCACGTGAAGCGTCTGATTCTCGTGAGCGCTTCGGCGTCAGTAGAAAACCCGAGCGAGGCGGAAAAGCGAATCTTGAAACAACTGTCAGCAAATGAGATGGCTGCTTATCGCTCCAGCGAGGATGGAACCGGCGGAGCCAAACCCTGCGACCGGGTCCGCGCTCGATACGCCGTTTTGTATCCGCACTACTTTCACAAGCTAGTACCCTATGATTCTGATCGCGGCGTGTATACGGCGTACTTCGATGCGCTAGCAAAGAAGCAGGCCCTTGCGAGCGACGGGAGGAGTCTCGAGGTCAGCCGTCAATTGGACGCGATAAAGGCGCCGGTTCTTGTCGTCGCGGGACGTCACGATCTGGTGACGCTGCCCGATCGATCAAAGGAGCTCGCGGCCGGCCTTTCGCAATCCCGGCTGGTTTTGATGGAGCACAGCGGTCACTTCCCTTTCTTTGAGGAGAACTATCTGTTCACCGAATGGGTCCGCAACTTCATGGCGGCGACAAGCGATCAGCACGATGATCGCGCGACGCCCGGCCCGACTGCCGACTCGTCAGGGGGCTCACACTGACTTTGGAGTGCGGCGGCAGGCCGAGACACTCATTTACCACTGTCTCGCTGCCGCCGCTTTTCTTCCGAATCATTCCGATCCCGAAAAACAAACCAGGGCGCCCTCTTCAATACGAGGGGCTCGTTTGGAGTGCGGCGGCCAGCTACCACACACATCTTAACCACTTTCTTTCGTGCCGCCGCTTTGGCTCGCTCCGAAGCAATCGCCCGGCAACAATGCGACGGCCGTCAGTTGCCGTTAATTCGGCTAACGCAAAACAGGCGGCGCGCTCCATAACCGTTCGCTGACATGTCGAGCTGCGTGCTATAAGAAGTCGATGCGCGAAGAGCTCATAGTCCTGGTCACTACCCCAAATGGCGAGGAGGCCGCGACTATCGCGGACACGCTCGTGACAGAGCGGCTCGCTGCCTGCGTCAACATCGTACCCGGCATTGAATCGATCTATCGTTGGGAAGGAAAGGTCACGCGTGATCACGAAGCGCTGATGATCATTAAAACAACCGCCGCCCGATACGCCGAAGCCGAACGGCGCATCAAAGAGCTTCACTCGTACAGCACACCTGAGGTGATCGCGTTGAAGATTGACCGCGGCTCGGGGCAGTACCTGAAGTGGCTCGCCGAGTCCACCAGCTAGCCCGCACTCCCTCTTTGCGCCTTTGCGGACCTTTGCGTCTCAGCGTGAAGCCTGACTCAAAAGTCGCCGGAGTTGCGACAACGGTCGCAGTCAGTGCTTAAAGTGCCGCATTCCAGTGAAGACCATCGCTAGCTTATGTTCGTTAGCCGCCGCAATAACTTCATCGTCGCGCATCGAGCCACCCGGTTGAATCACCGCGGTGATCCCGGCTCGCGCGGCTTCGTCAATCCCGTCGCGAAACGGAAAGAACGCATCCGAAGCCATCACGCAGCCGGCGAGCGGCAGTTGCGCCTTCATCGCCGCGAGCTTCACTGAATCGACCCGGCTCATTTGACCCGCTCCGACTCCTACGAGCTGACCGTCGCGGGCGTACACAATCGCGTTCGATTTGACGTGCTTTGCAATGATCCAGCCAAAGCGCAATGCCTGCATTTCTTCATCAGTCGGCTGCCGCGCGGTTACAACCTTGAGTTTCGACTCTCCGAGCACGCCGCGGTCCCGATCTTGAACCAACACCCCGTTGCCGCTTATCACTCGCAGGTCGAGTCGTTCGCCGACAGCGCCGCTGGCGGGCACTCGCATGACGCGCAGGTTCTTCTTCGTCGCGAGGACTTCGAGCGCGCCGGACTCGTAGTCCGGCGCGGCGATGGCCTCGAAAAACGTCTCGCCGATCAAGCGTGCGGCCGCTTCAGTCACAGTTCGGTTGAGCCCAATAATGCCCCCAAAGGCAGAAACGGGATCGGTTGCGCGCGCTTTCTCGAACGCTTGCCCTACGTCGGCTGCAGTTGCAGCGCCGCAAGGATTGGTGTGCTTGATGATGACGCAAGCCGGGTCGGTGAACTCGGAGACCAGGCCCCACGCCGCGTCCAGATCGATCAGATTGTTGAACGAGAGCTCCTTGCCTTGAAGCTTTTCAGAGTGGGCTATCCCTCCTCCCGAATCCGAGGTCAGGTACAGCGCGGCGCGTTGATGCGGGTTTTCCCCGTACCGCAAGTCCAGCGATTTCCTCCCGAATACTCCGATCACGCCGGGGAGCGCTGTTGGCGCTCCAACTCGCAAGAGACCCGTAACCTTATTCAGCTCGACGGAGCCTTCGAGAAAAGCCGAGATCGCTGCGTCGTAGCGGGCGGTGGTTTCAAACGCGCGACGCGCAAGCCTCAGCCGTGTTTCCCTCGAGATCTGGCCGGCGTTCGCGTCCATCTCACCGGCGATCGACGAGTAATCGGAGGGGTCGACTACGACGACAACGTCTTCAAAGTTCTTGGCCGCCGAGCGAATCATCGACGGACCGCCGATGTCTATGTTCTCGATGGCGGCTTCGACGGTCACATCGTCGCGGGCTACGGTCTCGCGAAACGGATAGAGATTCACGACCACCATGTCGATATATTGAATGTCGTTCTCGCCGACCTGGCGCTGATGATCGGGGTCATCCCGAATCGCGAGCAGGCCGCCGTGGACCTTCGGATGCAGAGTCTTGACGCGACCGCCGAGTATTTCCGGGAACCCGGTGAGATCCGATATGTCGCGCACGCTGAGGCCCGCGTCTTTCAACGTCCTCGCCGTTCCGCCGGTTGAGATGATCTCGATCGAATGTTGGATGAGCCCGGTTGCGAATTCGACCAGCCCTGTTTTGTCGGAGACACTTACCAGCGCGCGTGTTATCTGTTTCAAGCTTGCACTCTCCCGTCGAGTCATCGTTCTGGATTGAGTAGCTGAAGATCGGAGCGGTTTACATTAGCACAGGCCGGCGACGATGCTGAAGCTGGCCGGTTGTCCACCAGCGGCCGGCACGCAGGATTATCCATTCAAACGACTAGTCGCTGCTGCGCCTTCAATCTTCTCGCTCGGACTCAATTGAACGAATCCGGCGTATTCGCGCCGTTTTCGACTGGCCTCAGTTTTGCCCTCAAGGGTGCGGGTTTGCCAAAGCGGATTCGATAACTCGACGCTGGACCGCTGAAGCAACAACCGATGATGGAAGAAAAGGAGAAGATCATGTTCAAACGAATTATGACAATTGCAATTGCCGGACTAATGCTCCACGCAGCCGCGGCGGTGAATCCGGCGTTCGCCAGATCGAAGGAACAGAAGCAGGTCACCCGCGCCGAAGAAGTGAAGGCCGGGATACTCAAGCTCGGCGTCGGATCCGACGCGCGCGTTGCCCTCAAGCTTCGCAACGATGTGAAGCTGGCCGGTTTCATCAGCAAAGCAGAGAGCGACTCGTTTGTCGTGACCGATCTCAAGACCCGGGCCGCTACTACCGTGGCTTACGGTGATGTCACGCGGGTGAAGGGCCACAACCTCTCAACCGGCGCCAAGGTTGCAATCGGAATCGGTATAGGGGTCGGCTTGACCTTTCTGGTGCTGTATTTGATCTTCCAGCACTACGAGGACTGATGGAATGAAGCCGGATTTAGCCGTCAAAGCTCTGCCGCAGCCAGCCAAGATTATCGAATGATCCAAGGCGACCTGAAGAGCGTAGCTTAAGGAATAGAACGCTATGAATAAGTGCGACAGAACAAGCCGGGAAACGAAATTGAGGCGGCTCGCCGAGAGCCGCCCCAATGGTTCGAACGACGGCAGCTGGTCATCGAGCTTCCACAGCAGATTCACTCAAGGTCGCCTGGATTGTTGAACAACGTTGTCAGCCTTATGCTGCCGTGCCCAAATTGAGGGAAGCCGATCGCATTTCGATTTCCAGGATCGAGGTTCGAAGCCGTATCGTCGGGCGGGTAGATTATCAGCGAGTTCAGAAAATCCAGCAGCGACGATCTGTCTTCTCTACCCAGCCTGTCGAAGCGGCTTCGCACGGCCTCGGCTTCGCCGCCGTGGCGCAAAATCACCTCGGTGAGGTTGATGCTGCGACCATCGTGGCCGTAGGGCCCTGTGCTTCCCACGCCCCATAGCGGGGTCGTGATGAACTGCGTCCGGGTCGTCCCATCATAATTACGTTCATAAAAACTCGGACCCAGATCGTGTCGCTTGAAATCGGCGAAGATATTTCGCACGAGGAAAGGCTGGAGCCGCGGTCTTTTTAGAGTCGGGAAACCGCTGCCATCATCCATGTCGGCGATCAAAGGGATGGCGGTCGCAAAAAGATTGTTGAAGATGCCCTTCACCGGGTCATAGACGGTTTCAACGTCCGCCACTCTTCGATCGCGGTCCAGCTGCAGATCGGGAATGTGGCATTGTGCGCACCCGATCCGTTCGAATAGTCGACGCCCCTTCCGGGTTGACTCAGTTTCCTCGTAAGTCGCCGGTTTGAAGTAGTTGAGCAGATAGAATTCGAGGTGATCAACAAGGCTGACCGGGATCTCGTTGACCTTTCCGTCGCCGTCAGGATCGTCGCTCTGGCTGGAGGCGGGCGGAGCCTCGACTGCGTCGAGCGAACCATCGAGCACCATGCCTGCTGGAGTTGTTATGCGGGCCCCGGCTGACGCGGCGGTCAGGTCAGGATCGACCGCTTGTAAACCCATTTCAGCATTGAGCGCGCCCACGACGAACTCGCGAATCGATATGGTTCCTCCGTGGTGAAAGAAGGGTCGCACCCGAAGATCGCTGTCGATTCCTACCACGCCGGCGGTGTTGATCGATCCATCCGGGTTGGCGGTAATGGTCCCGTAGTCGATTCCCTTGCTACTCAACTCTCTTGTAACTGGCCGGTGTTGGGCGGCAGCTTCCGAGATCGCTTTTCCTTTGATCGAGCGTAGCTCCCCTGTGATTTCGTCTGCGAGCATCTCCTTGAGACCCAGCCCGAACAGATGAGGCGCGTCCCTGCTATCCGGCCGGGTAGCCACGTCACCTCCTGCCCCTCCTCCGCCGCGAGGGCGTCCGTGACACGACGCGCAGCTATCTGAAAGCCCGGCGCCGATCGCGAGATTGGAATTCACATCGCCAGAGCCATCATTCATGACCGGACCCTGTCCTTCTGCTCTCGTAAACTTGCGTTGAAATAGTTGGCGGCCCCGGCGAACCGAGCGAAATGGATCGCGCGCGATGATGAACGACGAGGAATCGGGGGTCAACCGGTCGCCACGACCGGCGCCTATCTGCTGGACGAGCGATTTGTTTATCCCCTCTTTGGCAATGTTGGGTGCTTTGGTCTTATCGATCAGCTGAGCAAGCACAGGTATGGTCGAAAACAATACCGCGGTTGCAAATACAATCAACGCGACTAACTTAGTCTTCTCGATATTCATATGCTCCCCTTTCTTATACTAGAATCCTTCGAATGCCACTTCGGATTTCGGATACACCGCTACCAACGCCGCGTAATTTGATTGCCGCAGCTTAGCGCTGGTGCTAGAATCAGGGCCTGATCTTCTTGCCCAGGTTCCGAGCGAACCTACACAAAGAGACTTTGAAAAGTCCCTAAGAACCAGTAAGGATTTTCTAAGTAAGTTCTAAGCAGTCATGTCGTTGTTGATCGACCATCTCTATCGGTTCGGAGATTTCACGCTTAACAGCGATCAAAGAACTCTGCTGCGTAAAGGAAGGCCCCGCCCACTTGCGCCCAAGGTGTTTGACACGCTCTTAATTCTGGTCGAGAAGAACGGTCGGCTTGTAGGCAAGGATGAATTGATGAGCCGCCTCTGGCCCGACACCTTCGTGGAAGATGCGAATCTCACTTTCAACATTCAGCAACTGCGAAAAGCTCTGGGCGATAAGGCCCGGAAGCCCGTTTACATCGAGACGGTGACACGTCGCGGCTATCGATTCATCGCCCCGGTTGAGGAGGTATTGAGTGAAGGAACCGGAAGTCGAATTAGCGATCAATTCGAAATCGCCGATCCCCAATCAATAAAACCCGGCAATGAGCCCGAAAGCGCACCCGATGGTCAGGATTTCGGAGTTGTTGCGAAGAAGGCAAATGAGAAACAACAGACCGCGGCTCAGCAAAGCTTGAGCGCGGTGCCCGGTTCCGATACAGGTTCGACGAGTTCAAAGCACCGAAGTATGTTGCTCACCGCCGCCATTCTCACAATCTTAGGCGGCATTGTGTTAGTTAGCTGGAGATTCTCAGACCTTTATCCAGCGGACAGGCGAGCTGAAATCAAAACTGTTTTCGCGGTACCGCCCAGAATCGAAAAGCTGACGGCAACCGGACAAAGCAGGCATGCGGCGATCTCGCCCGACGGGAAATACGTCGCCTACACTCGCTCCTTCGAAAAAAAGGCGAGCGTCTGGCTCAGACAACTTGCAACAAACAACAACGTCGAAATCGTTCCGGGGGGCGGAGCGATTTTCGGGTTGGCCTTCGCCAACAGCGGTGAATTTCTTTATTTCGCAAGGAGGGGCGAGGCGATATCCGAGCCGCTCCTCTACCACACCGCACTGTACCGCGTCTCATTGGTTGGCGGCGTGCCTACAAAAATAGTCGACACCCTCGAGGGCAACTTCTCGATCTCCCCGGACGACAAACAAATCGCTTTCATTCGCCAGAGCTTAAACCGCGATGGAGAACGAGAGTATGCTTTGATGGTCGTGAATTCGGACGGGACTGGCCTACGGACATTGTTTGTAGGAACTCATCCGGACCATTTGGACCTTCCAGTGTGGTCGCCTTCCGATCAATCGATCATTTGTTCATATGGAAGTTCAGACGGAGGCGGGCAGAAAGTACGTCTGATTCAAGTCAAACTGGCCGATGGAACAATGAAAGAACTGACCTCCGACAAATTCTTTCATATTTCAAGGGTAGCTTGGCTCCCGGATAAGAGCGCCCTGATAATGACTGCCAGAAAGGCTCTTGGCTATAACAATCAGCTTTGGCGAGTGTCTTATCCAAGTATGGAGAGTCGTCAAGTCACCGACGACCTCAGCGACTATTTGGACCTGAGCGTCGCATCAAGCACAGACAGCGCCGTCGCATCGCAAACGACTCGCGTCTCTGATATTTGGGTGGGTTCGAGCAGTGAACCTCAAAGGCTTAAGAAGATAACCCAGGGGATCAATGACTTTTGTTGGGCTCCGAATGGACGACTTGTTTATTCGTCAACATTAACCGGAAACATCGATCTTTGGATAATGCAGCCCGACGGGAGCGAACAACGTCAATTGACGGTCAAGTCCGGAGTGAATCTCAGACCGGCAGTGCCACCAGATAATCGCTACATAGTTTTCATGTCGAACCGCACAGGTTCGTTCCAAGCCTGGCGCATGAATCTGGATGGAACTAATCAAATCCAGCTCACTGATGGTGCGGCCAAGGATTATTCGTCAATTTCGCCCGACGGAGATTGGGTTTTCTATAACACGGCCGATGATTGGCATTTGTGGAGAGTTTCAATCGACGGCGGCGAACCGGTACAACTCACGCCTTATATTGCGGCTCGCCCTGCGGTTTCGCCCGACGGGAAAATGGTTGCTTGTGTGGGAAGAAACGAATCGAGCCGCAAGCTACTAATCCTATCCTCGGAGAGCGGACAGCTTTTGAAAGAATTCAGGTTTTTCGGATGGGGTTCTCGCCTCCAGTGGCGTCAGGACGGTAAAGCTTTATTCTATTGTTCTCAACAGAACGGCGTCGACACCATCATGGAACAATCATTGGATGGCGGCCTGCTTCAGCAGATTGTGGACCTGGATGAAGATGAGCTATTCGATTTCGGCTATTCAGCTGACAGCCAGTCTTTCGCAGTCATACGCGGCGGCTGGCATCACGATGTCGTATTGATCAGCGATTTCAATCGTTCTTGGAATACAGTGAACTATTCTCAGGTTTCTCCAGTACCCAGATCATGACGTTTGAAGCCAGCGCGCGAATACGCTGCATTACTCAACTGACCAATCATCAAGCTGTTTCTTATAGTCAAAACCACTGCGTCGGCCCTCCCAGCGCGCGATCCCGTACAGAGCGGTCCCAAAAGCCGTCCAGAGCAGAAGCAACTGCCAGATTGCGAGCCCAGACTGCTCCTGACTCGAGTGCCGAGCAATGTCCCGCCCGATCGTTACTATCGTCAAATAGCCCATCGAAACCATCGAAGCCAATCCAAAAATCACCAGCAGCGCCGGGTGAAGTCTAACTCGCGCTTTCTTGTAGAGCTCAGGTCTGATGAACGGCAACGCGATCAGCGACGCGCTGTGCAACCCGTAGACCAGAAACATCGCGACTATCGCTATGTCCAGGACATAGCCGAAGCTCTTGGTCCACAGCAGCGCAATAGCGACGACCGCGTTCACCACCAGGCTGACCCACGGCGTGCGGAAGCGCTCGGCCACGCTCCCGAACCAACGCGGCGCCATTCGTTCTTCGCCAAACACGTATAGAATGCGCGCCGGAACAAACAGCGTTGTGTTCAGGCAAGTCGAAAAAGCCATCAACGCGCCGACGGTTACCACTGCCCCGCCCCACCAGGGCAGATAGCGCGCCGCGGCGTCGCTCATCGCAAAGCTCGAATGAGCAAGCTCCTGATAAGGCATTACGCCGAACGCTACGAGCGACATCAAGAAGAAGATGACCATCGAGATCAGCACGCCGTTGATGAAGATCATCGGCAGCGACTTGCGCGAGTCCTTCGTTTCGCCGGCGGTTTGAGCGAGACCCTCGAACCCGGCATATGCAAAAAACAACGGCGCCAGCACCGCCATGAATCCCCTTTCGCCTTCGGGAGTCGTGACCGCTCGGAATCCGAACGGAAACATCGGCGAGAAGTTTTTCCAGTCGATCGCAAACAACCCGGGCACCACGAGCAACACAATCGCCAGACACTTTACGATGACCATGAAAGTTTGGAGCCGGCCGTAGACCTTGACGCCCAGCAGGTTGAAAACAAAAAAGAAGAGCATGGCTGCGGTCGCGATGACCGCTTCGCCGAGACTCGGATCCCCGCTGTAACTTCGTCCGAGGGATTCACCAAACGGCATTACCGCGGCGAGCCATTGGTCCATGTTCGGATAAAAGAACTTCAAATACTGGGCGAGCGAGGTGGACAGGACTACCAGCGCGCCAATGTACGAGAGCCACTTCAACCACAGCGTGATGAACCCGAGATAGTAGCTTCCAGTCGTCCGGGATATGTGACTGTATTCGCCGCCGGGTTGGGTCCCGAGCGGGGTCGACAGATATACCGAGTACGCAACCGCGGTCACCAGAACTACGGGAGCAAGCACGAGGTAAGCGAGCGACACCGAGGGACCGGCAATCGCACCGGACTTGCCGGTGACCACAAAGATCCCCGAGCCGACCAGGATTCCGATAATGGTTGCGTAGCTTTCTAGCTTGGTGAGTTCGCGCCTGAGTTCAAGCTTGCGCGAATGGGTCTTGCCGGCGGCTTCAGCCAAAAGGGTTCACCTGTAATGAGCTTGGTTGCGTGCGGAGGATTCTCTCAAGAGTGTTGCGGATTGTCTATCAAGAGGCGACCGGGTGGTTGATCGGCGCGTGCTCAAGAGGCCAGGCCCATACGTTTGAGAATGGCTTGATAACGCGGCTCCGCGCGCAAACCGTCAAAGACGGGGTCGGCTCTAACCCAGGCCGGGAGGTTGTGCGACAGCGGGTTGATTTCCAGCGCGCGGCGCCTCTCTGCCTTTGCCTCATGAGTTTCAGGTGCCCTTCGTTTTCTGTCGCACGCAATCCAATATTCAATCTGAGTCAACCGGACTTTGACCCCACACCCGCTTCGTGATAGAAAAAGGCTTCCGCAACTCACCAGTGGTTCACATCGTCCGGAGGCGCAAATCATGCTCACAAGAAGACATTTTTCTTTGCTACAGCCGATTAGTAGCCGAACGATTGTTGTCATCGCCGCCGTTGCGCTCGCGGCAGTTGCCGCGTTTGCTTCTGCGCCCAATGGGTCCGGGACACGGTTGTTGCGTACGCCGACCGTCAGCGCGACTCAAATCGGGTTCGCATACGCCAACAACATCTGGGTCGTTGAGCGCGCGGGGGGAACCGCGCGCCGCATCACCAGCTTCCAGGGCTTGACCACCAACCCGCACTTCTCGCCCGACGGGAAATGGATCGCCTTCAGCGGCGAGTACGCAGGCAACATCGACGTCTACGTTGTGCCGTCGGAAGGCGGCGAGCCCAAGCGCCTCACGTGGCATCCAGGCGCTGACTCGGTGCAAGGCTGGACGCCGGACGGAAAGTCGGTGATGTTTTCTTCCTCGCGCGCAACCTGGGCGCCCAGCGGCGCACCGCGTTTCTGGACGGTGCCAGCGGAGGGCGGAGTCGAACAGCCGATGCCGCTGCCTCGCGGTTATCAAGGAAAGATCTCGGCGGATGGCTCCCGCATCGCTTACCGAATGAACAACTCCTGGGACGAGGAGCGAAGAAACTATCGGGGCGGACAGAACCGTCCAGTGTGGATCGTGGATCTCAAAAGCTTTGACCTTGTCTCGCCTCCGTGGAGCGACTCGAAGGACGTCGATCCGGTCTGGGTTGGCGATATCGTCTATTTCATTTCGGATCGCGACGGCGTTGCGAATGTTTGGT
>DATIFP010000245.1:0-4637 GCA_035455165.1 Blastocatellia bacterium
ATTCTGGGCGCCCTCGCGTTAGTAGGTAATTGTGTTATCGCGTTCGCGGCTTGAGGTCCTGGGTGTACAGCAGCGTATATGCACGATAGCTATTCATAACCTTGGCGACGTAGTCCTTGGTTTCGGGAATCGCTATCTCGGTGACCAGCCGATCCGCATCGCTTGACCGCGCCCGGGAAATCCATCTCTCGACGTTCTTCTCCCCGGTGTTGTACGCAGCCAGCACGGCCTGTGGGTTGTTTGGAAAGAGTTTGAGCAGGTCGGCGACGTATCGCACTGCCAGCCTCACTGCGATCTCAGGCGTATACACGTCGTCAAGCTCGAAGTTCTTAATTCCTTCTTCCTTCGCGAGCTGCTCAGCGGTTTCCGGAATGAACTGCAACAGTCCACGGGCGGAAGCGCCGCTCTTGACCGACGGGTTGAAACGGCTCTCTTGTCGGGCGAGCGAGAGCACGAGTCTCGGATCGACGCCGGCCGGCGGGGAGTAACGATCGAAGGCATCGCGATAGGGGGCCGGATAAATCAACTCGACCAGATCGCGAGGCATGAGTTCGAGTTGAAAATCCTGAGGAATTGACTTGGCGGCCGACTCCCCAAAAGCAATTGCGCGATACGCCTGATCACCACGGTTGCTATAGACCGCCCTCGAGTAGGCGGCATCGCCGCTCGAGCGAGACAGCGACGCGGCCCGCCCTGTGTATTGCCCGCTCGGCTGGATCGAGGCTATTCCCGCATCCGCCAGTTCAGTTACGCCTTCATCGTAGAGGCCAAAGAAAAGGAGCTCCGCCGCCAGAGCTTGGTGTGAGGCTTCGCTTTCGCTCACATCGGATGTTCTGACCTGGCGCCCGACCGGTATCAAACGATAGTGAGTCGTAGCTTCATACGCGGGCAAGTGAGCGTAACACTTGCGGAGGATGCCGAGCAGTTCACGCCTCGCGGCATCATCTGAAATAAGTCGAAGCGCCTGATTAGCCGCCTCCTTTGCTTCACTGAAACGTCCGGCGTCGAAGGCTGTTCGCGCCTGATTGCGGTAAGCGCGGGCGATAGGCTCGATTGCGCGGCGTCCTTCTTCAGTCTCCAGCAAGCTCCGGAGCCGCTCGGTGGCGCGGTAACCGAAGTAGTTGTCGCGTTCATCTGGTGTCGCGAGATAAGCACGCGCCGCTTCAGGGATTCGACCCATCTTCTCGAGGGTGAATATCCGCAAGAACGCGGCTTCTCCTCGAATCGGCGCGCTGATTACCTTCGCTGTCACGGGCAGCGCCGCAATTCGCGTGAGGAGCTGAAGCGCAGCGTCGTAATTTCCCCGTGTTAGCTGGATCTTCGCCTCGTTGTAAAGGCCTACCGTTGCGAGCGGACGGCCATCATACCTCTGCACTATTCGACGCGACCACTCTATTGCTTCGTCGAGCTTGCCCGCGTAACGGAGACAGTCGACGACGTTGCGATATGCGCCCTCGATCAGTTCGCTTGTGGGATAAGCAGTGATGAACTCAGCGTAGCGGCGCGCGGCTTCTTCGTAGCGATGAGCCTGCTGCAATGAAGAACCGACATAGTAGTAGCCTTGCTCGCCGTCCTTCTTTTCCGGAAATTCGGAGTGCGCGCGCTCAAACCACTTGATCGCCTCCTCCTGGTTGTACTCGCGAAAAAAGGTGAAGCCGATCTGATAAAGCGCCTCTGATCGGTTAGGGCTCTCGGGGAAGCGTTCGACGATATCAGCCATGTGGGCGCGCGCTTCCGGCCAATGGCGGTTGAACAGGTAGATTCGCGCGCGGCGCAGCGCGTCAAATTCATTCGGCCTGGTGTTCGCTGTCCGATCGAGCGCATCCAGGCCCAGGGCCGCGGCAAGCGCGTAATCATCGCGAGCGCTGTTGACCAGTTGACCAAACACCTCGCGTGCCGCCGGCGATTGTCCGGTCTTCGAGTAAGCCGCGCCCAGCCGCGCCATCGCGCTTCGGCCTTTCACACCGGTTGGAGACGCTACGGGTTTTAGCAGGGAGATGGTTGCGCGGTAATCCCCGCTTTCGAAGTGACTGTCGATCAGCCGCTCGCGCGCCCGTGACGCCAGTGCGCTCGACGGGTAACTCACCAGCAAACGCGTGATGTATTGCCGTTCCAGGGCGAGATCGCCGGACTCTTTGCCAAGCCCGGCGAGGTGCCACAAAGCATATTGGCTTAGTATTGATTTGCGCTCGGCCAGCCCGAGATAGAGCGCAGAAGCTTCGCTCCGAGATCCGCGACGTTCGAGGAGTCTGGCCAGAAGATACTCGTAGTTGTTGCGAGTGAAACCCGCGGGGTCCGTGGTTCGAAGGTCGCGTAGCAGCGCTTCGGCTCGCTCGAAATTGCGTGTGTCCATCGCCCCGCGAATATCATTTGCTTTGCTTTGAACCGTCTGGGCTTTCGCGACGCCTGACGCGGCAAACAGCATCAGAAACAAAACAAACACAACGGCGCGGCGTCTCGGCAGTTTCTCCGCGTCCCACTTTCTGCATCTATGCGGTAAATCAATCAAAGAAGTAAGCCTCAAGCGTTTCAGCATAAAGCACCGAACCCAGCACCAATTCATCGATGATCACGTACTCGTTCGGGACGTGAGCAAGCTTGTCGTCACCCGGATAATGTACGACCGACGTAATGCCAGCGAAGAAAAGATTCTTGGCAACAGTGTTACCGCCGAAGGTTTCATACTTCATAGGCAGGTTCAATCTGCGAGCGGCCCGGTCAAAGCTGCGAATGATTATTGAGCTCCGGTCTGACAGGTGCGGCTCGGTCTCGTGCAGCACCTTCACGCGAACCTCTCCATCAGGAGAGCGTTTGTGAGCCAATGCTACTTTCTCTTCTATCTTCGCCAGGACCTGTTGCTTGCTGATACCAGCCGGCAGGCGGAAGTCGATAGTCGCCCTGGCCATTGCCGGCACGGTGTTGGTAGATGAACCGCCTTGAATGGTCCCGACATTCATCGTCCAGCCGTCGAACGCGTGATCGTAGCTCGCGCCCAGGTCGAGGGTTTTGATCTCGGCGATCGCTTCGGCGAGCGGCACTATCGCATTCCGACCAAGTTCCGGAGTCGAGCCATGTGCCTGGATGCCATGGCTTTCAAGTTCGACCCACAAAATTCCCTTCTCGCCGTATATTGAAAGGTCCATTCTGCCGCCATCAGGTATGATTGCGACATCGAACTTCAGGCCGCACTCTTCCACCAGATAGATGATGCCAAGCTCGGAGCCTACCTCTTCATCGGCGGCGGCTATCAGATAAATTGTTCCATCGAATTCCGAGTGCTCAGCAAGAAATGCCTTGCACGCCGAGTACGCACAAGCGAAGGACCCTTTGTCATCGAGTGTGCCACGGCCGTAGATCCGGCCGTCGCGAATCGTCGGCTCGAATGGTGGCGTCTCCCATTGTTCAAGTTCTCCGGGCGGAACTACATCCATGTGGGAGACAAACCCGATCGACTTGCTGCCGGTTCCAAATCGGCCGACGACGTTGGTTCGGCCGGGTTCCTTTTCGTAGTAAGAGACTTCCATCCCGAGCGATTGCATGCAGCGAGCGACGATCTCTTTGCATAAGTATTCGTTGCCCGGCGGATTGACAGTGTCTTGCCGAACCAGATCGCAGACTATTCCTACAATCTCATCGCGGTTGACGTGTTTCTGAAACTTCGATGCCATTAGTTTCTCCTTGACCACAGTTCAGTATAGAACGTTGTCCCGAAGACAGGGAAGTGCGGCGCAGGCAAAGGCAACGCCCCAAAGGAAAAGTATTGTGGAGGATTTGAGGCCGTGCTATAAGAAGCGTACCCCATTGCTGCCCCTTCCCAGCGCACGGTGCCAGCCTTCGGATGCTTATACCAGTTGACTGGCGCGTCATCTGACGTCGCGTCAAATCTGGCACAGGTCCCTTGAGAACAGGTCTATCACTAAGGAGAAGGGATGTCGACTCCGGTTGTACTGTACGAACAGGAGTACGAGCAGCTCAAGCGTGTAATCATCCGCCTGTGCGCCGATGCAAACGCGAAATTTGTTTTTCTTGTCGATAAAAACGGCCAGCAGATCGCGGCACACGGAGAGATGCTCAACCTGGACACGACGAGCCTTGCGAGTCTCACTGCGGGCAACGTCGCCGCGACGGACGGGCTGGCTCATTTGATCGGGGAGCGCGGCTTCCCGGTTCTATCCCACGAGGGCGAGCGCGACAATCTCCACATTTCGATAGTTGCCGCGCGGGTGATATTAGTTGTGATTTTCGACGAGCGTTCCAGCCTGGGCCTGGTGCGATTGCGAGTCAAGCGGGCAACCGGCGAAATGAACTCAATTTTCGAACTAATCGACGCCAAGATCGAGCGCGAACGTGACATGGGTATCGCGCTCGATTCGCCGTTTGCCGAGATAACCGAAGAGGACATCGACGCGCTGTTCAGCTAGCCCCTGCAAGAGCGATCGACCGGACGGAGGTTCATCCTCCCCGGCGCAGCGATAAGGGATACGAGCCTTGACGTTCATCAACTACGCATCGCGCGAAATCAACTGCAAAATTGTTTACTACGGACCCGGTCTGGGCGGCAAGACGACCAACCTCCAGTACATTTATGACTCGACCGCCGCGCAGGCTAAGGGCAAACTCATAAGTCTTGCGACCGA
>DATIFP010000246.1:0-96660 GCA_035455165.1 Blastocatellia bacterium
CCTGCTAAGCCCATCGTGGCCGTTTGTGTTCTTGGGACTCGTGTTCTCGATGGCGTGGGTCAGCATGGCTTCGCCCGCGATCTTCGCGGTGATCGGCGACGCTCTGCCGAAACACAAGCGCGCTATGGGTTTCACTTTCCAATCGCTGATCAAGCGCGTGCCGATGGCCGTGGCGCCGTTACTCGGCGGCGCTATGATCGCCGCGCTGGGAATCAGATCCGGCGTGCGAGGCGGCTTGATAGTTACACTGATTCTTGCGGCGATCACTCTGCTGATCGTTCTGTTGATCAACATCCCCATCCTCCCCGGTGAACACGCGAACATCCGAGGCGTGTGGCGGAGCTTTCACGGCGCGCTGAAGCGCCTGCTGATCTCGGACATCATCATCAGAATGTGCGAAGGCTTGCCCGACGTGTTGATTATCCTGTACGTGACAAACATCTTAGGCGTCACGGTCGCGCAATACGGAGCCCTCGTTGCGATCCAGCTCGCCACGTCGATCGTGGTCTACTATCCCGCGGCAAGCATGGCGGACCGTTTCGGTCGAAAGCCTTTTGTGATCTCTACGTTTGTTTGCTTTGCGCTCTTCCCTGTCGCCATCGTCTTGTCGTCCGGTTTCGCCTCACTGGTTGTCGCGTTCGTGATCGGCGGTCTCCGCGAAATCGGCGAGCCATCAAGAAAGGCGATGATCGTGGATTTCGCCGAGGCGCATCTGCGAGCGCGGAGCGTTGGTCTTTACTATCTGATTCGAAGTTTGTCGATTTCCCCGGCTGCGGCCATCGGAGGCCTGCTGTGGAAGCTTGCGCCCCAGACGCCGTTCGTCGTCGCCGGAGTCGTTGGGATAGCCGGCGCATTCGTGTTCGCGATGACGGTTGAAGAGCGCTACGCGAGTTAGTCGCCAACGTGGATGTTGCATCCGCGCGAATCCGTCAGATCAGTGTTATCCCTGGGCTATCGGCTTGAAAGAGTCTATCGACCGCTGAGCTGACCGATTCGCACCGATCATCGTAGCAACGCTGTCTATGGCGATCCCGTCAACCGAGCGTGCATAATGAAAGCTCAACTATGCAAGCAGTCACCAATCCTCCGAGCTCCCCGGGTAAGCCTTTCGTCGGCCATCTGATCGGCTTCCGTCGCAACCCGCTCGCGTTTCTTGAGGGCCTCGCCAAACGAGGTGATGTCGTCCATTTCAGAATGG
Organism: Blastocatellia bacterium; assembly: GCA_035455165.1. Lineage (GTDB taxonomy): Bacteria > Acidobacteriota > Blastocatellia > UBA7656 > UBA7656 > Onstottus_A. Next base: position 1,199 of record DATIFP010000246.1, read on the forward strand.
GGCCTCAAGAGATCTATCTTCTCAACCATCCGGACTGCATCCGCGACGTGCTGGTCACCAACAATCGCAACTTCGTAAAGAGCCGGGGCCTCCAGATCGCCAAGAAGTTCCTTGGCGAATCCCTCCTGACCAGCGAGGGCGAATTCCACCGCCGTCAGCGAAGGCTCGCGCAACCCGCGTTTCATCGACAGCGCATAAATGCCTACGCCGCGGTGATGACCGACTATGCAGTGCAAACGCGTGAGCGTTGGCGCGAAGGCGAGACGCTGGACATGGCGCAGGAGATGATGCGACTGACCCTTGCGATCGTGGGCAAGACCCTGTTTGACGCCGACGTCGAATCTGAAGCATCCGAGATCGGCGCCGCGCTTACAAACATCATGCAATTGTTCGAGCGCATAACGAATCCACTGGGTCCGTTGCTCGAGAGGCTTCCGCTGCCGAGCAACATCCGCTGGCTCAAAGCAAAGCAGCGCATGGACTCAACCATCTACCGAATCATCAACGAGCGTCGCGCGACCGGCGTCGACCGCGGCGATTTGCTCTCGATGCTTCTGCTGGCGCAAGACGAGGAAGGCGACGGCGGACGCATGACCGACGTTCAGTTGCGTGATGAAGCGATGACGCTGTTTGTGGCCGGCCACGAGACGACCGCGAACGCGCTGACCTGGACGTGGTACTTGCTTTCTGAGCATCCCGACGTTGAAGCAAGGTTACACGCCGAGATAGACGACATATTGGCGGGCAAGCTTCCGACGGCGGATGACGTTGCGCGATTGCGGTACACCGAGATGGTGTTCGCCGAATCGATGAGACTATATCCGCCTGCATGGACTTTGGGCCGGCGGGTGTTGAGCGATTATCAGATCGACGGCTATGTCATTCCGGCCAATTCGATCGTGTTGATGAGCCCCTGGGTGATGCATCACGATTCGCGATACTTCCCTGAGCCCTTCAAGTTTGACCCTGAACGATGGACGACGGAGGCCCGAGAGTCGCGGCCCAAGTTCTCCTACTTCCCGTTCGGCGGTGGACCCCGCGTATGCATAGGCGAGCAGTTCGCCTGGATGGAAGGAGTGCTGCTGATCTCGACGATCGCGCAGCAATGGCGATTGCGACTGGCGGCCGGGCATCCGGTCGATACGAAGCCGATGATCACGCTGAGGCCCAGGTACGGAATGCGAATGTTCGTCGAGAACTACTAAGGACGTGACGCAAAGGCGCAGGGCCGCAAGGACGCGAAATGACCGGCAAAATAGCTTGGCGTCCTTGCGTCCCTGCGTCTTTGTGTTGAGAATGTCCTACCTATGACTCGATACTTGAAGGTCCTGCTTCTCGTTTTCGTTGCGGTCTGGGTTTGGGCCGCGATAAATCCCTCGTATCGTCACGATTGGCTGCTCGAGAATTATCTGGTCTTTATCTTCGTACCAATTATCATCATAACCGGACGATACTTCAGATTGTCGGACGCGTCTTACACCCTCATCACGCTCTTCATGATCCTCCACGTGATCGGCTCGCACTACACATATGCCGAAGTGCCGTTCGGCGCGACATTACAGGACTGGTTAGGCGCAAGCCGAAACATGTACGACCGGCTGGTTCATTTCTCATTCGGGTTCTTGCTGGCATATCCGATTCGTGAAGTATTTCTGCGCGTCACGCGGGTGAAAGGCTTCTGGGGCTATTACCTGCCGTTCGACGTGACGCTCGCGTTCTCGGCAGCATACGAAATAATCGAATGGCTTGCGGCGGCGAATGTGGATCCGGCGGCCGGCCTCGCATTTCTGGGATCTCAGGGAGACATATGGGACGCACAGAAGGACATGACGATGGCTGGCATCGGCGCGTTCCTGGCGATGATCGTGATCGCCCTGATCAACCTGAGGTATCAGCCCGGCTTCTGGCAGGAAATGAAGGCCAGCTTCAAGATCGAGGCAGGCGACGCCCCGCTGGGAGAGAAACGACTGAAGGAAATGCGTAATAGGACCTAGGCTTCGTTCAACTAAACAATCCATTCACATAGGCTTCAGGCGAGAACTCGATCAGATCAGTCATCTGCTCACCGACGCCGACGTATCGAATCGGAATCCCCAGCTCCTTCGCGATCGCAATGACGATCCCGCCTTTGGCTGTACCATCCAGTTTGGTCAACACGAGCCCAGTCACCGGAACGGCCTTGGTGAACTGGCGAGCCTGCTCGAGCCCGTTCTGTCCGGTCACCGCATCCATAATCAACAACACCTCGTGAGGCGCGCCCTCGACTTCTCGTCCCGCGACGCGCCGCATCTTCTCAAGCTCCTGCATGAGGTTAGTCTTTGTGTGGAGCCTCCCTGCGGTGTCTATGATCAGCACGTCCGCGTTGCGAGCTTTCGCCGCGCGTATCGAATCAAACAGCACCGCCGAAGGGTCGGTGCCGGGTTTCTGTTGGACCAGCGGCACATTAGAGCGCTCGGCCCAGATTGCGAGCTGGTCGTTGGCTGCGGCGCGGAAGGTGTCGGCGGCGCAGATCAAAACCTCGTTCCCCTCACTCTTGATGCGGTGCGCCAGCTTGCCGATAGTCGTAGTCTTGCCGACGCCGTTCACGCCGACGATCATTAGGATGTAAGGCCTGATATCGAGCGGGACTTCGGTCTCCGAGGCTACGGTTCCACGCTGGCGATTGCGCTCGGCGGCGTCGAGGATTTCTTTCAACTCGGACTTGATGAGCCGCTTCAGCTCATCGACGTCGTTCAGCTGTTTGCGATTGACTTGCTGACGGGCCTTCTCGATTATCGCGAGCGAAGTTTGCGCGCCGATATCCGCGCCAATGAGCGCTTCTTCCAATTCGTCGAGCACGGCTGCATCGATCTGGCGGCCCCCGGCGAGCACCGAGTCAATTCGATCCGCGATATTCTCCCGGGTCGATGCAACCGCTTGCGCGAACTTCTCGTAGAACTCCGGCTCGGGCCCTTCATCTCGTCGCGCAGCGATGGCTTCTTCTTCGGCGGTGGCCGCGCGGTTGAGTCCTAGTGAAATGAATTCGGGTTCTCTCTTGCGTTTCCAAAATGCCATCTAAAGGTTGCTCCGGGATGAATGTCGATCACAGCTAAAGGCCTTCTTCACCTTGGAACACACGCGGCTCGCGTGCTTGTGTTCGAACCATTTGGATTCAGCACGCGGGACGCGTGCGCTCCCAGGAGGTGACTCCATTCTAAAATCGCCGCGGGAGGTGAAGAGTGCTGGAGGGCGACCACGCAGCCGTGTGATTTGCCAACTTTGTACCTGTATGTAACAGGTGGGTGACCCTGGCTCTGGCATTTGACATCCCCGATCAATGTGGGGCATCGCGCTTGCCAGTGCTATACCCGGCCCCCTTCGCGTTAGCGTTGGTAAAAAATTGGCAATTCAATCACTAACTTTGCAGAAACCCTCAGCCTGAGCGGATACTACACCCGCATTTTGCCGAGGGTCAAGATTAACTCGCCGGACGCCGCCCTCACTCCGTCATTCTGGCTTCAACAAGCTGCTTCAACAGCAGATCTTCAAACGAGGAATCCGCGGGCACCATCGCGTATCCGATTCCCCACGCTCGGCAAAACGATTCCAGCGAATTTGTGTATTCGCTCAGCACTGCGCGATACGCCGCAAGCACTCGCTCGTTGACCGAAACTTCCCGCGTCGCGCCGTTCTCGGCATCCACAAGCACAAGGTCGCCGGTTATGGGTGGCTCCAGTTCTTCCCGCGCCAACACCTGGATCAGGTTCACATCGAACCCTCGTTGCCCTAAGAGTTTCAGCTCGATTCTGAAGTCGCCGGAGTCCAGGAAATCGGAAATGACAAAGAGAATACCAGGCCGGAGATTCGATCTCTGGAAGCCTCGGATCACCGCGCACAAATCAGTGCCAGAGCCTGTTTCGGCCGCCAGGAGCTGTGAATCGGGGATTAAGCCGTCTTCAGGCGAATCCGATCGCGCATCGCCGAGCGAAAGGCCTTCCAGGAAGGTCAACACCGAGTGCAGATGACCTCGGCCTCGCAGCGCGCGCACCCGCGCTCCCAGGCTCGAATCGAACGTCGTCACTCCGACGCGATCCAGCGTGGTCACTCCGAGGAACGCGAGCGCCGCGGCCGCCCGGCGGGCAGAATCAAATTTTGTAATCGGCTCGCCGAAATGCATCGACCGGCTTTGATCAATAAGGATATCGATCCTGACGTCTTCTTCCTCGACAAACTGGCGAAGCATCAGGCGTTCAAGTCTCGCGAAGATGCTCCAGTCGACGCGACGATAGTCATCGCCGGGTTCGTACTTTCGGAAGTCGCGGAACTCGACCGACGCCCCACGCCGAGTCGATCTACGCTCACCGCGCATCGTTCCGGGGAACGCCCGGCGAGCTTGTATTCGAAGTCGCTCGAGCTTTCTCAAGAAGACGGGATCGAGGAGGCTTGTGGACGTCATTGCGGCACCGGCAACGCTCTGTTCACCTGGCGTGCTTGCGTTCGGTTGAAAACGAGGTCAAAACGTCGTCAAGGATTGAATCCGCGGTCAGGCCTTCGGCTTCGCCCTCGAAGTTCAGAATAATCCTGTGCCGCAGCGACGGCCTTGCAACCTCGACGATGTCCGCGGCGCTGACGTTATATCTCCCCGCCAACAGCGCACGCGCTTTCGCAGTCAACACGATTGCTTGCCCGCCGCGCGGGCTCGCACCGTAGCGCACGTACTTGCGCACGGATTCGGGCGCTCCCTCGCTGTCAGGATGCGTCCTCAGCAACAGGTCGGCGGCAAGCTCCTCGACGTGAGGTGCGATGATCACCTGCCGAACGAGCTGTTGCATCTCTGCAAGCTCCTCCGGAGTGAGGATGTTCTCTGCATGAGGGGTGTCGTCCGCGGTTGTGCGACGCAGGACTTCGATCAGGTCGGAGCGCGTAGGGTAGTTGATCACCAGCTTGTAAATGAAACGGTCCAGTTGCGCCTCAGGCAGCGGATATGTTCCTTCCATTTCGAGCGGGTTCTGCGTAGCCAGCACAAAGAAAATCCCCTCAAGCTGATAGGTGTTTCCGCCGACCGTCACTTGTCTTTCCTGCATCGCCTCAAGCAGCGCCGATTGCGTCTTGGGCGTGGCGCGATTCACTTCATCGGCAAGCAGCAGGTTAGTGAACACTGGGCCTCGTTGAAATCGAAACATCTTCTCGCCGCGTTCATCTTCGACGATGAGGTTGGTGCCAACTATGTCGGCAGGCATCAAGTCGGGCGTAAACTGCACCCGTGCGAAATCCAGGCCCATCGTCTCCGCCAGGGTGCGAACTAACAACGTCTTTCCGAGTCCCGGAACGCCTTCCAGCAGAACGTGACCTCCAGCCATTAGCGCCAGAAGCGCGCCTTCGACAATCTCTTGCTGTCCGACGATCACACGAGCGATTTCCGACCTGAGTGCGCCAAACTTGTCGGCGTAGCTTTGGACGCGATCTCTTATTTCGCCGAGCGTCTGCATGGAGAATGTCAGTAGTCCCTAGTCCTTAGTCCTTAGTCCTTAGTCCTTAGTCCTTAGTCCTTAGTCCTTAGTCCGTAGTCAGCGTTGCGTTGTCCGTAATGCGGCCGATCCGTAGGACGAGCACAGGCTACGGACCACCGACTATCACCATGGCATCTTCAGCCGAGCAATGTCCTTCATCTGGACGAGGTGATTCAGGTCGTTTCCTTTTATCTGGCGAATCACAAGCTGCTCGACAGTCATCGGTCCGTCGATCTCGTGAGTGCCACCGCGACTCCAGGCCTCCGGCGGCGCGCTCCCAAGCGTTTGCACTGTCTCCCACCGGAGTCGCTTGAACTCTTCGAGCGCGGCCTTTGCATCCTGATTGATATAGTCACCCTCAGCGGCGATTCGATCCTGGTCGACGTTTGGCATGACCGGGTTGTCTTCAGTGAGCATCCTTCGATAGCGGGCCAGATATGCGAGACGCTCCATATCGCGCAGGTGGCACATGATCTCTTTGATTGACCATTTGTTGGGAATGGGCCGCCATCTCAACGTCTCTTCGTCGAGGTCCTTGAGCAAGTCGTCCAACTCGTTTGGAAGTGACTTGAGGTTCCAAATAAATCGGTCTTTCTCCCGCTGATCCATAGCCCTCCTCTCGAACGTCCTACAAACTTCAGTTTGTCGATTTGTACTGTCCAGCCATCGTCATTCAGATTCGAGCGTCCGGCAGCTTCAGATTGTCCCGTCATTGTCGAGCCGACTGCACGCGGACTCGACAAACCAAGTTTCCGAACGTTCGGCCTTACCTCTTCGCGTCCGGATTGATCGCATCAAAGTATTTTCGAACTACTGAGCGAAGGGCGGGCGGCACTCGCGTACGCTCGACCGAGCGCTCAGCTTCGCGCCGATACCGCGGATACGCTCCGGAGTACGGCGCTCGCGCGGCGCCGGAGCCGGCCTGAGTCTTGAGATAGAGGTACTCGCCTCCCGCGCGTAGCTGAAGCTTCGCCGCGGCATTGGATACACTGCCTTTCCCTTCGAGCCTGCGACCGACAGCCTCTGACTTCCCCGGCTTGACGACACCTTCGCCCGTTACCTGTTGACGGGATGAAGGCGGCTCACCATGTCTCGACATCTGGTCGCCGACGCGTTGAGCGTGCGCCTCATCTCTCAGCCGCTCGACCTGTCGCGCCAGACCCGCCACCATTTCTTTAGCCCGCTGGTTCTCGGCTAACAATCGAGCCGCGGCTTCCAACTCCTGTTTGAGATTCTCCTGATTCCCAAGCTCGCGGGCGACGCGTTCAATCTGCTCCGCGGTGACCTGACGAGCCATTTCCACAAGCGCCTGCCGGAGCGCTTGCGACTGAGCAATCGGTTCGAGGTTTCGCGAGAGCGCCTCCGCGGCTTGGCGCAATTTCTCGACGTCATCAGGAGTGAGTTGGTTCGCTCGAAGCTCGGCTGCTTTCTTCAACAAGTCTTCCGAGAGTTTGGGCAACGCCCTGGCGGCCTGCTCGGTGAGCGAATCCGGCAGTGCTTTGAGCGCGTCCAACGCGCCGCCCGGTCGATCGGTCTTCGGTGAACTGTCCGGATTCTGGCCTTCGGGGTTTTGCGTGCCATGGGCATCAGCATCACCTTTGAGGGCGGCAGGCTTTTGACCGTCCATCTTCTCTTCAGGAGTGGGGTCTGCTCTCGGCTCTGTCGCGGCGGGCATCCGGGATAGGCCCGGACGGCTGGCGCCCCCCGAAAGTGGCTCCCGAGGCTGTTTTTGAGGCAGCACGGACTCCGGCGCTTTCGCCGACTCTTGGTCGCCCGGCTTGATCTCAGCCTTGTTGTGGGCGCCTGACTGAGGAGTCGCTTCGCGAGAGTCGGGAGACGTCTTCGCCACGACTGAGGGTTCCGATCGCTGTTTGCGCACCCGGCTTCTTGGCTTCCCAGCTTGCCGCGAGGATTCGGCCGGGGCGAGCGAATCATCAAGCGCTGATTGAGGTCGAGTTGAGTTCGCGGATCTCGCTTCGACGGATGCTGATAGACTATGGCGGAGTCGTTGCTCCGCGAGACTCACGATCTCGTCAGCGCGCGTCCTCTCGAGGTCATCGTGTCGGGCGCGTATCCGTTCCTCCAGCGCGCTGAGCCGTTGCAGCGCTTCGACCCGAGTAGCTTGCGACTGTCGAAATACCCGGCCCAGCTCGCCTTGCTCCTTCGCCAGGCGAGCAGTCTCGGTTTCAAGGGGAACCGTTTGCTCGACTTCCGCGGCTACTTGTTCGAGACGTTCGCCCGAACTCCTAATGTCGGCTCGTTCGGCAACAGATGTTTCGCTAACGCCCGATGAGCGCGGAGGAATCATCAGTGCGACGCCCACGGTTATCAGGGAGATCACAGCTAGAGCGTGCCATCGGCGCATTGTGAACGGCACAATGGTGGCGGCAGCATGATTCGCGATCCGGGCGGCGGCGTCCTCGATCAGAGCTTCTTGAAGCATTTTGTCCGGACCGCCTCGCTTCAGGATCACGTGAGCGGTCGCGACCCTGTCTTCAAGGTGGAGCGCCTCATCTATCGCAAACGCCGCTTCTTGCTCTCGCATGCGAGTCAGAAACCATCGGGTCAACGCAAAGCAAAGTGGTATGCCCAAGCCGACCAGGAGTACGGGCCATCGAGGGACAGCGATCGGCGTCACAAGAATCAAGAGCATCATCGCCGTGCTGATGAGCCCGCCGATAGTGAGACCGAGCGCAGCTGCGTCTTGAAGCGAGAGCAGCCGCTTCCGCAACATCACTCGACGTTCGAGTTGTTTGATTGAACCTGCCGCTTCATTCATATCCAGTTTCTTACTCGTTGCAGACGCCTCAGGCTCAGAAACAGACTCACCACGGTCAAGACCAGGTAGAATATCACCTGGGTCACCCACACCGGAACTTCGTGCAGCCAGACGTTCTGAGGAATCGGGATACCAGGTATCTGCGACGCAATTGCGGCGAAGGGATTGGTTCGCAGAAGCAGGAAAACAATGTTCATGAAAGTCTGCGAAGGCGTCCCGCTGAGATTGCCCGCCAACGCCGAGAAGAAAAGGGCGAGAGCCGGCATGGCGGCCACGAGAAAAATCACCACCGTCACGCTCATCAGTTGTGCAAGCACCCCGCGACGAATCAGCGTCGACCATAGAAAGCTCAGCGAACAGAACGTTACGCCGGCGACGATCATGATCAAGTAGGCGATCGCGATGTCCCGCAGCGCCACTCCACCCAGAGAGTAAGTCAACGCGATGAGCGGCAACGAGCCGAATAGCGTGAGGATCAGGTACGAGAGCGCGGCCCCGACTTTGCCGAATAGAATCGCGCCCGGCCTCGCGAGCGAAGCAACCAGCAAATCAAACGTCTGCTGCTCGCGCTCCGATGAGATTGCGCTCGCGGAAAAAGTCGGCGCGATCAGACATATAAGTCCCATCTGAACGTAGATCAACACAGGAGTCAGCACCGAGCCCGCCTGGTTCACGATCGTCGTTGGCGCGTTCTTGTGGAGTACGATGTAGACCAGGGCGACGATGAGGCTGAGAGTGACTACGTAGCCGGTGAGCACCAGGAACGCGCGGGTGCCTCGCATCCGGGTGCGCATTTCTTTGATCAAGATGGGATTCGAGAAGTCCATGGATTTGATTTTGAGTGCGGCGACGTGTCGCCGCTTTAGCTCAGCTATCGATCGTCTTACAAAAGCGGCGACACGTCGCCGCACTCCAAAACATCACGCGACTACCCCTTTCGTCAGTTTCAGAAAAATGTCCTCGAGATCGGCCTCGGCTCGTGTGAACCCAAGCACACGAACGCCCCGGCTCAGCAGGTATTCGAGCAAGCGGTCAACCTCGTCCGCTTCTCCTGCAAATTCGACGCGGATTACTCGGCCGTCGCAAACTGATCGCGTTACGTCCGGGTGTTCGGCAAGCACGTCGAGCGCAAGCAGCGGATCGCCTTTCACCGTGATGTCGAGAACAACGTTTCCCGCAAGCCGCGCGGTGATCTCGTCGATGCGCCCGGCAGTGAGCAGCCGGCCCGCCTCGATGATGCCTATAGAGGTGCAGAAATCAGCAAGCTCGGTGAGGATGTGCGACGAGACGAGCACCGTCTTCCCCATCCGGCACAGCTCGCGGATCAGTTCGCGGATTTCGATCCTCGCGTGGGGATCAAGCCCGGACGCTGGCTCATCCAGCAACAGAACCGCGGGATCGTGCAGCAGAGTTTTCGCAAGACAAAGGCGTTGCTTCATACCGCGAGAGAGGCTCATCACCTGGGAGTTGCGCTTTATTCCGAGATCGGTCAGCTCGAGCACGTCCCCGATGGCTCGCTTGCGCGCAGCGGGGCTCAGCTTGTAGAGCGCGGCGAAGTAGTCGAGGTATTCCCATACGAGTAAATCGTCATAGACTCCGAAGCTGTCGGGCATGTAACCAATCACCCGGCGAACATCGTGCGGTTCCCTCACCACATCCAACCCGCAGATCGTCAGCTTGCCTTCCGTCGGAAGCATCAACGTCGCCAGCATCTTTATAGTAGTTGTCTTTCCTGCTCCGTTCGGGCCAATGAAGCCAAAGACCTCGCCGCGGCCGATCTCGAAGCTCAGATCGAGAACTGCAGGAAAGTTCCGGTAGTACTTTGCGACGTTCTCGAGCTTTATCATGGCTCTCTGGGAGCGCAGGCACCCCTGCCCGCTCCTTTCTCTCGCGCGGCTCGGTTGGCATCGCTATGCCCCGATCGTGCGCATCCGCCTTCCAGGTTCACAGATGAATAACATACAACGCCTTGCTCGTTCGCCTGAACGAGCCTTGAAACCCGATTGCGGCTCCTCTCTCGACAAATCCGATGAGCAGCGGCCGCCGGAGCTGCTTGAGGGATTCGGTCATGGATTGCTTGTCAAAGAATCCATGAGTGACCGCCGGGTCGCCTCCAATCTCTCGATCAAGTAAAGGACCCACCTCCTGAAACAACTCTTCCTCTTCGGCGCCCTGTCCCAGCTTCGTGAGGTACCAACTGTTGAAGCTCAATGGCTGAGCAGCGGTGACTGAAATCCTCTGCTCGCTCGCGGCGTCGAGTTCAAACGGGTCCGAGACGCCAGCCGAGCTCAAATAAACAACCCGGCCAATTCTAGTCTCGCTCAGATTCCTGATCGTGATCCCTGATTCGACGTCTGTGGCCGAGACCATCGGCGGGGCGTTATCGCTAATCGATCTAATCTGAAACAATCCTGAAGTCCACGTTGTCATTGGCACGCGCAAGACGAACTGGTTCGTCCCGCGCTCGCATTCAATGCTTCCAATCGCCGAAGCGCTCGATGACTGATTACCGTTGTAGACGTCGCTGGCGTACACATCGCGCCCCGAAAACGATAACTCCTGCGTCCGTTTGGCTGTGGGCATCATGAGCAGCCCGGTGGTAACTCTCGAGATACCGTCGCGCTGATGAACCTCGACCAGCGAAGCGTCCGCAACGATCGAAGCGCCTCCACGTCCGATCTGCGCAACCACTACGCTGACGATTGCGAACGAAATCACCACCGCCGGAATCGTCAGCCATGCAAGATCGGTCTTGCGCTTCCAGCGCAACACCGCATAGTTGATCGGACCAAGGGCCAGCACGTACGCCAGCAGGAATAGCAGCACGTACCGCGGCGACGGCGGGGCGATTTCCGCAAGGCGAAACAAGAAGCCCTGCACGCCCCATCGGTTCGACGAGCTGTTCGACCGGCGTCCGAATGTGATCCAGTTTGTATGTTTAGGCTTGGGTTCGGCTGCCGGAATAAGCAAGTCGACCCACAAGTCCTTCGAAGCGCTCCACGCACGATAAGGATTCAGCTTCGGATTGATCGCGACGAAGCGGACCAGACCGCTGCCGTAAGTTCGTTCGGCCACCAGCGGCGCGTCGGCGCCCCCAATCAATACTCGTGCCTCCGGTTTCAGTCGCGCCGACAAGAACGAAAGGCGATCCAATGAATCGAACGACCCGTACACTTCGTTCAGTTCAGGAAGCGATGCACTGCTCGCCGTTCCCTTCGGTTCAACCGGACTGATGGCCTCGAGCCCTACAGCTCGGAGGCCCGGAACATCCGCGGCGCCAGTGATGATGAGGAGGCCGCCCGAAGCCACCCACAACTTGAGCGCGCGCGCCTGCTCCTCGCTTAACTGATTCAGCGGCGCATCGCCGATAACAACAGCATCGAGTTGATCGAACGAAATGAATTCGTGCGGGAGGTCTTCGGGCGCGATTACGATTGGATGAGCGAGGAACACCGGCCTGCCGACGCTCGGGCCACCGGGTCTTCGACGCGCCTGCCCCGACGGGGGAGGCGGCTGGCCCGACATCAAGGGCGGAGCATCGGGGTCCAACACGGGTGTCACTACCCCGGTCGTCGCACTCTTAAAGGGTGCGCGGCCCGGCGCCCGCAGGATCTCCGTCGATGAAATATTGTTCAGCGAGGTCGAGTCCCGATCGATCACCCCGATCTCCAATTGATCGCTCATACCGTAGGTTCGATCCACCCTCACGCTTGCCTCGGCGATGACCCGGCCAGCCGACTGCAGTCGCACAACCGGTGACTGATTCGAATTCAGATAAGCTGCGATCTCGTGGAGTTGCCGGGAGCCGGTTGGGAGTTGAATCTCCTTGACGTATTCACGCACCTGGGCGGTTGGGTTCGGCGAAGACTCGCAGTGAACGATCAGCCGGCCGGTGATCGGCGGCCCCTGATTAGTCAGACTTATCCTGAACGGTACCCAGCTTCCCATCCAGTTGCTGACTTCCAAACGCCCAAACCCCGCGCGCACGGTCATCTCCAGATTCTCGGTTCTGAAGATACCCGTTTCTGCGGGAAGGTCCTCCTGGGCTTGCACGCCTCGAGTGAGCAGCCACGCTGCGGAGATCACGGCAAACACGATCGCAATCGAAAAAGTCGAGAGCCTCCCCGCCGCGACCAGAACACATTTCCGGCGGCCGGGAGAAATAAGTCCTCGTGGATGGGGAACAAGCTTGATGCTCAATTGAATCATTTAGGTTGTAGCGATGACATCGACTATACAATCAACCGGGCGTGGGTTCAACGAATACGAAGTCCCGTGCCAAAGCGCTTAAAAAGATGCTAGATTAACAAACGAATCGACTCGACTGGAGATTAACAGATGAAGTTCTCTACTAAGGCCATACATGCCGGGCAGGAACCCGACCCGGCGACCGGGGCAGTGACCGTTCCGATCTATCAGACCTCGACCTACGCCCAGGAAGGGCTGGGAAAACATAAAGGCTTCGAATACGCGCGCACCCAGAACCCGACGCGTTCGGCGCTTGAGCAGAATCTCGCGGCGCTCGAAGGTGGAAAGGCAGGCTTCGCGTTTGCGTCCGGTATGGCGGCAACGAATGCGGTAATGACGTTGCTGCAGGCCGGAGATCACGTCGTCGTAAGCGATAACACTTATGGCGGGACTTTCAGGCTCTTTGACAAAGTGCTCAGGAAGTTCGGAGTCGAGTTCACCTATGTTGACGCTCGGGAGCCTCACAACGTCGAAGAAGCAACAAGGGCGCAGACGCGAATGGTTTTTGTTGAAACGCCCACCAATCCGGTGATGTCTCTCGTCGACATCCGGGCCGTATCAGAGATAACCCGGCGACGCGGCCTCAGGCTGGTTGTGGACAACACTTTCATGAGCCCTTATTTTCAACGTCCGCTGGAGTTGGGAGCGGACATCGTGGTTCACTCGACGACCAAATACTTAAACGGTCACAGCGACAGCGTCGGCGGCGCAGTGATCCTGAATGACGACGAGGACATTGCCGCTATTGCGTTTATTCAAAACGCGGCCGGCGCGATTATCTCGCCGATGGACGCCTGGCTTGTAATGCGCGGCACTAAGACGCTGGCGGTGCGGATGAGACAGCACGACGAGAATGGACGCATTGTTGCGCAGTTTCTCTCCGAACATCCGGGCGTTCAAAAAGTTTACTATCCGGGGCTGAAATCCCATCCGCAACATGAGCTTGCGGGGCGCCAGATGTCGGGCTTCGGCGGAATGATCGCGTTCGAAACCGGCTCGCTCGAAAACGCGAAACGGGTGCTTGAATCGGTGCGGGTCTGCACGCTGGGGGAGTCGCTGGGTGGGGTGGAAACGCTGATCTCGCATCCGGCGACGATGACCCACGCTTCGGTCCCAGAGGTCGAGCGCATTCGTCTGGGAATCACCGACGGACTGGTTCGCGTGTCTGTGGGCATAGAGGATGTTGAAGACATAATCGAGGATCTTGATCAGGCGCTGAGCAAGATCGGCTAGCCTGACCGCGCAGGTATCCTTGACTGTTAATATCGCGCTCGGCGTTCGTCACTCGATCTTTAGTGAATTCAGGCTGGATGCCTGCGCTCGCAGATCCCTCGGACGAAGGATTACAGAGCATTGCGATTACAGCGCAGATGAAGCATAATCACGCCCCGAAAGAGTTCAGTGTGGCGTTTCAAGGAGTCCGGGTTGACTGCGTCGTTTGAGTAGGCCCGTCCAACATACCTATGGCTGAAGAGGTTGGGTTCAAGATCTCGGTATTTGCGAAAAGCGATCTGGGCATGGTCCGTCCGGGCAACGAAGACAACTTTCTTGTCCTGAACCTCTCGACCGCCGACACCTGGAAGCCTGGGGACAACGCGAAGCCTCCCGGAACTCTCGGTGAGTTCACCCAGAGCCACTACGGTTCGCTTGTCGCGGTGACTGACGGAATGGGTGGCGCGCTTGCCGGTGAAGTCGCGAGCCGGCTCGCCGTCGAATGCGTACGCGATCGTATGCTCGAGCTGCAGGCCAGCCCAGCGTATTCTAAATTCCCATTCCACGAGCGGCTGCGTCTTTCGATCGAACTCGCGAATCTTTACATCTACCAGATGAGCCTGAAACGCGCCGAGTACTCGGGGATGGGGGCGACGTTTACCGCCGTTGGGCTGTCGGGCTCATGCGCGTATTTCGGACAGGTGGGTGACAGCCGCGCTTACCTGATTCGCGGTGACAACATCGAACAGATAACACGAGACCAATCACTGGTCGGGCAGCTTGTCGAAGCTGGCCACATCACCGCCGAGGAGGCGGAACGTCACAGCTACAAAAACGTGATTCTTCAGGCGCTCGGCGCATCGCCCAGCATCAACGTTGTGATCGATCGCCTGACCCTCTGTGACAACGACACGCTGGTGTTGTGCAGTGACGGACTTTCAAATAAGGTGCGCGCTGACGAAATCAAGGCTGCTGTTGACGAGTGCTCTTCGTTTGAAGAGGCGTGCGGGTCATTAATCCGGACCGCCAACGACCGTGGCGGCGAAGACAACATCACGGTGATGATCGCCCGGGTCAGCGGCGGCCGTCTGAAATCACACCAACAGCCCCCGGACCAGAGAACGACATTGCCGCTTGCCGACGACTCGGCTCAAGGGAGATGGGGAGCCGAGACACTCGAGCGCGATCCCGAACTGCCCTTCTATCTCGACCACGGCCTGGTGGACGACGAAGAAACTACAATCCCGCCTGAAGACGATACACTCCCGCCGCGAGATGCATCGAGTTAAGCGACCTTCATTGATGAGTCGCAGTGGGGTTTTCGACTGGAGCCAACGCCGTCCCGCCGTCTGATTTCGCCCTAGCGCGGTACAACGCAGTGAGCTTTGACGTGTGTATCCAGGATGACAGCAGTGGCGTTACGCTTCAGATCAACAAATCTACCGGTGACTATTTGTTTACGACCTGCGGACCAGGCGCGCTCAGTCTTAACGGAAGAGGTACTTGTGCCGTTGAGTTGCAGTCCGAGACGCCGACAGGTGGCAAGAAGCAAACTACCGTCTCTGCGCTCGGTGGGCGCGCCTCTCCGAAACTAGTGACCCGCCGTGGAATCCGCAGTCCCGTAGTAAACTCGCTTGTATGACAACACGACCGGGCTGTTCGTCTGCGCCGTCACCTTGGGAGGTCCGGTCGGGCCGCCTGTTTGGACTGCGTAGCCCGGGTAGAACGGCGGGGATTGACCCTGATCGTAACGCGGGTCCCACTTGCCTTTATAAAGGTAGCCGTGGAACTGTCCGTCGTACACTCCAAGGTTGTCGTAGTTGGTCGATTGCATTCCGCCTACAAGATTAAAGTTTCCTCGGAAAGGCCTGCCATTATAGTTCAGAACGTCGGATCTAACTCTCCCCCCGAACGGCCTTCCGTTTGGACCCATGATCGGATTCCCATCATCGCTTTTCAACTCGAACGCCGCCATCGAAGCGTGCACCGTGAGATTGTCCGGCGCGCGGCCGTCGCTGGGGATGTTGATGTTGCCGCCCGACGCGAAAATACCAAGCACGTTCTTGGCGTCAGGATTGATGGGATTGCCCCCCGGATCAACCACAGGCGTCTCGTAGGTCAGGTCGCCGGTCAGTGTGAGGCTCCCGCCTTGCACTGGGTTTCGGGAATCACCGGTAGCATAGCCGCCAGCGGTTACAGTCAACGCGAAGTTCGAATCGATGGCCGGGATCGGTTGTCCGTCGCCGTCGCGACCGGGACCGTGAAACGAAGCCACATCGCCTCGAACATAGAGCGACGCCGCTGAACGATTGCCCTTGTCGACAATCGAGCGGTCCTTTGGCACTCCTCTGAGTGTCCGAGTGCCTTTGCCCGCGTCAACGGTTGTCGTGCCGGCGTCGATATCAATCACGATCGTGGTTGTCTGTTTGCCCTGAGTTATTTTTATGACCTGCCGATTCCCAGATGGATCGGCCCTCAGCACGAGCTCGTCGACCTGTCCCATCACGTAGAAGCCGCTGCCCAAGAAGGTTTCGCCGTCAGAGGGAAGATAGACTCCAGTGGCGAGCGTCGGCGTAGAAGCGCCTGGATCCTTCGGTTCCGGAAGCGCTGTGCTCAGGTCGTTTGCCGCTCGCAACGCGGCGTGCAGCTCTCCATCGGTGGGCGAACCCGCCGACAGTGCGTATCCGCCGTCGAGCACAGCTCGCGCCTGATCGAATGCGTTGCCGACCGGCGGGACCGGCGCAACCCCACGCTCGAAGCCAGCCAAGAACTTTGGCGCGACCAGCACTCCGTCAACTATGTCCGAATCGGCATCGATCGGAGCTGGAGGTATCCCGGCGCCGTGACGATAGTAGCTCGCATCCTTGTAAACCTGTGTGACGTGCCCGCGAAACCCCGGCGGATCTGAGCCGTCGGCGACGGTCCAAAAGCCGAACCGCTCATTTGTATGCACACGGCCGGCGAACCTGTCGCCCGGGCCGAGTCCCTGATAGATGAATGGTCCTTCGGGGTTGTAGGGATCGAAATGATCGAGGAACAGCGCAAACTCGGAGAAGCTTCCGATCCGCACCCCGCCTCCCTGCGCAGTGACCAACAGCTTGAAGTTGATCACGCCTTCTTCCACCAGCGTGACCGCTCCGTTTAGCCCCGATATCCCTTCGCCTACTGATTCGAGCTGATAGTTCACCGAGTACGGTTCCACCTGACCTAGTTGTGGATAGAGCGGGCTGATCAGTTTTATTCGATTGCCTGAGTGACCCGGATCGATGTCGTTGACCGGATACGGCATCTGAATGTCTTTGATCTTGATCTTGGTGCGGTAGGCCGCATTGTTTGGGAAGTACTCAGTCTTGTTGAAGGCCTGTTCGGCAGCCTTGATGAAGTCGTCCGGATTCAGAGTGGCACGGCCGGGCGTCACTCGCGGAGGATCAGGCAACGAAGCCATGATGAACTTGTCGTTGCGAAGCAGACGATGAAGATTGTTGACGCCTGCTTCGGCGGCATAGAAGCCGCTCGTCAGGTTCTTGAAGTTGGAGGTGATGGATTTGTCCGACAGCGAAGTGAAAGTCACTGCCAGCGCGAGCATCAGCAACAAGGACATGATCAGCATCACGCCGATCAACGCCATGCCGCTCTCATCGCCGGTGAGCATAGCTCGCCCTGTCGAAAGCTCCTTATGGTAATTCCCTCTCTTCAGCATCGCATCGCCTCCCTAGCCTGCTTTGTTGTTTTTCCGTTTCGCCACTCTCTTAGGGTCGTGGATTCAACCTCTCGCCGAGTTTCGGCTGCTTTCCAATCCTCCGCGTCTCGTGGTTCCAGCCGTCGTTCCCTCGCGTGTTGCCGGACCCATCGACGCCCCCAACTCCTGATGCGCCTCTTCCATTCGATCCGGATCCGCCCGGGTAACCGCTCGATCCGCCTCCCGGACCGCCCGTGCCGTCACCGCCCGGCCCGCCATCCCCGGGTCCGGGCCTCCCGCCGTCGCCGGGAACGCCGGGCGAGCCTGGCCCGCCTCCGCCCGGTGACGATCCGAAGTCGCCACCCGGAACAACCCGCGGACGAATCACGCTCGCAAGCGTGACCAGTCTTTCCGCCTGTTGATCGCTCTTGATCTCAGTGCGCGCGGTCATGGTGACCTCGAGCGCGGTGGTCTTGTAGAGTCGAGAGATGTTCTGCTGCTTGACCCATTGACCTTCGACTTCTCCGTTCTTCAGCTCCAGGTATCGAAGCTGAAAGGCAACGACGTTGCGCGCGATGGGTATGGCCGGGCCGTCGTTCACCGAAAGAGAGAACGTGGGATGTCCTCGATCAGTCGTGCGATCCACGAAGTAACGCTTGAGCGTCGTGGGGCGGAGCGTAAACGACCCGCCTTCGTATGTTCCGCCAAAAGGCACTTCGGGTTCGACGCCTCGGTGCTCGACAGGATCGAAGCTCAGTCCGATTGCTCCGTCCGGAGTGACCCTGACGGCCTTGACCTTGATGAAGTCAAACTGAAGCGACCCGTCGGCCAGCGGCGCGCTGACGACGAACTCTTCATTTGGTAAGAATGTGCTTGCCAGCGAGAACGGATCAACGTGAGACGCACCGTTGGGCAGAATCTCAACATAGTGATCCGCGACCGAGAAGTCGCGGGTCGACGCGGCGATCAATGGCAGCGCCGCCGCCGGCAGTTTCGACTCGGTGTCCGAAGATACAATCGTGATCTCGTCGGTTTTTCCTTCAGGGCCGTTGTAGGAATAAATCGATCGGAACCTGGAGCCGAGGCCAAGGGCATTCTCTTTTGATTGCTGAATGTCGCGCGTGAGGAAATCCATCAACAGTCGCGCGTTCTGGTCCATCTCGGATACGCCTTGTTCCGTGCGAAAGATGGTCTGGCTCTTTCCGAGCAGCATCACCACGGAGCCGATTATCACGGTGAAGACCGCCATAGCGATCAGTAGTTCAGCCATCGTGAAACCGCGTTGATCTGTCTCCCGGAAGCGCGGGCATCCTTGCGTGCTTGTATCCGCTGTGGCTTTTGTCTTCATGGACTGGCTCCCCTCCTGCTGTCCTGCCTTACCGTTATTGATTGGTCATAACCGTATAGAGATCGACAAGCTCCGGGGCCTTGCCGGCCGGCGGATTCTCGCTCTTCACACGAACGGCGATCGTGAGCCTTCTATCGGCGGGGTTTTGCTCGCTGCTAGACATGATGACCCACCGTCGCGAATATGTGACGCGATCGTCGCCGAATGGATTTCCGCTGACTATCGTTCCGTCGGGCCTGCGCGTTTCCGCAGTGCCGTTCGGGTTGACGACCGTGATCGTTCCCTCGGGCTCAACGTCATCGCGCCCGGCGATTATTATCTTGTCGAAGTAGTATGACCCGTCGCCTGCCGATGCATCTTGGTCGAGGCTGCCCACAATGTAGGCGTCATCGGCCCCGTGGCTTCCGGGATTGGCAGTCATTCTTGACGGATCGACAAGCCTCTGAAAAGACGCCGCGCCGAGTTGTTCCAGTTTGTCCTGCGCGAATGTTGTCGCTGTTGTGAAGTTGCGCGAGCTGGCGTTGGTCTTCATTGCAAGACTGAACATTCCCGCTATGCTGACAAGGCCGACTACGGTTACCAGCATTGCAATCATCGCTTCTATGAGGGTGAAGCCCGCCTCGTTGTCGCGCCTGTGAGCGTTCACTGTTTGTTGTGGTTTCATCTTTGGGCTCTCGGCAATCAATTGACGTTCGCGCCTGTCAGCGTATGATCGTCGCGTTTTGCATCCGAGACTGTTACCTGACCCGTCGGCGACACCGTAACGAACAAGTAGTAGCCGTCCGCTCCGTTGAGTCGAATCGTCGGACTTTCCTTTGGCATGGGTGTGACCACACCGCGGCCATCGAACGCGATTTTTATGGGCGCATCGGGAGCTATGCTCACTCCGGCGGGCAGATTGATGCTTCCTCTATTTTGCGGCTCAGCGGTCCCGAGCGGGTCGTACTGCTCGATATCAACCCGCCGCAGCTCGGACACGTTCACCACTCCTGCTCGGGTGTTGTTCGAAGTCGCAAGGTACCTGGCTCGTTGCAGTGCGGTGGCAACGTCTCGGCCCCCAACGCCGAGTCGATACATCCTCATGTAAGAAAGGACCTGAGGCACGGTAAACGCCGCGACGATTGCGATGATCAACAGGACGACGGAAATCTCGATCAGCGAAAAGCCACGCTCGTTGAGCTCTGGCCTCGAATCCGTGATGGGCTTTGATCGAAACATATGGTTACAAAATATGGCAGACACTGGGTTACCGTTCGCGGTACTGCAACCCGGAGAACACCCCTGAGCCTGCGCCTGGGGCGCTTACTTCGTTGAAAACCGCGAGTTATCCTTGGGGACCGCTGGGGGTGGAGACTGAAGGCGGCGCTTCAACAGGCAATCAGTATTCCGCTGCAGAAAGGCTTGGGGCGCCGGGTTACTTCAGCGCCGGGAGGTTTCTTAAGTGTTCTCAAATCGATCCTCTACGCTCTTTCGAAAGGCATCGATATGATTCAGAATCGTCTCCACGGTTGGCTGAGTTGTGAGGTCATCGGTGCTCACGCAAACTTCTTGATATTCTGAAATACATGTGTCAAGGCGAAATATAATAAGCCGTGCGTCGCTCACCGGTGACCGTTTGGTCTCCGCGAAACGAACCGTTCAAATGCAAGAGGCTTTGCGCAGCGGAGCTCTTGCCGCGCATCTTCACCAACCTCACCCGGTTCAACGGTACGCTAGAAGGGAGCGACTGTTTCCTGTAGACTTTTCCAGGACGCCGACCTTCGACCTCAAGAGCGACCGCGATGGCTACGACGATAAGCGACAGAGAGCACGTCTCCACTGACAATCTAGACCTGCTGCTTGCGGTCCTGCCTCCGCCGATTCGCGAAGCGCTCGATCGCGTAGGCAACGTCGAATCTCTCATTGAAGTGGTCCTGGATCTGGGACGTGAGCCCGAAGCTCGATACCCGGGCCACGCCGTCTACCTCGTGGATTCGTCAGTGACCCAGGACGATCTGCAATACGTCGCAAGCCGAGTCGGGCAGTTTACCCGCGACAATCGGGCGGGCATTGAGCGAACGCTTCACCGAATTTCCGCGATGCGCAACCGGCTCGGCCAGATCGTCGGCCTCACTTGCCGCGTAGGTCGCGCAATCTACGGCACCGTCGACATCATCCGCGACATCGTCGAGTCGGGAAAAAGCATTCTGTTGATGGGCAAGCCGGGTGTAGGTAAGACGACTCTGCTGCGCGAGGCCGCCCGTGTCCTCGCTGACGACTTGGAAAAGCGCGTGATCGTCGTCGATACATCGAATGAAATTGCGGGCGACGGCGACGTTCCACATCCTGGTATCGGCCGCGCGCGACGCATGCAGGTCCCCGAACCGGAGCATCAGCACGCGGTCATGATCGAAGCCGTAGAAAATCACATGCCCGAGGTGATCGTGATCGACGAGATCGGCACGTCGCAAGAAGCGCTTGCGGCACGCACAATCGCCGAACGCGGTGTTCAACTTATTGCAACCGTGCACGGGAACACGCTCGAGAACTTGATGATCAACCCCACACTGTCCGATCTGGTGGGAGGCATCCAACCGGTAACCTTATCCGATGAAGAAGCGCGCCGCCGGGGAACGCAGAAGACTGTTCTCGAACGCAAGGCCCCGCCGACATTCGACGTGCTGATCGAAATCCAGGACAAGGACCGCCTGGCGATCCATCCCGACGTGGCCGAGGCCGTCGACCTCATGCTGAGAGGATTCTTGCCCGGCACAGAAGTACGCGAGCGCCGCGCCGGCGGAGAAGTCTCGATAACCCAACCGGTCGAAGCAGAGGGTGCCGAGTCCGTTCTTTCTAGGGGCGACGCGGCCCATCGAAAGCGTGAGTCCGAACCTCGCGCCAGACGAGGCAAGATCCTGCGAATCTATCCTTACGCCATCAGCCGCGAGCGACTCGAACGAGCGATCGCCGAACTTGCGGTCCCGGCAGTAGTGGCCGCCGATCTGGCAGAGGCCGATGTGCTGCTTACTCTCAAATCACACGCGAAGCGACAATCGCAAAAGCTCCGCGAAGCGCGCGGTCATAATGTTGAAGTTCATGCGCTCCGAAGCAACACGCTTACGCAGATGGAGAACTTCCTGCGCGATGCGTTTGGCGCGGTCGCTCGGGGTGGAAATGAAGATGCAGCCATGCAAGAGGTGGAAGACGCGGTCATCGAGGCCGTCGAGCGCCGCCGGCCGGTTGAGCTTTCGCCCCAACCACGTCACATCCGCCGGATGCAGCACCTCTACATCGAACGCAGCGGGTTACTGTCTGAGAGCAAAGGGCAGGACCCTATGCGAAGGATTGTGATCTATCCACACTGATCACTTAACTGGCTTCTCGAATCTGGCATCCTCAATCGCAACGTTGTGTTTGATCTCGTCGATCTTCTGAGTGAAGGTGAAGTCAGGCCGCGACCAGCGCCTGATGAATGGGAGCTTCACCCCATCGATCTCTCGGTAGTCTTCAAACTCTAAGACAAGAGTTGTCTTGCCCTGGGCACCTTCCATCGTCAGATCCTGCCGCACGAGCAACCCGCTCATCGAATCGAAGTACAACCTCTCAACGCCGCCGCTCGGCCGCGTCCCGTCAATGACGAACACTTCTCGACTCGCGAGCATGGCTCTTCCTTTTATTTCGACCTTCGAGTAGAGACTCTTGAGCTCGACACCTCCAAACGAGGTGGCCTGGCCTCCGGCAAACTCAGCTTCGGGCCCGCTCATCTCCCGCAATCCGTTCTTATTCTTCTGCCACGCAACCGTTCCGTTGAAACCGATCGTGGTGGAACCGTCCGGCAGGTTCATGATCATCAGCATCTTGTTCGGTTTCTTGGTGAACACCTCGAGCGGCGCGTTTAAACCG
The DNA here is from genome assembly GCA_035455165.1 of Blastocatellia bacterium. Classification (GTDB taxonomy): domain Bacteria; phylum Acidobacteriota; class Blastocatellia; order UBA7656; family UBA7656; genus Onstottus_A. Next base: position 23,836 of record DATIFP010000246.1, read on the forward strand.
CCCTGAGCGATCATCGAGCCCTTCAGTGCGCGAGAAGTCAGCTTTGCGAAGACCGCGTTGCCGCCGCACGCGGCGACGTATTTGTCCAGAACTTGATCAACGGAAGGCATTGGTCCGGTTGATATCAACTCCGGTGGTTTCAGATCGGCGGCGGCCTCAGCTTTCGGCGCCGCAACCGCCGGAGGGAAAGACACGGGTTCGATCGCGCCGCGATGGCACGTGTAGCAGTTGATTGAAGTGGGCCCTTTGTAGATCTCCCTCGAAATCGCGCCGGTCAAACCGAGCATCTTCCGCGCCGTCTGTTTCGCCGGCTTGTCGTCTTTTTCAAATGCTCCCGGCACGTGGCAATGAGCACAATCCACTCCAAGCGCTTTGGTGAACATCATCATTATCAAGTTCCACCGGCCCGCCGGCACACCTCTGAGCGTTTGGATATTCTTGTACACCTGCTCGGCAGGCCGCTGGTCCTGCTCGCCCTGCTTGCGCATCTCGTCCATCTCGGCCTTCCAGGATTCCGGGGGCGGCTCGGGTTGTGCGTGCCCGCGGTGGCACATAAAACACGAGACCCGGGCGATGCCGAGGTGCTTGTTGCTGAGCTGGACCATCGCATACATCTTGCGCGCGGTCTGCTTTGCCGGCTTGTCGTCCTTGTCAAACTCATTCGGGACATGGCAGTGAGTGCAGTCCACTCCCAGCGACCTGGTGAAGAATGACATGGCGCGCATGACTCCCGGTGAAGGCAGTCCCTTGAAGATCTGTATGTTTTTGTAGATCTCTTCGGCAGGTTTCTCTTGCGGGGCAGCGGATTTATCCTGCGAACCGGCGTATTCTGACAGCCAATCATAGGGCGTCGCCGTCGCGCTGGCTTGGACCTCCTGCGAATAGCCTGAACTTGTGGCCATCCACGCGATGGTCATCGCCGCGAGTACGCCGACAATCGCCTGCTTGAGATGTTTCACGGTCATTGACGAGCCTCCGGTGCTTGATCGAACGATGCGACCGCCACGGTTATATCAGCACCGGGGAAAAAAAGGATGTGCCAATAGTCACGCCGGAGGTCACACTTGTGAGTATGACCTCCTCGCCAACTGGGAGGAGGCATGCGAGCGCTGCGAGCGTTCAGAGTACCGGCCTTAGTCGGGAGTTTGCAGCGCGGGAGTACAAAGAGCCGACTAAAGTCGGTACTCTGAACGCTCGCTTTGGAGTGACTCTTGCGGGATCTAAATTAGCTCGAGTTCTTTGGCCTTCAGCGCGGCTTGAGTGCGGTCGCGCACCCCGAGCTTTCCAAGGATATTTGTGATGTGGTTCTTGACTGTGCCCTCGGCGATCGACAACCTGGCGGCGATCTCCTTGTTGCTCGCGCCGCTCCCAATAAGCCCAAGGATCTCAAGCTCGCGGTCGGAGAGCGGCTCGATCAGAGGTTGCGGACGTGAAGGCGCTCTGTCAGTCAACCTCGCAAACTCGGCGACCACCTTCGCGGCAACCGATGGCTGTAAGAACGACTCGCCTCGCGCAGCAGCCCGGATCGCTTCAACCAGTTTCTCCGATGGCGCATCCTTCAGAAGGTATCCGACGGCGCCCGCGCGCAAGCCTTCAAACACGTATTCGTCATCATCGAATGTTGTCAATATGATGACGCGGCAGGTGGGTGGAATGCATCGTGTGGCCGCCACGCCATCCAGCCCCGGCATCTGCAGATCCATGAGCACAACAGTCGGTTCCAGCTCTGTGGCAAGGCGAACCGCTTCTTCACCATCGCCGGCCTCGCCGACGACTTCTATGTCGGGCTGAACAGATAGAAGAGTGTGAAGCGCCTCCCGAAACAGAACCTGGTCGTCAGCAAGTAGGACACGTATGGGATTGATTGCGCTGCTCATTCGTGAAGCTCCACTTCAAGCGTGAAGCCGCCGTTCTCGTTTGAACGAATTCGCGCATTGCCGCCGATCAGCTCCGCGCGTTCCTGAACGCCGAGCAACCCGAACCCGCCGCCTCCTGAGTCGCCCCCGACTCCATCGTCCTCCACAACGAGACGCACAACGCCAACCTTGGAGTAATCAAGTGTCACCGTTGCTCGCGAAGCTCGCGCATGTTTGCGTACATTGGTCAGCCCCTCTTGAGCGGAGCGATAAAGCGTCAGTTCGATCTGAGGAGCAAGCAGACGCGCTGCACCCTGGACATGAAGCTCCGCGGCAATTCCCGCCGAGCGACACTCGCCAACCAGAGACGAAAGGATTTCGCGAAGCGGCCGGTTTTCAGTCGGCGACGAACGAAGAGCGGCAACCGAGCGTCGAATCTCGGTCAGTCCATCTTGCGCGAGCGTCTGAGCCTTACCCAGCACCTCGAGAACACGCCGGCGGTCATCGATCACCGCTCGCGCCGCCTCCATCTGTATATTTATCACCGTCAGGTAATGCCCTAAGCTGTCGTGAATCTCACGGGCGAGCCGGTTGCGCTCCTGCGTCGTGGCCAGCTCCTCGACTTGAGTCGCATATTCGCGCAGCTTGCGATTCGCCTCGCTAAGCTCCGAGAGCAGGCGCTCAACCTCTTTGCGCGCATTTCGCTCATCCACGGCAATCTGAGTGAACACCACCACAAAGACCAACCCGCCGACGAAAATTAACGCAACGATGGCGGCCGGCACTATCCCGCCGCGCCACCAGATCGGCGCCACCATCATCGCCAATATCACAACGCAAACCGCCAACATCCACGGTCGCGATAACAGAACGACGCCTTGGCCGGCCAAGGGAAGCGCGATCAGGAAGATCGCGCCGCTCGGCAACAGATAAATCGTGGTTGCCGCCAGAACCATTTGGACTGGGAAGTAAAACGGAACCCACCTGCGCTCAGTCTTGCACCTGGCGAACCCCCAGGTGCCGGCGACCAGATACGCGAGGCCCGAGCCTATCAACAGCGTGAGTCCGAAAGCCGTGAAGTGTCGGGGAGCGTAGCCAATTGTCGCTACCGCCGAGATGTAAGCGACGACGACAACAGCAACGAAGGCGACGTCGCCGCTTCGAACTATGCTTACCAGCGCGCCCGAGATTGACTTCATTTTGAACCAGGCCCACGTTCCTGGCCAGGGGTGTCGGCTACCTTCTTATCTTATTGGTGGGCACACGATCTGAGTTATTTGATCGGGGTGAACGCGTCCCAGTCGTAGGTAATGCCGAGGGACAGGCCGGTCTTGGGCGCGCGCTTCGACGTGCCGAAGATTCCGGCTGCGAACCAACGAACGCCGAGCGCGCGAATCTGGGCGCCCAGCCGCGCTTCCGAGAAATCCTCGGTGCCGAGCGGCGCGCGCTTTCGCGTCGAGTGAAAGCCGTTGATTTCGCCCACGATGTTAACCCGGTCCGTTGCGGCATACGATCCCGCAAGCCCGTACAGCAGCACGTCATTTTGCGAAGTGGCTTCCAGCGGCGCAGTGAGAATCCCAAGTCCGAGATTTCCGAATACGTTCAGCTTATCACCGCCGATGTGTTTTCCGGCGGTAACCATTCCGAAGAAGTTGGTTGTGTTGACTCCGATCCCGCGAGCTTGATTCGAATTCGGAAGCTCGACTCCAAAACGAAATCCAAGAGCAGGCGCAATACGCGTCTCGTTGCGCAGTTTGATCTTCATCCAGAGTCTGACATCGCCGACGTCGTTCGTATCGCTTTCGTTGAGGCCCAGCTTCAAATCGATAGGAGAAGGCGTGCGGCTCTGGATCGAAAGAAAATTCTGAAGCGTCCACTCAACTTGGAACTCGACGTTCGGAGCGAGGCCGAAGCTCAACCGCGTGTCGGCAAGCTTTGTGAGATCACCGCGCAGCCCCGATAGCGGGAAGCGCTGGCTCTGAAGGAACTCAAACCCCGTTTCGATGCGAATAACGCCCGGCTTGATGATGTCGACGTCTTCGGTGATGAGCGGCCGTTGCTGCGCTGACGCGAAGCTTGCCCAAACCAATATGAAGACCGGCGCAGCAAAGTATCTTTTGAAGTATCCGATCACTCGTTCCCTTAGGGGCCGGCGGCGGCTCTTGTTTTCGAGGTTGCGCGACCGATTCTATGGCGCGCCAACAGTGCTTGTCAATTTCATAAACCTGGGGCGAACTACGGTGCTCAAGCGTCGATCATTGAGCCAGGGCGGACAGGCGTCCCTTCACGATTCCGCTGTCGGAGGCGTCCGGCGACAGGTCGAGATATCTCTGATACTCGGCGCGAGCGTTCGCGATTTGTCCCAGCTTATCGTAGACCTGCCCGAGCCTGACGTGGATCAGCGCATATCTCTCGGGGACGCTGCTGCGGGTTTTGAGAAACATCGCCAGTGCCTCCTCATAACGTCCTTGCTCAAAGTAGAACAGGCCCACACTCAACCAACCCGTTGATCGAGGCCATACCTCAATTGACCGCAGCATGTGGTGTTCGGCTTCCGCGAGGTTCTTGGTTTGGGCCTTCAGCAGACCAAGGTTCAGATACATTGTGGCCAGCTTGAAACGGGTAATAGGTGTCTCAGGCACAGCCGCGATTCCCCGCTCAAGATAGTCGATCGACTTGTCGAGCTTTCCGGTCGTCCGCGCGAAGTAGGCCAGAAGCAGATACGGGTTAGGGCTGGCAGGTGCAAGCTCGAGCGCTTTCAGCGCGTGTTCCTCTCCGTCACGAACGCGGCCGAGTTCATAGTAGATTCGACCTATCGACAAATGAGCCTCATGCGAGGTCGGGTCAGTGTCGACGCAGTTTTCAAAGATAGTTTGTCCATCCTTCCACATTCCGTTCTGTCTCACGTCCGCGACGCTGTAGGCGGCCAGCAACACAACGGCAGCGGCAATTCCCGCTTTGCGTCCCCAGCGTTGCGCCAACCAGTCGATCATCAGCGCCAGTCCCAAACAAAATCCAATCGATGGAAGGTAGAGGTACCGGTCTTGAAGCAGGTATTCAGGATCAAACTGCCGCATCGAAGCCAGGGCCGGGGCGAGAAATACGATGAACCAGACGCTTCCAAAAATAAAAAGCCGCGACCGCGTCAGAACAATTGCCGCCACGACCACCAGGACCCCGGCCAGCGGCAAAAGAAACCGGCTCGCGCCAATCGAGCTGACGAAGTCTGTGTAGTGCTGATAGCTCTGTCCCCAGGGTAGAAACATCAGCTTGAGGTATTTGAGTATCGCCAACGGCACCGTCATCATGGCGTAAGCCATCGGATAGCGCGGCCCGGTTCCGAATAGCGCCCCCTTCAGGGTGACATAGCGCATCGCCAGATACACCGCGGTCGGCGCTATGAGCAAAGCAGGCAGCAACACAGCTCCTATAACTCTTACCTTTAAAGGCGCCCTCTCTTTGAAGTGAAAAAGCTCGCAATAAGCGATCACCAGCGGCAGCGCCAGCGCAGTCTCCTTCCCGAACAATGCCAGCAGATAGAAGACTGCCACCAAAATCAGCAACTTCTTTTGTCCCGTTTTCCTGAAGCGCAGATAAAACCAGAAAGCCGGAAGAAGGAATAGCGCGGTCAGTGGATCGGTTATGCCTGAAACCCAGGCGACCGACTCAGCGTGAACCGGATGAACCGCAAACAGAGCGGCAGTGAGCGACGCGATTTCAAGCCTCGACGTTAATTCCTTGATCGTGAAAAACACCAGCAGCGTCGCCGCTGCGTGGATCAGCAGGTTGATCAGATGCCAGGCCCATGGCGCCAGTCCCGCGATGGCATAGTTTATCGTGAACAGCGCCATGAAGATCGGGCGGTAATAAGTGTCGATCGTGAGTACATCATCGCCTGTCGCATAGGACCAGACACTTGTTGTGAACGAAAGAGGTATGTTGCTCAGTTTCCGAATCTGTGCATTGGAGCGGATTTGAGTATGATCGTCGGCAACCCAACCGTTCCACATCGTGTTGAACGAAACCAAAACCGCCAGAAGCACCGGTGCGAGGGTGTACGTCCACTTCGATCTTGTCGATAGCCAGTTACGCACAGGCTGCTGCGTCTCCGGTTCCGGCTTATCCTGGACCCCGATAGCCCTCGCGCGGGCAGGGCCAGAGACTCCACCAGCTTTGCGCGAGGCGGTTCGTTTCCGTTGCTTTGATGCCATCTAACCCCGTTCTTCTTTTGATGGGCGCTCAACGACCGTTCATCTCGATCGTATGAAAAGTCGGTCGTGCGTTACATCGGAATTTGGGATTGCGATTACGGATAGTACTTACAAGCGAGCGTTCACTTCAACCCATCGCGCGCGCCTTTGTTGGCCGTCTCGGCCTCTTCCACCGCCTGCCGAAGCGCCGCATTCTCAGCCTCGTCCTTCATGTCGGTCGCAAGCGCGCGCAGCGTTAGCAGGTGTTTGTCAGTCGAGTCGCGCAAGACGGCCAGCGCTTTTGGCAGAGCCGAGCTCTTGGGGTTCCGCTCGTATGCATCTTCAAGCTTCGCCATGCACTCGGCGATCGCGCGAGCGTAGTGACGAAGCAATTCCGCTCGGCTCAGCTTGGGGAGGGCGCCCCATTCACGCTCTTCCTCCTCAAGTCTCTTCTGATCTTTTTTTTCCGCGGGTGATGGCGTGACTCCGGTGATCGCTTTGATTCTTCGGTCCGCAATCTTCATGAAGACCTTGGCTCGCGCATCCGCGGCCTGTGCCTCTCGCACATGATCGTCTTCCTCCTCGGTGAGGTAATCACCGGGTATCTGCGGGAAGCCTGATCCGCGGAGGTATGATGAAGCGGACACCCGACCGGCGAAAGCGACGAGAGACCTTCGCAGTCCGACGACGCTTAGAGCGAGCGGCGGAGAAAGCGGGGGCTCTTTCACTTGCGGGTCTTTCGCGGGGGGCTCGCTTTGAGGTTTCTTCTCCTCATCAGGATCGTTCAGCACGCCGTTGCCTGATGCCAGCGCCGCGTTCAATGCATGCACGCGCAGTTGCTTCGCGTTCTTGAGTGCGGCTTCGGCAAACGCCTCTCGCTCGGCTGGAAACAGACGCTCGATTGATTCAAGCGTCTTGATCTGTCGATACAAGCTCTGCTCTATCTTCTTGGCCGCCCCCCGCTTGCCATCTTGAAGGGCGAAGGCGCCCTTTCCGGCCTCCGCAACTGCTTTGTTATAGATGTCGAGCTCGCGTTCTGCGGAGCGATGGTCGTTTGACTTGATGGCGCCAAAAGCAGCTTGAAGATGAATGTCGGAAATTCTCAAATAGGCTTCCACAAGCTTCTTCGGATTGCCTGCATCCGCCAGCAAGGACTTGTCAGTAGCAGTCAACAGTTTGTCGATAGGAGTAGGATCGACTGGCAAGGGTGGTTCGGGGAGTTGCGGTTGCGCGCCGCTGAAGCCGGAGATAGAAACGAAAACCGCTGAAGCGAAGGCCAGACGAAGGACGACTCTCGTCAAACGATTGCTTCCTCGACCTGCTCCCTCTTTCGGACCCTTCATTTCCGTTTTCCCTTGGGCGCGGACTTGCACTTACCTTCTTTCATCAGCCTTTGCAACTGGGCAGATCTTGTATTCGCTTCCTCGACTTCATTCTTGTTGGCTGCCGAATCGGCGCGGCGCACGAATTCCTGGTACGACCGGTAAGCCTGTTCGCAATCACCGAGGTGGTCGAGCGAGATCGCGAGGAAGTAATAGCTGACCGGGACCTCAGGCTTTGAGCGAATGATCCAGAGGAACTCGCGCGCGGCTTCCAGATACAGCTTTTGCTTGAACAGAGCGGTTGCAAGACTGGCGTGCGCGGGGTAATTCTGTGGATCGCGCGCGATGACATCGTTGAGCACAGGCACGGCGGCTTCGATCTGCAGCGATCGTACAAGCGAGGCGCCCAACTGAGCTCGGCTGCGAATGTCGCCCGGGTCAGCGTCGACCGCTCGTTTGTAGTAGTCGACAGCCACGGCGGGCTTACTCTTGTAAAACAAGTCGCCGAATCTGGCCAACAGCTTTGCGTCGTTTGGTCTTGCGGTGAGCACGCGAGTGATTTCTGTTTCGGCCTCTTCGGCTTGATCGTTTTCTGCCATCACGCACGCCATCTCGGCGCGGACCGCAAAGTCGTCGGGCCTTTCGAGCAACAACCGTCGATAGATCTGGATCGCTGCCTGCGCCTGGCCCGCCCGCGTGTGAAGCCCGGCTAGTTTGATAGCGGCATCACGCGAAGGTTGCGCCTTGAACGCCGCAGTGTACTCTTCGATAGCTTTCGCCGTCTCACCGCGACCCTCGAAGATGCGCGCTCGGCCTTCGTGAGCGATGGCGTTCGAAGCATCAAGCTCGATGGCGCGGGTGTAGTCGGCAAACGCATCCGGCGTCCTGCCGACTCTCTCCTCGGCGAGCCCCAGCAACGCGTAAGCCAGCGGCAGCTCCTCGCGCTGCTCGACGGCGGTCTTCAAGTGTTCAATCGCTCGGTCAGGCTCGCCGGACTTGAGAAGCGCGCTCGCATAGTAGACACGTACGCCGGGCAGCTTTGGCTCCAACTCGATCGCGCGGGCTAACTCGCGCTTGGCGTCGTCGGTTTGCCCTCGATCAAGGAGGATCTGCCCAAGCGCTCGATGAGCTCGAGCGAACTTCGGCTCGAGCTCGTTGACCTTCTTAAGATCGGCTTCGGCCTCTTTATCCCGGCCAAGCGCAGCCAGCGCCGTGGCGCGTTGGTAATAGGCTTGATACAACGAAGGATCGAACGAAACCGCGTTTGTATAAAGCCTCACCGCCGAGTGGAGGTCTCCACGTTGCTGAGCGTTTTGTCCCTCTTCGAAGGCAGTTACTGCTGCTTGCTTTGTGTCGACGATCGTGGCGCGATTGGATTGCGCCAATTCGGCTTGCGGAGCTGCGAGTAAAATCACGAGCGGGGCTAACGAGGCGAAGAAACGCATTGCCTGATGACCTCGACCTGCATCATATCAACTTCATTATTGGGCTTCAACGCCGAGCATCGCGTCTTTGCGGTTCCTTTGCGTCTTTGCGGTTCTTGGCGTCTTTGCGCGAAACATGACTCGCAAGACCGGTTTCGCGCAAGGACGCAAAGAACCGCAAAGACGCCAAGTCTATTGCTGTCTGCTCTCGAGCCGCCGCGTAAGCGCCGGCACTATTTCCGCCCAGTCGCCGACTATGCCGAAGTCCGCACTATGAAATATCTCAGCGTCAGGATCATTGTTGATTGCGACGATCGTGCCCGACTGCTGTATCCCGATCGTGTGATTGAGCGCGCCGCGAACGCCGATAGCAACGTAAAGCGCCGGCGAGATCACCTTGCCCGTAAGGCCGATCTGCTGATGCCTGGGTAGCCAGCCTTGATCCACAACGCGACGCGTCGCCCCAATCTGGGCCTCAAGCGATTGCGCGAGCGCTTCGATCGCCGGCAAGTTCTCGGGGCCGCCGATCCCCGTTCCTATACAGATGACTCTCGCCGCCTCATCGAGCTCCGCGACGTCACGTGACACCTCCCTGCGAATCTCGATCAGCCGCGTGCGAGTGTCTTCAGTCGTCGGCTTCGAGAGGCGAATGATCTCGGCGCTTCGCGAATTGTCCGGTCGCGCGGCGCGGAGCATGCCGGGCTTCACCGTCGCGATCTGCGGAAGCGTCCTCGAGTAGATCAGCGCGACGATGTTCCCCCCGAACGCGGGCTTGTACTGCATCAACTCGCCGCGTTCGTTCACGTCCAGGTCCACGCAATCGGCGGTCAAACCTGCTTCCAGACGCGCTGCGATCCGAGGAGCGAGGTCCCGCCCGTTTGACGTTGAAGGGATGAGCACCACCAGAGGGTTGTAAGCTTTGATCGCGTCGACCAACAGCGAGGTGTAGGCGGCCGTCGAGTATCTAGCGAGCTGCTCGTGATCGCCCAGATAGACTCGGTCCGCTCCGTGTGCCGCAAGAGAGCTTACGTGGCGGGCAACATTCTCTCCGGCAATGACAGCCGCGAGCCGTGCTTTGAGCTTGCCCGCCAGGTCGATTCCCTTCCCCAGCAACTCGAAGGTGGCCTTCCGCAGCGCTCCGTTCATCACCTCGGCGACCGCCCAGACTTCGCGCTCGCCTGCAATCTCAGCCGCCTCGAAAGACGTGAGCTCACATGATTCCAATCCAGTAGTGAATGCTTCGCGCGATTCAAGTCGCTCAACCAGCCTCGCAGCCTTTTCGTGTGCGCTCACCCCGTCGATCATCTCGACCACACGAGTTCGGGCGAGCGATCTAATCTCGTGGACCCAAGTCGGCGAGCCCGGCAATCCGAAGATTCCGGTATCCGCGCATAAGCCTTCGGCGCTCACTTCAACGATGGGTTTTGTACGTCCGACTTCAAGCTGTGGCTCTTTGACCTTGATGGGACGGATGAGCCGCTCGGCCGCAGTGAGCAGCACCGGCAAGTCGCACTCTATCGTCTCGAAACCTTCGTCGGTCTCGCGCTCGACTCTCACCGTCTTGCGGTCATCGGCTGCGGTGAGCGACGTCACGCCGGTGACTTGCGGCAAGTCGAGCAACTCAGCAAGCTCGGGGCCCACTTGACCGGTCTCAGCATCGACGCTGTACTTACCGCAAAAGATGATGTCGTATTGCTCGCGTCGAAGCGCGAGCGCGAGCGCGCGAGCAGTAGCGAGCGTGTCCGAGCCGGCGAAGGCTCGATCGACAAGATGAAGTGCCCGGTCGGCTCCCGCTCCAAGGCATTCGACAAGCGCCTCGCGAGCCTGTGGAGGGCCCATCGTTACAACTACAACTTCCCCGCCATCGAGATCGCGGAGCCTGATCGCTTCGGCCAGCGCGCGCCGGTCGAATGGATTCACCGAGTTGGGAACGCCCTCTCGTATTATTGTCTTTGTTCGAGGATCGAACTTGATCTCGCTGACTTCGGGGACTTGCTTGATGCAGACTATGATCTTCATCTTATGAAATCTGGTCGGACTGTTGCGCGCTTCACCCGGAGCTCAAACAGAATTGAAGGATCGATCACAGGTTGGAAAGAGGGACTTGTTCCCGCTGATCCTTCTTCTTTTCCTTCTTCGGAAGGGGCGGGATGATACCAGGCTTCAGCAACTCCGCGATGGGCGTTCCTTCTGCATTGGCAAACCTCAATCCGAGCACCGCAGCCGCCGTCGGTCCAATGTCGATCATTCGGGCCAACGGCATCTTTGAGCCAACTCTCGTCCCTGCGCCGTAGATGATCAGACACGATCGCATTTCCGCGCGCGACGGCAGTTGACCGTGCGTGCCGCGATAGTTCTTGGCTTCGTGCTCTTCGGGTCCGGTCAGCGCTTCATCAAACGACACACCCGGCGCCGCGTCAAGCATCAGCACGGCGGTCGGGATCGATTCCAACTTCTTGATCTCGGCCTGGTTTACCAGCCGGTTGATGGGCCCTTTGCTCGCGGCTATTTTGCCGAATACCTCATTGACCTTCTCGGCAGTCGCTCGGTCATTCGCGTCGCGCAGCACAATCGCGCACGAACCTCCCGCCGGCCAGGCTGCCGCCTTCCAATCCGTCGCCTTACCATCTGGGCCGAGCGTTATGAGTTTCTGCTTCACCAATACAACATTGGGTTCGAACTTCCTGGTCACCTCGGCGAAGCCGTGATCCGAGACAAGGAAGAACGTCGTCTGCTCAAAGAAGCCGGCCTTGCGAACCGCTTCGATTATCCGGCCAATGTAAGCGTCCATTCGCTCAGCCGTCTCTATTGCTGCGGGACTGCGCGGGCCGTTCTTGTGATGTACGTCGTCAAGCCCGATAAGGTGAATCAGCATCAAGTTAGGCTTGTAGGTGCTGATGATGTACTCACATATCGCCGTTCGGCGTCCATCAGTTGTGTCGTCGCCTCCCGTGCCGGCGGCTAGCCCCTTTTCGAATAAACCGGGCGTCGAGTATTGAGCAGTTCGTTTGCCGGTCTGGGGGTTCTCTTTCGGATCGGCGATCTCCGGAACGTTGTAATCGATATCCGCCCCGACGGTGACCGGCCAGCCCACATTCGCGGTAACCAGCCCGGACTTTTTGGCCATGCTCCAAAGCGTTTCAGTCTTGAGCGCCTCAGCGAACCAATACCACTCTCGGGTCTGCGGCTCGGTTGGTGGTTCGAAGATGCGATTCTGAACGATGCCGTGAACCGCGGGGCGCACGCCGGTGATCATCGTGGTGTGAGCAGGATAAGTGACACTCGGAAACACGCCCTCGACGCCTTCGGCGTAGGCGCCGCCCAGCTTCATCTTCACAAGATTCGGCACTTTGAGCCCCAGACGCGCGGGCTCCAGGTAATATTCGGGCACCAGCCCGTCTATCGAAATCATTATTACGTGAGCGTCACGCCGAGGTTGTGCGCTTTGGGCCTGCCCACCTTGATGACCTCGGGAGGGGGTCGTGCAAATGGTCGATATAAAAAACAGGCAAAACGCCGCAACAGGCAATTTGCGCGAGAGAAGTAGATTAGTCATTTGTTTTCACCGAAGCTCCGGGATGAGCAAGCTTCGTTCGGGCACCTAGTTTTCAGACGCCAACGCGGAGAGCTCGTGTAGAACGAAACCTCCCCTTTTCGCCATCGCGTCATGTGTGATGAGCGAAGAAGCGGACTCTAACGCACTCTGAGAGTGAGGGCGGAGATCACACCGCTTGATCTCACTTGCTCGATACGAAGTCGCCGACTGTCGGATGAACAAGCCGCTCAAAGTCCTTGTACTTCATCCGTATCGCCTCCACGTGCGATCCCGCGTTGAAGACAATTTCTTCGTCGCAACTCAGCGAGCGATCCACAAATACGTCGACGCCGTATAGATTGCCGAACGGCGGCATCGCGCCGAGCTCACAACCGGGAAACATTGCCGCAAATTCGAACTCGTGCGCAATTCGCACTTCCGTTGCGCGAAGCTCCTCCCTCAACCGATCCGTATCTACCTTCAGTGGTGCAGGCAGAACCGCAAGCACATATCGATCGTCTGCTTTCAATACGACCGACTTCGCCAGCTCCTTGCCTGGGACGTGCGCCGCGGAGGCCACATCCTGCGCGGTGTAAACTTGCGGATGAGTCAGAACGTCATACGCAACCCTGTTGCTGTCGAGACATTCCTTCAGTTTTGCTGCGACACTCATGGAGCCACCTCCCGTTATTCCTTGTTCGCCTCCAGCGCCAACCTATTCTTTCGATCTGGCCGCGTCAAGTTTGAGGCGACACAGGGTTTTGGGTTTGTGAAAACCAGCCCGCGAATATTCTTCATCCTTCGCAGTCGCCAGTCTGTGTCAGCGGTCACATCATTTCAGCGCGCAACCTGGTCTCGGTGGTCATATCGTCGGGACGTCAAGACTCAACCCATCCCGGCCCACAATTAATTCGCCGGCGAAGTTTGCTTCGAGCTCCTGCTTCAAAGCTGGTTCGTCGACCTCGAAGTAGAAGTGAGTTACGATCAACCGCGATGCGCCGGCTCGGCTCGCCAATAACGCGGCTTCCCTTGCCGAAAGGTGAGGAACGTCCTCGCGCGGTTCGCGGAACGAGCATTCGGAAATCAAAACGTCGGCGCCGCTGAAGAAGTCCGCGAGTTCTTCGCTGAAGGCCGTATCGCCGGTGTAACCGAGAGCGCCACCGCCGCTCTCGATTCTAACCGCGAGGCTCTCCGGAGTATGCGGCGTCTTCGCAACCGAGAGTGCTGAGCCCGGCCCCAGTTTGACGCACTCACCCGGCTTAATGATCTGAACCGCTACGGGAAACTTCGGCTCGAAAAGCCTTTCGCCATATGCGAGCTTAAGCGCATCCATCACGCGATCGAGTCCATCCGGCCCAATCACGGCCAACGGTTCATTGCGCAGACTTTTCATGCCGTAGCGAAACGCAAAGAAGAGAGCAGCAAGCTCGCCCACGTGATCCACGTGAAAGTGACTGATGAACAGATGGGTCATCTGTTCCCAAGGCAACTTGAATCTATCGAGGGCGTGCACCGTTCCCGCCCCGCAGTCCATCATCAGCCTAACGCCGGGGAGCTCCACGAAGTAGCCCGCGGAGTTTCTATCGCCGCTCGGAACAACCGTGCCGGAACCGAGGATTGTCAGCTTCATAGTTCCTCAATGGACGTTGATTCTATCACTCCGTTGCGAGTTGGCGCTCGATGCGAGCCAACTGAGAAGCACGAGGGTTCAGAGTACCGGCTTTAGCCGGGCTTTGCGGCAGAGCAGGAATAAAGACCCGACAAAAGTGGGTACTCTAAACGCCGCATGCATTCGAGGTTGAGGGCACGTCTGTTTGACACGCGCTCACCCGTTCCACTAGCATCGCACGAGTGGGTTAGCGGCGCGTTTCAGTGCTCGGAATCGCTGCTAAACAACGCTACCTGGCGGCTCACAGAGACGAATGACGGCACCGAAGACCCAGCAGGCCGAGGCCGGCAACCAGACAAGCTCCCCGGCTCGCCCCGGCGTCGTAATAGCAATCCTGTTCCTGATTTACTTCCTGGGCAGCAGCGATAACCAGATGATCTCGCCGCTGCTGCCTCTGATCGCGAGAGAATTTGGATTAAAGGAAGGCGAAGTCGGCCGGCTGATCGGGCCGGCTTATGCTCTCGCAAACGCGACTGCGGCGCTTCTGATCGGACCGCTGTCCGATCGCTTCGGCCGGCGCAGGTTCCTGCTGTATGCTTCGATTCTGTTTGGCGCCTCACTCGCGTCAGTGGGATTGATTCGAGATCTGAGCATTCTTGCGGTGGTGCGGTTGTTCACCGGGTTTGCGGCAGGGACGTTCTCGACCTGCTCGATAGCTTACGTCGCAGATTATTTTCCGTACAAGCGGCGCGGCGTTGCGATGAGCATCGTCCAGGCAGGATACTTCGGCGCGTTGGTGGTGGGCGTACAGGTCGCCAACAACATCGCGCAGTGGCGGGGGTGGCGCCTCAGCTTCGTGGTGTTCGGGATATTGTCGGTGTTTACGTTCGTGTCTGTGCTGGCCCTGCTCCCGGAAGACAAGCATCTGATGACGGACCCTACCACGCTGGTATCGCGGCGATTTCACAATATCAGACTGTTGTTCGACAATCGCGAGCGTATAGCCGCGATAGCCGCGGCGTTCTGCGTGTCGGGGGGCTTTGTTGGATTCTTTTTCTATCTGGGCTCGTGGCTCAAGCAGAGCTTACAGTTCACTACTCGCGAATTCGACATCGTGTTCTTTGCCATAGGCGTTTCGCTGTTGATCGGAGTCTTTGTGGCGGGGCCGGTTTCAGACAAGCTCGGCAAGAGAGGCGTCTCAATACTGAGCACAGTTGTGCTCGCCTCGATGCTGTTGGTGATTCCCTCTTTGGGTCGAGGGGTTGTTCTTCACGCCGCGTTGATGATCGCCGCTCTTGCGTTCGCCTTCAGACAGGGCCCGCTTCACGCGCTTGCTACCGAGCTTGTTCCTCGCAGCGCGCGGGGCACGCTGGTGGCGGCGCGGAACACCGCGTCACAGATCGGCATCGCAATCGCTACGTTGGTTTGCGGACCGCTCTACGACAACGTTGGATACCGTTCAGTTGGTTTGTTCAGCGGAATCGTTACTCTGGGAGCGGCCGCCTGCATCTTTGTAATGAAGGAGCCCGTGAGCCTCGAAGAGGACGAATGATATAGCGATGACTGAATCCGGAACTTTAGAACCCTCGAAACCTAAGCCGCGCCGCTGGCGACGCATTCTTAAGCGCGTGCTCATCACGCTGATCATACTCGTCGTTATTCTGGTCTTCGGCGTGATTCCCTGGGGCCTCGCCGTGCTGGTCACCGGCGCAGGAACGCGTCCAATGGATCGCAACCTGACAGACAGTCCTGCATTCTTCGGCGCGCAGTTCAAGGATGTGGAATTCGAGACATCGGACGGAGTGAGGATCAGCGGATGGCTGGTCCCGAGCGGGGATAAACACGCGACGATCGTGTACTCCCACGGATTATTTAGATCACGCCGCGAGCTGCTGGAGCGCGCAATGGATTTGTGGAAGCAGGGCTACGGAGCATTGTTGTACGACTCGCGAAACCACGGCGCGAGCGGGGCTTCCCGAGTTAGCCTGGGTTATAAAGAACGGCTCGATGTCGAGGCTGCGGTGCGTTATCTGCGCGAGGAGCTGCGCACGACCGACAAAATAGTATTGTTCGGCATTTCGATGGGAGCTACGGCGGCGTTGCTTGCGGCGGCGGAGACTCCCGAAGTGTCGGCGGTTATCTCAGACAGCTCGTTCCTCAATTTCGATCATACGATCGACCATCATCTCAAGCTGTTTCTCCACCTGCCCGTATTCCCGATCGGGAACGAGTTGAAGTTTTTCATGGAGAATCGAGCGGGCTTCGAGGGCTCAAAGCTCGACGCACTCGAAGCAGTCAAACAAATAGGCGACCGGCCGATCATGTTCATCGCGGCGGCACACGATAGACGCATGCCTCCCGAGCTAGCCGAACGGCTCTATCAAGCATGCCGGAGTTCGAAGCGCGATTTGTTGATTGTGGAAGGCCCCGGCGACAACGTTCACGGGCATGGATTTCAGGCGAATCCTGAGATGTATCTCGAGCGAGTTTCCGGATTTCTCAAATCTGCGTTAGCCGAGCATTGAGCAACACCATACCACCTCAAAAAGGGTTTTGGAGGCAAGAGGGCCCCCGCGCTAAAACGGGTAGACCTCAAGAGCTGCCTTCCAGCGCCGCAAGCATAACAAACAACATTCACAGGTTGGGAAGAGGGATCGATTGCCCTTCAGCCAGGCTTCTACTATGATGGCCGCACCATGGACGACGACCGGTTGTTTGACGTAGTAGATATCAGGCCCCGTCGTAAACGGCGAATCGGACTGATTTTCATCGGGGTGATCGTACTCGCGATCCTGTTCTCCGGCTCTCAACTCCTCAACATCTACATCGACTCGCTGTGGTTCTCGGCAATAGGCTACCCCTCGGTTTACTGGTACAAGTTTCGTTTGGGCGGCTTGCTTTTCCTGATCTTCCTGGTCCTTTCGTTCGTGATCGCTCGCGTGCCGTTCGTGTTCTTGAGCAGGGCCCTTCCCGAGCTAACTGAGCGTCCGAAGTTTCGCATCTCGTCGCCCGAGGATTTGAGCGAAGTGAACTTTCTGCCGTGGGTCTATCGTCCCGCAGTGTGGGCGCTGCCGGCAATCATAGCCCTTGTGTCCGCCTTGAGCCTGAGCCAGCAATGGCCCCAGTTTGCGTTGTATCTTCACTCGCAACCGGCTAACGTCACCGACCCGATCTTCGGCCGCGATATTGGATTCTACCTATTCAAGCTGCCGGTGCTCGGGCTTGTGGTGGGCTGGCTGCAGACAATCTCCGTGATCATATTTATCGCGGTGGCTGCCGCTTCAGCCTACGTCTGGTACCTCGAGCGAATGAGAGGCACGCTGACTTCGGACGTGCGCCGCAGAGTGGCATCTGCGGTGAGTCTTGCGGGCGCGGGCTTCGCGCTGATGCTCGGCGCAAGCACCTATCTCGACCGCTTCGACCTTCTACACGGAACACACGAGTTGTTCACAGGAGTCGACTACACCGATGCCAACGTGCGGCTGATGGGAATGAACATTGTGATCGTCCTCCTGGTACTGTCGTCGATAGTGCTGGTGGTGAACGGATTGTTCATGAAGCGGATGCGAACGCTCGCGTGGCTTGCGGGGCTGGTAGCTGCGGTTTGGGTGATCGCACTGGGAATAATTCCGGGAACCTATTACTCGCTGTCGGTGAAGCCTAACGAACTTGCCAAAGAAGCGCCCTTTATCGAGCACAATATCCAGATGACCAGAAAGGCGTTCGCCATCGACCGGTTTGAAGAACGTTCCTTCGAACCCAAACCGACCTTGACCGTCCAGGAGCTTCAGGCGAATCGCGACACTCTTGACAACGTCCGCTTATGGGACCGGCGAGCGCTTCAATCGACGCTCTCGCAGATCCAGGAGATTCGAACCTATTACGATTTCCATATGCCCGACGTAGATCGCTACACGATAAACGGCCGGCTGCGTCAGGTTATGTTGAGTGCGCGTGAGATGAATGTTGACCAGTTGCCTGAGCAGTCCAGAAACTGGATCAATCAGCACCTCGTGTATACCCATGGCTACGGCGTGACTATGAACACAGTCAACGAGTTCACGCCTGAAGGGCTGCCCAACCTGGTGCTCAGGAATATGCCGGTCGAAAGCAGTGCTCCCGAGATCAAAGTCACCCGTCCAGAGATCTATTTTGGCGAAGCGAGCAACTCGCACGTGTACGTACGCACGAAGCCTCAGGGCGCGACTCAACCGGAGTTCGACTATCCCGCTCCCGATAACACCGAATCCTACACAGCATATGCAGGCAGCGCGGGAATCCGGGTGGGCGGAGTGTTCCGGCAGCTCGCGCTGAGCTTCTACCTAGGCGACGGCACAAACCTGCTCTTCTCCGACTACATCAACCGAGACAGCCGCGTTCTGATTCGCCGCAACGTGAGCGAACGGGTTCACGAGATCGCTCCCTTTCTGATGTTCGACGATGATCCGTATATCGTCATAGGCCGCGACGGCAAGCTCTATTGGATCATCGACGCGTTCACCTACTCGGACGCATATCCATACTCCACCGCGTACCAGGTGTCGGATCGAAACGTCAACTACATGCGCAACTCAGTCAAGGCAGTGGTGGATGCGTACGAAGGAACCGTCACCTTCTACGTCTTCGAGACCGACGACCCAATTATCGCTGCCTATCAGGATATCTTCCCGAGTCTGTTTCGCGCGAAGAGCGAGATGCCCGAAGACCTGCTCGCCCACGTTCGTTATTCGAGCCTGATGGTGAACACCCAAGCTCGCGTGTACACGCTGTATCACATGCAGAACACGCAGACGTTTTACAACCACGAAGACCTGTGGGCGATCGCCGCGGGCGAAGCGCAGCAAGGCGCCGAGGCCTCGTCGATGCAGCCCTATCACGTGCTGATGCAGTTGCCGGGCGAGCAAAACCCCTCGCTTGAGTTCGCAAACATAATTCCGTTCACGCCCTCCGGTGGTCGCAGCAATATGATCGGTTGGCTCGCGGCGCGCAACGACGGAGCGCACTACGGGCAAACGCTGGTATACAGCTTTCCGAAGAACGTGACCGTGAACGGGCCGGCGCAAATCAGGGCGCGCATTAATCAGGATCCTCAGCTTTCACAGTTGATGACACTCTGGAGTCAGCGAGGCTCGGAACTCCTGCGCGGCAACTTGCTTGTGATTCCTATCGGCGCTTCGCTGCTCTACGTCGAGCCGTTTTATTTGCAGGCCTCGGACGGCACCTCCAAGCTTCCGGAGTTGAGACAAGTGGCGGTTGCGATTCAAGACCAGTTGAAAACCGCGAAGACTTTTGACGAAGCGCTGGCGTTGCTGTTTCCGGGACTCTCAGCCCAGCAAGGCGGGCCCTTGCGGCCATCGGGACAACCCGAGTCGCAGGTGACCTCGAGACAACCCGCGCCCGGTCAGGCTCCGGCGCAAGGTCAGCCTCCTGGACCTGCTGCCTCCGCCGAGATCGACCGGCTATTGAGACAAGCCCAACAACTTTTATCGGACTACGAACGATTGACCGCGGAAGGCAAGCATCGCGAAGCGGGTGAGAAGCTCGATCAGCTGAAGCAAACGCTGACGGAGCTCAATCGTAAACGCGCCGGCGGGTAGGAAGAAGCACCGTAAGACGAGATTGACTCGCAATTCGAAGTCGTCGATTCGCGATTTGATGTTGTTGACGTAAGGTTCCAGAAGGTTGAAAGTGACCTGGCAGACGTTCGCCAGCAGGTGCAAGATGTTCGGCGGGAGGTGCAAGACATCAAACATGTGATCTTCAAGCCTGTGGCCTGATACCTGATCGACTCAACGCCGCTACCTGGCACCAGTCAGCAAAACGGCTCGATCACGATGCGGCTGACCGATACTCAGAGCTTGACCCATCCAACTCGCCGAGCATCGAGTCCAGCGTTGCGGATATCGCGACTCGATCGAACCTCAACCCGATCATTGGAATAAACACCCGGTCCCGAGTCGTGCCGTTGATCTCCTTCAATAACGACCGGCAGAACGCCGCGACTACCTCTCCGTCGAATTGCTTTCCCGTTTGCCGGCGCAAATCCGAAAGCGTTTGTTCGAGGGTGAAGCGAGCGCGATAAGGACGATCCGTCATCATCGCGTCGAATGAATCCGCGAGCGTAACGATCTTCGAGCCCAGAGGTATCTCATCTCCTTTCAGACCCGCGGGGTAACCCGTGCCGTCAACTTTCTCATGATGACACTTGGTCATATAAGCGATCTGGTCCCAGGGCCGCCGGATGTTCGACAGAATCTCGAAGCCGGTGGTCACGTGCTTGTTCAGCTCGCCGAACTCTTTGTCAGTCAGCGGGCGCGGATTGTTGATGATCGCGCGATCGACGGTGATCTTTCCGATGTCGTGCAGGTATCCGGCTACCCCAATGTGCTCGAGCTCCTGCCCGGTCACGCCCATCTCGCGGGCGATAGCTTCGGCGTAGCGAGCGACGCGGTCCGAGTGGCCGGCGGTGTAGGTGTCTTTCAAGTCGATTGCCGCGCCAAAAGCACGGACGGTGTCGCGATAAAGCTGTCGCGTCTCCGCGTACAGCCGCCGGTTTTCTTCCGCCTTGCGCTTGAGCGATACAAGCAGCCGGTTGTTGTAGAAAGCCATTGCGATGCTTCGCGATATCGCGCTGATGATCTCGATGTCGTCCTCGGTGAACGCCTCGCGTGTGAACTTCTCGGAAAGGTAGATCAAGCCCATCAACTCCCCGCGGGCGATCATCGGAACGCAGAGGTGAGCGCGGAGGCGCTTGAGCAAATCCCCGTGGCGCCCCACAAAATGCGCAAGCCCGTTGTTCTGTGCCTGCACGGACATC
Source organism: Blastocatellia bacterium (assembly GCA_035455165.1). Classification (GTDB taxonomy): domain Bacteria; phylum Acidobacteriota; class Blastocatellia; order UBA7656; family UBA7656; genus Onstottus_A. The sequence continues at coordinate 44,589 of DATIFP010000246.1, forward strand.
GGATGCGCGTGATCCGTAAGGCGCTCGACTTCATCGCGGTTCAAAGCGATGCGCCGCCCTGCCGCGCCGGCGCTTCCCTTGGCGGCGACGATCTTCAACTGCCGAGGCTTGCTGGTGTAACGAGCGATCGCCCCTCGCGGAATCGCAAGGGCGCCCAGCAAGGTGTGAAGCGAGGCTCTGGTGACGTCTTCGAAGTTGTGGGTGGAGCTGATCTCGGCGGCGAGATCGCCAAGTGCGCTCAAGTTGTGCAGCATCTTCCTGTGGGTGAGGTCCATAGGTTTCTCCTGATTCGTGATGCGTGATGCGTGATGCGTGATTCGTGATATGTGATCACACGATCGTTTCGACGCGGCAAAGCTTCTCGAGTGCGACTTCCTCCGTCTCCAGCATCTCGACGTGCGACATCAGCCCAAGCATCTCAAACAGCTCGCGATTCGAGGCATTCATATTCGAGAGTACTAATGCGCCTTGCGCGTGATTCACCGACTCAATCACTCCGAGCAGTATCGAGATCCCGATGCTGTTGATCAACTCGGTCTCCTCGAAGTTGATCACGATGTTGCGGATCCCACTCGCCAGCAGTTCCTGGCATTGATTCTCGATGCTCTCGCCGCGCAGTTGGTTGAGATACGTTCCGGGGTAAATCACCGCGGCGTCATCCACCAGTCTCGATCTGATCTCAGGAGCGGTCATTGCGTGCCCTCCACAGCAACAGACAAGCAACCAGACGACGGTGAGTGTCGCCGGCTCCAGCCGCTGCGATCCGTGATGTTCCTGCTATTGATTGCCGGGGCGTTTGAGATATTTGATCATCACCAGGCGCGCGCCGTCGTCGGTTCTCTCGAACTTCACTTCATCCATCAATGCTCGGATTATCTGAAGTCCTCTTCCGCGCGTGCCCTTCGCCGGCTGAACGACAGAGGGGGCCGATGGTTCATTCGCCCAGCCAAACGTTTTGCCCTTGTTGGACACGGTGATTATAAGCCTATCTTCGTCAATTGCGAAGAGCTGATGGATTTTTTTGTCGGGGCTGTCGCCATGCTCCGCCGCGTTGATACAAGCTTCGATGATTGCGGTCTTGATTTGATTGACCGACTCGGTGTCGAAACCGGCCGCGCGCGCGATCTGTTCCGCGGTGCGGGCAGCGATTAATTCGGCTTCGTCTTCGACGGGTATCACCAGCTCGAACTCGCTCGCTGGACGCACCTCGCCTTCGAGGGCGAGCCTGGTCAAGTGATCCTGAATCAGATCCAGATGCGAGAAAGTGGAGCGGTAGGCGTGCATGCCGGCAAGTCGCTCAGATGCGACTGCCGAGAAACCTTCTTTGCTGATGTACCACCGAACGACTTGAGGGGCCGGAGCCTGCCTCGCGGCGTGACCGCGCAACGCAGCCTCGACGCGCTGGTCTATGCGTCCCAGCGTTTCCAGATCGAGGGGTTCTTTCGAGTTTATGAGCGCGATGAGCCACAACACCGCGTTCGCGTCGGTATAAATGGCGCCGTCGAACCCGCTCGCCTCGAATATTCGCCATTGTAGCCCCGGCTGTTCGCTCGATCCCGCTTCACGCACCAGCACGATCTGCGGAAGCCGGACCCGATCGAGTTCATCGTCGAGGACCCGCCGGATCTGCACCCGGCTCATCCCGCGATAGCGCTTCTCAAACGAGTCCTGATCCAACAGGCTTCCGGGCAGGGTCTGAGAGTCAAAACCTGATATGAGCTCGATTAGCTGCGCCTGGATTGCTCGATTGTATCGCGACATCATCAGCTCGTACGACTGTTTGAGTTTCTCATTGAGGAGATCCTCCCCGGTTGCCTGCGTCGATGCGCCCAAGATCTGCTCGCGGTATCTCGCTCGCAAGTAGTCCGAGAGCACCGGATCAGCGGGGCCGCTGACAAACCCGCAACTTACATTCAGAAACTCGCGCGAGTGCAGGCGCGTAAGCAGCGCCTCGGCATCGCCGCAATGTTCGCTCATTCGCTCACTGACGGCGTCCACCGGAACCGGCAGATCGGCTTCGAGGACGAGAGCGAGGGCCTCGAGGGCGGCGCGGCCCGATCCCAGCTCAGTAGCAACTTCGCGAAGGACCGCGTCGAAGCACTGGCCGATCCGCCCGTTGAGGATTTCCCCCGCGTAAAGTTTTTCGAAGTCCATGAACGTTCTGAGCGACCCGCGCACCGTCGCCGCGTCGACGATCGCGCGGGTGTAGAACAGATCGTGATTGAGTTGTTGAATCATCAACTCGATAGTCGAGTCGCTGGTCGCGATTCCCAGGCGTTCGGTCCGCCGGCGGATCAGCCTTTCCACGCTCTCCTCGCCCATCTGGTCGAGATGAATCATTTCGATCCGGCCAATCAACTCGTCATCGGCGCCTGCTAAGTCTTTTATCACTCGCCGCAGACCTGTGAGCACATGTATCGACCTGGCACCCTCGGCGGCCGATCTGGCCTCCAGAGCCCGCAGAAACTCGGCGCGAATCTCGCTTCCTTCAAGCAGATGTGAATTGTCGATCATCACGAGCGGCTTGAGCTTCGCGGTTGCCCCCGCTGCTCCCGGAGCCAAGAGGGCACAGCGCGCCATGAGAGACTTGTCACGCGCTTCTGAAGCACGCGTGAACGAATCGACCACTGATCTCACCCAGACGTAATCTTCGGGCGCGGCGGCGCGAACAATATCGGAAAGCGACTTATCAGCGGCGCCGATCAATTTCGGCTCGTTTCGGCGAAACGCGATGAACTGAGCGAGAACTTTTGAGAAGTAATCACGCGCGAAGGTTTCGAGGTCAATCCCAGATCTTCTCAGCGCATAATAGAATGGAATTACATTGTCGCGTTCGTGGAAAAGGCGATCATAACTCTGGCGCAGGATCTCGGTCTTGCCGCACCTCGGCGGGCCAATCAAAAGCACAAGCCGGCTCGAGTCCGAGTTGTTAAGAGAGCAGATCCTCGAGAGCTCCGCTTCTCTATTCACGAACTCTTCATTGGACAGCCGGCTCAGAACCTGGTTCGAGTTGGGCTCGGACATCGTATGTCTAATCAGCGGCGTGAGCATCTTCGTAGACCGCAACGCAGTTGCGGCCTCGGGTTTTGGCTCGATAGAGCGCCTGGTCGGCGGTCTCGACGACTGCAAGCGGGCTTTGCCGCGAGGAGCTGAAAGAAGAAATGCCGATGCTGAGCGTTACCTGTCCCATCAGCTCCCCTTTTTCTGTTGTGTACTCGGTCTCGCTGACCGACCTGCGCAATCTCTCGGCTATACGAGCCGCGTCGCCGAGTTCGGTTTCGGGAAGTACGATGCAGAACTCGTCACCGGCAAACCTCGCAGACATGTCTATGGCTCGAATTGAGTTTCGAAGAAGCTGCGCCGTCTTTACCAGCACCCGATCGGCGTTGGTGTGGCCGTAGACGTCGTTGTAGCTCTTGAAGCGATCGACGTCGATGATCATGAACGAGAGCGGGGTGTTGTAACGCTTGGACCTCTCGACTTCCTCAAAAAGCCTGTCCTGCAGATACCGGCGGTTTGGCAACCCCGTCAGCGGGTCGGTCAACGACATCTGCTGGAAGGCTTCCGCCTTCCTAGCCCATTCAGTCCGATCGATGATCAACGCCAGGTGGGGCGCCATCATCTCGAGGATCATCAGATCATCCGGCTCATACGGAACGCCGTCCGCCCGATCCGTGAGGTTAATGACGCCGACCTTCCGTGAGCCAAGCGTGATTGGGTAGCTGATGAACGACTTGCTCTTATAGCGGCCCGGCCGGTCGCCTGGGATTCGCGAATCGCTGTCCGCATCGCGCACCACAAGCGGAGCGCCGCTCGCCAGCACCGCTCCGGCGACCGACTCGCCTAGCTTTAGCCGAACGGGCCCGTTGGTCTCCGGAGGCGCTCCCAGAGCCGCTTCCAGGGCGAGCTCGTTGGACTCTTCATTCAAGATCATCAGCGAACTCCGTTCGGCCTTCATGATCTCGCTGAACTTTGCCAGCAGTGATTCATACACCTTGTGCGACTCGAGTTCCGATGCGATGCATCGAAGGAATTCGTAGAACTGTCCGATCGAGCGCCGCCTGCTTTCGAGTTGGTCGGTCAACCTTGCGATTTCGAGCTGCGCGTCGAGAAGCGAAGGCGCACCCTCGAGCTTGTCGGGCGGTGGTTGATCCGGCTTGAGAGCGTTCTGGAAGTGGTAAGAAGCGGTCGAACCCGCCAACTCGGCGGCCTGGCTGAGGTCGCGAAGCTCGACGAACTTGACGTTCTTGAGGCATTCGCCAGTTTCGACTCCCGCCAGATCCGCGTAGTTGTCCAGGAACTCAGTGTATTCGCGCGTCGAAGCGAATGACCTTCCGCCAAGGATCACGAGCTGCTTGCGATCGATTGCAACCGGTATCGCGAAACAGTGCAAGCCGGCGTGACATTTGAAGCTGATTTGCTCGCCGGCGGCTACCGCGTTGCTATAAGCCGCGCCACAATCCGCCGCACACAACGGCGCGTGGGCTGCCGATACACGCATCGCCCTGCAAATACTGTTGTCGCTTTCGATGCGGCCGATCACTGCGCCATCGCGGCTGAGCGTGGTGAGAGCGATGCCGTTCCGTTCGGCGAGCGACTTCTGAAGGCGCAGCCATACCCCCAGAGAGTTGTCGGGGTCTGACTCGCTCAATCCGACTCTGGCTTTCTTGACTGTTTCGTTGCTCAAGTGTGTCAGGGGCTTTCACACACCCCAGACCTCCGGTGAATCTTCGGGGAAGAAGAACAAGGTCCGCGCCGGTGGTCGCTCGACTGCAAGCATCGCATTGTAACTTGCATCGGTCTTGCCAGTTTGGTCAACATCGAGGACGATGAGTGCCTTCGTAGTAAACTATGAACGAGCGTGACGGGTTCCTGTTCATCTCAACTAATAAGCCCATCGCCAACCTAGCACAGCAACATCGGCCGTTTCAATAAAAAGTCAACGTACCGATTCAGGTAACCTCTGGACAGGCGCAAGCGCAAGCCAGACGAGCCGGCATTGGGGGAAGCCCGTCGGACATTGTGTCAACACCGAGAGTGGCGACTGTCGTGATACCGAATGACCGACAGGTCAACGCGACGCCACGACAGCCGCAAGAATCCTGGGCAGTTGCGCTGAGCCGTCCCTCGGCATGTTTTGGAGCGCGGTGCGGAGAGGATGGAAACGAAAGGGTTCCGCACGGCGTTGCGTATGAAGAGGGCGGAACTAAATGTCAATGAACTCAGGCCTGACCCCTCCTGCTTTCCCCCTTCTGGACTGTTTTCCCACCTGTGCCGATCCCGATCAGAGTCTCGCCGATCCCCGGCTGGAATCAAAACCTCCTGTGAGCCACTATGTCAGAAGCGGAAACGCCATACCTACAGGTTGGCATTGCTAATAGCAAGCGTGGAGAGCGAGATCGATACCCAAATCATTTGGCGGGACCCAGACCTAGCAAGAGGATGAGGAGGAGCTAATGAGTATCTATCAAGTATCGCTAACTGGCCGTCTCGGCATCATTGAGTTGATGCTTATCGTGGCGGTTATCGCATTGGCTGGCTGTATTCATCATATCGTCTCAGTTGATGAAGTCGACAGGATGATCAAGAAACAAGCGCCAGTTGCTTCTGACAGAAAGCAAGTCAAGGCATTCATCGACAATCTCAAAGTAAACTCCCTGAAAATCATACGCGGTGACTTTCGCAAAATCGACAAGCGCACGCGGCCCGTTGGGTCTTGGGATCCAGAGCAACTTGCAGAATTATGGGACAGAGAGAGGAGCTTATCAGCGCGCGGATAGTTGATGCTCAGAGCGGTTTCCTAAACCATAACGATATCTTCATCGAATTTGCAATCGACAAAGACGGCAGGATGATAGGTTATACCGTCAAAATGGTCGGCACGGAATAAACGAAGTCACTCAGCGGAGCAGGGAGGGGTCTCGCATTGGATGGTAATTGAGGGATCGGCGGGAGCAGACGTCTCCGGAAGTTCAGAGCAAACTTCACAAACCTCTCTCGATCCTCCATCCTCGCGTTGCAACCTACCTGTCACCTAGATCCCAAAACGCGAGTAGACCCATATCTTGACAACTCATACCACCTAATATAGTTTTCGATTGCGAAAGCTTCGTCCTCGGCAAGCTTCAGCAATCTAAGCAATGAACATCTGCCCGCAATGCGGCAAAGACTTCGACGGCTCAATTGAAATCTGTTCCGCCGACCATTCAAAACTCATTTCGATCGATCCCACCGCGGACCCCATGCTGGGAAGGCTGTTGGACGGACGCTACAGGCTCGTCAAAAAGATAGGCGAAGGCGGGATGGGCTCGATCTACCGCTCCGTTCACACCGAGATGCTCCGCACCTGCGCAATCAAGCTGCTCACTGCGGTTTCACCCGGCAACGAAGATGCCGTTCCCCGCTTCAAGGGCGAAGCAAAGATGGCGAGCCGCATCGATAACGCTCACGCGGTGACGATCTACGATTTCGGCCAGTCCGATGACAAGATTCTTTTCCTGGCGATGGAGTTCATCGACGGCAAGGCTCTGTCGCGGGTGATCGCCGAAGAACGCGTGCTTCCGATCGAGCGCGTCATTCATATCACCAATCAGATCGCCGAAGCGCTGACGGCAGCGCACGCGCTCAAGATCATTCATCGCGACCTCAAGCCCGACAACATAATGATCACGCGCAAGGGCAAAGATAACGACTTTGTAAAGGTGCTCGACTTCGGAATAGCGAAGTCGGTGTCTGAGGGAAGCGACAATCTCACCAAGACCGGGTTTGTTCTGGGGACGCCGGTCTATATGTCGCCCGAACAGGTTCTGGGTGAAGAACTCGATCCGCGCTCGGACCTCTATTCACTCGCAATCATCGTGTACGAGATGTTGAGCGGACGCTTGCCGTTCACCGGAGACAATCCCCAGGCGATCATGATGAAGCGGATCATCAGCGAACCGATACGCCTGCGCACGATTGCGCCATCAATCAGCGAAACGGTTGAACGAGTGGTGATGGCCGGCCTCGAGCACGATCGCGATTCGCGCACACCCAATGTCCAGATTTTCGCCGCTGAACTGAGTCAAGCGCTTCACAGCGGGACACAAATCATGGGCGGGGTGGTCACCGGCAGACTTGGCGACTCGAGCGCTCAGCGAGACACCCAGGCGGGAGGAATCCGCCCAACCAGACTGGACAGCAGTCCGGCATTCACCGGCCAGGCCGAGCCGTCGATTGCGATGGTGGAGGGTCCCAGCGATCCTAGCGCCTACGCGGCCACCGAACTGAGTCCCGCCGGCGGTCAACCCCCGTTCGTTGAACGCCCAACTCGAGAAGCGGACCAGATACGCGTCTCGGTTCCGCCCGCCGCTGCCGGTCAGGTGATCACCAAGCCCCGCGTCCGCCCGAACAAGCTCATCTGGGCAGGCGGCGCGCTCGCGATAGCCGCACTTGCGATAGTTCTGTATTTGATTTTACCGTCCGGGGCTTCCTCCGGAGGCAGCTTTACACTCATCGTGAAGGGAGCGCCCGCCGGAAGCCGGGTCTACATAAATGAGGTGGCGCAGCAGGGAGAGGTCGGCGATGAGGGACTCACGATCTCCGGGCTTACTCCGGGACGGGTAAATGTTCGAGTGTCACACGAGGGCTTCGCTGATTTCTTCGCGTCGCTGAGCGGCGCAAAGGGGCAAGTACAGACGTGCGAAGCTCAACTATTGTTCGAGATTGACTACAAAGGTGTGATGGTACCCATTCCGGCGGGCGAGTTCATGATGGGCGATGATCGTCACGAGCCTGATGAACGACCCGCACGGCAAGTCTCGCTGCCGGCCTATTTCATTGATAAATACGAAGTCACTAATGCGCAGTATCAAAAGTTCTGTGACGCCACGCGTAGAGCTTATCCTAAGAACCCGGGCTTCGACGCCAACTACTTCACAGGAAAGCCGGACTATCCGGTGTTGGGAGTGACGATCGAGGATGCCAAGGCATTTGCTGCCTGGGCCGGCAAACGGATCCCGAGCGAAGAGGAATGGGAAAAGGCGGCGTCGTGGGACCCGGTGGCGGCCAAGAAACGGGCTTATCCGTGGGGCGACGATTTCGGTGCGGCGCGGGCGAACATCGCTACGGATCGTCCGGTTGCCGCAACCGAATCGGCCGGAGATCGAAGCTCATACGGCGTGTTGAATATGGCCGGCAACGCGGGTGAGTGGGTCGACGCGCTTTACAAGCCGTATCAGGGCAATCAGACCGCGGACCCTGATTATGACAAGAACGATCAGGTCATGAGGGGCGGCACTTTCTATCACGCAAGCACTGAGAGCGAAGCCAGGACGACTTACAGAAACCATCTTCCGAGACTCTTTCCGGCGGGATTCAGCGCTCCGGTTGGAATCCGTTGCGTCGTTTCGGCTGATGATCCCAGAATCCAGCAGCTCGTGCGCGAGCGTAGTAAATAGAGGATCCAAGAAGGACCGAACTATGAAGTTTCGCCTATTGAGAGCTAGCTTGACCGCGGCCGCGGTAGTTGCGCTGGCAGCTCCCGCGGTTTGGGTTAGCCGCGTTGAAGCTCAAAAGCAGGGTGCGCCGTTGTGGTACTCGGTCGTCAGTGTGGACCGAGTCAAGAAACCCGATCGCAAGCCTGTGGGCAAACTACCGGCCACTCAGCGCGCCGCTCTGTTGACGGTTCAATGGCATCTGCTTCGCCGAGTAGACGACAACACTACCGAAGAGGCGGACCCGAGTAAGGAGTTCCAGACCGGCGACAAAGTGAAGCTCGCGATCACCGCCAATCAACCCGGGTACCTGTACATCATCAACAAGCCCGAGGGCAAAGACGGCGTCCTCCTATTCCCCGACCTCCGAATCAACAATGGTCAAAACAGGGTCTTCAAGGACAGAGAGTACATAATCCCTTCTTACTGTGCGGACCTCGGGGCAAAGGACTGCTGGTTCAAAATGACGCCCCCCGCCGGAACCGAAACGATGATAGTGATCTTCAGCAGGGACAGGTTCACAACTCTGCCGAATCAGATTAAGACGCCCTACTCCCCGGTGAAACGCGAACTGGTCGAGGAGCTTCTTTCGCGCTGGGCGCAGAAGGGCGCTCAGATGACCGGCGAACTGACGATACCCGGACGGAAGACGGTTCGCTACGCGACGCGCGTGCAAAATACAAATCCTAAGGACAACGAGGAGTTGATCGCAAAAATCGAACTCACTCACGGGGGCTGAGCTTTTTGAAAAGGAGTTTAGACCAATGAGACTTGTAACAAAGCTGACGATTGTTGGGCTTGCGCTGACCGCGATGACTGCTTCTTCGGTAAGTGCGGATAAAAGACCTCAAAAGATAGACGAAGGTAAACGAGCACGAGGGCTCTTCGTTAACAAGCGGTCGGATGCGATGAGCGTGCTCGTCCTAAAGAACGACAACGGCTCGCTTGTTCCCGTAGACCCCAGCAATGAATTCAAAGCCGGCGATCAGATCAAGATTCAACTGGAAAGCAACTTTGACGGATTCATATACGTCGTTAACATCCAGCCCAGCGGGAAGAGATGCCTGATGTTCCCGTATCCCGAGGCCGCCAACAACGCTGTCCAATCGGGAGAGCGGTACGAAATACCACCCGGCAACGACACGATGGAGTTCGACCAGGAGAAAGGCACTGAGGTCCTTCAAGTGATCATGTCTCGGGATCGAATCCCCTATCTCGATGCCGCACTCAAGGAGCCGGAGAGATGCCTTGCGCAAACCGCCTCGAGCGCCGCCGCCGAGTTGCAGGCAGGAATCGTGAAGAAGGTGACGCCGGTGGTGCCCCCGGGCGGCAGCAAGATGCGCTCACGTGACATCATTCTTGCCGCCGGAAAAGACAAGGACGCGAACGGTTCCGTCGTTGCAGTCCCCGATAACGGCGGCGGCGGAAAACTGAAGTCCGGCGAAATTGCACCATTCGAGATTCGACTCAAACACAATTGAGCAGAACCGCACGAAATTCAATGTTGGCGGCCGCAGTGATCATCACTGCGACGTGTGCGACAGGCATCTCACCGGCCGCCAGAGGCTTTCAAAAGAAGGAATCGGAAGTTTCGCCAGAAGCCCGCGTTCTGGTGCGAGCGGCCGTCGCCTCAACTGGGATCATTCTCGTTCGCAACTCGGGTGATCCTTCCGGTCAGGGCCCGAGACCAAGAGGGTCGGTGGTAATTATTCGCAGCAACGGCATTGTAGCGACCAATCATCACGTCATAACCAACGTTCGCACAGGCCGCCTCTACGACGAGATACTGTTCAGTCTGGCCGAGGACGGCGATCCTCTGAGCTCCGCCGCGCGCTTTCGACTCGCGCCGGTGCTGATCAACAAGGAATACGATCTGGCCCTGCTGGCAATAAGAGCTACCGCCGCTGGAACTCCCATCGCAGAATCAACTGTCTTCCCGGCAGTCGAGATCGCAGACTCACGCAGGATCCGCCTGCTCGACGACCTCTTTGTCATTGGGTTCCCTGAAATGGGCGGCACCTCCGTCACGGTCAATCGAGGCGTCGTTGAGGGTCAAGATTTGTTGGCGAAATGGATCAGAACCGACGCCCGGGTGATCCACGGCAACAGCGGAGGCGCCGCCGTCAACAGCGAGGGCAAACTGGTCGGCATCCCAACGAAAGTTGTTGCTGACGAACAGCCGGTTGATAAGGACGGGGATGGTTTCCCGGATGACTATCGCCGCTACGGCGCGGTGGGATTTCTGAGGCCCTCGTATCTGCTCGTAGAAATGCTCGCGAAGCTCGATCAGACCAGGCCCGGGCAATCTTCGGCTATCGGCCAACCGGAGATGGTCGAGCCGGCCGAGCTCATCGCCGTTCACGGAGTAGTGAAGTCGAGCCCGGATGGAAAACGAATAGCCGGGGCCCTGGTTGGCCTTCTTCCGCCGGGTGAAAGCAACGTGACTGAAAACACACTCTTGACCTGGGGAAGCACGAACGCTCAGGGTGAGTTCAAGCTCAACAGGCCGGTGCCACCCGGTCGCTACGTGCTAAAGGCCAAGGCGCTTGGCCACCAGCCCTACACTCGCGAGATCGACATCGCCGCCTCAAGTGCGCCTGCGTTGGTTGTCGAGATGCGCGCCCCGAACAATCGCTAAAGCCTTGACCGTGTGTCCGTCTCACGCAGTACTATACTAATCCACTTCACACAAACCCTGACCGCGGCAAGAACAGTATGAGTTGAAACGCCACAATCTGATCTCTGGAGGAGTATGGAAAGGATTGCTATGAATCATCGACCGGCTCCTGAATCGGCAATCGGGCGAATTCTGATCCGCACGTTCCTGATCGCATTAATCCTGACTGGAATCTCCATCGAACCTCGTCATCAAATCGCCGAGGACTGCGGAGTCCTTCTCGGCTGCAACGCGCAGCCGAAATTTGACATTGCCTTTATGCTCGACCGGTCCGGCAGCGTGGCGCAGCGAGGACAAACATGGAATATCATGATCGACGGCGTGTTACGAGCATTGCGAGATCCCACGGTGATCCCGCGCGACGGGTCCATCGCCGTGTGCGTGGTAGTGTTCGACGGAGCAGCTAACATTACCGTGCCTCTGACCGACGTCAACTCCGCCGCTGACGCGAACAAGGTCGCCGGGCTGGTCGAGGCTCTGAGGTGCGGCAACATCCAGAGCCAGGTATTCCCGTGCCCGTTTGGCGAAACCAGTTGGTTCTCCGGCATTTTCGCTACAGCAGTCCACGTCAACCAAACTCGCTCGGTCATTCCGAAACCGGGCGCCCGCCGAGTCTTCCTGCTCGTTTCCGACGGCGCCACGTTGCCGCCTGACCTGGACCAAGCCTCCGTCCTCGCCGAGCAGACTCGAAATGACGCTGCTACTGTTAGCGTTCAACTCACCTTCGATGCATTCCTGTTGGGAGTAGATCCTCAGTCGCCGCAGTTTGCGTCGAGTAAGGCGGCGCTTGATCAGATCGTAACGCCGAAGAATCCCAAAGGTTCGCTTGGAACGACAACAGTCATCAAACCCGGCCCCTGCAATCTGCAGGGAGCGAGTGCAACGGGAGACGATTGTAGGCGACAAGCAACCGAGCTTGCCGAAGGGACCCGCGCGATTCTGAGGAGCGATTTCCCCAGCTTGTCGTTGCTAGTGAACACCGAAGACGACACCGTCCCGGGCGCTCCGCCTTCGGAAGGGAGTGTATCGCTCAGACAGGCAATCGAGGCGGCCAATTGCAACGGCGGCGCGACCACAATTGGTTTCAGCGGTCCTCTCAACGGCAAGACCATCCGGCCTCTTGTTCCGCTGCCGGCCCTGTCGGCTCCAGATATTGTGATCGACGGGTGCGATCCCGATCAAGAAGGCTGCGTGCCCTCGGTGACGATTGACGGCGGTGGCGAGCTCGCGGATGGAATCTGGATCCGCTCGAATCGCGACACCGTGCGCGGACTTAAGATCACTAACTTCACACACGCGGGAGTGCTGATAGCGCCTTTTTGTTCGTCGGACAACATCGCTCGAAACCTCGTTGAACGAAATGTGTTGGAGAACAACCCGGCGGGCGTGGTGGTGATGGATCAGAGGGCCGATCCGCGAGACGGCTTCAACGAACGAAACACAATTTCACGAAATGATATGACGCGCGAGGCCCCGCCATCTGATCCGCCGCCGCCCGCATTGATCGATCTTGGCGGTGACGGCCCAACGGACAACGATGACGGGGATGCGGATCAGGGTCCTAACACGCTGGTCAACTTTCCTACCTCGCTCAGCGTCGCGGCCGAAGCGGACGGAACCGTAACCATCACCGGACAAGTCAGCGGTCCCGCAGTCACCGGCGCCACGGTCGAGCTGTACGCCATCACCGCTTCGCATGTGCTTTCCGGGAAGGTTGTCATCGACGGTGTGACGTTTCTCGCTCAAGCGGGCATCGGATCCTGCGCGGTCGATGCGACCGGTTCGACGTGCACTTTTACCGCGCCCGGGATTGCGCCTTCGCCAACGGGCAATTATACGGCTACGGTCACCGACGCATTCGGCAACACATCCGAGCTTATGTTCAGAGCAGACGGGAAGCCCGCTGCCGGCCCGGATGCGTCGTTTGGCCCGACGATCGATTTCGGCACGGTGAACCTCAATAGCGCGGTTCAGTCCAGGCCCTTCGACGTTACGAACAACGGTAATGCTCCGCTGCAGATCAGCGCATGTTCGGTGGCGCGCTGTGCTCCGGCCGACAAGGACGACACCGCTCGCTTCAGCTTAAGCGGATGCCCGGATCCGACAGCTCACATCAACCCGGGCGAGCATGTGACTATCACAGTTGCATTCGCGACCAGCGTTTGTGGCGCCGCTAAGGCGTGTCTGGTGCTCGGGTCGAACGATCTGCTTCACTCACTCATTTCGTCGACAATGACCGGGCAGGTGGTTAGCGATCTGAGCCCGACAGTAGCGCTTGAGGGAAATGCCGCTTCCCTCGTTTTTGGACCGACCTCAGCCGCCAGCAAGCCAAAGAAACTCAAGAAGGTCAAGAAGCAGCCATTCCACACTTTCACCGTCGATAACAAAGGCTGCGGCACGTTCAATGTCACATTCGCGTCCATTAAGCGAGTCACCGACGTGCCAAAATGCATAAGCTCGGCAAATACGGATGACAGCCGGCTGTGGGTGCTGACTCAGCTGGTATCCGGAAATGAAACGGTGATAACGCCGGGCTCGACCTCCACAGTCCCCATCGCGCCGGGTCAAACGCTGACTTACCGCGTACGATTCAACCCGGCCGTCCCGGCGGTAGTCGGCAGGGCTTGCGGAGACAGCAAACTGACTGCCGGCGACGTGTTGCCGGATGAGGTCAGCTCCACCATCAGTATCCTGACTACCTCGGCGGGTGTATCAAACATGCTTTCCGTCCCTCTTACAGGCAGGGTCACAAAGGATCTGAGATTGATCGATCCGAACGACCCGACCAGGAATCCCGCGCCTAGTCTCTGTCGCACCGGGAACGATTTCATTGTGCAGTTCTCGCTTTATGATTCAAACCAGAATGCCGATCGCGCGGAGTTCCAGTTCATGGATAGCGCCGGCAGGATCGTGGGGCAAGTGATTACAGTCAACGGACTGGACCAAGCCATCGCTGGACGCAACCTTGCAGTCGGCCAGAGCGCCACCATCGTCCAGCGATTCACGGGCGCGGCGGACAACAAGAAGGTTACGACTGTACAGGTGACGGTGTTCGACAAGGACGGCGCCTCCGACGCAGCTTTATCTGGAGGAGTCAGCACAAGCTGCGCAGGCGTGGCCGCGCAATCAGCCGGGGATCCTGCGACGGTGATGCTGCCCGACGTTGCGCCCTGGAGTCGCAGAGAGAAGTCTCACGCACACGTGAAACCGCTCGAATGATCCGGTCGGCCGGTCTGCACGAGACCCGTTTCGGATCGTCGAGTGCTCGATGCGTACGTATATGCTTGCTCTCGGCTCGTTTTCTGGTTAGAATCTTGGCGCACGTGGACGGCGTGAGGATCAGGCGGTCCGCGTAGCAGCACCGAGCCGATCGTTCTGGTCGGCGCTGTTTTCTGAACCGTCGTAAAACTTGTTCGGCGACAGCGAATGCCGCCCTGATTCCTGGTGACAAGCCGAGACCGGGAAATCAGTCAGCCTCTTCGAGGCTACCCGTGAGACCTGGGGGGCAACGTCATGAGAAGAAGATTCGCATGCGCCTTCGCGATCGCGCTCTTCGTCGCAGCGCCGTCGCAGTTGTTCACAGCTTCAGCCTGGCAAGACATCCAAGACTCGCCGCCAAAGGTACAGCCCGCAGCCGCCAGAGCTGGTGACGCGCGAACGGCGCTCAAGACAAGCGCCGACGACACGAAATCCCAAAAGCCCAAGGATGACAAGCTCATCCTGAACACCGACATCGTGAACGTGATGATCAGCGTCACGGATCCCTACGGCAGGTTCGTCACCGGGTTGGTGAAAGACCACTTCGAAGTCTACGACGACAAGGTCAAGCAGCGAATCGATCATTTCACTGATGATGACGCACCGGTCTCCATGGGTATCGTCTACGACGTTTCGGGCTCAATGAAGGAGCGAATCAACCGATCAATACGCGCGTTGAGGCGTTTCGTCGAAACCTCACACGACGATGACGACTACTTCCTTATCGGGTTCAACGATCGCGCGAAGCTGGTGCAGGACTTCACCACATCCGGCGAGAGCGTCCTCGGGCACTTGATGTTCGTCAACCCGAAGGGTTCGACGGCCCTCTACGACGCGGCTTACATCGCGGTTGAGAAAGTCCAGCAAGGCCGGCACTCAAAGAAAGCGTTGCTGATCATTTCCGATGGTCAGGACAACAACAGCCGTTACACTTACAAGGAGCTTCGAAATCGGGTCAAGGAAGCAGATGTTCAGATCTACGCAATAGGCATAACGGACCCGGCCAGCGATACATTGGCGGGGTTCGGCCGTTCGGTGCTGGAAGAGATCACGCGAATGACCGGCGGCCGGGCGTTCTTCCCGAATGCTTATAACGAGCCGGAGCTGGTCGAGATATGTACGCGAATCGCCCTGGAGCTTCGCCATCAGTACTCGATCGGTTTCTACCCGACAGACATTCAAAGCGAATCAAAGTGGCATAAGGTCCAGGTGAAGGTGAATCCTCCGCGAGGACTTGGCCGGCTCTCGCTTTCATACAGAGACGGGTATCAATCGTTCAAGAAGTAACCTTCTAAGGACAAGCCCGCAAAAACTGCCCTTCCGCTCGTTCTTTCGGCAACCGCGGACGCGTCGCTCGGCATCCCAAGCGTCGGGGCTCGTGGTTTTCAAATAGATTAGTAGCGGAGTAGAATTTCGGTTATGAAGTACCTATCGGGCAGATTGGCATACCTCTTCAGCGTATTAGTGACTTTCAGTTTTCTCATTGGGGCGTTTCAGGTGCCCTCGCTAGCTCGCGCGTACCAGCAACGTCCGGACAAACCAAAGCTCCAGAAACCGCAGCAATCAAAAGACGAAAGCTCGACGGGGAAGGATGACGATAAAGATGCCATAAGAATCGGCACCGATTTGGTTTTGCTTGATGTAACGGTCCTGGATCCAGCGAACAAGCCCGTGATGGACCTCAGAGAGAATGACTTCGCGGTCACCGAAGACAAGGTCCCGCAAAAGATAGAGTTCTTCAGTCGAGAACAGGTGCCGGTGTCCCTGGTTTACGCGATCGACACGTCCGGGTCGATGCGCCCGAAACTCGAGACGGTAGTGAAAGCCTCTATCAACCTGGCGAAAGAGAGCCGGCCAGGTGATGAGATGGGTGTTATCGAGTTCAAAGACCAGCCCGAGCTTCTCGAAGAATTCACCGGTGACGTGAATGATGTTATCGATACGCTCAACGGGCTGGTCGCATCGCGGCAGACCGCTATGCTCGACGCGCTGTACCTGGCCGCTGATTATGCCAGCAAGGAAGGCAAGAACCGTCGCAAGGCTGTTCTCGTAGTTACCGACGGTCTGGACAACGACAGCTTCTACAAGTTCGGCGAGGTCGTTAATCACCTGCGCGAGATTGAAGTGCAGATTTACCTGGTGGGCTTCATCAATGACCTAGACAAAGACAGCGGGCTATTCAAGAAGAGTCCGAAAGAAAAGGCCGAGAACCTGCTCACGAAGCTCGCGGAAGAGACCGGGGGCAAAGCATTCTTCCCCAAGGAGCTTTCCGAGGTCCACGCAATCGCGGAGCAGATCTCGACTGACCTGCGCACTCAGTATTCGATCGGCTATTATCCGACCAACTCCAAGAAAGACGGTTCCTTCAGGGCGGTCAAAGTTCAGGTCAACTCAGGCGCCCGCCGCCTGGTCGCGCGCACTCGCAACGGATACGTAGCAGCGCCCCGCGAAACCGACACAAAGACCCTAAGCAAATAATTCGCAAACTACAACTCTGGGCTCGTAGTCACTGGGCTCGAAGCTTTTTCAACATCTCGACCGCGTTTGTGTTTCCCGGATTGAGCTTCAGCGACATCTCATAATTCTCAACCGCCAGCGCTTTGTTTCCATTCAGCATATAGGCCTCCCCGAGGCTGTCGTAGACGTTGGAAGACCGAGGGTACGCCTCAACGTTCAGCTGGAGGATCCTGATGGCCTCCTTGAGCTTTTTCTGGCGAATGAAGTTATAGCCCAGGATGTTCAAGAACCTCTCTTGAAAATCGTATGCCTGCGGCTGTGTTTTCTTGAGATCGTAGTATTGGGTGACGGCCGCATCCAGCCCTCTAACCGAGACGGTTTTGTAAAGCACGCCGTCGATCGGCGTCTTGATCACGATCGGTTCCGGCTTCAAACCAAGCGCGATATCCAGCGCCGCGTTGTTGATCACGCGAAGGACAGCGCGATCGTAGTTGCTCATCATCACGACCGCGGCCTTCTTCTCGGGAATGAGAACCAGCAGGCTCGCAAAGCCTGTGTCGCCGCCGCCGTGGTTCACGACGAAGTGGTCCTTGTACTTTGTGAGGAACCAGCTTATTCCTACGTTCTGGAACTGCTCGCCTGCCGGCTTCCACATCAAGTCATAGGTCGAGGACTTGAGGATGCGCTTGCCATCGAGCTCGCCACGATTCATGTTGGCCATCGCCCAGCGGCTCATATCGAGCACATTCGAGTAGAGCGTTGAACTGGGTGAATGCATGCGGTTGTAGGGGAACACCTTGCTCACCTCGACTTCATACGAGGCGTTCAATACATGAGGGCTGGTCAACAAACCTGGATCAGCCTGCTTGACCAGCAATGTACTGTTCTTCATCGCCAGCGGATCGAGGATGTTACGCTTCACATAATCTTCGAAACTCGTACCGGATACTTTGGCGATCAAGTCGCCGAGAACCTCGAAGGCCATGTTGCTGTATTGCATCCTGGTCCCGGGTTCGGCGATTAGCGAGTAATTGCCGAGACTCTTGACGTAGCGTTCGAGGGCGCCTTCATCGTATTGAGGCTTATCCCACTCGTAGTCTTGAACGTCGGGCATTCCAGATATGTGACTGAGCATTTGCCGCACGGTGATTCGTTTGTAGCGATCGTCCGCGAGTCGGAAGTATGGGAGATACTTGACGACCGGCGCGTCGAGGTCGACCTTGTCCTGCTCCCAGAGCTGCATTATCGACGTGGCCACGAACGGCTTCGTAACCGACGCCATGTGAAACAGCGACTGCACCGACATCGGCTCCTTTGTGCTAATGTTGCGAAAGCCGAACGCCGCCGCATATGCGAGCTTCCCGTTTTCGACGACTGCGTAAGCGAAGCCCGGCATGCCGACCTGCTGCATCGCCTGTTTGATCAGCGGATCGAGCTCGTCTTTGAAGCGATTCGGTTTCTCCTGAGCGTATGCTGTCGCGCTCAGGAAAAGTAGGCAAAGACCAAGGATCAGACCGAGCCGCGAATGAGCAGGGACCGCACTTCTTTTCATTGGGGATCCTCCCGCCAGGCGTTGTCCTAGGTTGAGTACGCCCGACACCTTTGTTTGTTCCCATGTTTGTCGGAGTTTCAGCGCCTCTACGTTATCGACGGCAGCCGCATCTTGTGCGCTAACTGATGAAAACAGACCGCGAGCAAGGGGAATTTGTTTACGAAGCCTTAACTCGAAAGTCACAGCTTTGTAACACGCGAGAGCTATAGTCGCTTCTTAGCTCTTCTACCTCTGATGGAGGCTACTCTAGCTCGATGATCAATAACAAAAAAGGAATCGCTATTTCCGTCTTGTGCGCGTTGTGCGCATTTATTCTAAGCGCTTGCTCGGGTGGAGCGATCCAGCTACAAGGCGCCGGGGCGACATTTCCGGATCCGATCTACCAGAAGTGGTTTAGCGCCTACAACCAGGCCAACCCGAACACCAGGTTCGACTATCAGTCGATCGGGTCCGGCGGCGGCATTAAGCAGATCTCGGAGCGCACCGTCGATTTCGGCGGCTCGGACGCCCCGATGAAAGATGACGACCTCAAGGCGGCCAAGGGTCAGATCCTGCACATCCCAACGGTGCTCGGCGCCGACGTCATCACCTACAACCTGCAGGGAATTTCGACCGAGCTCAAGCTCACGCCCGAGGTAATAGCGGGAATCTTCCTGGGCAATGTCAAGAAGTGGAACGATCCGCAGATCGCCGCCTCCAATCCAGACGTACATCTGCCGGACTCGATCATCACGGTCGTTCATCGGTCGGACGGAAGCGGCACCACTTTCGTCTTTACAGACTATCTGTCGAAGGTCAGCCCGGAGTGGCATCAGAAGGTTGGCACGGGCGTGTCGGTGAATTGGCCTGCGGGTATTGGCGCGAAGGGCAACGAAGGCGTTACCGGTCAGGTGAAACAAACCCCGAACTCGGTTGGGTACGTCGAACTGATCTACGCCGAGCAGAACAAGCTTCCCTATGCTTCGGTGAAGAACGCCGCCGGCGAGTTTGTGCGGCCTGCCCTCGATTCGATAACCGCCGCCGCGGCCGGTGTGGCGAGTCAAATGCCCGACGATCTTAGAGTGTCGATCACCAATGCCCCCGGAGCCGGTGCTTACCCCATCTCGTCGTTCACCTACCTGCTCGTTTACAAAGAACAACAAGACGAAGCGAAGGGGAAGGCTCTGGTCGACTTCCTCTGGTGGGCGATTCACGACGGCGAGAAGATGGCGAAGGACCTGTTGTACGCGCCGTTGCCGAGTCAGGTGATCGAAAAGGCGGAGCAAAAAATCAAATCGATCACATATCAAGGCAAGCCCCTTCGGACGAGTTAGGCCGCGGACCGCCAATCGCTCTATGGACCCCGCCACGACAGATCATACCTCCGGTGTCTCAGCGCAGCGTTCTCTGGCAGTTTTGCTCGCCCCGTTTCGTGGAACGGGCCGGACCGCAGACCAGTTGTTCAAGCTTGCCACGATGGCGTTCGCCCTCCTGATCGCGGGGCTCGTCGTGGTGATGATCTTCGAGATGGCCAGGGACTCAACGCTGACCTTTCAGAAGTTCGGTCTGAGCTTCCTCTGGCGCGAGGTTTGGGACCCGGTACGAGAGGAATTCGGGGCATTACCGTTCATCTACGGCTCCGCCGTTTCCTCAGTCATTGGACTCATAATCGCGGTGCCGGTTAGCATCGGCGTCGCGGTCTTTCTGGTAGAGCACGCGCCGCGCGCGCTTTCGACTCCCGTCTCGTTCCTCGTGCAATTGCTCGCGGCGATACCGTCGGTGGTCTACGGACTGTGGGGCATCTTTGTGCTCGCGCCGCTGCTTCGCGATTCGGTGTATCCACGCATCCAGTCGGTATTCGGCTTTCTCCCCTTATTTCAGGGGAATCCGAACGGACTTGGATTGATGACCGCCGGAATAATACTCTCAATCATGATCGTGCCAATCATCACCGCGGTCAGCACAGACGTGCTGCGCGCGGTTGACAGAGCGCAGCCCGAAGCTGCTCTGGCGCTGGGCGCCACGAAGTGGGAAGCGACACACATCGTCATTCAAAACGCCAGGTCGGGTATCACCGGCGCGGTAATACTGGGCCTAGGCCGCGCGATCGGCGAAACAATGGCTGTGACGATGGTCATAGGCAACCGTCCGCAGATCTCCGCATCGTTGTTCGATCCATCGTTCACCATCGCATCCGCCATTGCCAACGAATTCACCGAGGCTACCACCGAGACTTATCGCCACGCGCTTGTCGAGCTGGGATTGATATTGTTTGTCATCACCTTCGTGATTAACGCGATGGCGAGGCTGTTGGTATGGGGAGTGACCCGGGGACAGGGGAAGGTCGCTCATGCGTAATCTCAAGCGCCGCAAGCTGCTCAGCGGCGCGATGACAACCACTACCGGTCTGTTTGCCGCGCTGGTCATCGGCGCGCTGGTGGTCATTCTCGGCTACATCGCGATCACCGGTGTGCGCGAGCTGAACCTCGCGTTCCTGATCAACGACCCTAAACCCATCGACGAGCCGGGCGGCGGAATCGCGAATGCCATAGTGGGTACGCTGATCCTGATTTCGATCGCCTCGGTCATTGGGCTGCCGGTCGGAATACTGGGCGGCATTTACCTGGCGGAATTCGGCACTAATCGCTTCGGCGGAGCGCTACGCTTCTTGATCGACACCCTGACCGGCATTCCGTCGATCGTCGTCGGCGTCTTCGCGTGGAGTGTTATGGTGAGGCCGATGGGTCACTTCTCGGCGCTTGCCGGAGGTGTTTCCCTCGCGATCATAATGATGCCGATCGTGGCGCGAACAACCGAAGAAATGATACGGCTGGTGCCCCAGAACATGCGTGAGGCAGCGCTTGCGCTCGGCGCGCCCGTTTGGCGGATGAGTCTCGGGGTGGTGCTGCGCGCGGCGGCTGGCGGCGTCGCCACCGGAGCAATGCTCGCGATTGCCCGCATAGCCGGCGAGACTGCGCCCTTGTTATTTACCGCGCTGAATCGCAACTACATGAGCACGAACATCGATCAGCCTATAGCTTCGCTTACTTATCAGATCTATTATTACGCCCTCTCTCCCTATGAACAGTGGCACACTATGGCATGGACCGCGACGCTCGTCCTGGTCGCGATGATAGTTGCGATCAACATAGGGGTTAAGATGCTAACGAGGCGGCGTTATCAATGAAGTGAAGATGAATCAACGGCCGCGCTTTTACAACTGCACGGCAAGTCTTAATATGAACGAGCAAGCCAAGGCAGCGGCAAGTACGGATATGCAAGGCAGCGAATTCGCCGCTCAAACGATTGCAACCATGCCAGCCATCCCAAACACCACCACAAGAATTGAAATCCCGGCGCGTGCCGAGCACCCCGAGCAGGCCGCCACTAGGCCGAAGATCGAAATCGAGAATCTGAACTTCTACTATGGCCGCACCCGAGCGCTAAAGCAGATCTCGCTGGCGGTTCCTCCGAACCAGATTACCGCGCTAATCGGTCCGTCCGGCTGCGGCAAGTCAACGTTGATTCGCACGCTGAACCGGATGAACGACGTAATACCGGGCACTCGGGTCGAAGGCCGGGTTCAACTCGACGGAGAAGACATCTACGGGGCAGGGAGCGACGTGGTCTCGCTTCGCCGCCGGGTTGGCATGGTGTTTCAGAAAGCGAATCCATTCCCCCGCTCAATCTTTGATAACGTTGCCTATGGCCTTAGAATCAATTCGATGACAAGCTCGAGAACCGAGCTTGCCGATAGGGTCGAAGCGAGTTTGAGAGCGGCCGCCATATGGGATGAAGTGAAGGACCGTTTGAAAGAATCTGCCCTCGGGTTGTCGGGAGGCCAGCAGCAGCGAGTTTGCATCGCCCGTGCGCTGGCGGTTGAACCCGAAGTCGTGCTGATGGACGAGCCAACGTCGGCACTCGATCCGATTGCCACGCAGAAAATCGAGGAGCTGATTGCCGACCTCAGGCGGAATTACACGATCGTGATCGTGACTCACAATATGCAGCAAGCCGCGCGCGTTTCCGACCTGACGGCATTTTTCTGGCTCGGAGAGCTGATCGAGTTCAATTCGACCGAGAAAATGTTCACGAAGCCCGACAAGAAGATGACCGAAGATTACGTCACTGGACGGTTTGGATAAGATTAGTCAGTGGTCCGTGGTCAGTGGCCGCAGCCGGACTACTGACTACGGATTACTGACCACGGACTGTTGCATGCACAAACGACTGATTGAAAACGATCTCGATCGACTGCGTGACAGGCTGCTGGTTATGGGTGGCGCGGCGGAGAAAGCCATAATGCTTTCGATGCGCGCCCTGGTGGAGCGCGACTCCGATCTCGCGAACCGCGTCATTCGTGAGGACGATGCAATCGATCAGATGGAACTCGAAATCGACCAGATGTGCGTCGACATCCTGGTCCTCAAACAACCCGCAGCGTCGGACCTTCGATTTGTAGTTTCCGCCGCACGCACCGCCCCTCAAGTCGAGCGCATAGGCGACCACGCGGTCAACATAGCCAAGCACGCGCTATCGCTGAACGACGAACCGCAGCTCGAAATGCAGATCGATATTTATTCAATGGCGAAGATCGTTCAGGACATGTTGGTCGAGGGCCTCGACGCGTTCACTTCCGGGGACCCCGAGCGGGCCCGCGCCACGATCGCGCGAGACGACGAAGTCGACTCTCTCTACGACCAGCTATATGCGCGAGTGCTGCATGTAATGACGCAGGATTCGGCGGCCGTGGAGCGCGGCTCTCAGTGGCTATTCATTCTCAAGCACCTCGAACGCATCGCGGATTATGTCACCAACATCTGCGAGCAGATAGTTTTCATGGCTCGCGGACAGGTCATCAAACATACAGTATGGTAGCGACAAGCGATCAAACCCGCGTTCGCAGCGTCGTAATCGTCGAAGACGACGACGACATTGCTGAATCGATCCGATACAACCTCGAACGTGAAGGCTTCCGGGCACGCATAGCAGCGACGGGCGAAGACGCGCTCAACCTGATACTCGATCGGCCGCCGAACCTGGTGCTGCTGGATTTGAATCTCCCGTATATGAGCGGGTTTGAGCTGTGCCGCCGGCTGCGCGCCGAGGCGACCACCACGCGCATGCCGATCTTGATGCTCACGGCTCGCGCGGACGAAGCGGATAAAGTGCTGGGCTTGAACATGGGCGCCGACGACTACATAACGAAACCGTTCAGCATGCGAGAGCTGGTGGCGCGCGTCAACGCCGCTTTGCGGCGCTCGGAGGGTTCCGAGATGAACCGGCCCGTCTTCGACAACGGGACGCTGCGAATCGACCCCTCGACTTTTAGCGTTTGTTATAAAGGTCGGGATGTTCGGATGACCCGAAAGGAATTCGCCTTGCTCTCAGAACTCGCGCGCAACCAGGGACGGGTCCTGACCCGCGAGGTGCTCCTCGATCGGGTATGGGGCGCGACCTACTACGGGGACTCGCGCACCTTGGACGTGCATATTAGAAGGCTGCGACAGAAGCTCGGAGATTCGACGGCCATCGAAACAGTCACGGGCATAGGATATCGCCTAGTGCAGACGACTTAGATGTCATCGGTCACTGGGAGCATAGACTTCCAACTGCCCCGATTCGGTAATTTTGTCCATTACGAACTCAAGCAGGCTGGAAGCCTGCGCTCCCAGGTTCTGCTCGTATATGAAAGATCTCAAACGACGGGTCTGGTTGATGACGTTCTCGGCGCTGGTGATCTTTGCGCTGTACGAGAGCATTAAGACGGTGCTCTTCCCGCGAATGTCGGTCGTAGTCTCGCACATCGTCACCGTGATCGTAGTCGCGGTCTTGACTTTCTTCATCTCGCGGTATGCGCTCGAGCGCCGAAGTGAAGCGCTACTTGCCATCGAGCGCCAGACCAGGCTGACCGAAGAAACAAACCGACTCCTCTCCGGAGTACTTGCCACAATGCGAGAGGCCGTCGTCATCGTCGACTCCCAATTGCAGATCGCCCTCTACAACGAAGCCGCGTCGCGGATATTCAAGCTTTCGCAAAGAGACGCAGGAAATCCATACCCGCACCGAGCCCCAACAGAGCCTGTGATCGTGTTGGTAGCCGACGAGCGGGGGAAAAGAAGAAACAATGCTTCGCCTACCGGTTCGTCCCGCGCCTATCGACTTACGGATGCCAGTCGCGATCCCGCAATAAACAGCGCTTTCGCGCGTGTGTGCGAAGAGCGGGTCGCGGTCGACCTGGTAGTTGAGCTGGCAGATCGCGAGGGGCGCAGCTTTCAACTGAATATCGCGCCGCTTGGCAGCGAACTGGCAGTGGGGGTGTTTGTCGACATAACGCAACTCGAGAGGCTCGAGCGCGTCCGGAGGGAGTTCTTTGCAAACCTCTCGCACGAGCTTCGCACGCCGCTGGCAGCGATGCTTGCCGGCTCGGAAACGCTGCTCGGTGGTGCGCTTGAAGATCCTGAAGCCCGAAGGAGGTTCCTCGAGACCCTGCATAAGAACGCAGTTCGAATGACGGCCTTGATCTCAGACATCTCCGACCTGTCGGCAATCGAATCGGGGCAGGTGGAGCTCAACGTCAAGCCGGTCGAGCTGCGTAAAGTAGTTTCGGACGTGTTTCTCCTGCTTGAATCACGCGAGAGTCGCGCTGGCGTTTCTCTTAGCTCGTCGGTTCCGGCCGGTCTGACGGTGCAGGCCGATCGGAAACGACTCGAGCAGATTCTCTACAACCTTCTGGATAACGCCGTTAAGTTCAATCGGACGGGTGGCTCAGTCAAAGTTTCGGCTGAAGAACAGCAGGATCGCATTTCGATAATCATCGAGGACACCGGACTGGGAATCAGCGCGTCTGATTTGCCGCGCGTGTTTGAGCGGCTCTACCGCGGCGATAAGTCGCGATCGCGCAAGACCGAAGGCACCGGTCTGGGGCTTGCAATCGTCAAACACCTGGTGCACGCGCACGGGGGTGACGTTTCAGTTACCAGCGAACTCGGCGCCGGGTCTCGATTTGTTTTCAGTCTGCCCGCAGCTAAAAAAGAAGCGCCTACCGAAGTCGTCGGTTCCGAGTTGACCGCTGTTTGATCGCTTTCTCGAGATGGACGGTGAGCAACACGGTGGCTCGGGCGGCGACTGATCCTGAATCTCAACCGGCGCGCTCGGCTCAAGGCGCCACAAACTCCGGAGGAAGAGATGAACGTAGACTTCGCCCCGATCAGAATCACTGACTGTGACGAGAACAAGGTTAGAAAAGCATCCGGAAGCAAAGCGCGCTACGTTGTTCCCTTTTCACTTTCTGCGAAACCACCGCGAGACTGGGAAGATATCTTCGACGATGTTTGGCGCACCGAGCGTAAACGATCGCCCGGTCCGAAGGCACAGGCTTATATCAGGAAAGGCGCGTTGGTGCTCGAGTCCGCACTCGACGATATCAAAGTCAACTTTGTGGGTCTCCGATCATCTATCGATGCGACCAACGAGAAGTATGCGGGGCACCTTCAACAACGGGCCGAAAAAGACGAGAAGAAGAAACGCAAACGCGAAGAGGAAAAGCTGGCTGAACGACAGGCGATACACGAGGCACTCCAGGGTTTGGAGATCGACTAAGCTCGGCGCCTCCGTGCCAAGCCCTCAAGGTTATCTCTGTGGAAGGATATGCAGTCAAGCGTGACGTTTGACCGCAAGACGGGCGTTTGGGCGCAACGCCTCGGGAGTTCCACGCTTGAGTTGGATCTTCCTCCGAACTCGCTTGAGCGCTTTATGGACCTGATTGTACTTCCCGACAGCCCGCTCGATGTCGAGCTGCCGTTCTAACTTGTTGGCGGGATTGTTGCCGGCGCCGATTTGGACCTCCCGATACTCACGCACCACTCGTCTGATGACCATAGCACGATACTCGGCTTTGCGTACCAACCTGGTAGCCCTTTTCTCCAGCTTTTTTGACATCGCCTGAAGACCCTCATAGTTCACTCGTACTTCTCCTGCCACCTAGAAGTCTAAGGCGAAGCCCATTACCAAAGTATTTCTCGACCCTTAAATGGATGTTAATTTCCCGCAGCCCGGCTCAGCCGCAGCGTCGAGAATTCACAGAAACTTAATTGCCGAGTCATAACGGTCTAACGCTCCTCTCCTATTCTATTGATCCGTGCTGCAAGCCGGTTTGATCAAGCTGGAGAACCGGAGAGTGAAATGGATCTTCGTTCAGACGACCCGAGTGAGCAAGCCTTGGCGCTCGAGCGCCAGGTTGAAGCTCAAGCCGAAGCCGCAAAGCGAGCGATCGGCGAGTACAAGAAGACAATTCTGCGACGAGCCATCCCGGCAGGAGTCCAGCAGGTCGAACGGCAACGCGAAGTTGAGCTCGCGGTAACGCAGTACATTCGACTGCGCAAACGACTCGACGAGCTTCGCGCGCAGAACAAAACGACCATCAGCGACGCATTGTAGAATGGTTTCGCGAGAACCCCCAGTTTTGCTGCTATCGATAAGCGTCCCGATACTTGCTCGATTGCGCACGGCTGCGCTCATCGAGCCTCTCATAAGTAAATCGTCACTACGCTTATGCCTCCTGAGCATTGCGTTGTTTCGCCCCGAAGCGACGCTTGCAAGCAGGACTCGGAGGACTACATGGCTTACACTCATCCCTGGAAGGAACCAGAGACCGCCGGTCGCTTCGGGACAGGAGCCGGAGTCGGGCTCGAAGTAATTGATCCGAGTGACTGGACCGAGGACCATCAGATCGATTGCGTCCGATTCATTCGCCCTTCGCACGAGGAATTGGCGCGAGCGCTCGACGAGCACCACATCCCCTGGCGCTACAAACCGCGCACGTTCGCCGTCGAATGGGACGATCAGGGCAATTTCCTCGACAGCTTTACCCCTGACTTCTACTTGCCTGCACTGGACCTGTACGTCGAGCTGGCGGACCGCGAATCGGATGCCGAGAAGTCGCGAAGGATACGGCTCCTCCGCCAGACCCATCCGTCAGTCCGAGTCGATCTCTTAACCTACACCAGGTACTCCGATCTCACGGTCTTCAGCCATCTAATTCACCAACCCTCCAAGGTTTCCTGAAGACTGCCTGCCACCGGGGCGTCGGGTGTCAGGTCGCGCGCCAATCCGATGCCGCGCGAAAGATGAAGAGCGGAGGCTGTCCTTTTTGATCCGCCCCCGCCCTTTATGAAGCCCAAGCTTCATCGGCATTTCAGATAAACAGTACAGCAGTTCGTTTAATCGCGAGTGAACTCCGTCTTAAAGGATCCTAAAGAGTGCGCACCGGCAAACGTCGCCGGTAGCTCGAGAAGATATTTACCTTGATTTAATCGACGCTTCACAGGCTTCTAACAGGCCTCGATTATGGTGGCATCCTGGTTGCGAAGTTCAATTTGTATCGGCGAATGCGAGGTGAGATGAGAAACGAAGCGATCAATCGAGAACTCCTCAAACAGAAGGCTGACACTCTTTCTGAGTCCGAAGTGCAGGAAGTGGTCGAATACATCCACATAATGGAATCGCTTAGCGAGCATCGCGCGGGGCCTGACCCGTTTGATGAGGCCATCCTGAGGCTTCTCTCTGAAGCGATGAGAGACGCGCCGGGAAACTGGCGATCGGACTCTCATCGTCGACCGGCAATCAAGAACTGAGATTTGCGTGAGTGAGTGCCAGATTCACAAAGATTTAACGGCGGTTTCACGCTGACTTAAACCCCGCTTGTTAAGCTCCGGCCTTCAAATAACCCGCTTCTTGCGGAACCGCACCGAGCGATTCAGCGATCGGGTGGTCATCCCTAACGGTCCAATGTTGAAACAGGAAACTCTGCCGCAACCACATAAGGAGGCCTCAATGAATCAGCAGGAAAGAAGGCGATTCTTCCGCGCTTTTTCCATTCTCATCACTCTCACAGTCAGCGCGCAACTGATGCTCACCCCGGTGTCCCTTGCTCAGACCGATCAGGGTCGCATCACCGGAACGGTTCGTGACCAGGCCAGGGCGGTAATCGCCGGAGCCATGGTCACCGTGAGGAACGATCGCACCGGCGAGCAACGGAGCGCCACGAGCAACGATCAGGGCTTGTACGTGATTACAAACTTGAAACCGTCGTCGTACACGCTCCGAGCGACGGCGAGCGGTTTCGGTGAATCCGAGATCACCGGGCTCGAATTACTTGTAGGTCAAGTATTGACCAGCGACGTCGAGGTGAAGCCGGCGGGTACTAGGGAGACGGTGGACATCGTTGCCACCGAGGATGCGGGCATCGATACGAGCTCCGCTCGTATCGGCGCAAACGTCAACACGCGCGAGGTTCACGAGCTGCCGTTCAACGGACGTCAATTGTCGCAGCTTTACTTGCAAGCCCCTGGGTCACTCAACAGCGGTTCGGGCACCTTTGGCGATATCCGCTTCAGCGGACGTGCTGTTGAGCAGAATGCCGTTCGCTACGACGGCGTCGAGGGTTCCGCAATCATCGATGGATCACCTGGCA
The DNA here is from genome assembly GCA_035455165.1 of Blastocatellia bacterium. GTDB lineage: Bacteria > Acidobacteriota > Blastocatellia > UBA7656 > UBA7656 > Onstottus_A. The sequence continues at coordinate 73,460 of DATIFP010000246.1, forward strand.
ATCTGAATGGAGAGATCGCCTCGCCGTTCCGATTACAAGCCTCACTGGAGAACGTGCAGGAGTTCCGAGTCGATTCGAACAGCTATCCGGCCGAATACGGAACGGGAACCGGCGGCCAGGTCTCTGTAATCACCAAATCCGGTAGTAATCAGTTTCACGGCTCAGTGTTTGAGTATCTTCGCAACGAGAAGCTGGACGCGCGAAACTGGTTTGACCGGGACTTCAAAGCGCCACTGAGACTCAACCAATTTGGCTTCTCCCTCGGTGGGCCGGTCATCAGAAACAAGTTATTCTTCTTCGGCAGCTACGAGGGTTATCGTCTGCGTTCGGGAATCAACATTGTTGAGGGCATTCCAAAGCTCTCTCGCTGCGCTTCCGCAGTGGCTGCGATCCGCCCACTGTGCGAAGGGGCGTTTCTAGGCGCTGGCGGCGTTCGCATTGTGACCAATCCTCTCACCAGCCCAGACTTCGATATCGGTCAGTTGGTTGGCAGCAATCCAGTCAACGAAAACTCTAGCTCGCTGCGCCTGGATTACAGAGCTAACGATAAGAACTCCGTCTACTTCCGTTTCTTCCGCGACCAAGGCGACAATGATCAGCCTCAGAACGTGTCCGGCGCGCGGGCGATCTACGACTACGTACCGCAAAACGGCGTAGCGTCCTGGCAGTCGATGATCGGCAACACGATGGTCAACGAATTCAAGCTGGGCTACAACTCCGCGTACACTCGAGTTGCCGGCAGCGCGCCGACGGTAAGCGGCATTGACCTCTCCGCAGTGACAATCAATCTCTCGGGCAGCGTCGCACTCCAGAACATCCCAGGCCAGGGCAATTCTGCGGGGCTCTCGATTCCAGGGGGCCTCTTCCGTCTCAATTCCGCGACCAACGGCCGCGGAGCGCCTTACACGCCGTACTCCATCGGATTCATCGACAATCTCAGTTGGCTGCGCGGCAATCACGCGCTGAAACTCGGAGGTGAGATTCGCTTACTCAGGCTGTACACCGATCGGCTGGGTGGTACCACCTACACATACTCCAATCTCGCGAACTTCCTGGCGAACACCGCTTCGTCCGTGCAGTTCAACGGCGACGTCAGTTCGCAACCGTTCAACGAGGGCGCGACCGGCAATCGCCTGGCCAAAGAGGAGTTTTACATCGGCTATGCTCAGGACGAATGGAAGGTCAGACCAAACCTGACGTTCAACTATGGGCTACGCTACGAGTATTACACCCCCTTGCGCGAGGACGAGGACCGGCAAGTTGTATTTGACATCGACAAAGGGATCATCCTGCCTAACGGCACGACAGTCTATAAGGGCCTGAAAACCAACTTCGCGCCGCGCGTGTCGCTTGCTTGGTCGCCGAATCCGGGAGGTACTGGTCTCTTCGGCGGCGGAAAGACGGTCGTCCGAGGTGGATTCGGAATCAACTATGGTCCCGGTCAGATAGAAGACCAGATTCAGCCGATTGAGTCCGATCGCATCGCTTCGACTTTGAGCAACGTGGCCAACGCGTTTCCCGCAAATATACCATCCATCGTGGCCGCATTCAGAGCCAACCCCAACAATCGCAACTTCCAGCCGCGCGCATACGACCGCGAAAACTACCGTGTGCCGGAGCGGATATTCTCCTACTCGGGTTCGTTCCAGCAGGCGCTGCCCGGCAAAATGTTGCTGACCCTCGCTTACGTCGGCAGCCAAGGGCGCAATCTCTTCCTTCGAAGTGTGGCCAATCAAATCACGCAGGTGCGCACAAACGTAAACCCGGCCAACTCGGCGATTATCATTCGCGAGTTTTCGATTGTGACGGAAAACGGCGCAGGCCAGAATCCGACCGTGCAAAACCCCTTTGCGGAAGTTGACTACAAACGCAGCGGGGGACACGACAGCTACAACGCCTTCCAGGCGACACTCAGCCGCCGTTTCTCGAGTGGCCTGACGCTCAACTCTCAGTACACATTTGGTCGAAGTTTTGGGAATACCGCCGGTTCAAACGAAGCCCTGACCGCCGGCAACATCGCGCGCAGGACGGAAGACTTCGACTATGATGACGGCTACAACAACTTCGACGTGCGCCACACCTTCAACATCAGCGGGGTCTACTCGCTGCCGTGGGGTAAGGGTCTTTCGGGCGTTTCCAGGGCGCTACTTGGCGGTTGGGACGTGGGCACGATCCTGAACGCGCGCAGCGGTCTTCCGATCCCAGTGCAGATCACACGGCCGGACGTACTTTACGTTGATGCTGCGGGGAACCTCTTCGGCAACCCGGCAGCCGGACGGACGGCCGTAATTAATACGCCCGGGGGCGGCAACTCTCGCAACGTGCGTCGCCCGGATCTGATACCGGGCGTCAATCCTTTTATCAACAAGGATCGCACGATCCTAAACCCGGCGGCTTTCGCGATTCCGAAGCCCGGCACTTTCGGCAATCTCGTGCGCAATTCGATACACGGGCCGAGGTTCGTCCAACAGGACATTATCGTAGCGAAGAAGTTCGCCATAACGGAATCGACGAACGTCGAATTCCGGACGGAGGTGTTCAACATCTTCAACATAACGAACTTCTCCAACCCGCCTGCTCAGTTGCCCAACACCTTCGGCGCAGGTCCGACGCTGCAGCCCGGTCAGCCCTTCACAGCGGCACTGGCCGGAAGCGCATTCGGTGTGGTCAATCGCACAGTGGAGCGAACGGTCGGGTTGGGCACCAATCGCCAGATTCAGTTTGCTCTCCGTGTGAACTTCTGAACTTCAGTCCTATTCAGGACCGCTCGCTTTCTTTCAACCGAGCGGTCCTGAATATTTTTTTCTAAACCGGCAGGTTTTCCGAAATGGCATCAGAACCACAACTTCCGGTTGAGCAGCAGGCTTCAGCCAACCAACAAGTGGCGGCGATCTATGATGACGGCTACCTGCGCGTCGAACACGACAGCTACTATATTGCGTGTGGAGGACAACGCGTTTCGCTTCCGCTCAAAGAATTCCTGATCTTCTCAAGACTGGCTCGCAACCCCGACCGTATCGTCACCTCCGAGGAAATCTGGCGCTATGCCTGGGGCGACTCGCCATACAATTCGCTGAGCCTCCGCGTGCACATCCACCGGCTCAGACGCACGTTTCAACCGTTCGCCGTTCGCATCGAGAGCATGATTGGAGTCGGCTATTGCCTGACCATCGATAGGATTTAGCTGCAATCAAACCGAGCCCGCTCGCCTGCCGGCGACGATCGAATCGACTTTTCGGAGGGAAGACGAGAACTGTCACGGTAAGCTCGCAACATCGCCTCGGGATCGCCGGATTGAGAGTTCCGGCTCGGCACCAAAAACCCGATGTTGGAAATAGAGTGCAACATTGACCAGCCCGATCAGCACCGGCACTTCGACCAGCGGCCCTATGACCGCGGCAAACGCCGCCCCGGAGTTGATTCCGAAAACTGCGACAGCGACCGCAATCGCCAGCTCAAAGTTGTTGCTCGCGGCAGTGAATGACAGCGTCGCCGTCTTCGAGTAGTCCGCGCCGATCTTTCTTCCCCCATAGAAGCTGACGAGGAACATCACCACAAAGTAGATCAGCAGAGGAATCGCGATCCTCACGACGTCCATCGGAAGCTGCACTATCAGATTGCCCTTCAAGCTGAACATTACGAGGATGGTGAACAACAGGGCGATGAGCGTTATTGGGCTGATCTTCGGGATGAATCTGGTGTGATACCAATCTTTCCCTTTCGCCTTTACCAGAATGAACCGCGTCAGCATTCCGGCAATGAATGGGATTCCAAGGTAGATGAACACACTCTCGGCAATCTGGCCGATGCTCACTTCTACGACGCTGCCCCGAAGGCCGAACATTGGCGGCAAGACCGTTATAAAGACCCACGCATATACGCTGTAGAAAAGCACCTGGAAAATGCTGTTGAATGCAACAAGTCCCGCCGCGTACTCCGTGTCTCCCTTCGCGAGCTCGTTCCAAACAATAACCATTGCTATACAGCGAGCCAGGCCGATCATAATCAGGCCAACCATGTACTCCGGGTAGCCGCGCAGGAAGAGGATCGCAAGAAAAAACATCAGCACGGGCCCGATTAACCAATTCTGCAAGAGCGACAGACCCAGGATCTTCCAATTGCGGAACACATCGCCCAGCTCTTCGTAGCGCACCTTTGCAAGCGGCGGATACATCATCAGTATCAACCCAATTGCAATGGGTACGTTGGTCGTACCAGCTTGAAATCGATTAACAAAAGACTCAGCGCCGGGGAGTAGATAACCGACCGACACTCCGGCCGCCATTGCCAGAAAAATCCAGAGCGTAAGAAAGCGGTCCAGGAATGAAAGCCGCTTAGCGGGCGCATCGTTCATCAAGAAGCCTCCGGTCTTCGCTCTATCAGAAGCGGGCAACGGCTTGCCTCATGACGAGTTTTCCAGTGGAGAAATCGAAGCAACTGCGGTAGTCCTCGCAATGCCGGCACTCCTCCCATTCAACGAGGTCCGCGTTTAACTGCGCAGGTTGCCGCATCATCCCCTGGGAAACAAAACGAACTTTGAATACCTTGCCAGCCAGCTCTTTGTTGGCTTCAACCCTAGACAAATCCGGATAGATTTTTCCGAAGCATTCCCTCATGACGCCTCCTTCTTTGCCAGAATCACCATAACTTTCATATTTGCCAAAGCAAATATGACGCCCAGGCATGCGATTCAATCGATAGAGCTGCGATTCTCGCAAATTGTTCTGGAATCAAAAGTTCGATTGGCTCGCGCGGCACTGTCTTTGATTTGGCCCCGCGGGGAATATCCCAGCGAAGGCGCGGAATTTTGCCCTTCATGCATCGGCGGCCCAAAATGCGCCACAGGCGAGCAACCCAATGATCATGAACACGAACAACGCCCTCTCCGGTGAACTCAAGCTGCGCCATTGCTGTTTGAGCCTCACTCGGTTGTCTTTCCTATATCTCGAGTAAGCATCTCCAGTCTCAAGCGATCCAGTTTTTCAAACGGCAACGAACAGAATAACTCGATGCGCCTTTGGAGCTGCATCGCCGCCTGTCTGAACTGCCGAAGCACTTCGTCGTGCGTGCCTGTCGCGAGAGCGGGATCGGGAACCCCCCAATGAGCAACGATGGGCTGGCCGGGCCAAACAGGGCACGACTCGCGGGCGTTGTCGCAGACCGTGATTACAAAATCAAACTTCACGTCGTTGTATTCTTCCCAGGGCTTGCTCCGAGCTTCGGAGGCATCGATATGATACAAGTCCCGCAATACCTCAACGGCGAAGGGATTCACCGTCCCCGTAGGATTGCTCCCCGCGCTATAGCTCTCGAAGCGGCGCAGCCCGATCCTTCTCAGAAGATACTCCGCTAGTATGCTGCGCGCCGAATTGCCGGTGCAGAGAAATAGAATCTTCATCGGACTACTCATATCTTTCACCTCTCGTGTAGTCGCGGTGTTCGCCGTCCGCGATAGAGCAGTCTGCTGATCACGGTCGCCGCGCTTGCTGCGATCAGAAACAGCCAGGTAATCGGGCGCAACCCGGCGATCAGCAACAATCCCAGGCCCGCGGCCGCAAGCCACATCTGCGCCAGCCCGAGAACCAGTCTCAGCCATCTCCACATCAGATTTTGCCCCGCCCCGTCGATTGCCCGATCCCAAAACATATGCATATCCAAATATGTCGGAGTATAGCCACGCGTCGACATATAATGCAAGGCATATGTGTTTTCTGTTAGACTTCGGTTCATGAAGAACGAAAGGAAGAAGTTTGTTTTAGACAGACTGCTTCGAGCGCTGGCCGATCATACGCGGCTGAGACTGCTCAACCTGATCGGGACGGATGAAGTGTGCGTCTGTTTCTTCGTCGAGATTTTGGGAGAGAGCCAGCCAAAAATATCCCGGCACCTGGCGTATTTGCGGCGGGCCGGTATCGTCGCCGCGCGGCGCGAGGGCAAGTGGATGCACTATCGCATCGTCGACCCACCCAACCCTCACGCCGCACGAGTTCTGAGTGAAGTGCGAGCCTGCCTAGCCGAAGACCGCGAGATGAAGCGCGAACGCGCTCGGCTAATCAGCATGTTTTGCGCGCCCGACGCGCCGATCCAACTTCGAGCAGCACCGAGGCCAGCCAGCTACCTGTCTGCCTGAAACTTCAATACTCGAAGTCGGCTTTAAAGCGCAGCCCGACTCTGCTAAAGTCTTTCCCAATGAAGCTCGACCGGTTCAAATCCAGAGCGGTCCTTTTCTTGATCGCGTTCGCGTTCTCCTTCGGCACTGAGTTTCCTCAGGACATCCGAGCCGAGGCATCAGCTGCCGGAGCTGGGCTCAGGTTTGGTCAGACGATCGCGCTTTCCGATTTTGATTCCGACGGCGTCGTGGATGAAGCCATTGTTGACGGCGCGGGTTTGCATAGCCGGGTTGGAATTCTTCTGAGCGGCTCCGGCACGAGAGTCTCGCTTCATTTTCGCGAAAGATGGATCAATCACGGATCGCTATTCGCGCGGGACCTTGATGACGACGGATTGGCCGATCTGGTCTGGACCGATCTACTTCATGACGAGAGCGTTGTCGTTTGGCTGGGTGACGGTAGCGGCACGTTCAAACAATGCAGCGCACAATTTACCAACGAGTTTGCGCTCGGGGATGAGACAGTCACGGCTCCAGCCGACTCCAACCTTGAGACCGCAGCCAACTTTGATAACGACGATCGCACCTTTACCCTACCGCTGAACGGCAAATTCCTCGAGCGTGGTGCGTCTGGCCCTCGTGCTCGAAACTCGGAAACGACCGCCGTATCATCGCCTTTCATCGATCAACCGGCCGATAGGGGTCCCCCTCTACCTCTCAATTAAATTCCACCGACGTCGCAGCTAACTCGCCGGCTTGCCTCTTAAACATTGAGGAGCCGGAGTCGGCTCTTTACTCATAGCGCGGGGGATTCTCCTCGCCCAGATCGACGTGGGCCTGACGCCTGAATCCTTGTGGATCAGGGGAGAGGTCACGGGGTCCATCGTCTCGCCCCGTTCGATCCGGGCAAGGAGGATCCCCCTGGCAGCGCAGGCGTCCCGCCTGCAGGTTTCCCCATCAGAGAGTTCGGATTATCGAAGCTGCATCCCCGGGGGGCGCAGGCGTCCCGCCTGTATGTTTCCGCGGCGGAGGGTTCAGATTCACCGCTGCGAATCATAGTCGCATCGCATCAATTACTACATTTACATCGATTCGGGTGGCGAAAACATGCAGGCGAGACGCCTGCGTTCCCAGGGCTTGCGGAAGGATTCCAGGCTCGACGCCCGCTCCCCGGGGCTCACCCGCGAGCAAACACTTCGCGCTCTTCGCCGAGCTCGCGAGCGGCTGGGGTGATAATGGTCTTGTGGTTGATGTATATCTTCTCGCGGCCTGCGATCGCGCGTTTCACATCTTCCTCGCAAACGAAATCGTACACGCGACCGTTCCCTGCTCCGTTGGCCGGGCTCGTTGGAGGTGATTGCGGAACGTAAGCCTGAGGTGAGGGCGCGCTTTGAACTGGCGCTTCGCTCTTGGATGATGAAACGGCTGACGCCGGAGACGACGGTGGGGGTTGATATACACGTCGTTCCGCAAGAAATCGATCCACCAGCGCGGCGATCTCGGCGCGATCTACCCTCGCTGCTGGTTGCGCGGCCGCCCGTGTAGTGGCTGCCGCTTGATTGATCGGCCTAGTTTCGAATGCTATTCGCTTGACGTCAACCAGATGCCGCGGCGTGATGTTGTCCGACGTAACGTTGCCGCCCCACGATCCGCAGCCGAGCGTCATCGACGGCTCGAGATCGGTCGTGAAGCCGATCGCCCCATGCGTTGAAGGGCTATTCACCACCACCCGCGAAGCGGGCATGCGAATTCCATATTCGCGCGCAGCGTCGCGGCTCTCGGTGTGTATCGAAGCGGTGTGACCCATCCCGCCGTAACGGAGTATCTGCGCGCATCGCTGGCAGCCTTCTTCCAGGCTGTCGACCACATAGTACGCAAGAATGGGCGAGAGCTTCTCCATCGAAAGCGGATGATCGCGGCCGACTCCGTCAAGCTCGCAAATAATCGCGCGAGTTCCGTCGGGTATCGAGATGCCCGCCATTTCAGCAATCACCTTCGCGGGCTTTCCGACGATCTTCGGATTGAGCGTGTTGGTCGCCGTGGCGACGACCTTCGTCAACGCCGGTTGTTGTTCCTTGCTCAGGAAGTAGCCGCCCTCGGCCGCGAGCCGCTCGCGCACTTGCGGATCGACCAAGCGCTCGACGACTATCGCTTGCTCGGAGGAGCAGATCGTTCCATTGTCGAAACACTTGCCGGTCAAGATGTCTCGCACAGCCTTCGCTACATTCGCGGTGCGCTCAATCATCGCAGGCACGTTGCCCGGACCCACCCCAAACGCGGGCTTGCCTGAGGAGTATGCGGCGCGCACGAGGCCTATTCCCCCGGTAGCCAGTATCAACGCCGTGCGCTTGTGTTTCATCAACTCTTGAGTGCCCTCGATAGTCGCGAGCGTCATACAACCGATCGCGCCCGCGGGCAATCCCGCGGCTTCTCCGGCTTCGCGCATCACTCGGGCGGTCTCAGTTATGCAGTTGGCGGCAGACGGATGAGGGCTTAGCACCACTGCGTCGCGGGCCTTTATCGAAATCAGAATTTTGAAGATCGCGGTCGAAGTCGGGTTGGTCGAAGGGATGATTGCCGCCACCACGCCCCGCGGCGAAGCTACCTCAACAATGCTGTCGGTTTGGCGAATGACACCGACGGTGCGCATCGGTTTGATGAAGTTGTAGATCTGCTCCGCCGAGAATCGATTCTTGGTGGCCTTGTCTGCGGCGGAACCGTAGCCGGTTTCCAGGTGGGCGATTTCACCGAGCCGGTAGGCATCCGCAAGCGCGGCGCGCGCCATCGCGCCCACTATCTCGTCGACTCTCTCCTGCGAGAGCGTGGCTAACGTCTTTTGCGCTTCGTATGCGCGCTCGACGAGTTGCCGCGCCTGCTCGATGGATTGACGGTCCTTGTCGCTGCTCATACAACTGCTTTTACAGCGCAAGCTGGCAGCTTGCGTTACGTGTAATTATTTGACGCGTTCTTTCGACGTCGGAGAAGAAAGCGAACGCTTGCCGTCCTCTTGACCGCCGGCGGTCAACTGGCCACGCGTTCCACCGGCAAGTTGCGCCGCCGGATTAACTATCCCGGCGTTCTCCAATACCTGCTCAAGCTCCTTGTGCGGACGCGGTATCACGTGAACGCTCACAAGCTCACCGACGCGGCGGGCGGCTGCCGCTCCGGCGTCGGTCGCGGCTTTCACGGCGCCGACATCTCCGCGAACAAGCACCGTAACGTAGCCGGCGCCAATGTACTCCCGTCCGACCAGTACTACGTTCGCTGCTTTGACCATCGCGTCAGCGGCCTCAACCGCTCCAACAAAGCCTTTGGTCTCGATCATCCCGAGCGCTTCCATAGTCATATAAAAGAATCCTCCGAAAATGGCGGTCAGTTCTGTGCTTGAGCGCGAGCTTGGCGAGAGTGCTCACGGAGAGTCTGAAACTAACAAACCGTGACACAGTGCGTCAAGCAAATCGACATGGCGGGGTCGACAGAGAATCAACATGTCGAGGCGGCACTAACATGGTGCGCATCAGAATTTCGTCGTAGCTCCAGCTCCTGCGCAAGATTCTGACGCCCGCCCGTCACAATATCCACAAAACGAGACCTCCGCATTGACTTCGCGGGACTCCACGCTATAGAATCGCCCCTCCAACCAAGACCAAAGGTGCTCCGAGACGCTCGCTCGATACGCAGAGCCCCTCGATCTCGGAGCAAGTTGAAGGTTGTATTTTTCGTAGACCCGCGCGAGAAGCTTTTCCTAAGAGCTTTCGGGTGATGATCTTCCCAAACTGAAGTGTGCCCCGAGGAGAGAACGATGCGACCACTCCATACTTTTGCATTCCGCCACTATATCAAGCTGATGCTCTGCGCCGCCGCTTTAGCTGCATTTCTCGGATCAGGGCTGAAGCCGGCGTCCGGCTCAAGGGACACCTCGACCAGTCTGCTCGGGAATACGAATGACCGGGCGTCCACGCGTTTGCAAAAGGAGAACGGCGCCAGCAGGCAGGTAACAAATCCCACAACGGGGAGGCACAATCGCATTGATCTTGCCAGCCGTCTGATACGTCCCGCTAGTTTTGCCAGCCCGTTTGCCGCCGCGCTCACCGCTACCAAAACCGACAACGTCGGCGCGCCGGTCGATCCGGGCGCCACGATCATGTACACGATCGAGATCACCAATACCGGCGACGCCAACGCCACGAATGTGAACCTGACGGACACGGTCGATCCCAATGTTACCCTTGTCGCAGGATCGGTCAAGGTCGCGCCTATCGCGGTCAACGACACTTATAACACTATTGGCAACGTCAACATTAACGTTCCCGCGCCGGGGCTACTCGGAAATGACATCAACCCTAACGGCAGCGGCACGCTCAGTATCCAGTCGCCGCCGACAACAACTACGAACGGGGGCACGCTCTCCATCAATGCTACGACGGGAGCATTCACCTATGACCCCGCTGTTGGTTTTGAAGGAAGCGATACGTTCACCTATACCCTGGCCAACTCAGACACCCCAGGCAAGACGGACACGGCGACGGTGACCATTAGCGTCAGCGGCATGATCTGGTTCATCAACAACAACGCAGGCGCCTGTTCATCAAGTTGTGACGGGCGCTTGAGTCATCCCTTCACTTCGATTGCGGCGTTTCAGGCAGTCAACAACGGAAGCGGCAGCAATCCGGCGGCGGGCGATATTATCTTTCTATACTCCAGCGGCACCAATTATACAGGTCCGCTGACACTGCTCAATACCCAGAAGCTCATCGGGCAGGGAGCGCCTGATTCAATCCTGACGATCACTGGGCTCGCAGCTCCGTCGGGCACGAGTATGCTACCGACAACAAACGGAACAGACCCTGTAATAAGCGGCAGCAATATTACTGCAATCACCCTCGGACAGAACAACCAGCTTCACGGATTCACCGTCGGCAATACCGGCGCAACGGGGATCGATATTCTGGGAACAAACATCGGCAGCTCGCCCGGTCTGACGGTTAAAGATGTGACGGTTAACGGATCGGGGCAGGCGCTCGATCTAGCCGGCGGCACGATTGTCTCCGGATCAACATTCGCGACGATAGAGTCGACCGGCGGCAGCGCGGCCGAGGGTGTCCAGCTTGGCACCGTCGGCGGGTCATTCACGGCGACCACGACCAACATAGTTAACCCGACGGGTACAGGCATCGACGTCCAAAGCTCTACGGTGGCAGCGGGCGGTTTCAACTTTGGCGCAACCACCGTAAACAAGGGTTCAACTAACGGGACCGGCGTGAACCTCAACTCAAATAGCGGGACATTTGCTTTCTCGTCTCTAACTGTGACGACGAGCAATGGAACCGGCGTGTCGGCGACGAGCAGCGGAACGGTGAACGTCACCACCGGCTCGATCAGCGCAACCGGGGGTCCCGCTCTCGTGGTTAATCCGACTGCGCTCGGCATGACCTTTACGAGCGTGTCATCTACCAATAGCACCACGACCGGCATAAGCCTGACGAGCGCAAGCGGCAGTCTGACAATTACAACGACGACTATTACGAACCCGACCGGCATCGGTATCAGTGTCAACACTTCAAGCGCAACTCTCAATTTTGGGAATACTACCGCAACCCTGTCAGGCGGCACCGGCGTCAGCCTGACAACTAACACCGGGCCGATCACGTTTACCACGTTGAACGTCAATTCACCGGATGCAAATCAGCGCGGGCTCCTCGCCACCGAGAACAGCGGGACAATCACGATCAACGGCGCCGCAACACTCACCGGCGGCACAATCAGCACCTCCGGGGCGACCGCTGTAGAGATCACCAAAGCAAGTGGCGCCACGCCCTTGAACATCACTCTCAGGACCGTGTCGGCTAACGGAGGGAGTAACGGTATCGTTCTCAGCAATACGTCCGGCAGCTTCACGGTCACAGGCGACGGCACCAGTACTGCCAATGGGTCTGGTGGAACGATTCAGAACATGAACACCGGAGCGGACGGCGCGGTGGCGGGCAGGGGGATCAGCCTGAACAACGCGCAGAATATTTCTTTGACCGCCGTCAACCTTCATGACTTCAATAATTTTGCGATTCGCGGATTTAGCGTAACCGGCTTCACGCTTCAGCGGTCGGTGATCAGCGGACTCAACGGAAACTCGGGAGGAGCAGCCGATGAAGCTGCGATCAGCTTCGACAATCTCCTGGGCAGCGCGACCATCTCGAACACCAGCATCGGTCACGGATTCGAGTTCATTGTTAAGGTCCTCAACAGCAGCGGCACGCTGAACCGCTTGACGATGGATAGCGACAGCTTTGGCTCCAACAATGCAACACTGGGCGGGGATGCGGTCCAGGTGGTAGCGAGCAACACCGCAACCGTGAACGTCACGGTTTCTAACAGCACCTTCACCAGCGCTCGTGAAGATCTGTTCAACGCGGCTGCGACTCAAACTTCCTCGATGGACCTGGTATTCAGGCAGAACACTCTGAGCAACAGCCATACTCCCGTCTTGTCAACAAGAACCAACGTCTTGCTCTTCAGTACGAGCACCGGAACGGTCACCTATGACATCTCCTGCAACAAGACCACCGGCGGCAATGATGGTCCGGCAGTAGCGGCCGCCAAGGGTTTTCCGGATGCCGGATCGGGTGGCACGATGACCGGCTCAATCATCAATAACAAGATCGGTGCCGCGGGTGTCGCCAACTCAGGCTCGATCAGTGCCAGCGGCATATTTATTTCCAGCCTCAGGTCGGGCACGCATACGACCCGCATAGCCGATAACGTCATTAAGCACTATGACGAGGCAGGAATCTTCATGAGAGCCAATGACGGCGCGAGCACGCTCAACGCCACGATTACCGGCAACGTAACCAACGAACCGGACAGCGTTGCGTTTGCGGGATTTCATTTGGATTGTGGGGCGTTGGCGACCGACTCAAATATCGCGAATATTGTTGTTGGAGACGCCAATGTTGCAGCACTGAAAAATGACTTCACTGCTGGCGATCCTTTCAACGCCACTGATGTAGACATTCTCGAGTCGGGCGGCTCAAGCGTAATAAATCTCTCGAAGGCTGGGTCAGCCTCGGGTTCGGTCAACGGTGTTCTTAATAATGACAATTTGACGCCCATTTCGATCCAAACCTTCGGGACGATCAATCTCGTAACCACGACGCCCGCCGCGCCGCCCGCGGTGGCGGGTTGTGTCGCTCCCGCGAGCTTAGCACCGGGCGGAACAATCACTACACAGGGTAAGAAGGATCCCGGTGGCAAACCCGAAGAAGACCTGGCGAGGGAAGTTGAAGGCGATCTGCGAGCCGCCTGGGGCGAAGGGTCCAATCCAGATGCTCAACAGTTGAGGAAGGAAGAGCTGGCCTGGTTTGTGCAGGCGGCGATCGAGCGATGGAAAGAGGCCGGAATTTCTGACGAAGACCTTGCGCGAATCGAGGCGGTCACATTTGAGCTCGCCGACCTTCCAAGCGGCCAGTTAGCAAACGCCAGTGGAACGCGCATCCAGATTGATGAAACCGGCGCCGGATACGGCTGGTTCACTGACATCACCCCGGACACCGAATTCGAGTTCGAAGTGCCCGTTCCAGGCAAAGAAATTCAAACAACGGCCGTTAGCCCGGCCCACGGCAAGATGGATTTGCTGACAGTCGTGATGCGTCAGATTGGGTATGTTTACCTGCAAGGTAAGGATAACGTCACAACGAAATTGCTGCCCTTGATGGAGCCGACGCTCTCACCGTCGATCAGACGCTTGCCCGATTTGAACAGGGCTCGCCGTCTTACGTCCGCCAGAGAAATGTCCGGCCAGTCTACGGGCAAGGTCGCCTCGACTGCTGAACCACAGCCGAAGGCTGAGGGTGCTCCCGGCCAATCCGTCAGCGGGTCGTCTACTTCGCTGCTTGAGCTCAAGCCTGCGATCTTTAGTCCGGGAGCGAACCTTATGCCCGGCTCCTACGAGCGAAGCGCAAGGCGCACGAGCTACGCGCCCAGCGCCGGCTCCTCGATCTCTGCCGCTAGTCCCATGTCCGGCGAAACCGTGAACCTTGGGCCGTTTACAGTTCCGCCGGGTGAAAAGATCGTCATTATGTTCTCGGCGACGGTTAACGATCCGTTCACCGGAGGCTCACCCCAAGTCTCTAACCAGGGCACGGTCACTGCCGATGGCGGCATCAGCGTGTTGACTGATGACCCCGATGTTGCCGGCGCTGCAAACCCGACAGTCACGCAGATCAACTTGCCCGACGTAACCGTAGCCGTTGCGCCGAGCTCGACTCCTGAAGACGGGGCAACCAATCTGGTTTACACGTTCACCCGCACGGGCTCGACTACCGCCGCGATCACGGTGAACTTCTCGGTCGGGGGAACGGCTACGTTCAATACCGATTACACTCAGACGGGGGCCGCGACGTTTACCGCGAGCACCGGCACTGTGACGATTCCCGCTGGGCAAGCCTCGGCTGAGGTCACGATTGATCCGACTGCGGACGCAGCCTTCGAGGCTGATGAGACGGTGATACTGACCGTGACCGCCGGAACTGGATATGAACCCGGCGTGCCCGCCGCGGCTACGGGAACGATCGCCAACGACGACACCGAAGTGTCGGTTGCGGTGTCCCCGGCATCGACGCCTGAAGACGGAGCGACGAACCTTGTCTACACCTTCACCCGACAAGGGCTCACCGCGGGTGCGTTGACCGTGAACTTCTCGGTCGGCGGCACAGCGACCTTCAGCACCGATTACACGCAGACCGGAGCCGCCACTTTCACGCCGCCCACCGGGACGGTGACTTTCGGCGCCGGCAATACCACGGCTACCGTGACGGTTGATCCAACCGCCGACACCACAGTCGAGTCGGATGAGACGGTGATTCTCACAGTGACGGCAGGAACGGGTTATACCGTCGGGACGCCAAGCGTTGCGACCGGCACAATCTCCAATGACGACGCCGACGTGTCTGTGGCGGTGTCGCCGGCTTCTGTTCTCGAAGATGGTGCGACGAATCTGGTTTACACGTTCACGCGCACCGGCTTCACCGGCGCGGCGCTGACTATCAACTTCTCGGTCGGCGGCACGGCTACGTTCAGCACGGATTACACGCAGACAGGAGCCGCGACGTTCACCACAACCACCGGGACGGTGACGTTCACCGGCACGAACACCACGGCGACGGTGACGATCGATCCGACCGCGGATGCAACGGGAGAAACTGACGAGACCGTCATTCTCACCGTCACCAGCGGCACCGGGTACAACCCGGCGGCTCCAACTTCCGCGACCGGGACAATACTCAACGACGACACATCGGTCAGCGTTGCGGTGTCCCCGACGTCGGTAGCCGAAGACGGCGCGACCAACATGGTGTACACGTTCACTCGCACCGGCGATACGAGCGGGTCGCTGCTGGTCAACTTCTCAGTCGGCGGCACCGCCACCCTGAACACCGATTACACTCAAACAGGCGCCGATAGCTTTACCGCGTCGACCGGGACAATCACGATCACCGCCGGCAATGCCTCGGCCAGCATTACGGTTGATCCTGCTGCCGATAGCACAGTTGAACCGGATGAGACGGTAATACTGACCGTGACCGCAGGCACAGGTTACGTCCCCGGTCCGCCGAATCCGGCGACGGGCACCATCCTCAACGATGACACCGAGGTGACGGTGGCGGTGTCTCCAGCCTCGACCCTTGAAGACGGAGCCGGGAACCTCGTCTACACATTCACTCGCACGGGCGTGACCACCGGGGCGCTCACCGTGAACTTCTCGGTGGGCGGAACGGCGACGTTTGCAACAGACTACACGCAGACCGGCGCTGACACGTTCACGCCGAGCGCAGGGACGGTGACGATTGGCGCAGGTAACGCTACTGCTACAGTGACGGTTGATCCGAGCGCGGACACGACAGTTGAGCCTGACGAGACGGTGATACTGATGGTCACGTCGGGCACGGGTTACAACATCGGCGTTCCTGACACCGCGACCGGAACCATCTCGAACGATGACAGCGATGTAACTCTCACGCTGACTCCGGCGTCGGTTGGTGAGGACGGCTCAACGAATCTAGTGTATACGTTCACCCGAAGCGGCGTTACAACCAGCCCGCTGACGGTGAACTTCTCGGTTGGAGGGACCGCGACGTTCACCAATGACTACACACAGACGGGCGCGGCCACGTACGGAGCTTCGAGCGGGACGGTGACGATAGCGTCGGGCAACACGACGGCTACGGTGACGCTTACGCCGGTCAACGATGTGCTGGTGGAAGGCGACGAGACGGCGGTGCTCACGATAACCGCGGGAAGCTACGGAATTGGCGCGCCTGACACTGCTACGGGCACGATCACAGACAACGACACCGCTACGGTTGCGTTTGCGGTGTCGTCGAGCAACGCACCCGAGCAAACGACGCCTCACAATGTTGGGGTAACCTTGGCGATCACCGCTAACGGCTCGGGCACTCCAATGCTGGGGCGCAGCGTCTCGGTAAACGTCCAGGATCTCGGCACCGGCTCGGCCACGGGCGGAGGCACGGACTACACCTTCGCGAGCCCGCAGACGGTGACCTTCAACAGCGGTGACGCCGCCCAGACCAATAACGTGTCGATCGCGATAGTCAACGACAGTCTGTCGGAGGGTAACGAGACGATTAACCTCGCGCTCAACACCTTGGTCGATAACACCGACGGGCAGGTGAGCCTCGTCAGTCCAACGTCGGACACGGTCACAATCGTCGACAACGACATAGACTTGAAGGTGACCAAGGCGGAATCGGCTGATCCAGTGGCCGCGGGAGGCGGTCCCGGCAACCTGACCTACACGGTTAAGGTCAAGAACGTCGGGCTGACCGTTGCCAATGGAGTGATGATGAGCGAGATGCTGACGGTGCCTCCCGGCGTGACCGTTGACTCGGTTATGGCAAACATAGGTTCGGTCACCGGCAGCAGCCCGAGCTTCACGTGGAACATCGGCACTCTCGGCGTTGGGGTCGAAGGCACGCTGACGGCGGTGCTGACGGTGGGACCCGGGACAGCGGCGGGACCCAACGTCATCTGCGACACCGCGACGATAACCGCTTCGACCGAGAATCGAGTCAACACCGGGGACGATTCGGTGACCGAATGCACGTCGGTGGTGGCGCAGGCGGATCTGGAAATCACCGGCAAGACCGATACGCCTGACCCGGCCTGCGTGCAGGGAAATATCACTTACACGATCGGCTTCCAGAACAACGGCCCTGGGCCGGGGTTGAGCACCACGGTGACAGACGCAGTGCCCGCCAACACTACGTTTGTCTCGGCAATGGTGACGAGCGGGACGGGATGGACCATTAGCGCTCCCGCGGTTGGCATGACTGGAAACGTCGTGTTCAGCAAAGCCTCGGTAGCCGTCGGGGAGACGGCGACGTTCCAGATAGTGGTGAACGTGACTGCAGGCACGATTCACGGGACGGTCATCACAAACACCGCCACGGCGGCTTCCAGTCTTCTGGATCCCACCCCGGGCAACAACAGCAAGCAAGCCATGACGACGGTCGACCAGACGCCGCCAACCTTAGCGTGTCCCGCGAACGTGTCGGCAGTAACTAACCAGAACGTTTGCCAGCAGGGCGGCTGCGCGACGGTGAGTTACACGACTCCGACTGCGATGGACAACTGTCCCGGGGTGCAAGTGGTCTGCTCGCCGCCCAGCGGGGCTTGCATGCCAACCGGGTCGACTACAGTGACGTGCACGGCTACGGACACTGCCGGGAACACGGCGAGTTGCAGCTTCTCGGTCACGGTGTTCGACGTGTGCTTGCAAGACGACAGCAACCCGAACACTGTGTTGTTGTTTAACTCGCAGACCGGCGCTTACAAGTTCTGCTGCGGGGGGACAACCTACACCGGAACCGGGACCGTATCCGTCAAGGGATGCATTATCACGCTTTCACACAGCGAAGGAGACCGGCGGTTGAGTGCGTCAATAGATAAGACCCAGTTCAAGGGGATCGCGAGTCTCCAGTCTCCGCCGGGCGTGATGAAGTGTTCGATCACCGATAGGGATACAAGAAACAACACCTGTAATTGCCCGTGAATGCCAATTGAGCTCCACAACTCAACTAACCGAAAGGGAACGCTCGACTCTGACGTTAGCCTTGAACGAACTGGTTAGGAAATCGGCTGGAGATCGGCGGCCCTATGTTTTCTCACTGCGTCGCCGGCTCCGCCGATGTCTCATCTCCACAAAGAGGATTCTGAGGGCCGGGGGATCAGTTAGAAATTTTGGCGCCCCTTCTGCCAAGGGACTCGTGTTCGGATCCTCGGCAGCGTAGTCATCCAGGACAACTCCGCCTTTGTTACGTAACAAACACAGCCTAATTGCTTGACACCATTAAAGTGCGTACCTTAAGATGAGCGTCTAAAATCCCTCCAAGTCTCAGGCAGGAGTCAGAGAGGTGGCTCGGCTATTATGCCGACACTGGGCGAAGAGCTTAGGCAAAGGCGAGAACAGCGCGGAGTCACGCTCGCTGAAATATCGGAGGCGACACGAATCGGCTCGCGCTTTCTGAAAGCCATCGAGACTGACAGTTTTTCGATTCTTCCCGGCGGAATCTTTACCCGGTCCTTCATACGAGCCTACGCAAAATATGTAGGAATGAACGAAGATGAGGCGATCGCCCTATATCTTCAGCAAGCAACTAGTCAAGGCCTCGAGCAAGCCGAGCCCGCAGAAGAATCCGTCGCGAAACAACCGCGCAAACCCCCAGCTCCGCTCGAAGCTGTTCCTAAGCCGGCGACATCGCCGGTCGATCGTCCCCGCCGAACTGAAACAGTTGCCTACAGGCCGTCATCTCCGCGCGTCAGCTGGCCCACGATTGTTATCGGGGGCGGAATTGTAGTTTTTGTAGTACTCATAGTCCTCGCTCTGGTGAAGCAGTTGAACCAGGGGAGCGGCGAGAAGGACTCGCAAGCCACTTCGGTGGCGCAAAGCAATGCGCCCCCCAGACCAGCGCCTCAACCCGCTTCGACGCCGAGCAAGCCGGCTCCCGATCAGACTGAGCAGCCCGCCAGTCCAGCGGCCCAGGTACCGGCCGGCACACCGCTGGTTGTCAAGCTCGAAGCAGCCACCGGCGACAGTTGGATCCGATATCAGATCGACGACGCAAAGCCGACCACGCTGATATTGAAGCAAGGCGAGTCACAAGATCTCCCGCCTGCACAAACACAAGTCACGCTCAACTACGGCAACCGGATGACGCTCAAGCTCAAGATAAACAACCGCGACGCCAACTTCCCTCCCGACACCCCCAAGTTCGCTTCGCAGGTCGTCATCTCTCGCGACAACTTTCAAACGTACTTTCAATGATTCGAATTCGTCATTGGCCACTTGTCATTGGTCACTCGTCATTGGTTGGGAGGGCTGCCCTCTGACTTCTGTCTTCTGATATCTGACAATCTGACTTCTGACCTCCGACCTGAGACCTCCCTCTGGCTACCGACTCCCCGCCTTTGATACTATCCCACTGAACGCAATACGGTTTTGATTCTCCGCGAAAGGCGCCCAAAAATGACCAGTTCAATGAACCGCACGCTTGCAGAAGTTGATCCCGAAATCGCAAAAACGATCGCCGACGAAGAACAGCGCTTGGCTTATAACCTCGAGATGATCGCATCAGAGAACTTCGTCTCCGAAGCCGTGCTCGAAGCGATGGGATCAGTCATGACCAACAAGTACGCCGAAGGTTACCCGGGCAAGCGTTATTACGGCGGATGCGAGTTCGTTGACGTAGCCGAGGAGCTCGCCCGTGAGCGAGCGCGGCAGATCTTTGGCTGCGAACACGTGAACGTTCAGCCGCATTCCGGCTCGCAGGCGAACATGTCTGTGTATTTAGCGGTCCTCAATTATGGCGATACGATTCTCGGGATGAACCTCGCGCACGGCGGCCATCTGACTCACGGCCACCCGCTCAACTTCTCGGGCCGCAGCTACAAAATCGTCCCGTACGGAGTGAAGGCCGACACCGAACAGATCGACTATGACGAGCTTGAACGGCTCGCGCACGAGCACAAACCAAGGATGATTCTGTGCGGCGCGTCGGCTTACTCGCGGGTCATCGACTTTGAACGGATCGGTAAGATCGCTCGCGATGTTGGAGCTTACTCGATGGCCGACATCGCGCACATTGCGGGGCTCATTGCGGTGGGCCTGCACCCGAGCCCGATCCCGCACATGGATTTTGTCACCACGACGACGCACAAGACCTTGCGCGGGCCGCGAGCGGGAATGGTGATGTGCCGCGAGCAATTTCAAAAAGAACTAGACCGGGCAGTCTTTCCGACCGTGCAGGGCGGGCCGTTGATGCACGTCATCGCCGCGAAGGCCGTTTGCTTCAAAGAGGCTATGGAAGCCGGTTTCAAGGATTATCAACAACAAGTCATCTCGAACGCAAAGGCTTTGGCTGAAGCTCTCTCGAGCGCCGGCTTCCGAATCGTTTCGGGCGGGACCGACAATCACTTGATGCTAGTGGACGTGTTTGTGCGAGGCTTGACGGGAGCACAGGCGGAGAAGGCGCTCGAGCGCGCGGCCATAACCGTGAACAAAAACGCAATTCCCTTCGACACTCAGCCGCCGATGAAGGCATCGGGGATTCGCATTGGGACTCCCGCGCTGACGACTCGCGGGATGAAGGAAGATGAGATGAGGTTGATCGCCGGCCTGATCAGCGAAGTACTCGCGGACCCCGAGAGCGAGTCTGTGCGAGCAGGCGTTCGCGATCGCGTGAAAGAGCTTTGCGAGCGTTTTCCGATTTACGAGAACCGTCTGGTTCGAAGTCGCGCCCAGCACACCCTATAGCTGACAAAGCCGCTGCGTCGGGTTAGGCTAACAACTATGAGTACGCAAGTCACAAGCTACTACGAGATTGTATCCCAGCTTCCGGAAGACGCGTCCGTAACCTTCCGAGACGTAAGCTGGGATGAATACGAAGAACTGCTAGAACAAGTCGGTGAAGCTCCTGGGTTGCGAATCACCTACGACAACGGGAGCTTGCACGTAATGACCATATCCGTCGAACACGAAAAATACTCCGAATTCATAAAAAGCCTGATAGCTGGCATTCGTCTCCGCCTGCGACTGAACATCCTCTCATTCGGCTCAGCGACGATGAGGAAGCGAAAGCGGAGTAAGGGCCACGAACCGGATGCATCTTTTTATGTTCAGTCGGCGGCGCTGATTGGGAACAGGGTAGAAGTGGACTTCGAGACGGACCCACCGCCGGATATTGTTGTGGAGATCGACGTGCATCACGATTCGCGTCCGAGATTCCCAGTGTACGGGGCTCTTGCCGTGCCGGAAATATGGCGGTACGACGGGGAAGCGATGACGATCTATCACTTGATCGAAGATTCGGAAAGCGGAACAACAGGATACATGGAGCGAGAAACAAGCGTCGCTCTGCCGATTCTGAGCGCGCAGTTCCTGACCGGTATGCTCGACCGCATGCGGAAAGAGGGCGAGCTCAATGCGCTTTTGGCTTTCGACGAGTGGCTCCAATCTCGAGCCTGAGTGGTGCTCAGGTCGGTTGCGAGAGACCTGCGACCGCATCCCGACTCACTAGAACCGGCCCGCCGGCAGCCGCGCGCAGATCAATTCGCCGATTGAAGCACTGCAGTAACGATAGTCAACATCATTTCCTATGGAAGAAGTATTCGGGCCCGGCGGTCTGATCGCCCAACATCATCCCAACTACGAATATCGGCCGGGGCAAGTCGATATGGCCGAAGCCGTCTCGAACATACTGAAGGACGGAGGCATTGCTTTGATCGAGGCCGGCACCGGAACCGGGAAGACGCTCGCGTATCTGATACCGGCGATCGCCGCCGGGCGCCGGGTGCTCGTTTCAACCGCGACCAAGAACCTGCAGGAGCAGCTTCACAAAAAAGACGTTCCCTTTCTCCAACGCATCATTCCCAGAGAGTTCCGAGTCACATGCATGAAAGGCCGCTCGAACTATGTCTGTCTTCATCGACTGAAGAAGGCCGCGGGAACGCCGCTGCTTCAGGGGCTCGAGGAAGTCGACTACTTCGATGAGATTCGCAAGTGGGCCGCGGAGAGCGAAACCGGCGATCGAGCCGAGCTGACCGACTTGCCCGAAGATCTTTCGTTCTGGCCCCAGATAGACGCGCGAGCCGAGACCTGCCTCGGCCAGAAGTGCCCCGACTTCGATGCGTGTTTCATAACGCGTATGCGCCGCGAAGCCCTTGAAGCCGACGTGGTGATCGTAAATCATCATCTCTTCTTCGCCGATCTCTCGCTTCGCGGCGGCGACTACGGCTCGGTGCTTCCCGACTACTCGACGGTGATCTTCGACGAAGCGCACGAGCTCGAAGACGTGGCCGCCTCTTACTTCGGCACCGGCGCGTCGAACTATCGCGTCAACGACCTGATTCAAGACGCAAACAAACTCGAGATCAAAGAGCCCGACCAGCAGGCCGAATTGGTAAAGGCGTTGGCCCGACTCTCGCAGCGATCTGATAATTTCTGGTTGTCATTTCGCGGCGAAGTTTCTGACGATGACTTGGAGAACAGTGGGACAGAGGTAACCGCCCGGACATGGAAAC
This sequence comes from Blastocatellia bacterium, assembly GCA_035455165.1. Classification (GTDB taxonomy): domain Bacteria; phylum Acidobacteriota; class Blastocatellia; order UBA7656; family UBA7656; genus Onstottus_A. Next base: position 96,159 of record DATIFP010000246.1, read on the forward strand.
CGCCGAACCGGGGCTACAGTCGAGGCTCGCAGGATGCGCGTTACCCGTTAACTTACCGGCAGTTTGCTCGAACTGACCGCGAGGGGAATCTTGAAGCGACGACGAGCGGCGAAGCTTACATAGGGTTGAACAAAGCGATCGACCGGCTCATCAGTACTCTCGGCGTGGTGACGGACCCGCCCGCCGAGCTCGATAACATCGTCCGCCGGGCACAGAGTCTGAAGTTCGATCTCGAATTCATCGTGAGCTGCGACCAGCAGGACTTTGTCTATTGGTGCGAGAAGCGGGGCCGCGGGGTGTTCATCAACGCGACGCCCATCGACGTCTCGGGAATTCTCGAGGAAAATCTGTTCGCAAAAGTCCAGACGGCAGTGTTGACCTCAGCTACGCTGACCGCAGCGGGCAGTTTCGATTTCATGAAGGGACGGCTCGGCATCTCCAGATCGCGCGAATTGATTGTCGAGTCTCACTTTGATTTTCAAAGGCAAGCTGTACTCTATCT
>DATIFP010000247.1:0-6919 GCA_035455165.1 Blastocatellia bacterium
GTACGGCAACTTTGGGCTGCGAGCTGCAACCCTTTCAGGGTTGCGACTCATTTTCGCGGGCTTTTCCCAAGGTAGCCGAGTACGGCAACTTTGGGCTGCGAGCTGCAACCCTTTCAGGGTTGCGACTCATTTTCGCGGGCTTTTCCCAAGGTAGCCGAGTACGGCAACTTTGGGCTGCGAGCTGCAACCCTTTCAGGGTTGCGACTCATTCTCGGGGGGGGAAGCTAGCAAATCCTTGGCAACTGTTCGCCGGTGAACATATCCACAATTCGCTGGGCGCCGATTCTGCTCTTCAGCGTGACCATCCCGGGCGTGCCGTTCGTGACTCGGCCAACCGCGCAAGCTCCAAGCCCCAGAGGGTGACGGCTCAACACCTCGAGCGCTCTGTCGGCGTCCGCCGCCGCCACGAATGTGACGAAGCGGCCTTCGTTTGCAAGGTAGAGGGGATCAAATCCCAGAATCTCACAGGCGCCCTGAACGTCCTCGCGCACCGGAATCGCGCTTTCATCGATATTGATGTGAATATCCGCTGCCTCTGCGATCTCGACGAGCGCGCTCGCCAACCCGCCGCGAGTCAAATCGCGCATGCACCTTACCCGGACGCCTGCGCCGAGCATCTCCATCACCAGGCCGGCGAGCGGTGCGCAGTCGCTTTCTATCGCGCTGTCGAACTCGAGTCCTTCTCGCACCGCCATGATGGCGATCCCATGACGCCCGATATCGCCATTCAACAGCAGGACGTCGCCTTCCCGGACGCTTGCGGGCGCGATCGAGAGATCGTGCTCGACGATTCCGACTCCGGCGGTGTTGATGAATATCTGGTCGCCTTTGCCTTTGTCTACGACCTTTGTGTCTCCGGTGACGAGCTGCACGTGCGCGACTTCGGCCGCTTGCCTCATCGATTGGACCACGCGCCACAGCGTCTCCATCGCCAGACCTTCTTCCAGTATGAATCCAGCGCTGAGGTACAACGGTCGGGCGCCGCACATCGCCAGATCGTTAACGGTCCCGTTGACGGCCAGCGTTCCGATGTCGCCTCCGGGGAAGAAGAGCGGCCGCACCACGTAAGAATCGGTAGTGAAAGCCAGCTTGCTTCCGTTCAGTCCGATGACTGCGCCGTCGTGTCTCGTTTCAAGCAGCGAGTTATTGAATGCAGGCACAAACATGGTCTCGATGAGTTGATGCATCAGCTTGCCGCCGCCGCCGTGTGCCAGAAGCACAGTCGGATACTGATCGATCGGAATCGGGCACGAAAGCAAGAACTCCTTGACGGCTGTCATAAGTCACTCCTTCGACGCGGCCACGCTCACTCTTCGATAGCGATAGTACGCGGCGCATGCTCCTTCGGTGGAGACCATTGTCGCTCCAAGCGGGTGTTCGGGGGTGCAGCGCGTAGCAAAGGCCGGGCACTCGTTCGGTTTCTTGACGCCCTGCAAAACCAGCCCGCTTATACACTCGGGCGATTCATCGGCGGTGTATCCGGCGACGCCGAAACGCTGCTCGGCATCGAATCCGGAGTATTTCTCGCTCAACCCGAGGCCGCTCTCGGGTATCTCTCCGACTCCGCGCCACTTGCGTGGGACAATGCGAAACACCTCGCGGATCAGTTCCTGCGCGGGGCGATTGCCCTCCCTGCGGACAGACCTGGCGTACTGGTTCTCCACTTCGGCGCGGCCTTCTTCCAATTGCTTCACGCACATGTATACGCCTTGCAGGATGTCGAGCGGCTCGAAGCCGGTTACCACGATCGGCACGTTGAATTTTCTCGCTATCGGCTCGTATTCGGTGTAACCCATAACGGTGCAAACGTGTCCTGCGGCGAGGAAGCCCTGCACGCGATTGATTGGCGAAGAGAGAATCGCTTCCATTGCGGGAGGAACGAGGACGTGCGAGACAACGATCGAGAAGTTGTTCACTTGCTGTTGATGTGCCTGGAAGACGGCCATTGCGTTTGCAGGAGCGGTAGTTTCAAAGCCGACCGCAAAGAACACAACCTCCCTGTTCGGATTTGCCTGGGCGAGCTTCAATGCGTCCAGCGGCGAATAGACGATGCGAACGTCGCCGCCGCCGGCTTTGACAACAAGCAGATCCTTTGAAGTGCCCGGCACGCGCAGCATGTCACCGAACGAACAAAAGATAACATCCGGTCTGGAGGCGATCTCGATCGCCTTGTCGATCAACTCGAGAGGAGTGACGCAAACGGGACAACCGGGACCGTGGACGAGTGTCACTTCGCGCGGCAACAATTCGTCAATACCGAACTTTACGATCGCGTGTGTCTGGCCTCCGCAGACTTCCATGATCGTCCAGGGCCGGGTCGCGGCGCGGGTGACCAGACGCGCATACCGCCCAGCTGCCCGGCCGTCTCGATACTCATCGATGAATTTCATTGCGGAGGGGCCTCCAATTCTCCCAGCTCGTCGATCAGGCGCAGGTATTCGAAAACTCGTTCGGCTTCGGCCTGGTCGAGCGTGCTGATAGCGAAGCCGACATGAACTATCACGTAGTCGCCCACGTTCGCTTCGGGGGTGTAGCCGAGGTTCACCTCCTTGATGATGCCGCCGAAGTTGACTCTGCCGCTCCTGAGCAGCGGGTCATCGCCTGCGATGCTCTCGATCTTTCCGGGGACTGCCAAGCACATGTCTACTCCTTCCGTTGCTAATCAAGCTCAAAGCAAGTCTGACAGACGCGCCTGTAGGCCTCGTAGTCAATGAGCTCAATGTCGGGCGTCAAGTAACCGGATTTGACCGGTTCTTCTTTGAGCAGGTCGGTGCTCAGATATTTCTTGCTGTCGTCCGGAAACACCGTTGTGACCACCGCCCCGCTGCCAAGCCCGTCCTGAACCACGAGCGCGCCGATGAAGTTGGCGCCTGAAGAGATTCCAACCGCGAGTCCAAGCTGACTGGCAAGCTTCTGCGCCATCAGAATCGCATCTCCGTCGTGAACAGCTATAACCGAATCCAGTGTGTCCAGATCGACGATAGGGGGAATGAATTCGTCGGAGATGCCCTGAATGCGATGCTGTCCGATCTTGTGGCCTGCTGAGAGAGTGGGCGATTCAGCAGGCTCGATTGGGTGCAGTCGAACGGCCGCATTTTGTTGGCGAAGGAACCGGCCTACACCCATGATCGTCCCGCCGGTGCCGACGCCCGCGACGAAGGCATCGGGGGTGATGGAGTTGAAGTGCAGCTGCCACCAGAGCTCCGGGCCCGTGGATTCTTCGTGGGCTTCAATGTTGCCGCGATTCGAGAACTGACTTGGCAGAAACACGTGCTGTCGCTCGTGGGCCAGCTGTTCGGTCATTTGAATACTGGCAAGGAATCCGCCTTGCTCGCGGCTCACGGGAACAATAGTCGATCCAAGACTGGCGATTAGGGCCCGTCGCTCCTGGCTCATCCAATCCGGCATGAAGATGACGACCGGATGTCCCAATGCTCGTCCGATCGCGGCGAGTGAGATGCCTGTGTTGCCGCTGGTGGCCTCAGCCAGCGTGTCACCCGGCGCAATCCGCTCCTCCTCATAGGCTCTTCTCAGAATGTGGAAGACCATGCGGTCCTTGATGCTGCCGGTCAGATTCATATTCTCGGCCTTCGCATAGATCACGCGCCGTTCGCCTCTGAATCGAACGTGTATCGCCAGCAGCGGCGTGTTGCCGATCATGTGTTTGATGTTCTTGAAACGGCCCAGCCAGGTGCGGCTCGTCGTTGTGCGTGCTTGTCTAGAGATCATGGATTCCTTGTCTGCCAGGCAGATCCTCCTAGCGCGAAAGTGATCGAGAGGCTGCCACCGCTTGACCGAGGGCGATGCCTCCGTCGTTGGGGGGAACGCGCTGGTGCCAGTATGGGCGAAACCCATGCTCACGCAAACGCGTGACTGCTCTCTCGGTCAGATAACGATTCTGAAAGCACCCGCCGGTCAACACGACTCGCTCTTCGCCGATCCGGCTCGCGACGGCGATCATCATTTCGACAAGCGTGTTATGGAACTTCGCGGAGACCAGCCGAACCGGCGCCCGCCTTCGCGAGTCGTCGATGATTTCCTTCACCATCTCTCCCCAGTCGACGACGTAAGCCTGAGTGGATGAGGCTGCCGGTTTGCGAATGTCGAAGGCGTACTGCTGATCGGTGATCAAACCTCCGAGCGCGAATTCCAACTCCATCGCCGCCTGGCCCTCAAACTGTGTCTTCTGACGAAGCCCCATTATCGAAGCAACCGCATCGAACACACGTCCCGCGCTCGACGTGATGGGTGCGTTGGTATTGCCCACCAGCATCGTCTTGATGATCCCGAGCTCCCGATCCGGGAAAGCAGAGAGAGACGGCAGACCCTCGATTTCAAAAGCCCTGTCTCCCAAAAGCTCGAAGAGCAACCCTATTGCCGTTCGTCTCGGCTCTACTATGGCCCTATCGCCTCCGGGAAGCTTGAACGTGCGAAGGTGCGCGACCCTCTGAAACGGCCTGGCGTCCTCGACTCGCCGGCACGCGCAGTCTTCCTTGCTCCCATCGGGGAGGATTCGCAGGAACTCGCCGCCCCAGATCGTGCCGTCAGACCCGTACCCGGTGCCATCCCACGAAATCCCCAGAACAGGCTCCTGGAGCTGATTCTCTGCCATGCACGATATGACATGCGCATAATGGTGCTGGACTGACAGAGGCTTGAGACCACAGCGGTTCGCGAATCTGGTCGAAAGGTAGTCCGGATGAAGGTCGCATACAACCGCTTCGGGATGAACTTCATACAGACTGCCGAAGCTGGTGATGACCCTTTGAAAGGCGTTAAACGCTTCCGCGGTTTCCAGGTCCCCGATGTGCTGGCTGATGAACACGGAGCTGCCGACGGAAGTAGCCACCGCGTTTTTCAGGTGTGCGCCGACCGCAAGAAGCGGCGGCGAATCATGACCGAGCTGCACCGGAAGCGGAGCATATCCGCGCGCGCGCCGTAACACCATCTCGCGATCCATCATCACCCGTACTATCGAGTCGTCGACGTGACGAACGATCGGCCGGTTGTGCACGAGAAACAGATCGGCAATCTTTCCGAGCCGCCTTAGCGCCTCGAACTCGTCGGTGCAAATCGGCTCGTCGGAGAGATTGCCGCTGGTGGCTACAATCGGAAATTCGAGCTCCGCCAGCAAGAGATGATGCAGCGGCGTATAAGGCAGCATCACCCCGAGATAAGGATTGCCGGGCGCCACGAGAGAAGAGATTTCGGATCGTGAGTCTCGAATTGCCGATTTGCTGGAGAGCAACACAATTGGAGCCTCCGGCGAGGACAGGAGTCGTTTTTCGAGTTCGGAGACTTCGCATTCGGCATCGATTGATTCAAGTGACGGGTACATCACTGCAAGCGGTTTCTCCTCACGATGCTTCAGCTCGCGCAACCGTCGAACGGCAGAGTCGCTGCGCGCGTCCACGATCAAATGAAAGCCCCCAAGTCCCTTCACCGCCACTATGTATCCCCGTCTAATCGCGGCGGCGGTGTGAAGCAAGGCGTCCGGGCCAGTTGATAGCGTTTCTCCCTTCGTGTTCCACAATCTGATATGCGGGCCGCACTCGGGACAAGCGTTGGGCTGAGCGTGAAAGCGTCGATTCAACGGATCCTCGAACTCAGTCCGACACTCATCGCACATTGCGAAGTGCTTCATCGCCGTTCCCTGGCGATCGTAAGGTAGGGCCTCGATGATCGTGAATCGCGGGCCGCAGTTTGTGCAGTTGGTAAACGGATACAGGTAGCGGCGATCGGAAGGGTCGAGGATCTCGACCAGGCAATCGTCACAGGTGGCAATGTCGGGAAGCACGAACGCACTCTTCTCGCCGGCGTCTTCGCTGCTCCGAATCTCAAAGTTGTAATACCCTGCCGGGTCTAGATACGAGGGCTCGAGGCTTTGAATGAATGCGCGAGGCGGTTTCTCCGGTTCGAGGCGCAAGAGGAAGGTCTCGAGCAGCTCTCGTGTTCCTTCAACCTCTATAAACACGCCCTGGGATGAGTTGTTCACCCAGCCGGGAAGCCCAAGCTCGGTGGCGAGCCGATACACGAAGGGCCGAAACCCGACGCCCTGAACTGCGCCACGGATTGTGATCCGCAAGCGGCTTTGCTGTCGGTCACTCGCGATTCGTTTCTTTGAAAAGGCTTGCATCCAGCCAACCACCTTCGAACCGGCTAAGCCACTTCGTCCTTGAAGGACGAACGAGAAGCGGCGGTTGCGGCCTCACTTGCCCATCGCCGTGAGCTTATCTGACTCGCCAGCCAATTAGCCCACAGATCGATTCCTTCTCCCGTCCTGCAGGATGTCGGAAAAATACTGGCTTCCGGATTCACGTCGCGAACGTTGTCGATCAATTCCTCCAGCGCGATTCCCGAATACGGAACCAGATCCGTCTTGTTGAGCAGCACGGCTTCGGCCTCGTGAAACATGAGAGGGTACTTCTTGGGTTTCTCGGGCCCCTCGACCACGCTGAAGACCATCACCCGCAGATCCTCGCCGAGGTCGAACTCGGCAGGGCACACCAGGTTGCCGACGTTTTCGATGAACAGCAGATTGAGCCCGTCGAGTTTGAATCCGTGAAGCGCGCTGTGAATCATTCGCGCATCGAGATGGCACACCGTTCCGGTGGTGATCTGAAACGAAGGCACGCCGAGCGCTTTGATCCGGTCAGAATCGATCGTGGTGTGGAGGTCTCCTTCGATGACGCCAATGTTGAAGGCCCGCTTCAGACGTTTGATGGTCTCTTCCAGAACCGACGTCTTCCCGGCCCCCGGCGCCGACATGACGTTGACGACGAACACGCGGTGAGCTCGAAAGATTCGCCGGTTCTCTTCGGCGATTTCTTCATTGGCTTGAAGGATGTTCGAGCCAACTTCGATCCTGTGCATACCTTCTCCGATCTATGGCAGGTCTATATACTCGATCTGCAATTCT
>DATIFP010000248.1:0-9851 GCA_035455165.1 Blastocatellia bacterium
AACGCAAGCTGATTCGCGACAACGCGATCGAGTTGTTCAAGCTGTAGGGTCCGACAAGCTTCAGCTTGTCGCCAGGCTGCCGCGAAAGGAACAGGCCGGCAAACTAGAGTTTGTCGGACACGGGAAATGACAGGCGAAAGCCTATCAACCGAATACGAATTGCCATGCACGGTCAGGCATGCCGCAGCATGGGTTGCCCTCTGCCTGGCGCTTGCAATTCACGTCGTCGATGAGGCACTCACAAACTTTCTCGCGGTCTATAACCCGGCGGTCCGCTCGATTCGCGATCGACTGCCGTGGCTTCCGCTGCCGACCTTCACATTCGAAGCCTGGCTGGGCGGACTGATCATCGCGGTGATCGTCTTATCGAGCCTGACCGTACTGGTCCTTCGCGGCGTCCGATTGATGACGCCGGTCTCATATGTGTTCGGAATATTGATGTTTGGCAACGGGCTGCTTCATATCGCCGGCTCGCTTCAAATGGGGCGTCTAATGCCCGGCGTATATTCGGCTCCCCTGCTGCTGGCCGCTTCTGCTTTCTTGATAATCACGCTGCATCAACGCCGAAGGAGAATTCAGATATGAGCTTTGTCGATCTTGCCGGAAAATCGGTTGTTGTCACTGGCGGCGCCCGAGGGATTGGCCGGGCGGTCGCGCGCGAGTTTGCGAACGCCGGCGCGGAGGTCGTCATCGGAGACCTTCGCCTCGAAGAAGCGAGGACTACCGCGCTGGAGCTCAGCGAGACATCCGGGAGCCGGGTCGTTGCGGTCCGCACTGATGTAACCAATCTAGAAGAGGTTCACCTCCTTCGCGATGAGGCTTTGCGGATGTTCGGAAAAATAGATGTGCTCGTCAACAGCGCCGGATGGGACAGCCTCAAGCCGTTCGTGAAGACTGCACCGGATCAATGGGACCGCGTGATCGCGATCAACTTCAAGGGTGTCGTTCACACTTGCCACGCAATCCTGCCGCATATGTCGGAGCGGAAACACGGAGCGATCGTGAACTTGAGTTCGGACACCGCTCGAGTCGGCTCGTTCGGCGAAGCAATCTACGCCGCCTCGAAAGCGGCTGTCATAGCCTTTTCCAAGACCCTCGCTCGCGAACACGCGCGCGACAAGATTCGCGTCAACGCGGTATGTCCGGGGCTGGTGGATACGCCGCTGATCGAAGAGATGGGCCGCGACGAATTTACCAAGAAGATTCTCGATTCGATCGTGAATTACATCCCGTTCAAGAGGCTCGGCCGGCCTGAAGAGATCGCCCCGATGATTGCCTTCCTTGCATCGGAGTCGGCCAGCTACATAACCGGGCAGGTCTTCAGCATCAACGGCGGATTGAACATGGTGGGTTAAACCCGGGCGTTCAGAGTCGGGTGCTCAGAGTACCGACTTAGTCGGCAGGCATCGCGACAAAATGCCCCCGACTGAAGTCCGTACTCTGAACGCCAGCTTGAGCCGAATAAATTGAATGAACACACAAGTCTTTCACGAATGGCGTAACAAACCCCTCGACGAAGTCCTCTATCAGTGCCGGGAGATGTTCGAAGACACGACCTTTCCCACCGTCGAGCGATGGCGCGATGCGGGCGGCAAAATAGTCGGTCACTTTCAGGTCTACTTCCCGGAAGAGATCGTTCACGCGGCGGGCTTGCTGCCTGTCAAGATCCGAGGCGCGCAGATCGAGTCAGTGCAGGCCGACTCGCGTTTCGGTTCCTATCTCTGCTCGATCTTGAAGACGTCCCTCGAGCTTGCCTTGAGCAAACGCATCCAGCTCGAGATGTTTGTAACGCATCCGATTTGCGATGCGGCGCGCAATCTGGGTGCGGTGTGGGGTAGAAATGTCAGCTACCCTTGCCAGATTCTGTACCTGCCGCAGAATGCGAACTCTTCTCACACCGCAATCTATTTGCGAGGCGAATACGATCGGTTGAAGCGTGCAGTCGAAGAGATCAGCGGCGCCGCGGTCAGCGACGACGCCTTGCGCAACTCTCTGTCGATATACAACCTGAACCGCGCGCTTGTGCGCGAGCTATACTCGATCAAACGAAACACACCCTGGCTGATCTCGGCCGACGAAGCCTACGTGCTGGTCGCAATCGGGGGCGTGATACCCCGGGAAGAACATAACGACTTGCTGCGCGCGGCGCTGCCTCAGATTCGCGAGCGCAACACTCGGATGCAAGATAAAGTGCGAGTGGTGTTTGAAGGCGGCTTCTGCGAGCAACCGCCTCTGGACTTGATCCGCGCAATCGGCCGGTCGTGCTATGTCGTCGATGACGATTTGATGATCGGGCTTCGATGGATCCTCGAAGACGTCTGCCTAGAGGGTGATCCGCTGATGAATCTCGCCGAGGCGTATGTCGAGAAGTCTTCCTACAGCCCGGTCCAGCACGATCTTCGAAAGCCCAAAGAAAAGATGCTCCTCAGCCGGATCAAAGCCGCCGGGGCGGAGGCCGCGATTATCACCGCGGCAAAGATGTGTGAACCCGGACTCGAAGAGCAGGTGGCCTACACTCGAGCGCTGGACGAGGCTGGAATCCCCTACTTCGTCGGCGAGTTCGAAGAGAACATGACGAGTTTCGATAATATGGAGATCCAGCTCGAGACATTCGTGGAGAATCTGTTGTTCGCTTGAATAAGGAGTCCGAAGTGGAACTCAAGAGATTGATGCACCGTGACGGCGAGGTAGAGGATGGATGACCAACACACAATCGTAGGCCGCGGCAATAACGACGGCGCCCGCCTTTTTCGAGAGTGGTTCGAGGGCCTGAATGCCTCCGCTGAGCGCGGCGACCCGGCGGCTTACGTCTTCGTGATGGGGAGCATGGCCGAGCTGCTTCGCGTGTTCGATCTGCCGGTAGTTTTTCCAGAAATCAACTCTCTGCAAACGGCGGTCCGGCGTGTTGCCCACGAATACTTGAACCAGGCCGAAGACTACGGCTACTCGCCGGACATCTGCGGCTATGTGAAGGCCGATGTCGCCGTCCAGCTTCGTGGAGGCGAGCATCCCATGGGCCGCATACCGAAGCCTGCTATCGCGGTGCTCACTAACGCCTGTAATACCTACATCAAGTGGGCCGAGATCTGGGAGCGCATGTACGGGACTCCTGTGTTCACGCTGGACATACCCGGCACGAGAGCCGCGCGAGGCCAGACCTGGCCGGGCGATCGTGACTTCAAGAACGATTGCGACTATGTGGCGGCGCAGATCAAGGAGCTGATTGCCATTTGCGAGCGAGTTACCGGCAGGAGGTTCGACATCGACAAGCTTCGCGAAGCGATGCACCACGCGAATGCGATGAGCAGAGGATGGAAGCGCGTGCTCGACCTTAATACAAATCGACCTTCCCTTTTCAATGCGGTAACCGACGGGACGATCTACCTCGGAGTCTCAAACGCATTTCGCGGCGCGGAGGAAGGGGCGAAGTATTTCGATGATCTTGTTGAAGAGATGGAGTATAAGGCGGCTCACGGGATCGGCACGCTTGTGGACGAAAAGCATCGCCTGATTTTTGTGGGCGTGCCGTGCTATCCGATTTTCCGGCGCTTCAATGAGCTGTTCAGCGAATGGGGAGGGACATTCGTCAACTCGACTTACCTGTGGTTTGCGGCCGGCGGAGCGAATCGAGGATTCGAATACGACCTGGCGCGTCCCCTCGAGAGTCTGGCCGAAGGGACGCTGATCAGCGTGCGCGACGCTATGGACAGCATGTTCTACCAGGACCAGGCGCTCGCAGAAATGATAGACCCGTTTCACGTCGATGGTGTGGTTTATCACCCGATCAAGAGCTGTCGAACCGTATCGACAGGACTCGCAGACAACCGCCGTGCGCTGATGGCATCGCGCGACGTTGCGAGCCTGTTCATCGAGTCGGACATGATGGACCGCAGAGTGGTTTCAGAAGCGCAGCTAAAGAATCGCGTTGACGCTTTTTTTGAAGGGCTGGAATCCCGGCGGATGGCCGCGAGCAGATAGTCAATGTCAGGACTAAGGACCAAGGACTAAGAACCAAGGACGAAACATGGCATATGCAGCGGGCGTGGACGTGGGCTCCACGCAAACAAAAGCAATCATAATCGACGAGGCGCGAAGCATCGTCGGGCGAGCGTTGATCGACACGGGCGCCAACGTCGTGGCAGCCGCCGAGAAGGCGTTCGCGGAAGCGCTCGCAAACGGCGAGATTCAAGAACCGGAAGTGGAGTTTGTCGTTGGCACGGGCTACGGGCGATATCGCGTCACCTTCGGCAACACCCAGGTGACGGAAATAAGCTGTCACGGCCGCGGGGCGGTGCACATGTTTCCCGGCACGCGGACAGTTGTCGATATGGGAGGCCAGGACACCAAGGCCATTCGCGTGAGGTCGACGGGCGAGATTGTCGATTTCTGCATGAACGACAAATGCGCCGCCGGCACGGGACGCTTTCTGGGAGCCGCTTCCGCGGCGCTCGACATACCGCTTGGCGAGCTTGGGGAAGTTGCGTTGCAGGCCGAACGACCGGTTCGCATCAGCACGACTTGCACGGTTTTTGCCGAGTCGGAAGTTCTCTCGTGGCTGGGCAAGGGCAAGAAGATCGAAGACATTCTCGCCGGTGTGCATCATTCGATTGCCGCGCGCTCCATTGGCTTGCTCCGACGCGTGGGCATCGAAGAGCAGGTCACCTTCACCGGCGGAGTAGCTCGCAACGTGGGAATGATCGAAGCTCTCAATCGTGGCCTTGGACTGAAGGTCAACGTGAGCGAGGACTCGCATTTCATGGGCGCGCTGGGCGCGGCGCTGTTTGCGCTCGATCACATTGAGGCGAGTCGCGAACCGATCGAAGCCGCGGGGGTGCTCGTATGACATTTACAGTCGGCATCGACGTCGGATCGACTTATACCAAGGCGGTGATACTTGATGCTGAATTCAACATCATCGGCCGCGCGTTGAACAACACCGGCTTCAAGCTTGCAGAGATTGCGCGTCGCACTTATGAACAGGCTCTCGAGCAGACGGGCCTCGATGCGAAGGCTGTGGCTTATGTTGTCGCAACCGGTTTCGGCCGCCATCAGGTGCCGTTCAGCGATGTGGCGGTCACCGATCTCACCGCGAGCGCGCGCGGAGCAAACTTCTTGTTCCCAAACACTCGGACCATCCTCGACGTCGGTGGCCAGACGATGAAAGCAAGCCGGCTCGATGAGCTTGCTCGCGTGAAGTCTTTTCGGCTGAATGACAAGTGCGCGGCAGGAACCGGAGCGTTCCTCGAAAAAACTGCTCGCTATATGGGATTCACCACTGAAGAAATAGGCCCGTTGGTGGCAACATCAAAAGAAGCCGTTCCGATCTCGGGCGTGTGCGCGGTATTTGCCGAGTCGGAGGTGATCAATCAACTCTCGCTAGGCGCTGCGCCCGCCGACATCATGCACGGCGCGATTTCTTCTCTGGTCGACCGATCGGTCCAGCTTATGAAGCGAGTGCAGATGGAACCGTCATTCACGCTGATCGGCGGCATCTTGAGATTCGAGACTATGGCGCGCCTCGTACGCGAGCGCCTCAACTCGGAAGTAAACGTGCCTGATGGCGATATGGTCCAGTTCACGACGGCGCTTGGCGCGGCGGTTCTCGGCCACCGGCGCCTCATCAAGCTCCGCGAAGATAACTCGAAGCTGAGCGCATCACCAGCCTTCCTGGCCGAAGCCCGCGAAGAGGGCGTCGGAGTGTAACAATAATCAATGAAACATTGGTAGTGGTGGAACATGATGTTGCCACCGCGACGCCTGGTTCCGCCACAAAGACGCGAAGACACTAAGTTCCACCATGATTCGCTTTGTGAACCTTTGGGGCTTGGTGCCTTTGTGGCCAGATTTCGAGCAACACACAATACCCACTACCGAAACATTCATCTGTTGATTGCTTCATTCATTACAGATATAATCGCCAGCCCAATGTAGCAAAAACAGCCGAACCAAATCAGGTTGAGAGGAGCTCACCAGTGCACACTTCAATCAAGTCTCTACTCGTGATATGGGCGTTTGTGGCGATCTGCCTGGCAACCGCGACCGGAGGACGCAAGGCCTCGGCCACCTCTCGCGCCCAGACCGCGCCACAAGCCACCGGAGTGGCTCAATGCCCGGACGCCAAAGAGAGTTCCCTTCCCCTCCCAAGCTCCATGTCGCCGGATGATTTTCACGACAAGCTCCTCGCTTTCCTCCAAAACACCGAGTACGCGAAGCTGCACTGGTGCACAGACAAAGGGGTTCGCGACACCGGGCCTTACGTCAACAACGAATACCTCGGCACTCACCCGGCGGTCCGCGTCTATTATTCGCCCGCAATCATGAACTGGCTGATCAACGGACGTATCGACGCCATTCCCGACGGCGCAATGATAGTGAAAGAGATGTACTTCCCCGGTCCCGCAGCTCGATATGAAGGCCATCAGCTCACGCCTGCTTCGTGGACGGTAATGATCAAGGATTCAAAGGCCTCAAAGGACGGATGGTTCTGGGGCGGGCTGTGGACCAGCAATCCCCCGATGCCCAAGCCGAGCGATAGCTACAAGCCGCCGTTCAACGTGCGAGATGAAGGCTTCGGTCTCACCTGTCTGCACTGCCACGCATCTTCGGAGAAGGAATCGACCTTTGCTTCGACGAAAAACATCAAGGGCTTTCCCGGAAACCCGCTGAGCTTCTTCATCGACGACACCTGGCGAACCCCGCCACCGCCGGAGGCAAAGGTGCTCGGCGATATCGCCCCGGGTCACAGACTGCTAAAGCTTAGAGTCAAGCCGCGAATCGTCGAGATGGCCACCCACGCCGAGTTTCTGAAGTTCTTCAAAGACGTTCCGATCCCCGGCGGCGTGCAGGTAATGCCCGCCGAGACCTACGATCACGTCGTCGCCGGACCCGCCGGCGCCGAAGAGTTCATCACCTCAGACTCGTGCATGTCTTGTCACAGCGGGAACGCTTGGTTCGGATCGAAGTACACGATGATTCTCGAAGGCACTTCGCAGAACCCGGTCAACGTTTCGCCTTATGGTGAATGGCGATGGTCCCCGATGGGATTGGCAGGGAGGGACCCGATATTCTTTGCCCAATTGGACAGCGAGCTGGCCTATCTGAAAGACCGGCCGGCGGATCAGCAGGCAGTCATCAACACCTGTTTTCGTTGTCACGGAGTGATGGGCAAGCGCCAGCTCGACGCCGATCACGGTTATGATCCCGCTTCGCCGGATACCAAGGTTCCCGAGCCCAACTTCAAACTCGATTTCATCTACATCACCGACCTCACGAGCAAAGATTTCAAGTACGGAGCGCTCGCCAGGGACGGCGTGAGCTGCGCGGCTTGTCATCATATAGTACGCGACAAAAACATGGGCCCTGACCCGCTCCAGTCTTTCCTCGAGCACAACATCACCGGGCAGTTCACGACCGGCCAAGCGGGTGAGATCTTCGGCCCGTTCGAAGACAAAGACATCTCTCCGCATCCGATGAAGTGGTCACTCGGTATCGAGCCGAAGTACAACGAATACGTCAAGGACTCGCGATTGTGCGGCAACTGTCACACGATCAATTTGCCGGTCATGGATCAGAAACCCTTCGGGCACTCGCTCGAGCAGGTGACTTATCTCGAGTGGTTGAACAGCCAGTTTCAAACTGACTTCAAACCAGGCCCGAACGCCAGGTCCTGCCAGGATTGTCATATGTCGACGAGTTACGCCAACGCTCAGAACAAAGTCGATGTGAAGGTGATTCAAACGGCGTTCGCCGATGTGCAGGACGACACGTACCCGGCGGCGGAGAACACGGCGCCTTTCGACCAGATTCGCGCGCGCTTCCGCGACAAGGGATTCGTCCGCCATCAACTGCAAGGCCTGAATGTCTTCCTGCTAGAGATGTTCAATCAGTTCATGACTCCCGACGGCAGCACTCCGCCGAACTTCTCGAATGACATTCTCGGCGTTCGCAAGAGCGACTACATGAGCACGCTCGACAACGATCTGCCGAACGCGATCGCGAATTTCGTTCAGACGGCTCAGTACGAAACGGCAACGGTCGCCGTGGCGCAGCCTACGATTGATTCTCAAAAGCTGTCCGCAGAAGTGACGGTAACCAACAACGTTGGGCATCGCTTCCCGAGCGGCGTAGGCTTCCGGCGCGCGTTCATCGAGTTCGACGTGATGGATACCCGCGTCATCGATCCAAAGACTAAACAGCCAAAGATCGTCTGGTCTTCGGGAGCGACCAACGAAGCCGGGTTCATTGTCGACAAAGACGGCAACATACTCGAGACCGAGTACGTGGGAACCAACCGCAACAAGAAAGGCCCGGCTCAGCCGCACTTCTGGGGCAAAGACCATCCAATCAGGTCTTCGAAGGAAGTCCAGATCTATGAAGAGCTGGTAAAGGACTCTGACGGCAATTACACGACGAGCTTCATCCGTCGGGACCAGATTCCCAAGGACAATCGCCTTCTGGCGAAAGGCTGGAGCAAAGAGGGGCCCGCTCCGCTGCAACTCAAGGGAGAGTTCCTGCATTCGACCTTTCCCGAAGGAGACGCGGCCAAGGATCCAGCTTATCAGAACGGCAGCGGCACTAGCGTAGTGCGCTACGAGATTCCGCTGTCGCAGTTGCCAAAGGGCGTCGATCCATCGAAGCTGGTCGTGAAAGCGACTTTGTATTATCAGTCGATCCCTCCCTATTACCTGACGCAGCGCTTCGAAGGGGCGCCTAACGCTCCGGGGACTCAGAGGTTGTTTTACTTGACGTCTCGACTGAATGTGAAAGGAACACCGATCGAGAATTGGAAGCTGATGGTGGCCTCGAGCCCGGGAGTGGCTCCAAAGCGAGCTACACGTTAGAGATGCACATTAGAACGGATTGCGGTGGAATCATTCGCGGGTAAGAGATCGCAGTTGTCCATTCCGCCTCGTCGAGCTGTGATGGAGTTTGGACACTGGGGCAATCCCAACGGGATTGCGTCCCAGAGCCCAGGGTTGCCTACTAGGAGGAGAAATGAAAAAGAGATTGATCGCTTCTTTACTAATCTCAATCGCCGTCCGCGCACTTTGTTCTGCGCAAGAACCAAAGCCAGAGGAGCAGCGTTACAAGCTCCTCGCGACCACGAAGACATCCACAATGGAGAAGGAGCTCAATGAGGCTGCCACTGAGGGCTATCACATACTTGTGGGGTCCCCGACTAGCGGGAAAGAGATGGCTGTATTCCTAGAGCGAGGCGCTTCGCGCGGCGGACCGTACAAGTATAAGCTGTTGGCAACCACTCGAACCGGTACTATGCAAAAGGAACTGAATGAGGCAGCGGAGGGAGGATATCGCCTGCTACCACGAACAATAATCGCTAAACAACAAGTGCTCGGCTCCGCCGAGATAGTGATGATTATGGAACGTCCACCAACCGCACAAAAGCAATACGAATATAAACTCTTGGCCACCACATTAACCTCGACGCTCCAGAAAGAAGTATCGGACGCGCAGGCGGCCGGTTTCGTCATTGTTGGTATGGTGAGTCGGGGAGAGCATATGGTCATTCTGGAGCGCGAAAGCGCGGCGAAGTAAGGTCACGCGCGCCCCCACTATTTTTCGATTTGCCTGCACGAAGAAGTCTCACGCGAGCGCGGCGAGCCAAATACCGGAACATAACGTTCAACTGGTTGAGGAACCTCATCAATAACCCGGCAGTAGTTTTCCGGCTCCGATGGACGCCAAACTCTCTTTCACGTGGGGACCAGCCCGCGCGCAACTCCGTAGGATTTGCCCGTCTATGGAATCGAGCAAGATGGATCGGCCTGACTCCACAGGAGTCACCTGTGCGCTAGCCACCGGAACCTCATCGTGCGCCGCCAGCATTCCTT
>DATIFP010000249.1:0-75473 GCA_035455165.1 Blastocatellia bacterium
CTTCTGGGACGCGTGAGTTCGACGGCGAATGTGTTGCGCGCGGCTGCGTTGCCGGTTGGCGCGCTCGCAGGCGGGATTGCCGGTCAGTACGCAAGCCCTCGGGCTGCGCTTGGAGCGGCTGCCTTAACTTTCTCGCTCTCGTCGTTGTGGATCGTGCCGCGGACGTTCAGAGTACCGGCTTCAGCCGGCTGACTGGATGCGGAAAAACGCCGACTAAAGTCGGTACTCTGAACGCCCGGCGGCAGAGTCGCCTGCGCGCTCTTCACCATCGCGGAGATCGCTCGATCGAAAATGGCAAACTAACTCTCCGTTCACTCATTTCAAGAGGGTTCTAGCGCGTCGATTCTTGCCAAAGGCATCAACTGGCAAAAGCATTATCGTGCCAGTATAGTTCGATTCGAGTGGACCTCATCCTGCGATAGGGAACATCGATGGCAACCGAACGTCACACTAATCGACTCATCGGCGAAACCAGTCCGTACCTGCTTCAGCACGCGCATAATCCGGTCGATTGGTTTCCCTGGGGTCCCGAAGCGCTCGAGCGCTCGCGCAGCGAAGACAAACCGATTCTGCTTTCTATCGGCTATTCGGCTTGTCACTGGTGTCACGTCATGGAGCACGAGTCGTTTGAGAACGAAGACATCGCACGTCTGATGAATGAGAACTTCGTTTGCATAAAAGTGGACCGCGAAGAGCGGCCCGATCTCGACTCGATTTACATGAACGCGGTCCAGATGATGACCGGTCACGGCGGATGGCCGATGACCATGTTCCTGACTCCCGAGCTGAAGCCGTTCTACGCGGGCACGTACTATCCGCCGGTGGACCGCCGCGGCATGCCTGGATTTCCGAGGGTGCTGATGGCAATTGCGGACTCATACAAGAACCGGCGAGCGGAGATCGTGTCGAGCGCGGATGCCGTTACCGCGGAACTGAACAAGGCCGAGCGGTTCATCGCGTCAAACGAGATGCTGACGACCGAGGTGTTGAACGAGGCCTTCAACGCCCTGGCCGGTAACTTTGATCAAGTTAACGGAGGATTCGGCGGCGCGCCCAAGTTCCCGCCTTCTATGGCGTTGATGTTTCTATTGAGACACCATAAGCGGACGAAGTCACCGGAGGCGCTGAGAATCGTCGAGACGACGCTTCAAAAGATGGCCGGCGGCGGAATGTACGATCACCTCGGGGGAGGATTTGCTCGCTACTCGGTCGATGCGCGATGGCTTGTGCCTCACTTCGAGAAGATGCTCTACGACAATGCGCTGCTGACCCGAATCTACCTGTACGCGTATCAGCAGACCAAAAACCCTCTCTATAGGCTAATCGCGGAAGAGACGCTCGAATACGTTATTCGCGATATGACCGATCGCAGCGGCGGCTTCTATTCATCCGAAGACGCAGACAGCGAAGGCGAAGAGGGCAAGTTCTACGTTTGGACTAAAGCCGAAGTGCTGGGCCTTCTCGGCGAGGAGGATGGCGCCCTGTTTTGCGAGTTCTTCGACGTAACCGACGAAGGCAACTTCGAACACGGCGCCTCCATCCTCAACACGCGAGGTTCGCTTGCACAATTTGCAAGCGAGTGCGGCAGGAGCGTCGAGGAGTTGAGCAGGATCATCAACTCCGGCAAGCGAAAGCTGTTCAGCGCTCGAGAACGGCGAGTGAGGCCCAGTCGCGATGATAAGGCCCTGGCTGCATGGAACGGGCTAATGCTGACTGCCTTCGCTGAAGCGGCAAACATACTCGGTCGCGACGATTACCGAGAGATCGCCCTCCGCAATGCCGGCTTCATGACCGAGCAGTTGATGAGAGACGGGCGCCTGTTACGCACCTACAAATCGGGTCATGCGAAACTGAACGGTTACCTTGAGGACTACGCGTACGTGATCGAGGGTCTGCTTGCGGTGTACGAAGCGACGTTTGAGACAAGGTTTTTCACGCAAGCGCGCGAGCTCGCGGACACGATGATCGCAAAGTTCTGGGACGAACAGGACGGCGGATTCTATTTCACTTCATCGGATCACGAAGAACTGATCGCGCGCACGAAGGACTACTTCGACAACGCAACCCCATCGGGCAATTCCGCCGCAGCTATCGCGCTTCTGAGGCTCGGGCTGCTCGCGCAAGAGCAGGATTACTCGCGCCGCGCAGTGACCATCCTGCGCGCTTTGCGTCCAGCCATGAGCCGTTACCCAAGCGCCTTCGGGTACATGCTTTGCGCGCTGGATTTTTACTTATCGGAGCCCAAGGAGATCGCTTTGGTGGGGAAACTTGATTCGCACGAAGTCAGGTCCATGATCGAAGCGATTCACTCGCGCTATCTCCCAAACAAGGTTATCGCGGCAAGCGAGCCGGGCGACGAGCAGGCGTCGTTTGAAATCAGGTTGCTGGCTGGGAGACCTGCGATCGACGGCCAGGCCACGGCGTATGTCTGCCGAAACTATACGTGTCTCGAACCGGCCACAACGATAGAGTCGCTGGCCGCTCGACTTGAGGAATAACCGCCAGGTCACCTGACCCTGATTTCAAAAATGCGCGGCCAGAGTTTGCCGGTGACGAAGATTCGTTTCCGCTCCGGGTCGTAGGCAATACCGTTGAGCACATCTTCGCTTCCCGTTCGATCTGATGGAGCAAGGATCCCCTTGAGATTCAGGAATGACGTGACCTTTCCCGTCGAAGGATCAATGCGCAGGATCAAGTCTCTCTGCCAGACGTTCGACCATATTTCGCCTTCGATGAACTCCAGCTCATTCAATTCACGAACCGGTTGACCGTTCATCGTAACGGCAAGCTTTCCGACCTGCTTGAAGGTTTGAGGATCAAGGTAGAACAAATCGCTGCTTCCATCACTCAAGATCAAGCTCGTTCCGTCGTAGGTCAGTCCCCAACCTTCAGTGTCATAGCGGAATTCCTGAAGCAGCCGAAAGCTGTCCCGGTCATAGACAAAGCCGCGATGCGATGTCCACGTAAGCTGAATGAGGCGACTATCGATCATTGCCAGCCCTTCACCGAACAAATCCGCCGGCAACGCGACTTCTTTGAGGACTCTTCCCGCTGGAAACTCCAATCGTCTGAGCTTTGATTGCCCGTTCAAGCCCGTGCTCTCGTAGAACCCTCCGTCGTGCCACAGCAACCCTTGGGTGAATGAAGTAGGATCGTGCGGGTAACTGTTCACCACCTCGAAAAGAACCTGCCTCGCTCGGCCGTCGCCATCGCTCGAGGAACTATTATTCGCGGGCGCGCCCGGCCGATTACCCGGGCTCGAACGGAGGGAAGAGAGCACCAGTAAGACGGCGAACGCGACAACTGCCAAGACAACTCCGGCGATGGCCAGGCGAGATCGATGGCGATTCGGGGTTTTGACGGGCGGTCGTTTTGTGTCCGGCTTTTTAGGCATACCTCATTTGTCCTAATCAGGCGCTCGGGTGTCCAGCGGAGTTCGCGTGTCAGGCTTGAGCCGCATTTGCCTTGCGAGCGTTGGAAAAGGCCGAAGCGTAGTTTATACTCCCCGGCGAAAAGACTCGACAAGGTCTAAATCGACGCCACTTGACAATTCCATCGAGGAGCTCACACAAATGAGAAAATGGAACTTTGCCGCAATAGCTGTCCCCTTCTTGATTGTTTGTTTTGCGACGTTATCCGCCGCTAACCCGCTCAGCGACCCCGCCGAGCGGCGCGAGATCAGAGTCACCGCGCGACGTTTTGAGGTCAGCCCAACGACGATCAGCGTGAGCAAGGGCGAGCACGTCAGGCTGGTGGTCACCTCAGAAGATGAGGACTTTGACCTCTCCATCAGAGAGCTTGAAATCAACCGGCGTATTCACGCGAAGCAGCCCAACGTCATCGACCTGCGTCCCGATCTGGAAGGAAGCTTCGCGCTCAGTTGCGTCCGAGCAGGCGACCGTCAACCAGCAGCCGCCCCCGGATTGCCTGTCACAGATGCCGCCGCTGAACGGGTTTCAAATATGAAAGTGACATTCGATCACGCCACGCCCGGCGTCGTGATTGTGGAATCCGGCGGCGAACGCATCAAAATTGACACCGCGACAAATACTGTTGAACGGATCACCGAGCTGGTATCGGCGACCTCTCAGCAACCTCGGAAGGAACCGCAGCCGCAGCTGACCAAGCAACGCGAAAGCAGCAGGGTCTATGAGCCCTACGATTATCACGTCGTAAATATCCCGACTCCCAAGCGCGTGCGTCGTAACAGCTTGAATCTGTATTTCACGCATCGTTTCCAGGAACAGATCACTGCTTTCGAGAACGAAGGCCGAGATGAGCACATCGCGCGCATTTCGAAGGATTTGCTGGGGCTCGACAGCTTTGCGGTTTCGTCGTTCGGTTTGACTTATGGCATTACCGACCGGCTCTACGCCAACGTTTATCGTTCTCCGTTGTGCCAGCAGGGATTGTGCAAGACGATCGAGTTGGGACTCGGCTATCACTTTCTCGACGAAGCCGGCAAGTCGCCAATCGCGTTGTCCGCTTACGCGAGCGTCGAAGGAGATCACAACTTCACCGAGCGTTACACATGGAATTTCCAGGCTATGCTCGCTCGCAGCGTCACGAAATACGTCAATGTGTTTTTCTCCCCTGCGGCCCACGTGAACTCAAACGGCGGCGATCGGTTCAAGGAGTTCATATCCTCGGAGCCGCTCGCAACCAAGCTTCGGCTTGGGCAGCATTCGGGTTCGTTCGGGTTTGGCGTCAACGCGCAGATTCGGCCCACCACTTCGCTGTTGTTCGAGTTCACACCCCGAGTCGGATTCAAGATGGGGCAGATAGCTGCGGACTTCGATCCCGACACAGGACAGCTTGTCGGTTTCAGAAACGAGTCAGAAGCCGAGATCGGATTTGGAATTGAGAAAAGGATAGGACGTCACGTGTTTTCGCTCACATTCTCAAACACTCAAACGACAACGACTGCTCGTTACAACTCGAGCAACCTTGGGTTGTCGCAGGACAAATTCACAATTGGCTTCAATCTGTTCCGGCGACTGCGTTGAGTTGTTGTGAGCCTTGCGAGATCAGATAGAATCAAATTTTTCCCAAACAGACAGACGGAGGATACCGAGTTGAGAACCAGGCCAAACCTGATCGTGCTATTCGTGGCTGCAATTACGATATGTGTTTCGAGCTGTGCGAGGAGTGGTGAGCCGGGAAACAACCGGCCAGGCGCTCAGAACTCGAATGAAGCATCAAGTGCACGCGTCTTATATGTGGAGGAAAGCGCGCGCGGAGATGTTGAGCGAGCGGCGCTGGCGGTGCAAACCGCGCTTGAAAACGCGCGCCAGAACAGGCTACAGCAAGCCATAGAGTATCTGCAGGCCGCCGCTCAGCACATAGCCAAAACGACGACTGCCAATAGGCCGGATCAAAATAATGCGATGAGGTTTCAACCACTCATAGAGGAGATCAAGGGTTTTATTGGGGCTGCTTTGAACAGCGCGCGTAACGGGAGCTCCGAAACTACGGCTCAAATCGAGCAGGCTCGGACGGCCCTCAGCGGGCTTAAGGCGAAGATGGGAGGGTAGCGCATCGCTTGAGCGCTTTTCCAGTTGCCTTCGCCCGTCAACGGCACGTAGCCGATCACCCGGAGAGAACCTTCAGATTCAACAGCAGCGTTGCAATACCGAGGAATGAGAAAAAGCCTGCCACATCCGTGCAGGTGGTCACAAAAACCGACGAAGCCACGGCAGGATCAATGTTCAACCTTCTGAGGACAACCGGGAGGAGCGTCCCCGCGACACCCGCAACCACCATGTTGATGATCATTGCGGCCGCTATTATCCCACCCAGCCACACGTTTCGATAGAACGCGGCGACGACTGCCGCACACACCAGCCCGTTGATAACACCATTTCCGAATCCGACGATTGATTGCTTGAGGGTGACCCGGGTGGTGTTGACAAGTTCGTTGAGCGCCAATCCCCTGATGATAACGGTCAGCGTCTGAGTCGCTGCGTTTCCTCCCATCCCCGCAACAATGGGCATCAGGACCGCGAGCTGAGGCAACCGTTGTATCGAGCCTTCGAAACGCGACACCACCCACGAGGCGAGGAATGCCGTCGCAAGGTTCACGAGAAGCCATGGCGCTCGCAACCTGAGCGAGCGCGCCGGACGCGTCTCCACTCGCTCCTCCGTCGAGACGCCGGCCAGCGCAAGCAGGTCTTCCTCTACTTCTTCCTGCAGCACATCTATGACGTCGTCTACGGTGACGATTCCCACCAGCTTGCCTTCATCATCGACGATTGGAATCGCCAACAGATTGTACTCGGCCACCAGCCTCGCTACTTCTTCCTGGTCCGCGGTCGCTTTTGCGCTTATGACGTCCTGGGCCATTATGCGTTTCAACTGAGTGGCTGGATGCGTTGTGAGAAGTTTTCTCAGACTGACCACTCCGACCAGGTGGTCGCGTTTGTCCACCACGAAGACATAGAAGACCATCTCGAATTCTTCCGATCGCTTCTGCAGTGCGGCGACCGCTTCGGCGATGGTGACGTCCTCATCAAGCGCGAAGTAGTTTCGAGTCATGATTCGGCCGGCCGTCTGGGCTTCGTGCTCGAGCAACTCGCGGACGTCCGCAGCCGGTTCGGCCTCCATCAACGCCAGCACTTGCCCCGCCAACGAGTCGGGTAAGCACGAAGCGAGGTTGGTCGCGTCGTCCGCGGGCATCTCGCTCAGGTACTTCGCGATCTGAGAGGGTTCGAGTTCCTCCAAGAGCGGCACGATATCGCCGGGAGCCATTTCACTGATCACGGATGCAACATGGGAGATTTCACTCTCGGTCAGGAGGATCTCGAACGCCCGTGCCCGCTCTGAGCCTCTCAAGGTCGACAGAAGGCGCGCTACTTCAACCGGATACGCTTTGGTGAGGATGCGCGCGAGTCGGGATCGCGCGCCTCGGTGCAGAAGCTTTCGAACTACCGGCACCGTAATGCTCGAATGCAAGGCCGTCTTTGTTTGTGTGTCCATCATGACCTGGTCCGTCCGAGATCTCGGTTTGGGCTGCTGGTCGGCTCCCGCGGCGTCGCAATCGTGATTCTTGCGCACAAGAACCGGCGGATGCCGGACAGAAGTTCTCCATCATATTGCACCTGAAGCCGCGCCCGCAACGACTTAATTTATTGGGACTTCTGGTTTGAACGTCCCCAAAACAACCGAGAATCCCGCTTCCAGCGAAACTTTACCTGTGCCAATCACGTAATTGAATTACGGAAGTGAATGTAAGGAGGCGAAGGATCATGGGAAACGAGAGAGATTCATCTGGAGACGTGATTATCGAAGAGAAAACCTCAGGCGAGGATGACATCGTGGTGACCAGTATGCCGAACGACGAAACGCGCCAGAAATCCGGGTTCGATGAACTGGCTTCATCCGTCAAGGAAGTCGCTCAAAAGACGGGTGAGGCTCTCAACAAAGCTACTGAGTCCATAGGAAAAGCCATCGAGTCGGCGCTGTCGGCCAGGGACCACGTCGTCATGGTACGGGTGAATGAGGACTCCCTCAAGAGCCTGGACGCGTTGGTTCAAACGGGGATCTTCAAGAGCCGATCGGAAGCGGCCGCGTTCTTGATCAGTGAGGGTGTCAAGGCTCAAGCGCCATTGTTCGAGCGCATCGCGGAGAGAATCAAGGAGATCGAGAGGCTGCAGGCTGAGCTCAAGGGCATTGTGAAACCGACCGAGAACCTTTGAGCAAAAGCGGACCGATATCGATCGGCAATGCGGTTTACTACCGACTGATCTGATGGATGGAGCTCCTTTGGGGCCGCGCCCAATACGCGGCCCGCAGAGCTAGGCTCGTGAAATTAATTCTTGGAGCTTAGGCTGGGCGCCCGGTAAGTCAATCCCTGCCGCAATGCTACCTATTCTCAAACTCTCTTCGGACCCTTTCCTCCTCGATCCTCTGACAACCTATCCGAGTTTGGTGACGCCGGGCGTTGTTTGTATAATCTCACTGGCAAATGGCGAATGATCACTAACGGAGGAATCCATGAGGGCGACTTCCCTGCCGGCTGAATTGAGGGAGATAGGTGAAAAAGTTGACAATGAGGTGAGGCTCTCTTTCGAGGATGGGATTACTCTCTTCCAATCCGACGATCTGCTGGGCGTTGGAGCGCTCGCCAACAGCGTACGCGAACGGATCAATGGCGATTTCACCTATTACAACGTGAATCGCCATCTGAATTATACCAACGTGTGTATCTCCGACTGCGCTTTCTGTGGGTTCTACCGTCGTGTCCGCCATCCCGAAGCTTACGAATGGTCAGTCGAGGAATGCGTGGAAATAGCACGTAAGGCCTATGCGGAGGGCGCTCGCGAGCTGCACATCGTGGGGGGGTTGCATCCTCGTCTTCAGTTCGACTACTACTCTTCGCTGCTCAAGGAGCTGAAGCGCAACTTTCCCGACATGCACTTGAAGGCTCTCACGATGGTCGAACTGGATCACCTCACCAGGGTCTGCAGGATGACCGATGAAGAAGTGATCGAAGGGCTGGTCGCCGCGGGACTGGATAGTTGTCCGGGAGGCGGCGCCGAGATTTTCCGCGATCCCACTCGCAGCCGCATTTGCGCGCACAAGACCTCCGGTGAACGCTGGCTGGAGCTGGCGGAAAAGGTTCACAGGCGCGGCATTCACACGAACGCGACAATGCTTTACGGGCACATCGAATCTCTCGAAGATCGAGTGGATCATCTGGTCAAGCTGCGAGAGCTTCAAGACAAGACCAACGGGTTCATGTGCTTTATCCCACTCGCCTTTCATCCCAAAGGCACTGACCTTTCACATCTTCCCGGCCCAACCGGAATCGATAGCCTCAAGACAATCGCGGTCTCGAGGTTGATGCTCGACAACATACCGCACATAAAAGCGTACTGGGTGATGCTAGGCAAGAACCTGGCGCAAGTAGCTCTGCGGTTTGGGGCCGATGATCTGGATGGAACGATCAACGAGGGAGGCTCTTTGATGGAGTCGTATCTCGCCGAGGGCAATGATAACCAGTTGACCAAAGCAGATATCGAGGAGATGGTCCGCGGCGCCGGTCGAGTCCCTGTCGAGCGCGATACGCTGTACCATCCGATGCAGATCAACTCAACATCCACCCGGATGCCGGGTCCACAGTCCACCCTGCCGGTTTTGACTTGAGACGGCTGAGCGCTCTGCTCTCGGCGCTCATCGGTCACGGCACGAGAACAACTTTTCCAAATTGCGCCCGGTCTTCGATCGCCTTATGAGCCTCCTGAGCTTTTTCGAGCGGAAGTGCTCGATCGACTACGGGCTTCAATCTCCCATCCTCGAAGAACCTCATCACCTCAACCAGTTCGGCTTTGGCTCCCATATAGGACCCGTGAAGGCTAATCTGCCGAGAGAATAAGTACCTGATATCCAGGTTGCCCTTGAAGCCCGATGTTGCGCCACAGGTCACAAGCCTGCCGCTTCGCGCGAGGCTCCGAACGCTTTTCTCCCAGGTTGCTTCGCCAGTGTGCTCGAAGACAACATCGACCCCACGCTTCGCGGTCAACCGCCTCACGGCGTCGAGGAAATCTTCTTGCCCATAGTTGATCGTTTCGTCGGCCCCAAGCGTCCTGGCCTTGTCGAGCTTGGAGTCAGTGCTCGCCGTGGCGAAAACGCGAGCGCCCAGCAGCTTTCCAATTTGAATCGCAGCCGAGCCGACTCCGCTCCCGGCAGCGTGCACAAGCAGGGTTTCACCAGCCTTCAGATTGACCCTTTCCCTCAGCATGTGCCACGCGGTCAAGAACACCAGCGGTATCGATGAAGCTTCTTCAAAGGTAAGGTTATCCGGCTTGGGAATAACATTAAAAGACGGTGCCTTCACGTAATCGGCGTAACCGCCATCAGCCCGATAACCCAGTATGTCATAGGAAGCGCAAAGATTATCGCGCCCCGATAGGCAGAACCAGCAGTGCATGCACGATACGCCAGGGGAAAGTACGACCTCCTGACCCGGTCGGACACTGTTAACCAAACTACCGGTTGCCTCAACCACGCCGGCGATGTCCGAGCCCAGCACGTGCGGCATCGGAAACTCGATGCCAGGCAGACCCTTCCGTACCCAAACGTCGAGGTGGTTTAGCGCGCAGGCTTTCACTCGAACCAGGACCTCGTTCTCTTTTATCGACGGATCGGGAAGCTCGGTTAGTTCGAGGACTTCGGAGCCTCCGTGTCGATTAATCACAACCGCCTTCATGCCTTGCTCCTTATTCTGACTCGATTCGAGATGTCGAACGAGAATAGCATTGCGATTGCAGGCGATCAACGAACGGCCTATTTATTTTTGAGCGTGGCCATAGGGCTGGTATAATGCGAATTGCAGTTCTGAACAAGGTGTAGATCATCGGAGGTACTACATGGGTGAGGCGATTGGGCTGAGTCTGCCATCGGACCCGAAACAGGCCCGCAGCAGAAAAACCCGGGAAAAGATAATCCAGGCAGCGATCAGGTTGTTCCGCCAACGCGGATACGAAAAGACCACTTCCAACGACATAGCGTCAGAAGCCGGAGTCAGTGTCGGATCCTTTTACGCGTACTTTACCGACAAACGACAGCTTTTGCTTACAATTTTCGACCGGCTTGCGGATGAGCTGTACAAGAACATTTTCGATGGTCTCACGCCGGAACATCTCTTCGACTCACACCTGAGGAGTCGCATCAGGCAAGCGGTCGCAAACACGATAACCGATAAACAAAAACACTCGGGGCTTCATCGAGTTGTGTGCGAGCTTCTGCTCAAGGACAACGAATTCGCCGCGCGACACAAGGCCGTGATGGAGCGCTCGATTGCAAAGCTCCAGGAACTCATTTCGCTCGCGCACAAAGCCGGTCTGACGTGGGAAATCGACGTCGAGGCTGCCGCCTTCATAGTTCACAGAGTTGTTTTTGATTTGTCTCAGGATTATGTGACAGGCTCTTGTGAGTTCGACGAGCAGCGTGCGATAGACTCGCTGACAGATATGATTTATCGGTTCGTGTTCAAGCCCAGAGATTGATCGGCATTCTCGCCCTGCTCCGTCAAATCGTCCGTCAGGTTGGCGCTCAAGCCGGTAATGACCATGCCCGGCCGCACATATAATCGACAGGCCAAGGCCGATCTGATCTCGCCCTCCTCTGATTGATACCAGATCTGACAGTTCGCACATTCGCCGTTCCAGCAGTAATCGCCAACAGAAACGCGATCCATCTTGATGTACTGAAAACATCGAAGGAGCTTGTTGTTTTCGGGGACCATCGTTCGGCTACTACAGACTTCTATCTCCACCAACTCCTTAAAGCTTTCGAAGAGTCCTTCTCTGAGCTCTGAACAATCCACGAGATATCTCCAACGGAGGGAAGATCTGCGGGGCTTGGCGGGGATTCTACAGGAGGAGCCATCCGGTGGCAAAGGAATCAGCGGCGCTCTCGCATCTCGACCCTGTCGTCAAACCCGACGACGAGCGTGTCCGCGATGCCAATGAACAGCCCCGATTCGATCACACCCGGAACGAGCTTGATTTGGCGTTCAAGAGCGGGGGCGTCATCTATGGCGCCGAAGTCGCAATCCAAAATGTAGTGGCCGTTGTCGCTCAAGAAAGGCTCGGTGCCAAGCGTGCGCAAGCTCACGCTGCAGCCCATCTGATCCAGCAGTCTGGCCGAAAACTTCCACGAGAACGACAACACCTCAATAGGAAGCGTGCGAGCAGCGCCCAGGCGTGTGACCAGTTTGCTCTCGTCTACCAATATGACTCGCGTTTTCGATGCCAGCGCGACGAGTTTCTCGCGCGTGAGCGCCCCACCGCCGCCTTTTATCATGTTGAAATCCGAGTCAATCTCGTCCGCCCCATCGAGGGTCACATCGATTCCGTTCACTTCGTTGAGATCCAAGAGCGGGATGCCAAGATCCGTCGCGAGCTTCTGTGTTGCGATAGAAGTAGGTACGCCCGTGAATGAAAGCCCTTGGCTCGCAAGCCTCGCCAATCCTTCGATTGCAAACTTGGCTGTCGATCCGGTGCCCAGGCCAACAACTTGACCGTCTTGAATCATCTCAATCCCGCGTTCAGCCGCTCGTTTTTTCGATTCGTCTTTCATCGTCCTCTTCTTCGCTCAGGATTCGATTTGGCGCGGCAAAAGATATCACTCGCATCGTGATTTGATCAAATATCTCAACCGGGGCCTCGGCTCTAGCACCCGGTGCGCGCGCCTGACAGCTGCCGCGCTTGGCAGGTCTACATCGCTTTGTTAGACTACCCGCACTGACGGAGCAGCAGACCATAAAGCGGAGAAACACTGAGTGGAAGTCAGAATATACACCAAGCCCGGCTGTCCTTACTGTGAAATGGCTCGCGAGTTCTATAACCAGAGGGGTATTCCATTCCAAGACTTGAACGCGCAGGATAATCTGGACCTCCGCCGGGAAATGCTGTCGATAACCAAAGGAGATCCTACGGTACCGGTAATCGTCGAGGACGGTAGGCTAAAACAAATAGGGTGGGAAGGTCGCGGCTGAACCGTCCACTAAAGTCGGGCGGTCGCCCGGCGCGAAAACCAAATCGAAAACACAAACAAAAATGACTACAACCGCGATAGAGCGAAGATTCGAAGGCCCATTCAAAGAGCAGCTCCTTGAGCTCGCGAGCCTCATCGAGTGGCTCCAAACCGAACACGATAAGTCCTATGTAAAAGCCGGCGACAACAAAGTCTACGCCTTTGGCGGAGACGGCTTTGTGCTCGTGCTGGATGAATCGGTCTGGGATGGACAGATCGAATTGATAACCCCGCAGGGCGGCGTTGCCCTCAAGCCTGGTGACGATGGCAAGATCAGCGTGGCGGGCTCGGCCTCCGAAGATGAGTCGACCTTGAAACAACGGCTGAGAGAAGGAATAGACGGCATACGCCGCTATTACGACAACCGCTACTGGAGCACGCCGACTACAGCGGCGTAGTATCGGCAACCCCTCCGGAGCCCCGGCGAGGTCAATCAAACTCGCCAAGCGCAGAAAGGCAAGCTCTCACCAACGAAACTGGGCTGGAGTCGAAAAGCAGTTTCGACCGGGTTGGCTTGGTCGACAGTGAGCCGACCTGCCGAACCATGTCAGCAGTACCTCCCGTGCCCTCAAGTACGCCTATTACTTTCCCTTCATCGTAAGCAATCGTGAACTCGTTGAGCGTCCCAACGCCTCCGCCGAAGATGATCACGATATCGCAGGCTCGCACGTTGATCACATTACGTCCCTTCAAACCGAATCCAGTGTAAATGATGATGTCGGCTCCGTCGTCCGGGAGCCGATACTTCGACACATGCTCCTCCCTCGACATAGCAGGCGAGATGCCGACACTCAAGCCTCCGTGTCGTTGCACCGAACGGGAGACTATTTCCGGGATTCCGGTCGTTGCACCAGTCACCAGGACGGAGCCACTCTCAGCTATCACCTGACCAAGTTCATCTGCGAGGCGAATCAGCCCGACCTCTTCGGTCTGACTTATCCCCGTACCCGAAGAACCCATCACCCCAATTTTCACTTTCCGCAGCGACCTGTCCATGAGCTCGAGCCTAGCTTGATCCCACAAAGCATTAAAGGTGACACATGAAGCCCGCAGAGCCCCAACGCTTCACACGAACTAATTTAAGGTTTTACCTTAACTTCTTTCGGACCGCCCTCTCTGTAAAACGGGAGCTCCACAACAATCGCCGGAAGAACATCCGACTCGATTTGTATCTCCATCGATGTGCCTGGTTCAAAGAATCCGTACTTCACATATGCTAGACAAATGACCGAGCCGAGGGATGGAGATCGCAGTGCGCTGGTGACCTGTCCGATCTCCTTTCCGTCCTTGACTATGATATCCCCTTTACGCGGAACGACCGTCGCGGCCACAACCAAACCCGACAGTCGCTTGCTGATGTGGCCGCGATAGGTGGCCATCGCCACTGCCTCCTGACCCGTGTAACAACCTTTGGCAAAGCTGACGGCATCTTCAAGTCCTACTTCAAGCATCATGTTCGTTTCATCGACGTCGGTGCCGTACTCGGGGATACCTGCTTCAATTCTAAGGGAGTCCAGGGCAGCCAGGCCGAATGGGACAATGGAATGAAAGCGTCCCTTGAGCAGAATGAAGTCCCAAACGTCCCTTAATGCATGGTTGTGCACTAGGAGGTCGAAGCCTATGCCCCCCGTTCTCGAGGCTCGCACCACCAGGACGCGATGACCGGCGATCAGTGTGTCGAACGAACCATGTTCCTCGAGTGAAGGCACCGGTTCGAAGCAAACTTCCTTCATCACCAGTGGGGACTTGGGCCCCTGAACCGAGAGAACTCGATACTCTTCTGAGGCATCTTCAGCCTTGAAGTCACCTGCGTAAGAAAACGGAAATACGTACTTGAAGACGGCGTCATGCGTTTGAGGCTCATTAATAACGAGATACTCTTTCCCCAGATTGAGGATCCGGCAAAGGGCTTTGACCTTGCCGTGCCCCGTCAAAAACCCCGCGGGCATACCCGCCCCGACTTGCAGGGTCTTCACATTATTAGTAACAAGGCCGTTGAGAAACTGAGCGGCCTCCCCGCCCCAGATCCTGATCGAACCGTGATGTGAAAGGTCTACCAACCCAACGGCCGTTCGCACTGCTAGGTGTTCCGCGATCGCGTCCGTGTAGAACTGGGCCATCGTCCAGCCCGCGACCGAAGCGAAAGTCGCGCCAAGATCCGCCTGGCATTCCTGAAGGGACGATGTTCTAGAGACCGCCTTACTCTCCTCTAACATTGACATGACCTCATCGCGATAAGCTAAGGACGATTATCACGCCTCAAGCAATACATGCAAAGCTCCGATCAATGCAGCCGGAGGGAGGATTGCCCGGGATTTGAATCGACGTCGAGCTGGAATCGGGTCTAAGCGACAGGGCGAAGTTAAACTGAAAACTGATCTGTCGGCCGAGCGACCCCTGAACTAGTTTCTTTCAAGTAACGCCGCAGCGAGCGAGAGACTGTCACGGTTCGGGCCCTTCCTACTTCGCCCCATCCTGAAGTTTCATAAGCTCCGCCCTCAAAGCTTCATAATCTTCTTTAGCAGCGGCTCGAAACTTCAGATTGCGATAACGAACAACTCCATTCTTATCGATCAGGAAGATTGTTCGCTTGTCTATGCCGCCCAACTGTGGTGAAAAGCTAGCGTAGGCCTTCGCTACGGCGTGGTCGTGGTCCTGGAGAAGTGGGAATGTGAGCTTGTGGGTCTTTGCCCACTCGTGGTGTGTGAAGACGTAGTCTCCGCTGATTCCAAAGAGCTTTGCGTTGAGTTTCGCAAGGTCGCCCCATCCGTCCCGGAAGGAGCACATCTCCGTCGTTCAGCCGCCGGTCCAGTCGGCGACATAGAAGGCCAATATGACGTTCGAACCGCGCAGACCGGAGAGCTTAACCCACTCGTTCTTCGCCGTGTGAACGCTGGTCTGATCCGCCCATGGCAACTCGAAATCAGGCGCCGGTTGACCGACCTGAGGACCTTCGCTGGTATCGGCGCCAGCTCCGGCGGTTTTGTTGTCCTGGCCGTAGGCGGCAGTAAAGAACACTACAAGTGAAACCAATAGTGCTACGAACGCCCTTCTGTTCTTTTCCACGGCATCCCTCCTCAAGAGTTACCGAACCCGGTCTAGCCGCGGCTAGACACCCAGAAAGTTGAAATGCGTAGACGCTCCCATGAAGAAGAGCATCGGTACCGAGAGCCACGTATTAGTGCGCGATGCCAAAAACGCAACCCTGCCGAGCTTCGCCGACTCGGCCGGGATCGCCGTGCCGTTCTCGGCGTTATCAGCCGTCCACGATATGATGCGCTTTTGGTTCGGCCAAATAATACCCCAGACGTTGAACAGCATTACGATTCCGAGGCCACCGCCGATGCCAATCGAGTAGGATTTGTTGCTTCCAAGGTCCGCAAGCTGCGACTTCAACCACCAGATAATTACGAGAGCCATAATCATCATCAACAGCGCAAGCGCTACCGCGAGCGCCCATCCATTGTTGATTCTCTTCACCAGGACCATCTCAATCGCGAAGGCGATCACCAGGATCAATATCCAAACGAGAAGCACCACCCACACGTTCTTGCCGGCATTGCCCGCGTCGCCCTTCAAAATGTACATCGCATAATATGCCAGCCCAACGAGTACGGTGATCAGAGCGCCCCACCGAAACCACCATAGCGTTCGCGGCATCAACTGGGGAATCACCTTCCCTTTCGTCGGCCCGTCAAGCGCCTTCATCAGGTTGACGTTGACCAGATTGAAGAAATAGAGATGTCCGATCCAGATTATTCCGGCTAAGAAGTGCAGCAACCTGAGCAGTATTTGAACATAATCGACGCTGTTAGTTGGGGGTGTAAAAACACCTTTGAAAAAGAATGCAAGTTGCGCGGGCAATACTGCGAGATCGAGAATGAACGCTGGTAGCATACGTCCTCCTTAGTCACCGGTTTTGAAGTCTGTCACGTGCCCTTCGTTACAACTCTGCAGACCAACAAGGCGTGAGCCACTCAAGAGCGCCCACTATAAACATCGAGTGTTGTCGTGTCAACCGCACATCAACATCGAGCAGGCGGCTGCGCGTTGGCGGAGAGCCCCTTTAAGTGAGCTCAGATCGCGATCTTGCGCAGATTCTCAAGAGGCGGTTGATGGAGGTCGAAACTTGATGACCAGAGCGAGTGGATTTTTTTCACGCAGGATCGCAGCCAGGCAGCGGCGACCCGCGTCGATACCCAGGAGCCGAGTATCCTCGACCCCTGGTGTCAGCCGTTTCGCCTTGCCCAGCAAGGTTGTCCTGCTATACAGAGAAGGAGCTGCCGCATCCGCAACTGCCCGTGGCGTTGGGATTGTTGAACGTAAAACCCGAACCCATCACCGAGTTTACGTAGTCGACTTGAACGCCGTCGAGATATTGCCGTGAGAACGTGTCGACGAATACTCTGAGACCCTCGTGATCCAGAATCTCGTCACCCGGCCGCGGCCCGTCCTCGATCTGCATAGAATAAGAGAACCCGCTGCACCCGCCCGGCACAACACGAATGCGGAGCCCGGATTCGGGGCCGGCGCTCTCGGCCTCTATGAACTTTTTTACTTCGCTGATCGCAGTCTCTGTCAATGTCAGCATTCTCTCCCCTTCCTTCGCAATTCAGATTGGCTCGAACCAAGTAACTCCGTCGAGCGCATCTTGTACTTCGACAGACCATTATAGTTTGGCGACGTCGCCTAATCAACTTTTCGATTTGCGACTACACTATGAAGCTCTCCCCGCGACTGTCGCTCATGTCAATGACAGGCAGCCCGGAGCCCTTGAGCGCGAGAACGCTCACTTGAATGGCGACGCGATCGGCGATTGCCTTGAATGCCAGCGCCTGTGGGCTATCGGGCTCTCCAACAACGATTGGAACGCCCTTGTCGCCCCCCTCACGTACGCTGATCGCGAGTGGAATTCGTCCCAGCAGATTGCTGTGCAACCTGTTCGCCAGTGCTTCACCGCCGCCCGATCCGAAGATGTCGTGTCGCGCTGAACACTTGTCGCAAACGAAATAACTCATGTTCTCGACAATCCCGAGCACCGGAACGTGCACCTGTTCAAACATGTTAAATGCTTTACGGACGTCCGCCATCGCGACTTCCTGTGGTGTTGTAACTAGCACAGCTCCCTGCACTGGAACGAGTTGAGCGAGGCTGAGCTGAGCGTCGCCCGTTCCCGGCGGCATATCGACGATCAAATAATCGAGGTCTCCCCATTCAACGTCGTAAAGAAACTGGCGAACCGCCGTATGCAGCATGGGACCTCTCCACACAACCGGCCGATCTCCACGGTTGAGGAAGCCCAGCGACATCACTTTGACCCCATATTTCTGGTGCGGCAGTAGTCGTTGTCCGCGCACCGCCGGCTCCTCGTCTATGCCGATCATGATCGGCACATTGGGGCCGTATACGTCGGTATCGAGGAGTCCAACGCGCGCTCCATACTGCGCAAGCGAGATAGCGAGATTGACGGCGACGGTTGATTTTCCAACGCCACCCTTCCCCGAGCTCACGGCGACAATGTTGGAGATTCCGGGCACCGCTTGTTTACCATCGCCTGTAGTCGCCTTTGGTATTTCCGATTTCATGCTAATCTCAACCGCCCTGACACCGGGTACCTTAAGCAGGGCCTCGCGAACTGATTGCTCGAGTTTCGCTTTGCTCGGCA
The DNA here is from genome assembly GCA_035455165.1 of Blastocatellia bacterium. GTDB lineage: Bacteria > Acidobacteriota > Blastocatellia > UBA7656 > UBA7656 > Onstottus_A. The sequence continues at coordinate 18,203 of DATIFP010000249.1, forward strand.
AAACTGGAGTATTGAGCACTATGCTCAACTTGACGGTTGAATCCGTCACTTCAACATCGCGCGCGAAGTTTAGAGACACTAGATCGCGCTGCAAGTCGGGATCGTCGACCGTTCGTAATGCCTTCAACACTGAATCTCGCTCGACAGACGTCATTTAGCTCTCCAAAACAAGTTATCACTTTTGATAGTAGGTATGCGTGAATTTGATGTCAACTTTCACTATTGAACCGCCTCTTCGGTTTGACGGTCACGGTCGCTATAATCACCACTCGGATGATACGCGGTTTATATCTGGAAGGAAGGTGAATCAGCGTGCCGGAACCTAATTCAGCGGCAAATGACATTGGCCATCTCGAAAAGGTCGAGCGAGAACTCGCTCGTTACGAGCATCCCTTGTTCGATTGGTCGGCGCGACAAATCACACCGGGCGTCGAAGTCACTATCACCTTGAAGGTCGAGGGAGTCTACGATCAACCTTATCGACTGTGCTTCAAACCTCGTGAAATTGAGGCGCGAGGGTTTCAATGGGACTTTCAAAGACAGCTTTATAACTGCCTGCACGACTATCTTGTCGAAATGTTCACGCGGAGCCCGCACATCGCCGAAGTTTGAAGTCGTAGATCGAATCACGCCCGCGGATGAAACTTCTTGTACATCTCTCGAAGCCTCTCGTTTGTTATATGCGTGTAGATCTGGGTTGTGCTTATATCGCTGTGACCCAACATCATTTGGACCGATCTAAGATCCGCCCCGTTTTCGAGCAAGTGGGTCGCGAAGCTGTGCCTCAAAACGTGCGGGCTGATGTGACCGATCCCGCCCTTCTCACCGTAGCTGACAATTATTCTCCAGAACTGTTGTCTTGTGAGTGGCGTTCCCATGTCGGTCACGAATAGCGAGTTCGTCGCCTTCCTATCTTGAGTCAATTGGCTTCTAATCGCCAGGTATTTTCGGGTCCAATCGACCGCGGTTCGGCCAAGGGGAACCACTCTCTCCTTGTCCCCCTTGCCAAGGACGGTCAGAAAGCCCAAGTCGAGGTTAAGGTCACCTGCGTTGAGCCGGACTAATTCTGAGGCGCGGAGGCCGGTCGCGTATAGAACCTCCAACATGGCTTTGTCTCGCAAGCCCAACTGGGTTGATGAATCGGGAGTGGCGAGGAGCCTCTCGACCTCCTCCGACGTCAAAAAGTGCGGCAGCGACTGCCACGGCTTGGGGCTTTCGAGGTTTGCAGTAGGGTCTACCTCAAGGTGGCCATCTTGCAACAGGTATCTGTAGAAGCCTCTCACGGCTACCAACGCTCGGGCGACGGACTTCGCTGCGAGGCCGCGCTGCCGGAGGTAGCCTGCAAACAACGAGAGATCACTGGCCTGGAGCGCCTGCACCTCCTTTCCACATTTGGCGGCGAAATCCCATAACTTCGTCAGGTCGATTCGGTACGCAGTCAGCGTATTGGCCGACAGACCCCGTTCGACGCGTAAATAGCTCAGAAAGCCTTCTGGGTTTGACGTAGTCATAACAACTCAAATCGCTGGGGTTGACGCATCGTAACTCAGTTTGCCATATTCTATCGGACCTGAGAAAGAAGCCAAAGAAAAGGATGGCTTCCCTCATCACGTCTGTGAGATTTGGCTTTGACGGTTGCGTCCCGCATCAACTTGCTGAAGAATCGACTGCTCAGATTGAAAGGACAGAAATTGAGACTAGCTGAGGTTGCAAGCAGGCTCTCGTGCAAACTGGAGGGCGATGGATCGATAGAGATTCTGGGGGTGGCGACCTTAGAAGCGGCCAAACAGGGATACCTCAGCTTCCTTACTAACTCCAAATATCATAAAGAAGCGCAACGAACAGAGGCTTCGGCGATCCTGATGGGTTTCGATGGCCCGGATTTGAATCGGCCTCTTCTCCGTCACAACAACCCTTATTTGGCGTTTGCAAAAGCGGTGGAGATATTCTTTAATCCGGCGCCAACTTCTCCGGGGATTCACCCGACGGCCTGGGTGGCCGATACCGCGGTCCTCGGAAAAGACGTGTGCATCGGGCCCTTCAGCTTTGTCGGAGAGCGTGTTGTCCTGGGGAAAGGGGTTCAGCTACATCCGCGGTGCGCAATTCTCAATGACGCCCAGATTGGCGACCACACCATTGTTCATTCCGGTTGCGTTGTCCGAGAGCGGGTGATCATCGGACGACGGTGCATCATCCAAAACAACTCCGTCCTCGGGTCTGACGGGTTTGGTTATGCCAAACAGGAAAACGGAGCATGGTATCGGATTATTCAGGCTGGCACCCTAGTGGTGGAGGACGACGTGGAGATTGGGGCTTGCAGCACGATCGACAGAGCTACCCTGGGCGAAACCAGAATCCAGAGGGGCACCAAGATCGACAACCAGGTTCAGATTGGACACGGCTGCGTGGTCGGCAATGACAACCTGCTGTGCGCCCAGGTTGGTCTTGCCGGATCAACCAAGACCGGCTCGGGGGTCGTCCTCACCGGCCAGGTTGGCGCGGCTGGTCATCTGACTATCGGGGACGGAGTCATCGCCACTCCGCAAACCGGTATCGCGAATTCCATTGACGCCGGTCAAACCGTGTCAGGGGCGCCGGCATTCGACCACAGGAACTGGCTCAAGTCGTCAGCGGTGTTACCCAAGCTTCCCGATCTGCAAAAGTCTGTGCGAAGTCTCGAAGCGAGAGTTGCAGCTCTTGAAGAAATAGCGAAAGAAAAATCTTAGAAACAACCCGCAACTAAACAAATGACAGGAGAAGAGTGGTAGCCCAATATGAATGTGAAAGTTGAAGTAGTCTCAGGCAATGCGATCAAAGACTTGAATCGCAGAGTCGAGAGCGTGCTGGGGGTAGTGCCCGCAGAGCATCTACGGGGATTGTCGAAGATCGTAATAGTCGATGCGATTATGGAGCCTCGACTCACAGCGAGTCAGCGCGCCACCCTTCCCGCCTTGTATCATCCGAAGATGGCAGGCCAATCCGCGTGGGGGGAGATTTCCCTAGGCGTGTTAGTGCCAAAGGAAAAGTTCCCAAAACGGCTGTTGACCCGCCTGGCTCTGAAATCGAATCTCGCGCAGGTAGTCTTGTCGCTGGTGGCCCAGCACTACCAGTTGACTCTCTCCAAAGGTGTGAAAAAGACCCTACTCGAGCCGGCCATCAAGAGCTATGTCGAGAGGCACTTTGAAAAGTGGAGAGAGAAGGAAGGCGGGTTGAGGGTCAAGCTGCTCAAGCCGTTCAAGCCCCAGCTGGACAGACTGGCACGAAGGCTCGCCCGAAAATACAAAGATGAACTCGCCAAGAAGTGAGATCCAGATCAGCTTAAGAATCTACTTCAGCGTTCAAGGCGTTCAACGTGGCCTTGAGAGCCTTCTTTAGCTCTTCGGCTGTAGCTTCAGGTTTTCGGAACTTTACCGTAAGCGACCACTCCTCGTTCGGGGCGTCGTATTGGTAACAAAAATTCCTGATCTTTGGTTTTCCCTGCCGAATTTCCCTCGCCTGATCGCGGGTCAATCCGGCATCCCCAATCTTGATTACGAATTCCCGCATCTCATCATCGGTTGGTTGTCGCGCCACCTGAAGGAGCATTGACTTGGAAGAGATGTCGGCGCGCCGACATAGCTCCCGCACATCAGGTGGGATATTCGCAATTGAAATCGTCTCAGTAACCGACGTTCGGGCTTTCCCGAGCTTCTGGGCAATCTCGTCGTGTTTGTAGCCGAATCGTTTCGCAAGCGCCAGCAGGCCATCTGCCTCTTCAAAGGGAGTGAGGTCCTTTCGCTGCAGGTTCTCGATGAGCGATATTTCAGCCACCGCCCGATCGTCAACATCCATCTCAATGCACGGCAACTCGGTGAGGCCGGCCTCCAGGCTGGCTCGGTACCTCCGTTCGCCGCTGATGATCATGAACCTGCCTCCAACGTCGCTCGGCCGGACCAGGATGGGTTCAAGCACCCCCTTCTCTATTATCGACGCGGTGAGCTCGGCGAGATCGCCGATTTCAACGCGCGGCTGAGATGGGTTAGGAGCCAGCTTGTCTATGGGGATCATGCGACCGATCGGCGCGCCCCCGCCTCTGTTGGTGAGTAGTTCAACGTAATGGGAGTCGTGACGAAGTCTGAAATTGTCAGGCAGTCCCCTCTTAGACACGGCGCATCACCTCCTCACATAGCTTCGCATACTCGACCGCGCCGCTTGAGTTGGGCGCAAAGGTGAATATCGACTCCTTGTAGGCTGGGCTCTCCTCGAGACGGACGGATTTACTGATCACAGTGTCGAACACCTTCTCACCAAAAACCCCCTTGATCTGCTCGTGTATGTCCTTCGCCAGGGTCGTTCTCTTGTCGAGCAGAGTGATGAGCACGCCCATCACCTTGAGGTTTGGGTTCGGACGAGCCCTCACCTTCTCCACCGTATCCAGCAGATCATCAGTACCTTCGAGAGCAAAGTACGACGGCTGGATCGGTACAATCAAGTAGTCGGAAGCCACGAGAGCGTTCACGGTTATAAGCCCGAGCGTTGGCGGAGTGTCTATAACAACGTACTCGTACGCAGCTGTTATTCCGTCCATTCGGTCCTTGAGTCGAAACGGGGCGTCAAATTCCCCGATCAATTTGCTTTCGAACTTGGCCAGGCTGATGCGGGATGGCAAAATATCCAATCCTTGAACCGCCGTTGTCCTGATAACTTCACTTGAATCCGTCTGGTCTTCGGTTAGAAGCTCGTATATCGACAGGTCTATCGCCTCTTGAGAAAGGAAAGTCAACGAGCTGTTCGCCTGTGGATCCAGATCGATCAGAAGGACTCTCTTGCCGGCCCGGGCGAGCGCCGCAGAGAGGTTGATCGCAGTAGTTGTCTTGCCCACCCCGCCTTTCTGATTGGCTATCGCTATGATCATCGCGCTCAACCGGCCTCCCGAAAAGCGTCTGCATCCTAATGCTCCGCCCTGTAACTGTCAAGGAGGTCGACCTCGACGGTTTACTCTCTGTAAGCACACATCGGCAGCCAGCACGCCCGCTCGGTCGAGATGTCTGACTCAAGTTCGGGCGACGCTCTACGAATTCTCTTACGTGGTGCCGGATGCCTGAGAATCGGCGGATCGGGTGAATTCTACCAAAGTAGACTTTCCGAACTCGATGTGGTTTAATCGGTTCGATTATTACGAGGAGTACTCATGGAAATCGAAATGAAGATCCGAGGTCTGATGATGGACCCCGCGGCCAACACCCCGATCATAATCCTCAAGGACGTCAACGGAGAGTCGATGCTCCCCATCTGGGTCGGGCCGTTTGAGGCCAACGCCATTGCGGTGGAGATCGAAAAGCTGTCGACGCAGCGGCCAATGACCCACGACTTGTTGAAGAACATAATCTGGGAATTCGGTGCTTCGGTAAGGAGAATCGTCATTACGGATCTGATCGACAACACCTTCCTGGCGGTGATCGAGCTAACCCGCGAAGGAGAAGTGCTTGTCGTCGATTCGAGACCGAGCGACGCAATAGCGTTGGCGCTCCGGGTTGATTGTCCAATCTACGTCAACGACGAAGTGATTAAGAACTCCAGCACGGCGATCACGGAAGACACCGCTTCGCAGGATGACTGGCCCGAGAATCTTGTCGATGATGCGAGCGATTATAAGATGTAGCCGGCATTTGTCCTCCCGCGTGAACCTGTTTTCGATTGCGCCTCAAATCGGATGTGATATAATCCGCGCCCGGTTCATTCCTGGGGCTCCGATAATTCCAACAAAAACATTCAGGAGGATGCATGGCTTCGTTCAACAAGATAACTATAGTGGGTTACCTGGGACGGGATCCCGAGTTGAGGTATACGCCGGACGGCACGCCAGTTTGCGACTTCTCAGTAGCTACAACCGAGCGTCGTAAAGACAAATCAGGCGAACCTCAGGACATAACTACGTGGTTTCGTGTGACGGCTTGGAGGAGGTTGGCTGAGCTCGCTGGACAGTACCTCGCAAAGGGCCGACAAGTCTATGTTGAGGGGCGCCTGGTTCAGCGTGAGTACCAGGACCGCGACGGAAACACCAGATTTAATTTGGAGGTTACCGCTTCGGATATTCAGTTCATCGGCGCCCGCGGCGACGATGCACAACCGATGAGAGCTGGTGCGAGTGCTCAGCCTCGGCAACAAGGCGACTCAGCCCCGGCGGTTACCGAGGACGATATCCCATTCTGATGCTCCTCGGGTCATTCGTCGAGAATGAACCGCTTGCTCAGGCCCAATTCCTTGATCTTGTGTTGAAGGCTCTGGCGGTGCATCCCGAGTTTCGCCGCGGCGCGGGTGACATTCCCACCCGCTTGCTCGAGCGACTTCTCGATGTACTTCCGCTCGAAGTCCCTCTTTGCCGTTTTGAAGTCCACTGCCTCAGAGACACTGACCTCCGAGGCATCGGCTGGCTGGCTCAAGCGTCCTCTACCTGAGAGCATTTCCTCAGGGAGCGCCTCAACGGTAATTTCTTTATTGTCAGCAAGAACAACGGCTCTCTCAAGACAGTTCTTTAGCTGACGCACATTGCCGGGCCATCGATACTCAAGTAAAACTTTAAGAACCTCATTTGACATCCCCAGCACTTCATTCCGATACGCAAGCGAGAACCGGCTGCAGAATGCGTGGGCGAGCGCAGGGATATCCGACTTTCGTTCTCTAAGCGGCGGCAAATCGATGTTGACCACGCACAGGCGATAGTACAGGTCCTCCCGGAAGTTGCCGTTCTCGACTTCCCTCTCCAACGGTTTGTTGGTTGCGCTTATTATGCGCGCGTCGCTGGTCAGCGTGTCGTTACTGCCGAGCCGTTGAAACTTCTTGTCCTCGATAACGCGGAGGACCTTGGCTTGAGTCGACAAGCTCATGTCTCCTATCTCATCGAGGAAAAGTGTGCCACGATTCGCGGCTTCAAACTTCCCTATCCTCCTAGCCGCTGCTCCGGTGAATGCTCCCTTCTCGTGACCGAAAAGTTCGGACTCGATTAATTCCTCTGGCATTGCCGCACAGTTCAGAGTAACGAACGGGCCGGAGGCGTTTCGGCTTCTCGAGTGAATCTCTTTGGCGACCATCTCCTTGCCCGTCCCCGACTCACCGGTAATCAGCACGCTGACTTCGGTCTGGGCGACCTTTTCAATCAAGGAATAGACTCTTTCCATCGCCGGGGAAGAACCAACCAGTTGGCCAAAGGTGCCTGTTGCTGCAAGCTCCCGTCGAAGCCGTTGATTCTCCGAACGTAGCCTGTGAGTCTCAATAGCGTTCTTCACCAGAACGCGCAACTCGTCAACATCGAACGGCTTGGCGAGATAGTCGTACGCCCCAAGTTTGATTGCCTGAACAGCCATGCGTTCCGAACCGTGAGCAGTGACTACTATGACTACTGGAGGGGATTCTCTTGATACGAGGGCCGGCAGGTAATCAAACCCGGATTCCGAGGCGATTCTGACATCAAGAAGAACGACGTCGGGGGCGTTTGATTCGACGGCACGCTCTGCGGTCTTCAGCGTGTCGGCCTCGATGATAGTGTATCCTTCTCTTTCCAGCGCTCGTGCCATTCCGTAACGAGCCGCTGGTTCATCATCAACGATAAGCACTACGGGTTTCATCATCGGCAAGAAACATCGAGGCGTTCCCGTTTCGAAGGAGACAGAGTTTCAGGAAGGGTATCCACGCCGTTATTTCTTGCCCTTCTTATCTGCCCCTTCGTCACTCCAGAAACCGACCGCGTTATCTTTCTCGAAAGGATAGAGCTCGTTCGTGTCGGCGTTGTATTCCCATTCCGCCACCAAGACCTGCTTTTGCCAGTCTTGGTACCCAAACGCGACTTTCCAACGTCCCTTTTTTTCAGTGGCAAGGAGTTTTTTCTGCCCCGCCTCCCAACCTATCGGCGTGATGTTGTAAGCACCCTTGGTCTTCGAATACTCATCCACCATCTCAGCGAGAGTCTTCGTAGACAGTTGCCCGTTCACCGCCGGTTTCATCGCCTGGACCTTTTCGATTATCGCCTTGCCCTCGGGAGTCGTCTTGGCAATCCGGTCCTCGATAGCTGCAATCTTCGGATCTTTAGCCGCCCTCGCCACTGGGGCTGGCTTGTGCTCGCAACCAACCATCAACAGAAGAACTGCCACAACTGGCATGATCCTACGCATTTTTTTCTCAGCCTCCATTCGAGTTAAGACAAAACAAGAGCGCGCTTACGGTTTCGCCATCAGAATCCTGAGATCCCGTGCGTTGTTCCCCGTGGGTCCCGTCACAACAAGGCCTCCCATATGATTGAAGAACGAATGAGAATCATTGGTGCTTATGAATACTGAGGCGTATTCACCGGGTTGCGAAGCTGGTCCTCCAACTCCGCCACTTGCGACCGCCCCGGCCGCACTGCTATTTCCGTCGATTCCATCCGTACCGCACGATAGCACAGCGACTTCCTGGAGACCCCTGCCGGCCAAAAGCCTTGCCGAGTATAACACGAATTCTTGGTTGCGCCCACCAACGCCATCACCTCGAACCGGACACAAAACTTCGCCTCCCGATATCACGCAGACGCGCTCGCCTGGCGCTGTTGACTGGAGTCGCAAGAGACGTCCGACCAACCGACTCGCGACCCGTTCATAATCGTCTTCGTTTGGCTCAGCGTCGACTTCCACTCGAAATCCCAGACCTCTCGTTATTGCGGCCGCCTTCTCCAGCACGTTCGAGTTTTCAAGTAAGAGTCTGAATATCGGCTGGCGACTTCCCCAGGTCCAATTTCCAATCGGTTTAACCGAAGGCGCAGTCCGTATCGCGTGACACACCGCGGGTGGCAGCTTCTCCATCAGGTGAAAGCGGTTGGCGATGTCGAAAACCTCTTCGGGTCTAAGATCCTCCGGCAAGAGAGGATTGGAAGCAACGGACGGCATATCCCCCTCGTTCACGTCCGAAACGACAAATGCTACAACCTTGGAATTCCTCGCCAGGTATCCGAGGCGCCCACCTTTGATTCGAGACAGATGCTTCCTTATTATGTTGACCTCTCGAATGCTGGCCCCGCACCGCGTCAACACACGGTTCGCGCGGATGAGATCCCCGAGCGAGATGCCGCGGCTTAGCGGAAACTCGACGAGGGCCGAGCCCCCACCCGAGATCAGGAAGATCAAGAGGGTATCGTCGCCACACGAATTCACCAGTTCAAGGATCTGTTCGCCGGCCACCAGGCTGTTGGCATCGGGTAAGGGATGCCCCGCCACAATAACCTGTGACCTCACGTTGGTCTTCGCCCGGCGATCTGTAACCAGGATCCCCCGTCCTATTCGTTCGCCGAGACAGCCCTCAACCGCCGCCGCCATCTTGAGGCACGCCTTGCCCATTCCGACCATCACAATTTCGGTGTACGAGCTGAGGTCTATCCGTTCCGCGCCGATGCTGAGGGTGTTACCTTCAAGCGTGAGGGCTTGCCTGATGAGCGCATCGGGCTCAATGGCTTGTAGCGTCTCAAGGAATACGCGCTTCGCGATTTCCTGCAGTCCGGTCATAACAGGAACGATGCGGATAAGGAATGAGAATGCCCGACAAGGCGGATCAACCGGCAGAACTGAGAGCGCGCACGCTATGCGGACCAACGCGACCGAGCGGGTCCCAATACATCTCTAGCTTGTCGAGTCTTGGCTGAACGTTCGATATCTGGAACCAAGAATACTGAGAGCTTCAGTTCTCAATCTCCGACGAGTTTATGTTATAGGTCTGCATCAGCTGCAGCACATCCTCGCGAATCGAGTCCCATCTGGCCGCGAGGGGGTCTGCGCCGCGGCTCGTTGTCGTCGCAATAACGCGATCCGTTCGCCTCGCCTGCTTCGCCATCCCCAGAGTCGCGCCGCGCAGGCTCTGACGATCCCGAAGGGAGCTGGTCAACCTTGTATAAAGCTGTGCGGCATTCGCGAAGCTGTCTATTGCAAACAGCAGTTCTATTTCGGGCTCTCTGTACTGCGCGGCATTCTCCACCTGGACGCCGCTTCCGGTCATTCGCACGCCGTAGATTCGCTGGTACTCGGACAACAGTTCTTCGGCTTTGCGTTGTATGCTAACTGCCGATGAAGGTGCCGCGCTGGGCGGCTCACCGGTGTCCGGGGCGGCTACTTCTCGACCGCTGCCCCCGCTCGTCCTGCTTTCCAGCGCAATTACCTTATCGCCACCGGCGCCGTGAACCACGACTCGCCGCACATAATTCACACCGTCCTTCACCGTCGTCTCTATGCGACCTCGGGTCAGGACCTGGGTGACCATCCCGGTCGGTCGGATCGCTCTGGCATAAACCTCCAGGGTGTCGCCGTTGACTACGTGCTCTTCAAACCAACGCCAGCCGCCGGTGTTTGCTTGTGTGTTGACCGAGACATAAATCCCGCCGTCCGCCGTTTTGCTTGCGCTCGCCGAAAGCACATTTGCCAATTCGTTGTTCGAGGTTTCTACGCTCTCACTCCTCGAGTCCCTTGGCCGATCTGATACACGATCCCTCGGTGGCGAGCCGCCCATGATCCCAAGACTCTTGGCTGTTTGAGGATCCAGGTCCCCGCTCTCCGGCAGATTGTGCTCGCGCTGATAAGTGCGTAGCGCCCCCGCAGTGCGCGGGCTCATGACTCCATCGGCCTCACCTTCGTAGTATCCCTGTTCTTTCAACGCGCCTTGCGCCTTGCGAACCATCTCGGGAGATGAGAGCGGAAGGGGGGCAGGCGTATCTGCCCTCTCAGGTTCAGTTCGGTTTTCAGCCTCAGCGCGCGAAGGGATCGCCCGATCGGTCGAATCGGGTCGGGAATCGGCTGAATCAGCTCGGTCCGGTCTGCCGGTCGGTTGATCGGCTGAAGGGTCGGCCGGAGGAGCGGTTTCTGAAATGAAGCTCTCCCGGATTGACAACCCTTGCTTGAGTTGAACGCCGAATGTGGTGCCAGATGGAACTTCAGCTTCTTCACCCTTAGACAGAAGCACTCCGGCAACGCCGACCCCCGCACCAACTGCGCCTCCCAGTACAGCGCCCTTGCCGCCGCCGGCGATACCTCCAAGCACCGCTCCAATCGCACCGCCTCCACCGATGAACACCGACGGTCGTTTGTTCCCTTCCCCGGACACTCGACTCTCGTCGTCAATTCGGCGCCGCGTCTCCGGATCATCGGAGGTCAAAACCCCGACCAGAGGCACAACTGCGCCGTTAGGAAACACCAGATCATCAAAGTCGACCCCGATTGTACCCGACCTGTTCATTCGCTTCGCGGGGGTCACCTGGGTGACTCGTCCTTCCACCACCGTGCCTGCCGGGATCACTGTCTTGCCGTTCACATACACCGGAACGGTGACGGTCGCTGTGAATTTGTCCCCGACGTGAGCGGTTCCGGAACTGAGACTTCCACTCAATTGCACGTTGATCACCGTGTCGGCGGGCAGTGTCCAGCTCCGTTCACTATACTGCGACGAGCTGTAACGCGATCGTCTATCCTGAGCATTCGTGTTCAGGGCCAGCGCGCTCACCAGCGCAAAAGCGATCGCGGCGGCTACGAGGTTTCTATGCGACTGCATCGTACTTACCTCCACACATCAAGACTCTGCCAGGGGGTTCTGTTCACATGCTAAGACGTTGAACCGCGTTGATTCTGTTGTCCGCTTCCACGAACTTAGTTATTGGCAATCGAACAGTTGCGGTTGTGCCCTCGCCGATCCGGCTGACGATGATCAGGTCACCGCCGTGCAGTTCGGCAATTTGTTTGGCGATGGCCATGCCCAGCCCGGTTCCCTTCTCTTTGGTCGTGTAAAACGGTTCGAAGAGCCGGCTGAGGGTCTGGCCATCCATTCCCGATCCGCGATCGGCGATGTCTACAAATACCTCCTCGTTTCGCTCGAGCCTCGTCCTGAGCTCGATCTCGCTTCCCGGCTCGCTCGCCTCGATTGCATTAATAATAAGGTTCAGAAAGAGTTTTCTGAGCTCCGTCCCGTCATATTCAGCCACCGGGATGTCGCGGTTGTACTCCCTCTTCACTTGCATCTGCTTCGCGATAAGGCGATCGGCAGCCATCGGAATTAGATCATCCAGCAGATCATTCAGATTTACTGCGGCGCGATTCAATCGCTTAGGACGACCGAATTCCGACAGCTCAGTGACGATCGACGCCAGATGATCAACGCTTCGCTCGATCACCTGAATCGTAGACTGAGCGTCAGCCGGTCTGGCAGCTGCCTGTCGCTTAAGAAATTCAGCAGCGAACCGGATGCTCCCAAGCGGATTCTTGATTTCGTGCGCGATCTGCGCGGTCATCTGGCCCACCGCAGCAAGAGCGCTATTGCGTCGGAGCTCGGATTGGGCGCGGACCATCTCGCTTACGTCTACGAATACCAGAATGACACCTTGCTGCTCGCCCGCGACGATCAACGGTGACGCAAAGACATCGAATAGCGCCGCGCCCAGCTTGACCCTTCCGTGATACCGGCTGCTGGAATCTTGCCGGGCGAGTTCGCCCGAAATCGCTTCCAACAGCGCCGCGTTGTCACGGAAGAGCTCTTTGAAACTTTGCACGCGACTTGATGCCGGTCCGATCCCCGGCAGTTTCCTGAACGACTGGCTTATTGTTTGAATACTGCCGTCGACCCCGATCACGACTACTCCTGAGACCAGGCTATCGAGGAGCGATTGAAGATAGTCTCTCGATTCGGCGCTTGCGCTATAAGCAGTTTCGAGCCGCTTCAAACCCTTCCTGATCTCGTAGAACGCCAGCGCCGCAACAACTACGCCAACCATAAGCACGGCTCCGGTTGCCAGGGTTATCTTTCTTCGCGCGCTGAGGCTCATTTGGTGCGCCTGCGAATTGCTCTGCCGGCGTTCCTGATCCACAAACTGGTCAAGCTGCTTGATCGCTGCCAACAGCCTCGTTCGTTGATCGTGCCATTCGTTGGCGCTCGGCTTGTCCACCGCGTTCCAAAACTCCCTGTAGGCCGCTTCGAATTCGCCCCATTCATCGGTGTCAGCAAGCGAGCTGCCTCGACCCGTACTCACTTCCGCATCCATTTCTTTCTTCAAGTCGCCGAGCCTGTGCTCCGACGGCAGACGCATCAGGGGATTCGTTTCGTAGGCCGTTGCCTGCCGGGCCTCGGGGATGATCTTCCCGGCAGTCTCTGAAATATTAAGTAGAATCCGAAGATGCTCCTCGCCTATATCGTCAACCGTGACACTCTCCCGCTCGAGCTGCTCGACGCTGCGCACGCTCCGATATCCAATGCCTGCGATCAGCAGGAGCAGGACCATGAAACCGAGAAAGAGGGTGTTGCGAACCAGCGATTCGACCGTGGCGGGTGGTCCGAGAACCCATTCCCGCAACTTTCGGATGTAAGCCATCATAGGTCGTAAGCTCTATGGTGACGCTCGCAAGGAGCGTCTCGGATTAGCACAAATTTTTGATCATCAACGTGAGGATTATCAAGACCGATATTAGCACGAGGTGCGGAATTCTCGAAACCAGCTGCGGCAACGCCACTCCGCAGCGACTGGTTAGATCGTCGCTCTGTTGATTTCCGGCGTCTCGAAGGATAACATCCTGACGAGAACCCCTCGAACCAGCGCGGATGTGTCGCGTTAATATATCCTTCTCGAAGAATCAACCACCTTAATGAGCGAGACCTAGTGGGAATGACGATTGCGCTGATAATCCTCGCAGCAATATTTCTGGGCGTTCTTGGCCTGCACAGCTACAAGCAATTCAAGATCAGGCAACAACGCCGCATCGACGAAAACGAATACAATGTGGCGGTAACTGTGTGGGAGTTCGCGCGCGTACTCAAACAGCATCTGGACGCCGCAATCCAGAATAGCAGCGGCGTATTGGACTTCACCGAGATCACGGTGCCGCACAGTCAGGGTTACAAAGTCTCGCTTGAGCTCATCGGCGCGTATTTTCGGGTCTACGCCGTTCCAGCCAGGTATAACAAAACCGGCAGACTGTCTTTCCTGACAGACAACACTCTTAGCGTCAGGGCTTCAGATCGAGCTGGACAGCAAGCCTCGAGCGAGGATGGAGAATACAAGGGCGATTCGAGTTCGTAATTACAAAACGAGTGTTGCTGGAACCGGTCTATGCTAGTCTAATAGTTCTCCGAAGCTTCAACGAAGGAGGTCCGCCCCTAATGCAATTCCATCGTACTGATTTCCGGCGGTTCAGATGGGTTGCCATCCTAGCGCTCGCGGCGTCAAGCGTCGCCCTAATAGGCGCAACCAGTATCGCAAGCCTGGCGCGAACGCGGCCCGGTCTGCCGGCGATAGCCGGAACGCTCGCCAACCCCCAGGCCGCTGATGAAGACGGCGTAACACCCCTCATGCGCGCGGCTCGCGACGGTGAAGCACGGTTGCTGAGATCTCTTCTCAAAGAAGGCGGCGACGTGAACTCCGCAGATGCGTACGGATGGACCGCGCTCACTTATGCTGCGCGGAGAGGTGACGCCTCGATGGTTGCGGCGCTCGCCAACAAAGGCGCTGACTTGAACCACCAGTCTGATGACGGATTGACACCTCTGATGTACGCGGTGAGTGAAGGCTATGCGGACGCTGTCAGGGTCCTGTTGGAGAGAGGGGCAAACGTCAACGCCACCTCAAAAAGCGGCGCCACCGCCTTGACGCTCGCCGAACAACGAAACAACGCGCAGCAAACGATGGCTGGAACGAAGACAGTGACCCCCTCAAGGACAGTTGAGCGGAAGGATTATGCCGAAGTCGTCGAGCAACTCAAACGGGCAGGCGCATTCGCTGGGAGTCCGGGCCCCCTCCTCCAGCTCGCGCCGGCGGTTGATTCAAGACCAGTCGCGCTGAACCATCCCTATCCCGCCTATACGGAGGAAGCACGCCGGTATAAGATCAACGCCACAATCCATATGCGTGTCCTTGTCGGTGAAGACGGCGCGGTCAAAAAGGTGAGAGTGCTAGTCGGCGCACCCTACGGACTAACCGAGCAGGCGGTGATCTCTGCCCACCAGCTAAGATTCAAGCCCGCATCCAGGGGCGGGAGGCCCGTTGAGTCCTGGACTTCCCTGTCTATGGATTTCAACATAAGGTAGCGGGGGCTGGTCGTCATCCGCGCGTTAAACGGCCCAAAGAACAGGCAAACGGGGGAGACAACAAATCAAGTTCGTCATCTCCTGACTATATGAAATTCGGCGCTGTCGAGAACAAAGCCCGCCTCGCCATCCTGGTCCTGATCCTGTCCCTTCTGTCACTTGTCGCTCTGAGCCTCGCCCTCTTCTCTCGAGCCGGCAGCGAACTCGCGTCCTCGCCGATCATCATCTACCTGTTCAGCTATCAGATCATCGCATTGGTGTTCGGAATTGGGCTCGTCTTCCTGTTGATCCGCTGGCTCCTCAGACCATATCGAAGAATGGTGGAGGCGGCTCGAGGAAGCCCAGTGCGCGCGTCTTCAGCGATGAGCGAAGGCGAGTTCGTGGCTCAGACCTTTCAGGCCCTCGTCGAACAACTCCAGTCAAAGGAGCGAGAGCTGGCGCAGCTCCACGCCGTCGAGCGACGGCGCGCGGAGCGATCAGAGAGATTCAGCGAACGACTCGTAGCCAACATTCCCAGCGGGCTTGTGACCGTGGATTCGAGAGGATTGGTCACATCCGTCAACGCGTACGCGATGAAAATACTCGGAGCCGCCGAACCCAGCGCGCGTTCCGCTCACGTGAAGCAGATTCAAACCGGCGAACTCCTTTCGCCTATCGTTGACTACCGTACTTTCTTTGGCGCTTCTCCAAAGATGGCATCGATGATCTCCGAATGCCTGGAAAAGGCGAAGACCTTTCGCCGCGAAGAAGTAGAAATCGTGTCTCCCGGCGGTAGCGTCGCGCGACGCATCGGGCTCAGCATCTCACCAATTTCTGACGCCTCGCAGAACGTCGAAGGCGCTCTCTGCCTGATGACTGACCTGACCGAAGTGATAGAGCTTCGTGAACGCATGAAACTGAAAGAGAACCTGGCCAATCTTGGGGAGATGGCCGCCGGCCTCGCTCACGAATTCAAGAACTCTCTCGCGACGATTCATGGGTACGTTCAGCTACTGGACGCGCAAGCCGTGGGTCCGGCGCCAGAGAATGACCGGCGCCTGACGCTCGACTCTGTGCTGAACGAAGTCAGGTTGCTGAGCAAGCTCGTCACCGACTTTCTGAACTTCGCCCGCCCACAAGACCTCAATCTCGTCAAAGTGGATGTGCGCGCCATCATCGATGCCTGCATAGAAGAAGTCGAGTCTCACCTGCTCGACCCCACAATTGAGTTCAGTGTTGAAGGCGAGTTTCCGCAGTTGGCGGGCGACGAGACTCTACTGCGCCGCGCATTCATCAATCTGTTTCGCAACGCCGCCGAAGCGATCGACGCGCACTCACCTCGAAAGCGGATTGTGGTGTCCGGGGCGGTGGACGCCGGAACCGATCGCCGTTACGCTCACATTCGAGTCACCGATACCGGAACCGGCATCGCGCCAGAGGACCTTCACCGGGTATTCATTCCGTTCTTCACGACCAAGTCGCGCGGATACGGAATTGGCCTCGCCCTCGTTCAGAAGATCGTTGTCGCTCACGGAGGAGACGTCGCGGTTGAACGAAGCGACACCAACGGCACCGTCATTCACTGCCGCCTGCCTCTACTCCCGCCAACGGCAAGTATGGAAGACGAGTAGCATACCGTGGACTAAAGTTACAGGCCTACCGACCATCTCAGCAAAGCCCTCACCTTGCCTTGCCAAGTTATTAGCTGCGAGCGTCTTAGCGTCCATCTGTTTTGGCAACCCAATTGCAGTGACTGGGGTGCGTTTCTCTTCGCGGTCCTCAAATCGGAGGCAAAAGTGGTCGCATTATCGAGATCAGCATCATCGGCGCGGTGGCGTGACGAGGCCGGACTCGGGCTTATGGAAGCCTTCGTCGCAATCCTCCTCGGATTGATTCTCGCCTCGGTCGTTTTACATCTCGGGCGAATGGGAGTCGCGATGTACAAGCTGAACGCCACGACCGGAGGGATCGCTCAGGAACTCGAACTAGCACGCGCGCAAGCGCTCAGCCGTCGCGCAAGTGTCAGCGTCTTCTTCGAAGCAAAACGAAAGAGGTTTGGCGTTGATCGCAACGGCAACGGGCGGTTGGATAACTTCGAAGCGGAAGACCTCCCCACCGGAGTCGAGATATCAGAAGACTCAGTCGTCACGTTTGGAAAATCGGGGTACCTTGCGGCCGGCTCGAAGGAACCCAAGATAGTCATCAGCAATACCAGAAACTCCCGCCGCGTCAGCGTCTCCAAATCCGGCGTCATTGAAATTGATTAGTCTGTCGCGAAACCACTCGACGGAGTAGTGAATCCTCTGTCATCGCGGACGAGTTGTGCTTGCGGTCATTACTCGTCCGCCCTTTTTCTCTTTACGCGTCCGGTTCTGGCTTCTCGGAGTCCAAGCCCGTTTTACTGAGGACAGGTTGTTGATAAGATAAACTCGTCTGTAGTTTTACTGCGAACGTCAGATTTGATGATTGGCCATGTCGAAGGCCGAGGTTCGGTCAAGTTGGGAAACACTGTGCCGGGTGCCGATGGCTCAACACGAGACTCAATCGAGAGAGCACCTCTACCCTATGCTCCCCCGGAAGCACTCTCTCGCCCGCCAATCGACCAGCATCTCGAACGGATAGCGTTGCTGATGGACAGATCATTCCGGATCCCCGGCACCGACATAAGATTCGGCCTGGATCCGGTCATCGGGTTCTTCCTTCCGCTGGCCGGGGACGCAATTGGCGCAATTATCTCGGCATATATAGTCTTCGTATCGGTACGGTACGGCTTGCCGAAGATCGTAATTGCGAGGATGGTCTTTAACATCGCCGCGGACTTCGTCGTAGGCAGCATCCCGTTTCTCGGCGACGCCGCCGACTTCGTGTGGAAGGTCAACACGCGGAACCTCCGTCTGTTGAACAAGTACGCTACGGGCAAACGGGGCTCATTCTGGAGCGACTGGGCGTGGGTGTTGATATTATTCGGCGTTCTGTTCCTGCTGATCCTCAGTGGGATTGCGCTGATTCTCTGGGCCATCAAAGCATCGGGCGTGGGCTTGATCTAGTGAGTATCCCGCGCGCCGAGGGTGATCATCGCAACCTCCGGGCGACACCAGAACCGAACATCGATAATTGAAGTCCCGACCCCGCGGCTGACGTACATCCTGGTTCCGCGGCGCTCAAACCAGCCTTCGAAGTACTCGCCCACGAAAGGCGGAGTCCAAACCGCCCCGACGACAGGCAACCGCACTTGTCCGCCGTGACTGTGCCCTGCCAGCACCAGGTCGGAGCGCCCCGCCATCTCTTCAAAGTACACCGGTGAGTGAAACAGAGCGATCTTGTACGCGGACTCAGGCACTCCCACGAACGCCTTTTCAAGATCGGGCGAGCCACCGAACACATCGTCGAATCCGACGAGCCAAACGCCATCACGAACCTCGGCGCTCGCATTCAATAGAAGCGTTGCTCCCGCCGATTTGTAAAACTCCTGTTCGTTCTCCACCGGCCACCAATCTTCGTGGTTCCCCCGAACAACCCAGACGCCGAGCGGAGCGTGAAGCTCCTTCAATACATCGCGAAGCCCGGGATAGTCCGAAGTGACGTTGATCGAGTCGCCGGTGATGACTATTAAGTCGGGCTTTTCAGCCTCGACGATCTGTAACATATTTAGCTCTCGCCGGCCGAGACCCGATGTGTGGATATCGGTGAGGTGAGCGATCTTGATCTGCAAGTTCAATGGAGCGGTGACGGTATGATGGGTGACTTCAATCCAGTAGGGCTCGATCCAGAACGCGTAGGCGAAAATAAGAATCGCCCCGGCGACCGCAAGCGCGAACACGAGTCGCCGCTTTCGAATCCACACCCAGCCCGAAATTTGAACTCCCTGCACAACCGAGGTTGAAGTCTGAGCTCCAGGCTCTTTCAATCGCTATACCTCGACGACCACTGGAATGATCATAGGCCGCCGACCGGTCGCCTTCTGAATGAACCGCTTCAATGCCACGCGAATCTTCTCCTTTATCACCGCGTAGTCGATTCGTTGTTCGTGCGTCGCAGTGGTCACCGTCTCTTCAATCAATCGCTTGAGCTCCGCAACCATGTCGCCCGAATCTTCCTCGGGAATGAATCCTCGAGTCACCACTTCGGGTTCCGACTCGAGCTCGCCCGAAGTCGGATTGATCACGACTATTGGAACGACGATCCCGTCGTAGGATAGATGCTTGCGGTCGCGGACTACCATGTCCTCGACTTCTTCGTAGCTCGCATCGATGAAGGTACGCCCGACAATTTCCTTTGCGGTAATCTCTGCGCTTGATTCGCCGAGCTCCAATACATCGCCGTTCTCGAACACGACGATGTCCTCCGGCTCAACCAGTCCAGTCGTCGCCGCCCAATCCCGATGCCTGTATAGCTGCCGGTGCTCTCCGTGTATCGGCACCAGGAATCGCGGTCTCGTCGCCTCGATCAGTATTCTCAAGTCTTCCTGGCTGGCGTGACCCGAAACGTGGACGCGTTCGAGCGAGCTGTCTATCACCAGGGCGCCGCGTTTGTAGCAGTGAGAGATCAATCGCGATATCGACGGCTCGTTTCCCGGAATCTGCCGGGCTGACAGAACGACCGTGTCACCTTCTCCGACCGAGAGGTTCTTGTGTTGATCGGTGGCCATCTTCGCCATCGCGGACATGGGCTCGCCCTGGCACCCGCTGACCAGCAGGACCAGTTCGTCATCGTCCATGTTTCTCGCTTCCGAGGGAGTGATAAACATGCCGTCCGGCACGCGCAGCTGCCGCAGGCTGTCCGCCGTCTCGACATTCCGCAGCATGCTTCTCCCCAACAACGCGACGCGCCTCCCGTAGTCTCTTGCGAGATCGAGCACGATCTGAATCCGGTGAACCGAGCTGGTGAAGCAACTCAGCACAATGCGGCCCTCAGCCTCTTCAAATACCTTCTCGAGCGCTGGAATTACCGCGCGCTCAGACTGAGTACGGCCGGGGCGTTCGGCGTTGGTAGAATCGGCCAGCAATGCGAGGACGCCGTTGTCTCCGTATTCGCTCAGTCGCTCGAGATCCGTCGGCCCGCCAATCACCGGTGTATCGTCGATCTTGAAATCGCCGGAGTGAATGACGACACCGACCGGCGTCGTCACTGCAACCGCGGTGCAGGAAGTAAGACTGTGCGAGACATGAATCCACTCGACCTCGAACTTGTCGAGGGAGACCCGATCGCGCGGCTCGACCGAGTGAAGCGCGACCGAGTCCAACAAGCCGTGCTCCTGAAGCTTTCGCTCGAGCAGCGCCAGCGTGAAATGAGTCCCGTACACCGGGACGTTGAGTTCTCTGAGCAAGAACGGCACCGCCCCAATGTGGTCCTCGTGACCGTGTGTCAGGACGATGGCTGAGATTTCATCGCGATATTCATCGATGAACGAGAAGTCCGGAATGATGATGTCCACCCCGGGCGCGTCCTCTTCGGGGAAGCCCATCCCGGCGTCGATGATGATGGCTTCCCCGCCGCAGCGCATCGCCATCATGTTCATGCCGAACACACCGACGCCGCCGAGGGGAATAATTTCGAGTCTTTGTTCAGTCATTTGTTTGGTATCAGTCGCTCACCTTGCCAGGATGCATAGACGCTTGATCCATCAGCGGATTAACAAACGGCGATTATAGCAGAGTCGCGCCAATTCATCGCTGACCGAGACGGGCACACAACGACGCGAATTCCTCCACGGATAGCGTCTCAGCCCTCCTCTTCGAATCGATGCAAGCGGCTTCCAGAGCCGATTCCACGGGACCTCTGATTTCGAGCGCTTCCGCGGCGACTTTCAGGTTGTTCGAGATCGTCTTTCGACGCTGCGCGAATGAAGCCCGCACCAGCGCGAAAAACTTCGATTCATCCGCGACCTCGACTGCCGGGTGCTCCCGTACGGCGAGTCTGATCACTGCAGACCGTACCCTCGGCGGGGGCGTGAAGGCTGATGGAGCCACTTCGAATAGCTTTGTCGCTACGCAGTAGTATTGCACCATCACCGACAGGTACCCGTACGCTTTGCTTCCGGGTCCGCTGGAGATTCGATCGGCAACCTCCTTTTGAAGCATCAGCGTCATGTCGAACACCCGGCGTCGCAGCGCGAGCAACCGCTCGATGATCGGCGTCGAAATGTAATAAGGGAGATTCGCTACGACCCGCACGCGCGGCTGTTGGGAACGATTTGTCCAGCGCACGCCGCGGCACTCTTCATCGATTAGCTTCTCCCAATCTAACTTCAACGCGTCCGCAGAGACAATCGAGAGGTTCTCCGCCTGCGTCGAGCGGCGCAGCTCCTCGACCAAATCTGCATCGATTTCAACCGCTACAACGCGACCGCTTCGCTCGCAGAGCATCCTTGTGAGCGCGCCGGTGCCGGGGCCGATCTCGATCACCAGATCAGCCGGGAGGGGAGAAACCGCGTCGATGATGCGCTGCGCGATCCGATGGTCAGTTAAGAAGTTTTGCCCGAGACTCTTCTTCGCCTTAATCAAACTTATCAAGCGACTCCGCGCAGTGACGGGTAGCCGGTCAACTCGGTGTAACCGGCAGATTCAGACATTCTTCCGTCGTCAAGATCAAACTCGAGATTGCCAAGCACCCACTGGGTTGGGAGGCCTTGCTCAGCCGAGCCGCCCGGCAGAACCATTGTAAGCTTGTCGAATTCCGCAAAGTTCGACACATCAGTGAGGTCGAATAGACCCGGCAGTGCGATCACGCTCGTAACTTGCATTCGAGCGAGCGTCGCGAGCACGGAGCCGAGCTCCGACCGTGCTGCGGCGCTCTGCGGGACCCCCTCGTCCAGCCTCACGACTTTTCTGAGCCCCCCTGCTTCGGCCGGCTCAATCTCGATGGGCACGACGACGATTTTCCGGGCGCTGCGCCTCCGGAGATCTTTCAGCAGGCTCGGTTCTGCCTCGCTTGCAACAACTACCAGTTCGCGATGACGCTCCCGGCGCACAGCAGCCTCGGCCACGATCTTGTTGACCTCGGCCCTCCCGCCAAGCAGCAAGGCATCGTACTCAGAAGCGGCTTGTAGAAATTGATCGGAGGGGAGCCACCCTGACATCAACTCGGGGGAATCAAGCGGGTATTCAATGACACCATGAATGAACGGCGTGCCCACTGTGATGAACTTGAAATAAGTTTCGTTGAGCCGCAGAGCTCGTTCCTCCAAAAGTCCCACCTCCACGTCGATGCCTGCTTCCCGTAACTGCTCGATGCCGCGTCCGTTGACCCGGTGATCCGGATCCTTGACCGCGATCATGGCGCGCGAAATACCGGCCGCGATCAACGCATCCGTGCAGGGAGGGGTCCGTCCGTGATGGCAACACGGCTCGAGATTGCAGTACATCGTCGCGCCCCGCGCGCGTTCTCCAGCCGCTTCGATTGCGTAGGACTCCGCGTGATTCAAACGATCGTAACGATGATAGCCTTCGCCGACGACGCGCCCCTCATTCACGAGCACCGCTCCGACCATCGGATTAGGACTGACAAGCCCGGCCCCGCGCCGTGCAAGCTCAATTGCGCGTTTCATCAGAAGTGTGTTCGTATCGAGCATCTTGAAGTTGTAGAGGCGGCGCTCGGTGGCCGCCCCGCACCTGTGAAGCTAATAAAATTCCACGGTGGCGCGGCGACGGAGTGCCCTTACAGGTCAAACCTTATATCTCGCCGTTCGCGGAGTCTCGTAGCCCTCCAGAAGAATATTCTCCAGCCTCATCGAGGTGGTAGCCGTGAATTCGAGACCGTGGTTCTCGCCGCGCGCGAGTTTCGGATATCCCGCGGCCGCGATCATCGCAGCGTTATCCGTTGTGAGAATCGGGGTCGGATAGTACACCGGCGCACCGAAGTCTTCTTCGTCAACCTTTGATCTCAACGCACTGTTACAGGCAACACCCCCAGCAAGCACGATCGTACGCGGACGATGCCGACCCACCGCCGCTCGCAAGCGCGCCAGCAGAGATCGAATCACTTTGTCTTGAAAGCTCGATACCAGGTCGATGATCTTTTGATCGGGCTCGCCGCCCCCGATCAACGGCTCAACTCCCTGCTCTCTTACATATCGAAGCACCGCTGTCTTCAATCCGCTGAAGCTGAAATCCAAATTTGGCGAATCCATTCTCGGAAGCGTGAACACGAGTTCGGCTGCTCGCGCATCGCCACTCCTTGCCAGCCGGTCAATCACAGGTCCTCCGGGATAACCGAGGCCCAGAAGCTTGGCGACCTTGTCATAGGCTTCTCCGGCCGCGTCGTCGCGAGTCCTTCCGAGCACCGCATACTGACCTTCTTCGGGCATCAGGAACAGAGTCGTGTGGCCCCCGGAGACGATCAGCGCGAGCGCCGGGTACTCGACCGGGGGGTTCTCAAACACCACCGAGTAGATATGACCTTCGATGTGATTGATCCCAACGATCGGTTTCTGCGCAACCATCGCGAGCGACTTGGCGTAGCTGATTCCAACCAGCAGCGAGCCAATCAATCCGGGTCCTTGTGTAACCGCTATCCCGTCGATCTCGTAGAGTTTTACCCCTGCTTCACTGAGCGCGCTGTCCACGACCGGAGCAATCCGATCCAGATGTTCGCGCGACGCAAGCTCCGGCACCACTCCGCCGAACGGTGCGTGAGTCTTTACCTGAGATGCGATGACGTTCGACCTGATCACTCTGCCTTCTTCTACTACGGCCGCCGCGGTCTCATCGCATGAACTTTCAATTCCAAGAACCAGCATTCGAAGTGATTCTACACGAGTAAGTACTCGCATCGAAGCGGTCCTTTGGACTGCGCCGCCATTTTCGTCTTATCTCGCAACAGACACATCAGCCTGAGCGCGGCCAACTGATTGATGAAGTCAGGGTGGCTCACTCCTTAGCTTGGCGATAGGACGTTTGAAGTAGTAGCATGCGCGCTCGACAGGAGAGCTCATGAAGGCCGCGATAATCCGCGAATACAAACAACCGCTCGAGATTGAGCAAACCGAAGCGCCCACGCCGGGTCCCGATGAAGTTCTGATCAAGGTTGAAGCGTGCGGCGTCTGCCATTCGGACTTGCACCTAGCCGAAGGCGATTGGACTCACCTTCTCAAGATAATCAAACGGCCGCTGATCCCCGGTCACGAGGTGGTAGGCCGTGTCGTACAAAAGGGCGACGTGGTCCGCAATCTGGACATCGGCGACCGCGTGGGTGTCGCCTGGACTCACTGGACGTGCGGAGAATGCGAATTGTGCCGCGAGGGACGCGAGAACCTTTGCCAATCGCAAATGATCACCGGGGCAACCGTCGACGGCGGTTTCGCCGAGCTGATGAAGGCCAAGGCTTCGCACGCGTTGAAGGTCCCCGACGAGTTGACGTCGGAAGAAGCCGCACCCCTCTTTTGCGCCGGCGTCACGGTATATCACGCCATCAAGTCCTCGGGTATCAAGCCTGGCCAGCGATTGGCTTTGTTTGGCATCGGCGGGCTCGGTCATCTTGCGCTCCAGATTGCGAAGTGTTTCGGCGCGAAAGTCATCGCCGTCGATATCGCCGAAGACAAGCTCGATCTCGCTCGGCGGCTCGGAGCAGATGTGGTGATGAACGCGGGCACCGAGGAAGTGGTAAAGCAGATTCGCAGAATGGGGGGCGCTCACGTAGCCGTGGTGACGTCCGCGGCGAAGGCGGCTTACGACCAGGCTTTCTATGCCGTGAGACCCAGTGGAACGCTGATGGTTGTGGGCATGCCGGCTGAAGATCTGTCATTCCCCGCGATCATGATGCGCGAGATTCGAATAATGTCTTCGGCAACCGGCACTCGCGAAGACCTTCGCGAGGTTCTCGAGTTGGCGGCGTCGGGACGCGTGAAGTGCCTGATCGAAAAACGCCCGCTCGACGAGGTCAATCAAGTATTCGACGAAATGCGACGGGGAAGGATCACAGGCCGGGTCGTATTGGCGATGTAGTGAGCTGGATCAAACGCAGCGCGCCGCGACGAAAGCCTCGCCCCGTAGGCTCCCACCGCGGCGCGCATCCTGGGACACAACCGTTACATCAAAAGGTACCGGCAACAATCGTCGCCCCGGACTGATCCGTCACAACGCACGTCGAACCGCGGCCAATCGGCGGGACCGTTTGCCCGTCATTAGTGTTGAGCTGCATCTCGCCAGCGAGGAACGCATCGATCGTCAACTCACCCACCTTTGAGTTGTCAATCAACACATTTAGCGTAGCCCCAGCCAGGTTGGCGTTTTCGACTTGTACCTTGAGCTGTGAGCTGCCATCTGCGCGCGAACGAGACTCGGCGACGCCCTTCGGAACCATACGATTGATCGCCGCTCCCGCAAGCCGCGCGGTCAGCTTGGCGTCTCCCGACTTCGCAATTGCAGCCGGCAATCCGATCGTCATACCGGCCAGTGACAACACTAACGCACCCATCATGAATCGTCTCGTGATCATTGTTTCACTCCTCTTCTGGTTTCTAATTTGTCTTCTGGATCGAGCGTTCATCGCTCGCCTCCGAATGAACAGTGCAAGCCGGTATCGTCAAAATACATAACTTCCCATGACTTCTTTTCGTTGACCTGAGCTCGGAGAAAATAGGCTTGGGTGTTCTTATGGTCGCCGCACCCCCCGGCACTACTTTCGAGAGAGTTTTGAACGGTTGCTTGAGCCGGCCGCTCCACACGTTGGTCACGGAGGAGCGAACTATTAAGGGTTCAAGTCGATTCCCTGGGGTTTCGGTGGTGTAATCTTGTGTTGGTCCGTAGTCGGCTACTTGAGCGCCGAAGGCGCGTGATTGAAATAGCCGGGGCAAGTTGTTTCATCCATTCAATGATTGAGTGGAGTGGACATTTCCTCGTCGAAATTCAACAACGAAACAGAGGATAACCGCGTAGCGGTTGCCGCTGCGCACGAGAAACCTGCCCGCAGCCGAATGTTACAAACATTCAACCGCTACGTGCTTGTGAGTTTTGTAAGTACACGGGGCTTAGCGGATTCGCGCGCGTGTTGGGAACAGAAAACTCTCTATCGTCGCGTTCCGCGGCTTGAGCTCAGTGCAGACGCAGCATCAAGGCGGTAACGAATCGCACCGTCGATGTCCGCAGCCTTTGAGATGATGCGTTGCGCCACCTTTGGCGTGCTGAGCGTCGGGCTCGTGGCGCGCACAAGGGCCGCAGTGCCGGCCACCAGTGGTGTCGCCATCGAAGTGCCGCTCCAGGTTCCATACCCGCCGCCCGGGACGGTGCTCAGGATACCTTCCCCCGGAGCCGCAAGACTCACCCACGAGCCATAATTCGAAAAGGTCGCGATCGTGTCGTTTTGCGTGCTCGCGCCGACCGCAAGCTCGCCTCCGATTCGATCGCCCGCCGGGTACTCTGGTTTTGAGCTGCTGCTATTTCCCGCCGCCGCGACCACGACGGCGCCTCGCGCGTCTGTCAGGAAACATGGAAGATCATCTGCGGACGAGTGAGTCGGATCGCTGCACGTCACCGCCTTCAACACGTCGCGGATCAAACTGCTAGCTTCCAGAGTGGACATGCTGAGGTTTATCACACTGGCGCCATCATCAGTATTGGGATCTCCGTCCGGGTCTATCGCCCAAGCCAGAGCCTCCGCGAGGGCCCATTCGTCGCCGACACCATCGGCGTTCAGAACCCGCACCGGCATTATCATCGCATCAGGCGCCGCCAGATTAATCAATCCCGCGACGTGAGTGCCGTGCCCGAAAAGCGGATTTGTCCCGTACACGCCGACCTCGCTCGGGTCCGAATCCAGATCGACAAAATCAAACCCTCGCGCGAGTCTTCCTGACAGGGCCGGGTGCGTCATATCGACGCCAGTGTCCAGCACGGCTACCGTGACTCCGAACCCGCCTGTCACCGCGTGCGCATCGGGCAGGCGGATTATGCTCGCAGCCCACTGCGCGACGTAATCCCCCGCGCTTCCCCCTCCAGCCCAAAGCACCCTCCCCTGACCTTCGGGTGCGTGAGTAGAAAAATTGGGCTCGGCATATACAACCCGCAACAGTGGATCAGCAACGAGCGCCTCGGCTTTGTCCCGCGGGGAAACTCCGTCTAGAATGCGCAAGCGGTATATCGGTCGCGATCCAAACTGATCGATTGGATTAGGATCAAGTGCGTAATCCGCGGCCACTCCCGCCAATGAGTCGGCGCCTCTCAGCTTTACCACAACCTCGGCCAGGGGTTCAGACCACGAACGCGCGGGCCGAATAAGATTGGCCGCGCAAAACAAGGCACATCCCGCAAGTACACACAGCGGTCGCAAGGCGGCATGACGCATGACCCCTCCGATGTCACCGGATTTTCTTCAGTGTGTTCCTCTTTAAGAGTGCGTCGGCGAGGCGAAAAAATACACGGCGGTTGAAAATACTTCTGGCGGCGCGCCTACCAGCGCCCGAGCAGTATGAACGGCGCCCAAAAGAACGGATGGGGCTGGCTCTTGATTATCTCGCGCTGCGCCAAACGCAGGGCTGCGCCAGGGCGCCCGACCTCGAGCAGATGCCGATAGAACGCTGACATGAACGAGGCTGTTTGTTCGTCATCAACTTTCCACAGCGTAAGGAGCAGTGACGGCGCGCCCGCCGAAAAGAAGCCGCGTGCCAGACCGATCAACTCGTCGCCGGGCGCGATCGCGCTCACCCCCGTCTCGCAAGCGCTCAACGTTACCAGCACGCAATTCAAATCGAGGTTATACGCATCGCGAACGGTTAGCCATCCGTCGGCAAGTCTCAAGGATGAGAAGAGCGGATTGTCCGAGCGAAACTGGCCGTGACACGCGAGGTGCAGCACATCCGCGGACGGTGCGTTCGCGGCGAGCGCCGCCAGCGTAGCCTCGTCGTCCAACAACGTGACTGACTCGTCAAACATCGGCGCCAGATCTGCAACTTCATCGCGGACTCGAGGGGCATGCTCGTCGGGCACTCCCACCAACAGCGCGCGGCGAAGCTGGTGTCGCGGCGCCGCCAGACAGTGACCCAGGACCGTCGCGCTCGGAGCACAGACGACCTCGCGCCGATCGATCACGTAACCGTCGCCGTCGTGAAGCGCGTGAAACGGCACATAATGCAAAGCCCGGTGCGGAACCACGCAAAGCCTGCGCTCACCGATTCGATCCTCGATCGACCCCAGCAACAAGTCGTAGAGCGTCATCAGGTGGCGTTGCGCTCGTGCGGCCAACTGGTCCAGGTGCTTGCGCAGCTCACGCGAGCCGCCGCGAAGTGTATCAATCTGGAAGTGCAACCGCCCGAGCGCCGCGGCGACTTCATCCTCGGCCGCCAGGTGCCTCACGACTTCAACCTGTTCATCTGTGACTACGAACGCCAACAACTCGCCTTCGAGGCTGAAGTATTCGACAAGCGCGGTCTCGGGTCCAAGGCTCTGTTGAAGCGCTTTCGATTCAATCGGCTCGATGCTCGACAGACCAAGTCCGCCGTGCTGTTGAAGCTGCCGCAGGATCTCGGTCGTCGCAAGCTCGCGCTCGCGCATGGCCTCCCGAAGCTCCGTTCTCCTCTCTGCGGTCGGGCCGGTTCCCGTTATGGGTGATTGATTGAGTTGGCGATAGACCCAGTTCAACTCCTCGCCCAATCCTGCGAGCCGCCCGAGAAGTTCCCGTTCAAACGAATCGCGCGACCTCGGCCGAGGTTCGATTGCGCCCCCCATCATCTCCATCAGCGCCCGGGACCGGGCTCGCTCGACAAAATGCAGCGCCTCGGCTGCTCTGGGTTGTCCGTCGCCGAGACACAGTCGGACCATCTCGACATAGGGAATTAGCTTGTCGCTGACGAAGGCTGTGCGGAATTCGTCGGAGGGCAATAGCGCGCGAAGCCGCTCAACCAATTCGACTGCACGTATGAAGTATGCCTCCGCACGAGGGTTGTCACCGGATTGCGCGGCAAGAATGCCGAGCGATGTGAGGCACCTCTCGGCTAGCTGGGGTAAGGCCTGAGCCTCGGCGTCACTGAGCGCTCTGCTGAACAGGAGTTGCGCCTCGGCTATCTGGCCGACCGCGCGAGCGGCCTCGCCTCGAAGCCATCGCGCGTACAGCAAACGCTCCCAGCTCCCGGCCTCCGTTAGCTGAGCTTCAGCGAGCCGGGCAAGCCGAGCCGCCGATCCAGAATCGCCTTCCCTCTGGTACAGCTGCGCCTCGGTCAGAGTAACAAGCGCGGCCCCTGTAGCGTTGCCTTCAGATGCGTAGAGCTCACGCGCTTCCGCAAGCCAGCCTCGCGCCTCCCTTGCATTGCCCAACATAAGGCACGCCCGTCCGCGGCAAGCGAGGGCTCGCGCCTGCTCAGCTCTAAGACCAAGCGCCGCAAACGTCGGTATTACTCGCTCGTATATCGCCGCGGCTTCGGCGGCGAGATTCAACTCAAGATAGGCGTCAGCCAGTTCCTGCTCGGCAATTGCCATCTCGTGGCGCATACCGAGCCCGGCATAACGGCGCCTCGACGTCTCCAAGAGATCGAGCGCGCGATCGTAGCGGCCTTGAAACAACGCAAGGAACCCGAGATCGCACTCTATCGCCGCTTGGCCCACGAGGTGGCCCGTCTTCTCCGCGCGCGCTAGGGCTTGCTCGTACAGCGAAATCGCATCGCGAAACTTGTATTGGTAAATCAAAGCCGTAGCTAGGCAAGTCTCGATCAAAACGAGCTGTTTCGGATCGTCTTCTTGCTCGAATCGGGTTAGACTCGCGCGATAGAGTTGTTCCGCTTCGGCGTAACGATCGCGGCGAAAGTTGATATTGCCGAGATTCTGTTCGATCTGCGCAGCGCCGAGGGTGTCTCCAAGCGCGAGAAAAGTATCCCGTGCGCGCACGCCGCACTCGACCGCTTCGTCGTAGCGCCCGAGCAGCGCCAGAGCGTGCAGCTTGTTGACCTGCGTTGAGGCGGCCAGCCGCGTCAACCTGAGGGCTCCGAAACACGCGGCCGCCTCTTCCAGCCTTGCTACCGCCAGTTCCGCTTGACCGGTGACGTGAAGGAACGCAACTCCAGCGGCCCAGAGTGAAATCGCGGCTATCGTGGAATCGCGAGTAATATCGGCGAGAGATTCAAGGGCGCTCGCGGCACCTTGCGCACGAGCAGGGTCGCTATATTTGGCGTCGTCGAAGAACGCCTTGAGCGAGTAAGCCAGCTCAACGTCGAGAGCCGAAGCGTGCCCGGCAAAGAGCGACGCTCGTTCAACCTCGCTGGCCGCCGAAAGACGAGCGGCCAACTCTTCGCGGGTCATGCTATGCACCTAAATTCAGTTCAGGAATCTCCATCTCGATGTCCCCAAGCCGCAGCAGGAGCTTGTAGGCGCCTTCCGCCATAGCAGGCAGCTCGAATTCGCACATCGGGTTCAGCGCAACTCTGACCGCCGCCGAGGCGTTGCTAAGCTCTACCGTGCCTCCCGCGCACTCGCCGAGCACTTGTCCGCACAGCACCCAGCCTTCCGCGTCCGGCTTCACCTGCAAGTGTAGCTGACTTTCTCCCGCGCTGAAGACTAGCTGCCTTCCCGCCCCGGCCGCGGCTCGCATTCCCATCGCTGGAACCGCCTGAAGACTATCGAAAGTGAGCGCAGCCACCAATCGCCTGAGCGCCGACGCCTCACCGCGCGCACGCGACCGAAATGAACTCAACGCGCCCGCGATTGCTTGTCGCGGGGCGTCCTCCGACGCGTCCTCGCGCATCATCTTGATTGTGTCTTCGAGACGCGTTCGCTGCGCCGCGCACCCCTCGCAACGATCAAGGTGCGCGCGCGCCTGAAGAAGCTCGTCCCCGCCGAGCCGGCCTTCAACGAGGTCGACCATTTCTTCGAAACGTATATGAGGTAGCGTAACCTTCATGGACTCGCTCCGTGAGGGGCCTGTGTTATCTCGCTCCGTCTAAACAGTGCGTCCACGCGAACGGAAAATACAGCCGGTTGAAATCAAATCCCCTCGTCTTTGAGAAGACGCATGAGCTTTTTCAGGCATCGCGCGCGGGTCGGGCCGATGCTGCCTTCCGGTATTCCGAGCGCAGACGCAATCTCTGAATACGGCGGGGGCTCCGAGCAGTAGAAGAGTAACGTGACCAGATCGCGGCAACGCTCATCGAGCGAGATCACCGCTGTGCGGATGCGGTGCTCTTTCTCGAGGCGCAACAACTCTTCCTCGGGCAGCGGCGCCTCGTCCCTAAACTCGGGCCAGTCGCGCTGCTCACTATCGAGGTTCTCGTAAGACTCTCCTGACGCCCTCTGACGAAATATAAGGCGCCAGGTCTCGCGCTTTGCCGCGGTGACGAGCCAAGCATGAAGCCGCTCGGGCTGCTCAATCGAGTCGAGTCGCGCTACCAGGCTGGCAAAGACATTCTGGAAGACGTCACTGGCAGCGAATTCGTCCAAACCAGCTCGGCGAGGAATGCTGTAAATCAATCGCTGGTATCGCGCGACGAGTCTCTCCCAAGCCGCCTCATCCCCACGGCGGCACGCCGAAACCAGCGCATCATCAGTGGGTTTCGTCACTTGCATCCCAAGCTTCCACTCGACTGGAAGTGCGCAAGCATCTTAGACGCTGATTAGTTCTCCTTGACGGTGACGCCGGTCATGACGTCGCCCGCGCGAAGCTGTTTCACGGCATCCATTCCGTCGATCACTCTTCCAAACACTGCGTAGTTCATGTCCAGAAAGTCCGCCTTGCCAATGGTAATGTAGAACTGCGACGACGCGCTGTTCGGATCTGAGGACCGGGCCATCGCAAGGGCGCCCGCATCCCCGTGCTTGAGAGCCGGGCTTACCTCCAGTTTGATCCTGCGCTCCCGGCCAGTCTGCGGATCGACGAAGCCGCCGGTTCCGTTGCCTTTCGGGTCTCCCCCCTGAATCACAAAGCCAGGCTCGTAGCGATGAAACTTCAGCCCGTTATAGAAGCCGCGCTCGATCAGATCGATGAAATTGCCCGCGGTGATCGGAGCTTTGTCCTCATAGAGCTCGACCGTTATGCTGCCCTTGTTGGTTTCGATGATTGCTTTTCGATTTCCCATCCTCTCTCCTTCTCGATTTAAGATGTCATCGACTCTAGCATCGCGACCGAGCCCCTACAAGTTGCCTCTATCGCGAGCACCAAATATACTGCTCCGTCTTACACAAACTGGTTATGAGCAAAACCAGGCCGATCAGATGGCGTTGTCCACAGTGCGCTAGAGAGTTTGCTCGAAAAGAGCCAGGCCCATTCGTGCAAGGTGGTAGTTCGTTCGTAGCTCGGCCTTTAGGCGGAAGTTTCTAGAGCGAACTGTGGTAAGCGACGATTACCACTTCCGCCTGAAGGCGGGACTACAAGCATTCATCAGGAGACACAATGAACGTCACACACCTCTACTGTTCGTCGTGCCGCAAACTGCGCGAAGCTCGTGGGCTCGCGAACCTGTGCGATTGCGGGAAACCGTTGATGGTCGCTTATGACCTCGAGCGGGCCGCAACCACACTCAAGCGCGAAGCTCTTGCAGCACGGCAACCGAATCTCTGGCGTTACCGCGAGGTGCTTCCGGTTGATGATGACCGAAACATCTTGACCCTTGGCGAAGGAATGACGCCTCTGCTCAAGGCCAATCGGCTTGGCGCGCAGCTGGGGATGCCGAATCTGTTCATCAAGGACGAGTCGCTCAACCCGACTGCTTCGTTCAAGGCTCGTGGCATGGCCGTAGCGATTTCGATGGCAAAGGAGCTTGGCGTGAGGAAACTCGCGGTGCCGTCGGCGGGTAACGCCGCGGGCGCGCTCGCGGCTTACGCTGCGAAGGCGGGAATCCCGGCATTTATTTTCATGCCACGGGACACCCCGGCGGCGAACATCATCGAATGCAGGCAAATGGGCGCCCACGTGGAGTTGATAGACGGCCTGATAACCGACTGCGGCAAGATTGTCGCGGAACGGAAAGTCGCGGAAGGCTGGTTTGATGTTTCGACTCTCAAAGAGCCCTATCGTGTGGAAGGCAAGAAGACTATGGGCTACGAACTGGCAGAGCAAATGAACTGGGAGTTGCCGGATGTGATTCTCTATCCGACCGGAGGGGGAACTGGATTGATTGGAATGTGGAAGGCGTTTGACGAGATGGAACGCCTGGGCTGGATTTCGAGCCGCCGCCCAAGGATGGTGACGGTTCAGGCGGAAGGCTGCGCACCGATCGTCAAGGCTTTTGCTTCGGGAGCTAGCGCTGGAGCGGATATTCCAGACGCTCACACTGTGGCTGCGGGGCTCAGAGTACCCAAGGCCGTGGGCGATTTCATAATGCTCGATGTGCTGCGCAAGAGCGGCGGCACCGCCGTGTCGGTGACCGATGCAGAGTTGATCGGGGCGGTGAAAGAGATCGGCTCCGCCGAAGGGATATTCGCCGCCCCCGAAGGCGCAGCTTGTTTGCCGGCGCTGAAGCAACTGGTGGCACGAGGCGAGGTCGGTCTCGATGATAGAGTTGTGCTGTTTAATACGGGCTCGGGCTTGAAGTACCTTGAGGCCTTCAAATCGGCTTAAGAAGCCGTTTTCAAAGCTTCGAGCTTGTCGGTTATGGAAAAGCGAATCTCTTCCAGGTGGTCCTCGCTGTCGGCCTCGAATCGCAGAACCAGGACTGGCTGAGTGTTTGAAGCGCGCACGAGTCCCCAGCCGTTCTTGAACAGAATCCGCGCGCCGTCGATGTCGATTACCTCGTGGGTCTTTTTGAACTCTTCGGTCAGTCGCCGCACAACTTCAAACTTCTTATCGTCGGGACACTCGACCCTGATCTCGGGCGTGTTGAACATTCGAGGAACGCCGGCGAGCTGACTCGTCAGCGGCCTGTCTATTTTGCTCAGGATTTCAATTAATCGAGCGCCCGCATAGATCGCATCGTCGTAGCCAAAATAGCGATCGGCAAAGAACAGGTGTCCGCTCATCTCGCCAGCCAGAGCGGCGCTCGTCTCTTTCATCTTGGCTTTTATAAGAGAGTGGCCTACCTTCCACATAATCGGATTGCCGCCGTGACTCCTGATGTCGTCGAACAGTGTCTGCGAGCACTTCACTTCCCCGATGATCGTCGCGCCCGGCCGCTCCTTCAAGATGCTCCTCGAGAAAATGATCATCAGTTGATCGCCCCACAGAACTGTGCCGGTCTCGTCAACCACCCCAATTCGATCGGCATCGCCGTCATAGGCGATTGCGAGATCGGCTTTGTGTTCACGGACCGCGTTGACGGCAAAGCGCATGTTCTCGATAACAGTGGGATCGGGATGGTGATTGGGGAAGCGGCTGTCGGGCTCGCAGAAGAGCTCAATCACGTCGCATCCGAGCTCGCGATAGAGCGGAGCTCCGATGAATCCGCCCATTCCGTTGCCCGCGTCGACTACGACCTTTAGCTTCCGTGGCCCGACAGTTATGTTCGACCTGATGTGTTCCTGATAAACGTCAACGATGTCACGTTCTTCTTTCTTGCCCTGACCGCTGGCAAAATTCCTCTCCAGCGCGATCTGCTTTATCTCGCCGATCTGCTCCCCGTGAATAGTGCTCTTCCCCAGGCAAACCTTGAATCCGTTGTTGTCGGGCGGGTTGTGGCTGCCGGTTATCATTACGCCCGAGTCGACGCCCTGGGTAAACAGCGTGAAGTACAGCACTGGAGTCGGCACCATTCCGATGTCGAGCACATCGCAGCCGGTCTCGGTCAATCCCCGAATCACAATGTCTCGAAAGCGTGGAGAGCTTTCCCGCGCGTCGCGCCCGACGCTGGCCCGGCGGGCGCCATTCGCGCGGAGAAACGTGCCGATTGCCCTGGCCAGATCGTACACAGTCTCATCCGTCAGATCCCGATCGACTACGCCTCTGATGTCATACTCGCGAAAGATGTGTTCGTTCATTCTTCTCCTCCGGCAAGCGCCTCTTTTCATTCTGTCGCACCGGCGTGGCTTGAGCAACCCCGGAGCGAATTGCCGATTGCCGATTAGCAGTTCATTTCTTTCAATCGGCAATCGGCAATTCCTGATCCTTGTTCGAATGTGGACAAGCAATTCCCAAGTCCGAATAGCGGGTCATCACTTTAATTTTCTCGGAGCGCGGTAAACGTAACAATTCGGGGGCTTTCAACTTGCGTCGACTATGGCACACGGCTTGGCTATATAACGGCGGAGCATCGCGTGGATTTGGTTTGGCCGCTACAGTGTTTCGTGTATGATCAAATCAATCGAAGTCGGCAGATTCGATACCACCATCTTCAGTCAGGAGTAGAACAATGATTGCGTTACGCAATGTTGAAAAGTTCTTCGAATCGGGCGTGGGCAAGACCTTCGTGCTCCGCCGAATAAACATCGATATCAAGCCTGGCGAATTCGTTTCAGTAATGGGCCCATCGGGCGCCGGCAAGTCTACCTTGCTGCACATCCTGGGAATGCACGACAGCGCGTGGAGCGGCGAATTCAGTTTCCTCGAGCAGCCAGTCCACAAGCTCGGCAAAAAAGAGAGAGCCGAGCTGCGCAACAAGAACATCGGATTTGTCTTTCAGAGCTATCACCTGCTAGACCATATGACGGTCTACGAGAACCTCGAAGTGCCGCTCTCATATCGCGATGTCAAGAGATCAGAGCGGGAGAGCATCGTTTGCGATGTGCTCGATCGCTTTCAGATCGTTGGCAAGCGAAATCTGTATCCGACTCAGCTCTCGGGCGGCCAGCAGCAGCTTGTGGGCGTCGCCCGGGCGGTGATCGCAAATCCAAAAGTGATCCTCGCCGATGAGCCAACGGGCAACCTGCATTCGGACCAGGGCAAGGAAATCATGGAGCTGTTCAAGCGCCTCAACGAAGGGGGAACGACGATCATACAGGTGACCCACTCCGAGGTGAACGCTTCGTATGGACATCGGGTGATCAAGCTCAGAGACGGCTGGGTAGTGAATGATTAAGCAGCAGCGAATCTGGGAGCGCAGGCGTCCCGCCTGCCATGCTCTGGATCGCCCGCTTCAGCAGGAATGCAGGCGAGACGCCTGCGCTCCCAGGGGTTCTATGCTACGTGTTCGCTTCTGAACAGGAGGTTCCCAGAAGCGGAGAAAAGGACGGCTTATCGCGAAAATGGAATTTGTGCTAACATTAGACGCGCAAGGAGTTAAGCAGGGCGCCTCGATGGCACGGAACTTCCTTAGTCAGGGTTGGAGGAAGTATGGACATCCCGCGTAAATCTGCCGCCAAGAAACGCCGCATCAAGCGAATCGTTTACGCTCTAACGACCGTTGTTGTGGTCGGTTTGATAACCGTAGGCGTGTCCCGGTTGAAACCAGCCGCACCCAGCGTTGACGACAACACTACATTGAAGGACACGGTTAAGTTCGGGCCTTTCGTGGTTACCGTCCGTGGGCTGGGTACGTTAGTGCCTGAGGAGATCCGCTATGTGCCGGCTCTCAGCCAGGGCCGAATCGAGAAGCGACTCGTTCAGCCGGGTGCACAGGTTAAGGCCGATACCTTGCTGTTCGAACTGACGAACCCGGAAATCCAGCAGGCCTTCTCCGATGCGGAATCGCAATACCGCGCTGCCGAAGCGAATCTCACCACGCTAAAGGTTCAGCTCGAAAAGCAGATCCTGGATCAGGAAGCCACCCTGGCTCAGGTCACTTCAGACTTCAAGAAGGCCAAGATGCAGTACGAGGTGAATGTCTCCCTGGGCAAGCAAGGCTTGAAACCGGATCTCGAAGTACAGCTATCCCAGATTGCGGCCGACGACCTAGAGAATCGCGTGCGATTGGAAACGAAGCGCGTCGCCAGCAGCCGCGAAGAGGTCAAGGCCCGGATGGC
Source organism: Blastocatellia bacterium (assembly GCA_035455165.1). Lineage (GTDB taxonomy): Bacteria > Acidobacteriota > Blastocatellia > UBA7656 > UBA7656 > Onstottus_A. Next base: position 54,979 of record DATIFP010000249.1, read on the forward strand.
GGCCGAGGATGAGAAAGTACGCCAGCTCAAGGATGCTGTACAGCTCCGACGCACTCAGCTTGATGCGTTGAAGGTGCGCGCGGGAATCGATGGCGAGTTGCAGACTATTGCGGTTCAGGTGGGCCAGCAGGTGACGCTGGGCCAGGAGCTGGCGAGAGTGGCAAATCCGAAACGCCTCAAGGCCGAGCTGAAGGTAAATGAAACCCAGGTCAAGGACATCGCGCTCGGACAGCTCGTAACGATTGATACTCGAAACGGAATCATACCAGGCAAAGTGATCCGCATAGACCCATCAGTCCAAAACGGCACACGCACCGTGGACGCTTCACTCGAAGGCGAGTTGCCCAAGGGGGCAGTGCCGGATCTGAGCGTGGACGGCACGATCACAATAGTGAGGCTCGACAATGTACTCTCGGTCGGGCGGCCCGTGCACGGATCGGAGAACAGCACCGTCGGCCTGTTCAAGGTCGACCCGGACGGAAAAGGGGCAGCCCGCGTACAGGTGAAACTGGGCAGAACTGCGGTCAACACGATAGAAGTCATTGACGGACTCAAAGAAGGCGATCGAATCATTCTTTCCGACACGTCGCAATGGGACAACGCGGATCGCATTCGTTTGAACTGACGTTCGACAAACTTGGAGGGACGAAAACACATGAGCGCTAGCGACCAACCGCTGATTCGGCTTGATGGTGTAACAAAGGTGTTTCTCACGGACGAGGTCGAGACGCACGCCCTTTCCGGCATTCACATGGAGATAAAGAAGGGCGAATACATCTCGATAGCCGGACCCTCGGGCTGCGGCAAATCTACACTGCTTTCGATCCTGGGCTTGCTGGACTCGCCGACCGAAGGTAACTACACACTGGCCGGCAAACCGGTTGCCGACCTTCCGCTTTCCGAGCGGGCGCGAGTTCGCAACCGCGAAGTCGGATTCATATTCCAGAGCTTCAATCTGATCGGCGACCTGAACGTCTTCGAGAATGTCGAGCTGCCGCTGACCTATCGAGGCGTCAAGGCGGCCGACCGCAAGAAGCGCGTGATGGAGGCTCTCGAACGCGTCGGCATGGCCCATCGAGCGAAGCACCTTCCGAGCCAGCTATCCGGCGGTCAACAACAGCGCGTCGCAGTGGCGCGAGCGGTCGCCGGCGATCCGCTCATCCTCCTTGCGGACGAGCCCACCGGCAACCTCGACTCTACTAACGGTGAAGCGGTGATGGAGTTGCTGCGCGAGCTGCACCAACAAGGCGCGACGGTCTGTATGGTGACGCACGATCCCCGCTACGCTCGCCACGCGGACCGTCAGATCCATCTGTTTGACGGACGAGTCGTCGACGAAGAGCACGAACCAAAGGCGGAACACGAGCTTCAAGAGAGCGGCTTCGAAAAGGTCTAAACGTGATACCCGCATTTAAGGGCGTCCATCTGTGATCGCCCCTTCGCCTTCGACGATACGTCGAGAGGAAGGGCCTCCACAGAGGGGCGCCCTTACGCAACTCCAGCATGTTGCAGGTCCGATGAGTGCTCCGCGTTCCGGCTCCCTCGAGTCACTGTCATCCTTTGGCTCCCAATTCTAAGCAAACTCCGGGTTGTAGCGGCGCCTAGTTTTTGAACTCGTTCTGAGGTTAAGATTGAGCACGTAACCACACTATGAAGGCTCAGGATTCATTCACGCCCAGAGTGCTGATAGCTGACGATCAGGCAGACGTGCTGGAAGCGTTGCGTCTGCTGCTCAAGTCCGAACGCTATCATATCGAAACGGTCAAGCGGCCCGCAGACATAATCAAGGCGATCGAAGATCGGGATTTCGACGTGTTGCTGATGGACCTCAATTACACGCGCGACACAACCTCAGGCGAAGAGGGTCTTGACCTCCTGGCCCGCCTGCAGAAGCTCGACAACACGTTGCCGGTGGTGGTGATGACCGCCTGGGGCAGCGTCGACGTCGCGGTCGAAGCGATGCGGCGGGGCGCCAGCGATTTCATTCAGAAGCCCTGGGACAATGCGCGATTGATCACCATCCTGCGTACGCAGGCCGAGCTCGGCCAGGCGCTTCGTAGAGGCCAGCGACTCGAAGCCGAGAACCGAATTCTACGCGACGAGGGAAAACCCAAGCTCATCGCCCAGTCCCCCGCAATGCAGCCGGTGCTTCAGATCATCGAACGCGTCGGGGGGTCGGACGCGAACGTGTTGATCACCGGCGAAAACGGCACCGGAAAGGGTGTCGTCGCCCAGACGCTTCATTCGATGTCAGCCCGGTCATCGAAGCCGATGGTCACCGTAAACCTGGGCGGCTTGTCGGAAGGCGTGTTTGAGAGCGAGCTCTTCGGGCACGTTAAGGGAGCGTTCACCGACGCGAAGGCCGATCGCGTGGGACGGTTTGAAATGGCCGAAGGCGGCACGCTCTTCCTGGATGAGATTGCCAACCTGCCGATCAAACACCAGCCGAAATTGCTTCGGGTGCTGGAGACCGGCGAGTTCGAGCGCGTTGGTTCATCCAAGACCCGGCGCTCGGACGTCAGGCTGATCTCCGCAACCAACGCGGATCTGGGTGAAGAGGTTTCCGCGGGCCGCTTCCGTCAGGACTTGCTCTTTCGGCTTAACACCGTCGAGATTCACCTGCCGCCGCTTCGCGACCGCCGGGAGGATATTCCCATACTGGCTATGCATTTCCTGCGTGGGCACGCCCGCCGCTATCGCAAGAACATGGAAGGCTTCGACGCGTCCGCAATGCAAGCGCTGTTGAGGCACGGGTGGCCGGGCAATGTGCGCGAGCTCGATCACGCGGTTGAGCGCGCCGTACTAATGGCTTCAGGAGCCACTTTGGAGTCACGCGATCTGGGCCTGCAATCAGGACGAGAGGTCTCACGGCGACTCGAGGACATGAGCCTCGAAGAGGTTGAAGGGTTTTTGATTCAGCGCACGCTCGCGCAATGCGACGGTAATGTGAGCCGCGCAGCGGAGAAGCTTGGCCTGAGCCGCAGCGCGCTCTACAGACGGCTTCAGCGTTTCGGGTTATGAAGGGATTCAAAGCGCCTAACGCCCAGATCATCCCGTGGCCTCAGGCGGAAGGTGTGCCTAATAAACAAGAACGGAACAGCGACGATCAAACGGCCGCCGAAGCATCGGAACCTGCCCGTTCGACAAGTCCCTCAGTCGGTAAAGACCCTCAGCAGCCGGCAGCCACTAGGCCAGCGAGCGTCAAGGTCTTAACACGGAACCCGGCAAAAGCGTCGAAGTTGCAGTTCACCGCGAAACACGATCGCCGCGTTTTGTTGATGGCGCTTGCGTCCGGGTTTCCCGCGGTGCTCGTAGCTCTGATCCTCCTGTGGAGCGAATCAAATCCGGCGAGGGTGCAATGGACGCTGACGGTAGTCATAGTGGGTTTCTGGCTCGGCTTTTCACACGCGTTGCGCGAGCGGGTGGTGTTTCCGCTGCAAACTCTATCCAATTTGCTTGCCGCGTTGCGCGAGGGCGATTTCTCGATTAGAGCGCGAGGCGCGGCGCCCGACGATCCGCTGGGTGAAGCGATGCTCGAGGTAAACTTTCTCGGCCAGATTCTGAGGGAGCAGAGGCTGGGCGCCCTGGAAGCGACGGCGTTGCTCAGAACGGTGATGGCCGAGATCGAGGTCGCAATATTCGCCTTCGACGGCGATCAGAAGCTTCGCCTGGTCAATCGCGCCGGCGAGCGTCTTGTTGCTCAACCAGCCGAACGACTCATGGGGCGTGGCGCCGGGGACCTTGGGCTGGCCGATTGCCTGAGCGGCGAGACCACTCGCACGCTTCAAATGTCGTTCCCCGGGGGCGCCGGCCGGTTTGAGGTACATCGCAGCACCTTTCGTGAACGAGGGGCCCCTCACCAGTTGCTGGTCTTATCGGATCTCAGCCGCGCGCTTCGCGAAGAAGAACGGCAAGCCTGGCAGCGGCTCGTGCGGGTGCTCGGCCACGAGCTCAACAACTCACTCGCTCCAATTAAGTCAATCGCCGGAAGCCTTGAGGGTCTGGTCGCTCGTGACCCGCGCCCGGTCGACTGGCAAGAGGACATGCGCCGCGGCTTGGGAGTGATCGCCGCAAGGGCCGCCTCGCTCAACCGTTTCATGGAAGCCTACTCGAGAATGGCGCGGCTTCCACTTCCGAAGCTGCAACCCGTCAGCGTCAGCGCGATGGTGAGGCGAGTGGTGAGCCTCGAGACTCGAATACCCATTGAGCTGCACAACGGACCCGAGATCACGATTCGCGCGGACGGCGATCAACTCGAGCAGCTTCTGATCAACCTGGTGCGCAACGCCGTGGACGCGTCGCTCGAGACTGGCGGCGGGGTGAAAGTCGGTTGGCGTCGTAACATCAGACAGGTTGAGGTGTGGATCGAAGATGAAGGTCCAGGTCTCTCCAACACCAGCAACTTGTTCGTGCCGTTCTTTACGACGAAGCCTGCGGGATCAGGCATCGGGCTCGTATTGAGCCGGCAGATCGCCGAAGCGCACGGCGGGACCCTAACTCTCGAGAACCGGCGCACCGGCCGCGGCTGCGAAGCCCGCCTCTGGCTGCCGATCTGAGGGGCAGTGGGAGATGTCCTACAAACTTCTTCCGGTATGATTCAATCTCACATGAAGGTATTCGCGATTGGCGATTTGCATCTTGCAGGCGGAACCGGCAAGACGATGGACCGGTTCGGCGAGCGTTGGCGCGACCACGATCGAAGAATCTTCGAAGCCTGGGAACGAACGGTTGCCGATGATGATCTAGTGCTCGTAGCCGGGGACACGAGCTGGGCTATGCGCCTGGAAGAAGCATTGCCCGACCTGGATCGCATTGGCCGGGCAAAAGGAGTCAAGCTCCTAGTGAAGGGTAATCACGATTATTGGTGGGAATCGAAGTCCAAGCTGACCCGCGCAATTCATCCGTCGATCAGGATATTGCAGTCGAACTCGATAATCGTCAATCGCGTCGCCGCTGCCGGAACGCGCGGTTGGATCTGCCCGAACGATTCGCACTTCGATGAGCACGCCGCCAAAATCTACGAGCGCGAGGTAGGCCGCTTGCGTTCGGCGCTCGAGTCTCTTCGCGGCCGCGAGTCCGAATTCGACTCATTGATCGTTGCATTGCACTATCCACCTACCAACCCCGATCATCAGGCTTCCGGGTTCACTGAGCTGATCGATGAATACGGCGCGGCTTCCTGCGTGTACGGGCATCTGCACGGTGACGATATAAGCACCGCGCTTTCCGGCCTGCGGGCAAAGACCACCTACCACGTCGTCAGCGCGGATGCTGTGGACTTCGCGCCCGCGGAAATCGCAGAAATCAACGCTGCTTAGTCCTTTGTCCTTTGGCCTTTGTCATTAGTCCTTTGTCATTGGTCCTTGTCATTGACGAAGGACGAAGGACAAAGGACCAATTGCCGTTTTGGCGGTTGCCCATGTATGATGCACCTCGCACAGAAGATTCCTGGCGCGAATCCATGGCCGCCTTGCGTTTCGTAGACTTAGAACGAGGGGACAGAAGAATTGGGGTCACCCCAAGACTCAAGAGAGATAAGCACGCGAGATCAGGACTGGGTAGCTCTCATAAAGAGTGTGGCCGAAGGGGATCAGTCCGCCCTTACCACGCTTTATGACTCAACAAACCGCCTGGTGTTTGGGCTGATCTTGCGGGTGGTGGGAGATCGCTCGACGGCCGAGGAAGTGCTGCTGGACGTTTACACGCAGGTGTGGCGTCAAGCGTCGACTTACGACTCGAACCGCGGGGCTCCGCTCGCGTGGCTGATGACGATAGCGCGCACGCGCGGCATCGACCGGCTTCGCTCGGGACGATACGAGCAGAGCAACAAAGATCCGCTGGACTCGATCGGCGAAATCAGCGCAACGACCGCGAGTCCCGAAGAGTCGACAGTAAATTCGGAGCGCCGGCAGCTGGTCCGTCAGGCGCTGGAGACCCTGTCGGCTGAGCAGCGCGAGGTCATCGAGCTGGCGTACTACTCGGGTTTGAGCCATAGCGAGATAGCTCTGCGACTGGGCCAGCCCTTAGGCACCGTGAAAACACGAACGCGGCTCGGGATGATCAAGCTCCGAGACATGCTTCGCCCGGTGCTGGAGGGCCAGGTATGAGGGATCGCGAGCCGGCCCACGAGATGACGGATATTGCCGTCGCGTACGCGTTGGGCACGCTCACTCAGCGTGAGGCCCGCGACTTCGAGGAGCATCTTGAAACCGGTTGCGAGATATGCGCAGCTGAACTGCCGTCGTTTGAGCGAACGGTTAGCGCCCTAGCGTTTGGCGCACCCGAAGTAGAACCGTCGATCGTTGTTAAAGCGAAGCTGTTGATGAGACTGAACGAGACGAAGAAACCCGCGCCGGTGAGTCAATCCCGAGAGTTCATCTCGATTCTCGCCTCAGAGGGAGAATGGCAGGAGATACAACCGGGGATTCTGTTGAAGCAGTTGTACGTGGATCAGGCGACCGGAATCGCGACGTCGTTGGTGAAGATGCTGCCGGGAACGACCCTGCCGCAGCACCAGCATTCAGGCGTTGAGCAGTTTTTCGTGATCGAAGGCGACTGCAACGTGCGCGGCCAACAGCTCGGACCGGGAGACTATCATCGCGCCGAAGCCGGAAGCATACATGAGACTACACACAGCGTTGGTGGCACTATGCTCTTGCTCGTAGCTCCTCAATGCTACCGGATCCCGTACGCGAGGTGAGGCGCCAGGCTTTCGAACGTCGATTTGAAGGAAGACAGGTTGAAGCACCACAGCACAACTGAAGAGACGCAGGAACAAGCAGCGCTCTGTGCGCTGGGCGCGTTGTCGCAACACGATGCGCGCGCCTTTGCGGCGCACGTTCGCGAGGGTTGCGCGGTTTGTGAGCGCGAGCTCAATGAGTTCAACGAGGTCGTCGATGCGCTGGCCTCCGCGGCCGCACCCGTTGCGCCGCCCGCTTACGTGCGCGACCTGCTAGTTGCGCGGATCGACCGCGAGCGACCGGAAGCGCAATCGAGCGCGTCTGTGATTCGCTTCCCCGAACACACTGCAACAAAACAAGAGCCGGGACGTTCGTCTTCTTCGATCGGCGCCGTGCTGCCCTGGGCGATTGCCGCAACCCTCTTGATAGCGTGCGCTTACAGCATCGTGATGTGGCGAACAGAGCATCGCGCTTTGCAGGCGGAACTCGGCAGAGCAAGCGACGTTCTTCAGGAGAACAACGAACTCAGTGCGCAGCTGAGACAGGAAAAAGCGCGGTCAACTGAGATGGCTCAGATCAACTCCGTACTGAGCTCGCCTCAATGGCGGATCATACCGCTGGCAGGACAGCAGCCCGCTCCCGACTCTTCAGCGAGGATTTACTGGGACATTCAGGGAAAGCGCTGGGTTGTGACCGCGGATTTGCCGCCCGCGCCCGCCGGAAAAGTTTATCAGTTGTGGTTTGTCACTCCTTCAGCCAAGATCAGCGCAGGTTTGATTCGAGCTGATGAAAAGGGTCACTGCTTCTCGATCATTGAGTACCCTTCCAATGTAGACCAGTTGGCGGCGGCCGCAATCACGTTGGAACCCGAGGGCGGTTCCGCGCAACCGACGATGCCAATCTATGCCTTGGGCAAGTCCTCATAGTCAGTTCGCCTGAGATCCATCCGGCCGCATTTCCCTCTCCGGCAGTCACTCGATACTCTACTTCGTAGAGGCGCCGCAGATCTGCCCGGGATTTAAGGAGGAGCAACGATGAAGCGAACTCTCTATCTGATTCTCTGCATAGCAGGGACAGTCCTGCCTTACTCGCAGTTCATTCCGTTCTTGCGCGAGCACGGGCTCGACCTGTCGCTATTCTTTCAACAGTTGTTTGCGAATAAGGTCTCGGGTTTTTTTGGAATGGATGTAATCGTTTCGTCTTTGGCGTTGTGGGTGTTTGTTTATGCGGAAGGCACTCGGTTGAAAATGCGAAACCTCTGGATCTACGTGGCCGGCAATCTGCTCGTCGGTGTTTCGCTCGGGCTGCCTTTGTTCCTATTGATGCGACAATCAAAGCTTGATCAAACGCTCGCGAGAATTCCAACTAGATGATTTCGAGATGCTCCTGACGCTGTAGAATATTCAGCTGAATCTCTCGTACTACGCACTCACCGTTATCTTCTTTCCGTGGGTTATGCCAGTACTGCAGGAGCCCGAGCCATTCCGAAATCGTTGAGCAATCAGAGTTCGAATCCACGTGGCTAGCGAAGAGAGGCGCCTTTTCCTTCATCGCGGCCAGCGCATTGCATGAATACAAAAGCTAAGGATTGCTGCGCACCCTCTGCAGGGGGTCGATAGGATAAACTCACAATGAAGTTTGTTACCGCCGCGGAAGCCGTCAACGTAATCAAGTCAAAGGATCGTGTTTTCATACAAGGTGGAGCTGCAACACCTCAGCGATTGATAAACGCCATGGTGGATCGGGCGCCTGAGGTCCGGGGGGTCGAGCTCGTTCACCTTCACATTGAGGGCGAAGCGCCACATGTCAGGCCTGAATACCGGGAAAATTTCCGCACTCGCGCGTTGTTCGTCAGCGCGAATATTCGCAACGCGGTGGCCTCGGGCGAAGCCGACTATGTGCCCGTTTTTTTGAGCGAGGTTCCCGCGCTCTTTCGACAGAAAATTCTCCCTCTGGATGTCGCATTGATCCACGTGTCCCCGCCCGATCGCCATGGGTTCTGCTCGCTGGGAATATCAGTTGACGTGGCGCGTTCGGCGGTCGAAATGGCCAAAACCGTGGTGGCGCAAGTAAATCCCAAAATGCCACGCACACATGGCGACGGGTTGATCCATGCCGATGAAATAGCCTTTGCGGTTGAAGTCGACGACCCACTGTTCGAACACAGGCCCGGCAAGCTGACAGATGCCGAGCGGGCGATCGCTCGCCACGTATCCGAACTGGTCGATGATGGCGCGACGCTTCAAATGGGCATCGGCGCCATACCGGATGCGGTGCTCGCTGCGCTCGATTCGCACAGAGACCTGGGCATCCACAGCGAAATGTTCTCGGACGGGGTGATCGACCTGATAGAACGCGGAGTTATCAACGGCAAGCTCAAGAAGACTCACCCCGGCAAGGTTGTTGGCGGATTCACGATGGGAACGCGGCGCCTTTATGACTTTGTAAACGACAACCCACAGATTGTCTTGCTTGATATCACCTACGTGAATGATACCGCAGTAATCAGGCGCAATCCTCGAGCGACCGCGATCAACAGCGCGATTGAAGTCGACATGACCGGTCAGGTGTGCGCCGACTCGATTGGAACCTACGAATACTCCGGCGTCGGCGGGCAAATGGATTTCATCCGAGGCGCGTCTCTATCGGACGGCGGGAAGCCGATCATCGCGCTGCCATCGACAACCAGCCGCGGCGAGTCGCGCATCGTGCCCTACCTGAAACAAGGCGCGGGAGTGGTGACCACTCGGGCGCACGTACACTACATTGTCACTGAGCACGGAGTAGCATATCTATACGGAAAGACTCTGCGTGAGCGAGCACGAGCGCTGATCGAAATCGCGCATCCAGATCATCGCGAGGCGCTCGAGCGAGCCGCGAAAGAACGATTCAGAGTGGGAGTGTAAAAGGACGGCCCCGCGTCCTGACTTTGATTCTCCGCGCCGTCTCAGCGTCCTCTGCGTCTCGGCGGTGAGTGTTTTCTCGCTATTGCTTTTCACCGCCGAGGCGCAGAGCACACTGAGATTACGCCGAGAAATAATTCGCGATAAGACCGGTTAGCGCCAATCAAACCCCGGAGGAAACCTCTTGAGCAGCCTGCGAGCGGACGAACTTGACGCCGGCCTCAATCGCTTTGACGTTCAACTCCAGCACTGCTGGGCTCTTGGTCATGGCCTTAACCACGGAGACAATTCGCTCCTGGTCGAGCAAACTTGTAACTCCGAGGTACGCGCCCAGCGCCACCATATTTGCCACCTTCGCGCTGCCGATTTCATCGGCCATCGAAGTAGCCGGCAACGCGATTATCTCAACGTCGCCTCGCTCGGGGGCTTTGTCGATCAGCGAAGAGTCGTAGATCAACAGACCACCGCTTGCCAGATCCGTTTGGAATTTTTCCACCGATGGCCGGTTCATCGCGATGAGCACCGTCGCATCGGAGACCAGCGGGGAGCCTATCGGCTCAGTCGAGATGTTGACGTGACAGTTAGCAGTGCCGCCGCGCATCTCGGGCCCATACGACGGAAGCCAGGACACGTGATAGCCCTGACGCATGCCGGCCTCCGCCAGCAGGCGCCCGAGGAACAGCAATCCCTGGCCGCCGAACCCTGCAATCTTTATCCGCGGATTCCGATAACACGTCGGGACGTCGGGCGGCGTCAAGCCATCAACTACTTCGCCGCCGTTGGGTAAACCCGCTCCCACAATCGCAGGAATCTGCTCCGCTGAAACGTCCTTCCGATAACGAGTCCAACCTTCTCTCGAAGCTGATTCGTCTTTGAGCACTCCCAGCGGGAAGGCCTTCATCAGACTGTCTCTCACCCAGTCGCACGAGTCGGCCGGTGTAAGGCCCCAACCCGTCGGGCATGGAGAAAGAACTTCGATGAGCGAGAAGCCGCGGCCCTCGATTTGATTCTGCAGCGCCTTTCGAACCGCCTTGCGCGCCTTCATACGTGATTTGTTGTCGTAGAGGGCGACGCGTTCAATATACGTCGGGCCCTCGAGGGTGGCTAGCAGCTCGCTCACGCGAAGCGGGAACCCTTCACCCCTTACGGTGCGGCCGAACGGCGAAGTCGTTGTCTTCTGGCCCGTCAACGTAGTCGGCGCCATCTGACCGCCGGTCATTCCATAGATCGCGTTGTTGACGAAGAAGACCGTGATGTTTTCGCCGCGGTTGGCCGCGTGCAGAATCTCGTTGCCGCCGATAGCCGCGAGGTCCCCGTCGCCTTGATAGCTGATCACCAGACTGTCAGGCAACGCTCGCTTGACTGCGGTCGCAACCGCGGGCGCCCGACCGTGCGCGGCCTGGATGTTGCCGACATCGAAGTAGTAGTACGCGAAGACCGAGCAACCGACGGGACTGACGAAAACAGTTCGGTCTTGCACGCCGAAATCATCGATGACCTCGGCTATATACTTGTGCAGGTTGCCGTGACCGCAGCCCGGACAGTAATGCGTCGTCAGGTGGTCACCGGGCTTACGATCAAACTGCCCATAAAGACTCTTCGGCCTCTGATAAGCTTTCACGTACATTGTCTGCCTCGCTCGCCAGGATTATCTGTCCCAGAATCTCATCCGTAGTGGGAACCATGCCGCCGAACCGCGAATAGAAGTGAACGGGTCGCCGGCCGTCCACCGCAAGCCGCACATCCTCGACCAATTGACCGTTGCTCAGCTCGACCGTCAGGAATCGTCTGGCCCACTCGGCCTCAAAAGCAATTTCGCGCGCCGGGAACGGCCATAAGGTTATCGGACGGAAAAGGCCGGCTTTGATGCCCTTCGCTCTCGCCCGGTCGACAGCCGTCTTGGCCACTCGCGAAACGATGCCGTATCCGATCACGATTATCTCGGCGTCAGCGGTCTTATACTTCTCGTGCATCGCCACTCCGTGGCTCGCCTGTGCGTATTTCTCTTCAAGGTGCCGAACGTGCCTCTCAAGATCCTCGGGAGTCAGAAAGATCGACGTGATCAGGTTTTCACGAGTCTCGGCATCACCATGCACCGCCCAGGCTTTCGGCGGAGGGATCACCATCTTGGACGGGAACTCGACGGGCTCCATCATCTGGCCAATGAAACCATCCGTGAGCACGATCGCCGGATTGCGAAACCTGTCGGCCATATCGAAGGCGAGAAACGTCAGATCGCACATTTCCTGTACGGAGTTTGGCGCGAGCACTATCGTATGATAGTTTCCGTGTCCGCCACCCTTGACGATCTGGTGGTAATCGCTTTGTTCAGGCGCAATGTTGCCGAGTCCGGGACCGCCCCTCATTATGTCCACGATCACGCAAGGGAGTTCGGAGCCCGCCAGATACGAGATCCCTTCCTGCATAAGACTGAGACCTGGACCGGAAGACGCGGTCATCGTGCGCTCGCCGACGGACGCGGCTCCGTAGACCATGTTGATGGCTGCTACCTCGCTTTCCGCCTGGAGGAATGTTCCGCCAACCTGCGGAAAGTACTTTGCCGCTGCTTCGGTAATCTCGCTTGCCGGTGTGATCGGGTATCCGTAGAACGATCGGCAACCCGCCATGATCGCCGCTTTCACGACGGCTTCGTTTCCTTTGATCAACTGTTTAGTCATTGATCCGGTCCTCAATCTGTTATTAAGCCGCAGTCGTTTGTGGGTGACTCTCGGTCACCACCGCTTTCGCGGGTTGAAAGGTATAGACCGTGATGGCTCCCGGCTCGGGGCAAGCAAAGAAGCACACCCCGCATCCGGTGCAACCCGCTCCGAGATAGTTCGCCGGATGATACCCGTGACCATTCAAGCGCTCGCTCAACTTCAACACGTGGGGTGCACACGAGGTGACGCAGAGTCCGCAGCCTTTACATTCCTCTTCGGAGATCTCTATCAGCCCTCGATCTTTCTTCGGTTCGGTCCCCATAGGTGGCTCGCCCCCTTTTGCGTAGCGTCAAGCGTTAGCAATACAGGACTTGCCAGGACACTTCGAATCCGGGCAACAATCCTCGATGCCAAGTTTAGGACTTATCTAAACGCAAGGCTATGATGGACATCACGGCGGGCTGTGACAGCCGTCACAACGAATTGCGCTGGTGGTTCTCGTCGTATGATAAATCGGCCGTGCAGTGCTTGATAGTCTGCCCGGAACCTAGTATTTCTAGGCTGCGCGCCTGAGTTTCATCGTCTGGTCGTTCACGCTCTTTTTTTGGAATTCGACCCTCTACGACAGAAGGGAGCCTTATGCCTCAAGTTCACATCAACTACATGGCCGTGGTAGTCTCCGCGGCCGTTGCTTTCCTCTTGGGCGGGCTTTGGTACTCGCCGTTGTTGTTCGCCAAGATGTGGGTCAACGCGCACGGCTACACCGAAGATAAGGTCAAAGAAATGCAGAAGGGCGCCACGAAGGCTTATGCGGTCTCGGTGCTTTGTCTGCTCTTGATCGCGCTAGCGATGGCGGCGCTGGTGGGTTACTTGCACCTGATCCGAATGGATCAGGGTCTCAAGCTCGGTTTGCTTGTGTGGGGCGGCCTCGCATTCCCGCTTGGCCTAATGGCCAACATGTATTCCGACAAGCGAATCACAACGTTGATCATCGACACTGCTTATCAGCTCGTTTACATGCTCATTATGGGTACGGTCCTCACGGTGTGGCAGTGAAGGTTGCCGCTGCGCGTCAGTTCAAGCGAACGCGCAGCAGCGTGCCCCACGACACCTGCGAGGACGCGACCCTCGGTGGTGTTCGGTTCTTGTGTTGCTGTCGTGCTCACTCTTCTGCGCTCGGACTGCGAAACAATTAACTCTTCACACCGAAGGCGTGAAGCAGCATATCTTCGATCCGTCCAAGGACAGAACGGCAAGCCACTAACAACGCAGCATCCGAACACCACGCGGCGCACGAGTCTGTACTCGTGTCCCCCTGTTGACTAGAATGAAATGGGAGGCAATCCATAATGAGGCCCAAACATCATGATAGCGCGTTGATCCTTGTGGACATTCAGAACGACTTTTGTCCCGGGGGGGCACTCGCCGTCGATGAAGGCGATCAGATTGTGCCGGTCGTCAATCGACTGATCCCCGAATTCCCTCTGGTCATATCTACTCAGGATTGGCACCCGTCGAATCACGTTTCCTTCAAGGAGCAGGGGGGACCGTGGCCTCCGCACTGCGTCCAGGGTACGCGCGGCGCCGAGTTGCATCAGGACCTCAAGACGGACACAATCGCCGATTATTTTCAGAAAGCGTCTTCGGCCGACAAGGATGACTATTCAGAGTTTGAAGGAAAGGATGAGCAGGGCCGCTCGCTTGACGAGTTGCTCAAAAGCAACGGCGTCAGAAGGCTTTACGTAGTCGGGCTCGCGACCGACTACTGCGTGTTAGAGACTGTGCTGGACGGGATCAAATACGGCTACGATGTTTATCCGGTGATCGACGCAATGCGAGCGGTGAACGTGCGTCCTCAGGACGGTGAGGAGGCCTTACTGAAGATGTCGAATAGCGGGGCCCACCTTGTAACCAGCGATGATGTATTGGGTCTTGCGGGCAGTTCTGTGAGCGCGAGCTAAGCGGTTATTGCCCACGACAGCAAGCTCGAAGACTGCTTGATCACACCTGAATCAACAACCGCGCCGTTCTCGCTGATCGACTTGAAACTCATTTCTCGATCGTCGACCTCGATCAACATAAAGGAGTTGTCCTCGTCGTAGCTGACTGCGCGAATCGGACTCTTCATGTCGATATCACCTCGGCGCATCTTTCCGCCGGCCCCGGTAACGAAGTGCTGGATATCGTGTTGCGGCTTGAGTCGTTCGTAGACGTGGTCGTGACCGGCGAACACCACTTGCACGCGATACTTGGTAAGCAGCGGCTCGATCATCTTGCGCATTTTTGCATCAGAGCCGTGTTTCTTGCCGGAAGAATAAAGCGGATAGTGAAGCGCGACCACCTTCCAGATGGCTCGCGAGTTACGCAAGCCATTCTCGAGCCAGTATGCTTGTCCCGCGCCGAAATCCGTCGAGTCCAGCATGAAAAACTCGATCAATCCGTTGCCACGGCTGATCGAGTAAAAACACGAGCCCCCCATGTTGAAGTGCGAATAGTTGCATTGCTCCTTGCGGCCTTCTTCTACGTCGTGATTGCCGAGCGTCGCGTAAAACTTCACGCGCTCCTGCAGCAGTCCCGCGAAAGGCTCCTCAAAGTGCTTTACGAAATGCTTGGGGTTCCCGCTGGGATAGATGTTATCGCCGACCGTCAGGACGAAATCGAAGTCCGTCCGCTTGTGCTCTTGGAGCATCTGTGCGGCAACCGCGCATTCGTCGCTTCCTCCGGTGCCGAAGTCGCCAATCACCGCAAATCTGGTCTTGCTATCTCCGGATTCGAAGGCAAGGGCCGTGGCCGGCTTGAGTAGAGTGCCTGTTGCCAGCGTGGCCAAAGATGTGATTGCCTGGCGTCGCGTGACCAACGTCGCTGTGGTTCTTGCCATATGGCTCTAGTAAGCGCTCCTCGTCTGGTTGTCGTCGATGCCTCTCCAACTACGCTGAACGGCTATGGCTCAACTCAATTTGATACTTGTTTTGCCGTAGAATACCGCCAATGGTCGCGGCAAATCAAGTGCTTTGTGAAATTCCTGCCCCGTCATGCGTTCGCCTGGAATCGCGCAGCTGGCAGTTTTGAGTTCATAGGTATCGTTTGTCACCTACTCGCCGTCTATCGATCAAGCTGAAGCACGGACTAAACACACTAACCTACTACCCGGGATTGACTCTCCTTGACATCAGAATCTGGCGGACCGTACGATCTGCATTAATTCAGAAGCAGCCGAGAAGTTGAAATCGAGCATCTCACTCTTGAATTGGGGGACCGGGTTGCAAACTACAACTAAGCGCGCTCAGCCCGATATTAGAGCGATCGCGCGGCTCATTCCGCCAAGCGGTAATCTGGTTCAGGGCCAAAACGACGTCGCCCTTCATCCGGAACTGGCCCGAGCACTGAACGAAGTTGTCGCCACCGGGCTGAATCACTACAGCTTCTTCGAAGGGGTAGACGAGCTGCGCCGCGCGGTAGCAGAGAAGGTGCTTTTGTCTGCCGGCATCACCATTGATCCGGACCGCCGCCCGCTCGAGCTGATCATCACTCCCGGCGCAACCGGCGGGCTGGTGACCATTGCGCACACATATCTGCGAGGCGCGTCGGCAATCGTGTTTGAGCCTTACTATCCCTACCACAAGCGCACCCTGGAGACCGCCGACGCAAAGACCGACGTAGTGACACTGCGCGGCGAGAATCTCGACCTGGACGTTGACGACTTGCGGCGCGCCTGTCTCGAGGGCACGTCGCGCTCAGCCTATCCCCTCAAAGCAATCATCGTGTGTTCCCCCGCCAATCCAACCGGACGCGTACTGACGCGCGACGAGCTGGAAGCGATCGTCAGATGCGCGGAGGAGTTTGACCTGCTGGTGATCTCCGACGAAGTGTACGAACACTTTACGCTTGGAGCCGCTGATCACATTGCGACCGCTTCCCTTCCCGGCGCATTCGAACGCACGATCACGGTCAGCTCGTTTTCGAAATCGTGGGCAGTATCGGGCTGGAGATTGGGGTACGCCTACGGGCCGGGGGATCTTGTTGGCAAGCTGAGTCAACTCGGAAACATCTATTACGTGTGTACGCCGACGCCGCTTCAACACGCTCTTGCTCGCGTGCTGCTCGCCGACTTGAGCTATTACGATAAGCTGCGGACAGACTTCGCGCGGAAGCGGAGAATCATAACGTCGGCGCTCGAGCGCGCAGGCTTCCAGGTGTATCCATCAAGGTCAAGCTTCTATACCTGGGCCCGAATACCGGAGCGGTTTGAAGATTCGAGCGAGTTGAATGAATTCCTTATTCGCGAAGCCGGAGTGGCCGGGGTACCGGGCGGCGCCTTCATGGACGATCCCGATCAGGATGTTCATATGCGACTGTGCTTTGCCCGCGAAGATGCAATGCTCGAAGCCGCGGCGGAGCGCATCCTTAGAGCGCTAGCTTAGATTGCCGCAACGGTTCCGCAAGTACGGGCCGGTGGGCGCGCAATGCCAGCTAGTCTTCAATTGGAGATTGGGACACCTCGCGAACCGGATCGTTGAGCGCATCGCCTTCAGGACAGCCGTTCTTCACGACAGGCGCGTTTCACTATCTCGGCTATGGTTTCATCGAACCTGCCGCCTGCCTCGCATCGCGTGCAAGCTCGGCGGTCTTCGAAGAACGCCACCTCGTTCCAATGCTGTACAATCCCGGTACCGAAACACTCGATGCAACGTGGGGCTTCTGTCTCGACAGATCCGGTCATGACTGCCTTGTGTGTGGCAACCATCAGTTTTCCCAGACGCAACGTTGACACTGCCAATATTTTCAAGCCTCTCCCACAATATATTTGTTGTATCGTACGGGTCCGGCCGCCTAATGTCAACCATCAGATTCATCATCATATGCTCGGGCCTACTGCGAAGCCCGCTGCCCGGCTCCGCGACCACCCCCGAATGTGGCGCGGCCAAATCACTAGTACCAGTAATCGTACCGGCGAATTCACGCTGATCTGGGCAGCCCTCGGCCCGCTGATGCTCCGAGATCAGCGGTTCATTCAGATCCCAAGCCCCGATCTTAATTACACTCGGCGCGCCCTCTCGATCGAAGGGTGACTTGTCCCAGACAGACAGGTTCGTCTATTGTATTGATCTTCGGCTGCGCCAGGGATGCCGTTCCTGGAGGTAAAGAAATGAGGATCAGACCACGCGAGCACCAACGTGTAGCTGAAATCGTCCGCGATGAATTACAGGAGGCCAGCCGCCGCATCGGCGACCGTCTTTCCGAGATCGAGCGGCAGCCCGTAGCCGCGAAGGACGATTCGATGGGCGGAGTCCGCAGCTTCTATCGGGATCTGACCGACAACGACTGGACGGAGGCCGACGAAGAGACTCTCGCAAGTCTCGAAGGCTCAACCGCGCCGCAGGTGAAAGCCCTGATGCGCGATGCTTTTCGCCGGTCGCGGGTACACCCCCAACCAAGCTTCGCTTCTTTGATCAATGTTGCGAGGAAGGGCCCGGGAGTGTCCGGCGCCCAGGCAGGCGCATTCTTCGGTAACCCGGACGCCGTGCCTGCGGCAGAGCGCGAGCGCATAGCGAGCCTCCTGCACAGGGAGCTCCGAGAAGCTGCCGGTGAGATCGCCACGAAATTGAACCTGACCGACAACAAGGCTCAGCTCGTCCGCCAACAACTCGAGGACATCGAAGGCGCTATCATAAGCGAATTCACCCCGCTCGTGTGAGGTTCGAGCGATATCACGGAGGAAAACCGATGGCAGACTATCCGCAGGAATTCATCAACAAACTGGATGCCGCAGCCACCAAGGAAGCGTGGCCGCTCATAGGTTTGTACATTCTGGACATCGCAGTGATGGCCGTTGCCATCTACATCGTCGGCGAATTAGCGAATAGCTTATTCTAGCGCGCCAGTACCTCGTATCACCGTTGCAAAGCGTCGACAACGACAACTCCAATCCCGCCGACAGGCTGAACTACTTCAACTACTTCACGGAAGTGGAAGAGGAGTTCGTGCGCCGGCGAGGCAAGCAGATGCTGATCTCGCCGATGGACTGGGCGCTGGTGGAGAGCTGGAAGAGCGCCGGCATCCCGCTTCACATCGTTTTGCGCGCCATCAACGAAGCATTTGATGCCTATGACGCGCGTGCTCACAAATACCGCAAGGTCAACTCGATCTTCTATTGCCAGCAGGCGGTTGAAGCGTCCTTCGCCGAGTATCGCTTGTCGCAGGTGGGTGGCGGCCTTCCCGCCGACCTCCCGAAAGAATCCGAGGGCGAGGCTTCCGGCACAAAAGCCTCCGATGCAGCTGAGGTTTTTCCGAAAGAAGTCATCCTCGAATTCCTCACTCGAAGCGACCGCGAGCTTGGCGAAGCCGGCCAGGCCGCTTCGCTTTTCGGACGCGCCGAAATCGAAGACGCGATCGCGAGGGCACGCGCTCGATTGAAGGAGATTATTCTGGAGATTGAGCGCTCGAACCGGGTTCACGCTGAGGCAATAGAGCGCGACCTCGACGCGATCGACCGGATGATCCTGGAATGCGCGGTGAGGGCTTGCGGCGAAGAAGAGATTCAGAAGATTCGAGCAGAAGCGGCGTCGCAGCTTCGCTCATATCGCAAGAAGATGGACAAGACGATTTACGAACAGACCCTGCAGAATTTCGTCTCCCGCCGCCTGCGCGAGATGAACAAAGTTCCCCGCCTGAGCTTATTCTACCTGTAGACGAAGAGACGATCTGTTTTCTTTGCGCACACCCAACTGTTAAGGTGAAGTTGTGACAGACACAGTGCTCAGAGTAGGCGACCTTGTGGATGTAACAACCGGACGTCTGGCGTATGGCGGCGAAGCCGTGGCTCGACACGACGGCCTCGCCATCTTCATTCCCCTCGCCGCGCCTGGCGAACGGCTTCGAGTGCGAATCACCGAGCGCAAGAAAAACTTTGCCCGCGCCGCCATCGAGCAAATCATCGAGCCCGCGTCAGAACGGCGCCAGCCACCCTGTCGCCACTTCGGGGAGTGCGGCGGATGCCAGCTTCAACATATGACCTACGAAGCGCAGCTCGCGGCAAAAGTCGGCTTCGTGCGCGACGCGCTGGAGAGAATTGGCCGCCTCGATTGGCCTCACGAGATCGCGATGCGTCATGCGAACGAGTTCGGCTACCGCGGCCGCGCGCAAGTGCGGATCGATCACAAGACAGGACGGGTCGGGTTCAATCGAAGAGGCTCGAATTCTGTCTGCGACGTCCAGAGCTGTCCGATCCTGGCGCCCGAGCTCGACGAGGGTCTCGGCGCGCTTCGCGCCGCGGTGACCGGCACGAGCAAAAGTGATGGTGTACTTGCGAATGTCTTCCAGGTTGAGATGGCCGCCGGCGAATCGCGTATCTCATTCGAGCCGTCGGTCGGAGAATTGCCCGGCGGCGCTCTCCGGCGAACGCTCCACGGCACGATTTACACTTTCAGTCCTTCCACATTTTTTCAATCGAACGCGGATATGCTCGATCACTTGATAGAAGAAGCGTTGGGCGAAGCGTCCGGCGATCTGGCGCTCGACCTTTTTGCCGGAGTAGGACTTTTCACCATCCAGCTTGCGCGGCGATTCAAACAAGTCATCGGCGTCGAAGCCGACGCCAAAACCGCAAAGTACGCGCTCGAAAACATCATTGCGAATAGCGTCCCGAACGTCGAGGTCCGTAACAGCGACGTCGAAGAGTGGGTCAAGGGGTTCGTCGAAACAAAACCGGCATCACTCGATCTAATCCTGCTCGATCCTCCGCGAACCGGCGCAGCCAATTCGCTCGTCCACATTGTCGATTTGAGACCTCATCGAATCACTTACGTGTCTTGCGACCCAACGACCCTGGCCCGCGATCTTCGCACGCTGGTCGACTCAGGCTACGAGCTTTCGAAGATCACCGCCCTCGATCTCTTCCCGCAGACCTATCACGTCGAGACCGTCGCATCGCTGAGGCTTCGTTGACCAACTTTGCGAGATCGTCGCCTTCTGTTGCGTTGCAAAGCCTCCTTCGACCCACTAGAATCCTGCGCTCAATCCGCAGATGGAGGCACGAATGAATGACCGTAAGGATCTAAATAGCGTGGCTCTCGGAGCTTTGCACAGCCGAATAACTCGCATCCTGCCCGCACAGATTCGAGCCTGCGTCGAAGAGCTGACCGAAGAGCAACTCTGGTGGAGGCCAAACGAACAGGCCAACTCGGTCGGGAATCTGGTGCTGCATCTCTCCGGTTCGATGCGCCACTATCTCTCGCGTGGGGTCGGAGGAATCG
>DATIFP010000250.1:0-34610 GCA_035455165.1 Blastocatellia bacterium
GATCAGCCGGCGCGTGATCTCGTCGAGAACAGCTTCGGCCTTTGCTTCGATCTCTTGCTTTGTTTGATCCTGGATCGGGTGCGCGACGTAGACCGCATCGAAATCCGATCTTCCGAGCGCGCTAGCCTGCGCGCGAGCAGCGGTCACGAACTCAGTCGTTGCCACAGGCACCGATGGGATTCCAAGGCTCTCGAGTTTTGTCGAATCGTGCAAACTGCACGTTGTGCACGAGCCTCAATCGGCGAGCGCTTCGATTACCGCGTCGCACTTCGCTTCAATCAGTTTTTCAATCACTGAGTCGGGCGCGGGTTTGGTGAAGGTCGGTTTCATCGCCCGAACAACCTGCGCAACGCCGAAGCGCTGTTTCAGCAATTGCTCGAGGTGATCGAGGAAGACGCTGCCACCCGGCTTGCTGATGTCGAGTAAACCAATGGTCTTGCCAGACAGACCCTGTAGCCGCGGCGCCGGTTTCGAGCGCGCTCTGGGTGTTTCGTCTAACGGGTTTACAAGCGTTATCGGCATTTCCCCTCCCTTTGAGAACGATAGACCGCGGATTAGACGGATCAGACTGATTGGCACCGATCTGTGCAGCTCAGTCAAATCCGCTCGATCCGTGGTCTATTCCGCAATCGGATACGTAACCATCTGACTTCCTCGCGGGCCCGCCGCCCAGCTCCCGATCACCGCCGAGAATTTGCCTGCGGTTCCACCGGCAACCACTATCTTGATAGCCGAAGGATCGCTGAACTTCAAATAACAAGTCTCGCCGTCGATCACTGATTCCTTATAGAGCTTCACGAGCTGCGTCCCCTCCCCCGCGCCCGGTTCATAATGTCGAATCGGAATCCCTGTGTTCTCGAACAAGAATTTGCGCACCGCGTCCTTCGTGAAGCCGTCGCCGTGGAGCGTCTTCACGTGCTCGGGGCACAAAACCACCAAAGCTTCAACGCCGGCGCATACTCGATAGGACCACACCGTCGCGAGCGCGCGGCTGATCGCTTTCAGGATCTGCCTCCCCTCGCGCGCCATGTGTTCGCTCACGCCGTGAGGCGATTCTCCCGCGAACAGAGTCACCGTGCTGTCTTCAGGCTTGAACCCCGACTCGACGTGCAAGGGTTCCCACGGATTCTCTTCTTCGTTTTCCGCGATGCAGTAGGAGAATTTGCCCGCGTTCCCGAGCGTGGACATATCGATCTCTCCCGGCCTCGCGCCTCCGAGATTTGTCAGTATCAACTGCAGCGCGCGACCGAGCGTGCTGTTAGCGCGAGCGACGTTGCTGAAGACGTTGCTGCCGCAGGCGAAGCCCAGCTCACCGCGAATCGGCCCGTTGACAATCACGAGCGGCGCGGCAAAATGCGTGGTCGCCTGCACGCCGTGAATGTTGAAGCGTTCATCGCACGCGGCACGAATGAGCGGAATCAGCACACGCATCATCTCCAGAGAGCAGCCAGCCATCACAGCATTGGCGGCAATCTTTTCAACCGTCGCCGCTCCGTAGTTGGGTGGGATGAGCCCGACGACGTCATCAGGCGGAAGCGAGGTCGCGTCGAGCATCCTGGCGACCCTCTCAACAGTGGGAGGGACTACTGGCAACGGATCGCCAAATTGCATGCAGTATTCAAATGGATCGATTGAGTCATCCAACTCAATGCGCGACGCGCGAGCGGCTCGCCTGACATAAGGGTTCGCCGCCTCGGCAATCTCGCCTTCGCCGGCTGCTTCAAGGTGCCGGGAGATGCACCCGAACCTTGTGTCGGGAGCACCGTCGAACGGCTCGGCGATCACCAGAGGCTTGCCGGCCATCGCGGTTGCGATTCCGTTCAAAGCGCGTTTGTCGAAGCCATCCATGGTTTGAACGATCCGGCCATCGGCATCGATCAGAAAGAGAGTGGGCACCGCAACCGGATCGAAGAGCCTGGTGACAGTGAGTTCGTTATCGAGCGCGACCGGGAACTCGATGGGAGCCTGCTCAATCAATTCCCGAGTCGGTCGCTCAGGATCTTGAGAGATGCCGAGAATATCGGCGCTTTCTCCAAGGGCTCGCGAGAGACGATTGATGTAGGGAATCGCCAATCGGCAGGTCGGGCAATCGGTCTCGAAGAAAACAAGCAGCCGCGGTTTCGACTGGCCGGCTTCAAACCGCTCATCAGCCCCGCCCAAACTTTGAAGGGTGAAACGTGGCGTCTGATCGCCCACTTCAAGCATAGCGCTTAGTAAACCACGCTTCGCTAATTCTCGCGAGGCCGAGACTCCAAGGTAGAGACGCTCGTTCCCAAGGTAGCCGGGTACGGCAACCTTGGGCTGTGTGCTCCAACCCTTTCAGGGTTGCGACGCATGGTTTGCGGCTTTCAGCCGAAAAACCGTTTCAACGATTTACGCCGCCGGTCGGGAAAACTGTTGAAGCAGTTTGGGTCTTCCAAGTGGTCGCCCAACACCTCGAAAGTGCAGCCAGGATTGTGATCGCCATCATTGATCAGGGTTCAAGTCCGCTATGTGCCGAAGCACTGCCTCTCGTTCCGCTCCGAGCTGGCGAAAGAGGGTTGCGATCGAACCGCGTTCGTCCGCGAAAAAACCAAACAGAATGTCGATGGACTCGATCTTTGGTCTGCCTTGTTCGCGCGCGTGCTTGAGCCCTTCTGACAATAGCTCGTGGAACTCACGGGAGACTTTCATCCCTGCGTATTGCGGAGCATCGTGACGGGGTTTCTCTGAAGAAGTTTGCAAAACCGCGCCGCGGTCCAGCTTCAGCTTCTTCAACAACTCGTCAAACAGGGTCGACTCCGATTCCGCGAAGGCAATCAGCACGTGTTGGGTCCGGAGTTCTTTATCATAACGCGACCTGGCTTCCTCGTAAGCGCGTCTAACGAGCGCTCGACCACTTTCGCCGATCTTGTCCGTAAAGATTTCGGGCCACATGCCCGCTGATCCCCATTTACGGGAGATATACACTCTCGCAGTTTGGTGTTCGCCGGGATCTCCTCGTTCGGTCGCTCCCGTTTTGAACAAGTAAGCTCCCCAGCCGATCAACAGCGTTAGCAGCCCGGCCACCGCTGCAAGCGGTTGGGCGCGAATGCTCCACACGGTCGTCCACGCAGCAAACGCGACAAAAATCAAAGGCGTGATCGGGTAGCCTGCGCACAATCGATGCGCGCTGCCCTGCCTGCGGAGACGAAACAGGCTGAGAACAGTCAGCGCCGCAAAGATATTCAGCGTGAAGCCGATGTACACCAACAACGGTCCGAACGACGACGTGGCCGCAAGCACTCCCGCAATTGACGCTTGTGCAAAGATCGCAGTTGCCGGCACCTTGTGGCGATTCAACCGTCCAAATGAGGCCGGCATGAAACCATCCACCGACATTGCTTCGAGGACTCGCGGGCCGATCATGATCATCGCGCTGACCGGACTGATCAGCGTAATCGCTATCAACATGGAAACGAGACCGCCGGCTGCCGGGCCCCACAAGCTCTGCGCTGCGACATTGGCTACATCTTTGACTCCCGACAAGCGAGCGAGCGGCGCCGCGCTCAAATACGCAACGTTGACGAGCAAGTACAACACCGCGACGGTCGCGGTCCCGAGCATTAACGAGCGCGGCAGCACGCGTTCGGGATCTCGGATCTCCCCGCCGACGTACGCTGCTGCGTTCCAGCCGCTATACGCGAAAGAGACAAAGATCAACACAACCGCAAACGCCGATGACGACCAAAACGACGGATTTATTCCTGTGAAGCTCGCGATGCTGTGATCCGACCGAAGCAATATCCCAACGACAAAAGCGAGAAGCAGCAACAGCTGAATCACAATCAAGCTCGTCTGAACCCTTCCTCCTAACCTGACTCCGAAAGAATGCAGGGTTGATAGCAAGAGGATGGTGAGAACAGCCATCGAGCGAGCCGGCCAGCCCGGGATGACGCTCGCAACATAGAGATGCATTGCCAGCGCGGAGGCTGCGATCGGCGCGGCGAAGCCCACCACGAGCGATGCCCATCCTGACGCCACTCCGAGCGATGGATGCAGGAGCCGGCTCAGAAAAAAATACTCGCCGCCCGAATGCGGCAGGTTTGCGCCTATCTCGGCATAGCACAGCGCGCCGCAGAGAGCTACGATTCCACCGATCAGCCACGCGAGCAGAATGTCTCCGCCGCTTGCGCCCATCGCAATCATCAGACCGGTCGTCGTGAAGATGCCGGTCCCCACCATACTCGACACAACTATTGCCGCGCCGTGAGGGAGAGTGAGCACACGCCGGCCGGATTGTAAGATGGTTTCGGATCTGATCGGATTGCCCGCTGGATTTGTTCGGCTCGACGGGATTGGGTCAGTCATTCGCCGACCCATTGTGAGCGAGCCCGCTCCTTAACTCAAGCACGTTCGGGGGGGACCCGGGAGAGCAGACGTCTCGCCTGCTTGACTTCGGTGAGTGCACAATCAGCAAGCGAGCAGTCGCCTCGCCTGCTTGACAAGCTAAGTGCACAATCCGCAAGCAAGCGGGCGAGCCGCCCGCGCTCCCAGGTCGAGCAAGAGACTAACGGCGTGAAGTCGCAGCCTTTGCGTCGCGCATTTGCTTAACGCGATCGTGCGTTTGCTGAATCATTGTGTACTGCCGCTGAACCACTGGGAGGAAGTTGGGCGGCAGGTTCTGGCTCTTGAGCGCATCTCTGAAAGCGCCAACGGCGGAGTCCTCGCCGCGTTCAGCCTCACTGAGAATCGAGTGATCGTCCTTTCCCGTGAGCGTGCCTTTGATGTCCATCCACACGCGATGGAGCGTGCCCGCAGTCGAGCCGGCTTTGGCAGGATCGCCCCCGAGCCTGCGAACTTCGCGCTCGAGCTCCTGGATGCATTGAGCGCGTTCGGCGGCTGCCTGATTGAAGAAAGATTTCAAATCAGGGTTCTTGACGTTGTCGGCTGCTTCTCCGAATCCGACCAACCCGTCGCGGCAGGTTTCGATTAGATCGTTAATTGTGCTGATTGCGTTGTTGTTATCCACCTTGTGCTCCTCCCTTGTTCGTTCTGAGTTCAGAGCACTCACATTCAGCTTCCACGCTTTGACTGATTTCAGTATGGACAGGCAGCCACCGTCTGTCAACGAGCGGGATGTGCCGGTAGTGGTACGTCGAAATCAATATGGAAACCGGTCACTACTCTGCGGGCGACAGCACGTTGCTAACGAGAGCACGTACCTATTGCTGTATCCTCTCGCCCGCTGCGCCGGCTTGCCACATCCCCTCCCGCACACAGGGCGGTCGCCTGGGCTACACTCATCAACCCGCGATGGTCACGCCGCCGTCGATGACGATCACCTGACCGGTCATCCACGCGCCCGCCCGCGACGCAAGAAACACAGCGGCGCCCGCGATGTCACCCGGTTCGCCGATCCGGCGGAGTGGAGTGAGAGACTCGGCCCGAGCCAACGTCTCGCGATTCTCCCAAAGAGCGCGAGCGAAGTCGGTCCGCACAAGCCCCGGCGCGATACAGTTGACCCGGATGTTCCTGGGCCCCCACTCGACGGCGAGATTGCGCGCCAACTGAAAATCCGCAGCTTTTGAAATGGCGTAGATACCGAGATTGAGCGACCCCTTGAGTCCGCCGATGCTCGAAACGATGATCACGCTGCCGTCTCGGCGCTCGGCCATGCCAGGGATGGCGAGATTGCAGAGCCAAATGTTGCTGCGGACGTTCGAGTCCATGACCTTTGCGAACGCTTCGTCGCTCAGGCCCGACATCGGACCGTAATAGGGATTCACCGCCGCGTTGCACACGAGGGTGTCGATCTTGCCATAGCGCTTGTTGGTCTCAGAGACGAGGTGCTCGACGTTGTTGCGATCGCCGATGTGACATGGGATGGCCGTTGCTTCGAGGCCTTCGCCTTTGATGTCGCTTGCGACCTCCTCGCACTTGTCCGCCTTGCGGCTCGATATAACCACCTTCGCGCCCGCGCGCGCGAGTGCCTGCGCGATGGCGAGTCCAATGCCTTTGGTCGAGCCGGTTACAACCGCGACCTTGCCGGAGAGATCAAATAGTTCGTTGGTCATTCTCGTTATCGCTCAGTTGCACGCCTCGAACAATCCCGCTGCGCCCTGGCCGCCCCCGATGCACATCGTCACCACGCCCAGCTTTGCCCGGCGCCGAAGCATCTCGTTCGCCAGAGTCCCTACCATTCGCGAGCCGGTCATCCCGAATGGATGACCGATCGAAATCGAGCCGCCGTTTACGTTCAGCTTCTCCTGATCGATCCCTAAGCGATCGCGGCAGTAGACAACCTGAACCGCAAACGCTTCGTTAAGCTCCCACAGGTCGATGTCGTCGATCTTGAGCCCGTGACGCTTGAGTAGCTTTGGAACCGCAAACACGGGACCGATACCCATCTCGTCCGGCTCGCAACCGGCGACCACGAATCCGCGAAATATGAGTTTCGGCGTAACCCCTAACGCCTCCGCCCGTTCGCGCGACATCAACAGCGTTGCCGAAGCGCCGTCGGAGAGTTGCGAAGAATTCCCGGCAGTAACCGTTCCCTGCCCGCTTGTTTGATCGAAGTGCGGCTTTAGTGCGGCCAATCCCTCGAGCGTCGTGTCGGGGCGATTGCACTCGTCGCGATCGCAGAGGTGCTCTTCACGGCTTATGATCTCGCCGCTCTTCTTGTCCAGGATTCCTCGCGTTACTCGAATTGGCGCCAGTTCCTCGTTGAAAAACCCTTCAGCCTGCCCGCGAGCCGTGCGTTGCTGGCTCACGAGCGAGTATTCGTCCTGCGTTTCGCGGCTGATCTTGTAGCGCTTGGCGACGACCTCGGCGGTGTCACCCATGACCATATAGATACCGGGCTTGCGTTCGAGCACCCACGGATTCGGGTTGCTGTCCCTCTGCATCATCGTGATGCTCTCGACCCCGCCTCCGATCGCCGCGTCGGCGCCTTCATTGATAATCTGGTGGGCAGCCATCGCAACGGCTTGCAGTCCCGATGAGCAAAACCGATTCACCGTAGTGCCCGCAACCGACACCGGCAATTCGGCGCGGATCGCAGCGACGCGCGCGACGTTTGTGCCTTGCGCGCCGTGGGGCTGTCCGCAGCCGAGAATCACGTCTTCGATCTCTTCGGGAGAAAGCTGAGGGACTTTTTTCAACACGTCGCGTATGCAATGCGCAGCCAAATCATCGGGCCGCGTGAGATTGAATGAACCACGAAACGATTTCGCAAGCGGAGTCCGCGAGCTGGCTACCACGTACGCTTCTCTCATAATCATCCCTTTTCAAAACGCCCGACAAGCTTCACAAAGCGGGTGTTCAGAGTACCGACTTTAGTCGGGTGGTTTTCCTGTTTACTGCAAAGACCCGGCTGAAGTCGGTACTCTGAACACCCGCTTTGACGTTAGTCGGGTAGTTCTCTTCAAGGCTGCAAAGACCCGACTAAAGTCGGTACTCTGAACACCCGCTTTGGACAAGCTACGCGGCCGCAGTTATCTTGCCCCTGTCGAAGTCGGCGAAGGTCTTGCCCTGCTCAGCCAGCGTCTTCAACAGCGGAGCGGGCGCCCACAACTCGCCGTGCTGCGCGTGAAACTCGCAGACGCGATCGTAGACTCTCTTTACTCCGACCGTGTCGGCGTACCACATCGGACCGCCGCGCCACGCCGGATAGCCATAGCCGTTGATATAGATGATGTCTATATCGACCGCTCGCAGCGCAAATCCTTCCTCGAGAATCTTCGCGCCTTCGTTGACCAGCGCGTACATCGTTCGCTCGACGATTTCTTCCTCACTGATCTTGCGGCGTTGTATCCCGGCCTCGGCGGCAGCCTGCTCGATCAGCTTCTCGACTTCGGGATCGGGGCTCGCCTTGCGATTCTCATCGTAGCGATACCAACCCGCTCCGGTCTTCTGTCCGAAGCGGCCAAGCTCACAGAGCCGGTCAGCGATCATCGGATGGCGGACGTTGGGGTCTTCAAGGTGCTTGTACTCCTTGCGAATGCGCCATCCCACGTCGAGCCCGGCGAGATCGCCCATTGCCAGCGGTCCCATTGCAAGCCCGAACTTGTACAGCGCGCCGTCGACGTCCTGGGGCGCCGCGCCCTCTTCGGCCAGGAATTGTGCCTCTCGGCCATAAGGCGCGAGCATTCTGTTACCAACAAACCCTCGACAGTTACCAACGAGCACGCCGACCTTCTTCAGCCTCCTCGCAAGCGCCATCGAAGTAGCGATGACTTCTTTGCTCGTCGCCTTCCCGCGGACGATTTCAAGCAAGCGCATCACGTTCGCCGGGCTGAAGTAATGATGCCCGATCACAAACTCAAGACGCGACGTGACCGAAGCGATCTCGTCGATGTTCAGCGTCGAAGTGTTTGATGCGATGATCGCGCCGGGTTTGCAAACCCTGTCGAGCTCGCCGAAGACCTGCTTCTTCAATTCCATGCCCTCGAATACTGCTTCGGTTACGATGTCGGCCTCCTCGAAACCGTCATAGCTCAACGTCGGACTGATCAGCGCCATTCTCTGGTCCATCACTTCCTGACTGAAGCGCCCCTTCCTGACCGAGTTGGCATAGTTCTTCCTGATCGTCGCAAGTCCGCGATCGAGAAACTCCTGCGAAGTTTCCTTGAGCAGCACTGGGATTCCGGCGTTCACATAGTTCATCGTGATTCCGCCGCCCATCGTGCCGGCGCCAACAACCGCGGCACGTTTTATTTCAAGCGTGGGAGTGTCTTTCGGGATGTCCGGGATCTTCGCGACTTCGCGCTCGCCAAAGAAAACGTGAATCAGGGCTTTTGATTGATCGCCGAACAGGCATTCGCGAAACAGCTCGGCTTCTTTCTGACAACCTTGATCGAAGGGCAATCGCGTTGACGCTTCGACAGCGTCGATCGCGGCCAAGGGGGCTGTTTGACCTCGGCGGGTTTTCCTCGCCTGCTCCCGCGCGGCGGCGATGATCGGCGCATTGGTCGGTTCGTCGCCCAGTTTCTCGTTTCGCTCGCGGGTCTTCGGAGGCCTGGCGCCCAGTGCCAGGATCTCGCGCGCAAACGCGATTGCGCCCGTGAGAAGATCTCCTTCAATGATGCCGTCGACGATCCCGAATTCGAGAGCTTCGCTTGC
Organism: Blastocatellia bacterium; assembly: GCA_035455165.1. Lineage (GTDB taxonomy): Bacteria > Acidobacteriota > Blastocatellia > UBA7656 > UBA7656 > Onstottus_A. The sequence continues at coordinate 9,082 of DATIFP010000250.1, forward strand.
TTTGATCGGCTCACCAAACGCGCACATCTCGACTGCTTTCGCGACCCCCGCCAATCTAGGAAGACGTTGTGTGCCGGCGGCGCCGGGAATGATGCCGAGCTTCACTTCGGGCTGGCCGACTTGAGCCGAAGGCGCCGCAACTCGATAGTGAAAGGCCATCGCGACTTCGAGCCCGCCACCAAATGCTGTCCCATGAATCGCTGCGATCATTGGTTTCGGAGAATCTTCGATAGCAAGCAGGAATGGCAATAGACTCCCGCCGCTTCTTTCGCCGCCGGTCACCTTTCCGAACTCCTTGATGTCTGCTCCGGCGATGAAGGTCCTCCCTCCCCCGATCAGTATCGCTGCCTTGAAGGTGTCGTCTTTCTTGACCTCATCAACCGCGGCGGCAATGCCCTCGGGCACACCCGGGCCGAGCGCATTCACCGGAGGGTTGTTGACTGTGATGACGGCGATTTCGCCGCCTTTGCTCAAAGATACCAATTCACTCATAGCGATGTGTCCTCTCTGATGAAATGTATGATGACCCCGCGAGTCTCAATGATTATTCCGACCGGCCGCCCAGTGAGCGTATGACGCAGCCGGTACCCTGTCAAGAAACGGCACGCAGATTGGTCCAGTCGCGCGCGCATCGAGGGGCACGTCGTCGATGGCTATGGATTGTCGTTTACGGTTTGGTTCATCAGGCAGGCTGCGTGTCCTAATACTAGATCACCATCTCGCATGGCGGAGGGAGTGGGAACCCAGCCGGCGGCAAGCCTGCGATCGAGCAGCTCGTCTGCGTGCGGATTGTGATCCAGGAGAGCGACCGCCCTCACCGTGCCCAGTCAGTTTGTGTCAAAGATAAGATAGGTTTCCCCGTTTACTTCGATCACCACGTCGTGAGTGAACTCGTCTTGAGTTACGACCTCCCGCAGCCGTGCAGGCGGCTTGCGAGAGAAAGCCCACAGCATCACTTGCTCGAGGGTGCGAAAAGCTGCGACCTCATTGATAAAATCGGCGGGCATTGAAACTCCGTGGAGAATGCGGGTGGTGCCCCCGGCGCGATTCCAACGCGCGACCTTCCGCTTAGGAGGCGGACGCTCTATGCAACTGAGCTACGGGAGCACATCGTCGTCTAAACTAGCAGAGTCACTTTTCGCGTGTCCAGCAATCGCTTTGGAGTGCGCCGACCAGCCGGAGGACTGGCGTGACAGGTACACTGCCGGCGGCGCTTTGGCTCGCTCGATAAGTCCGCGCCTCACAGAAAGTCAAAGCGCCGCCAGAAATCCTGACGTTGCGTGAGGCCAACAAGGCGGCGCACTCCAAATAGCCCGTAGCTGCTATTCATCGTACTTGAGCAGAGACGAAACCTTATGTCCTTCAAATCGCTGGCGACCCTTCAAGAAGGTCAGCTCTACCACAAATGCTAGTCCTGCGACGGTCCCACCGAGCTTCTCAACCAGATCGACGACGGCGCGTGCCGTGCCGCCGGTCGCGAGCAGGTCGTCGGCGATCAGCACCCTGTGTCCTTCACCGATGGCGTCTCTGTGAATCTCGAGCGTATCCGTGCCGTATTCAAGATCGTACGTTATCGACTCCGTGGCGGCGGGCAGCTTTCGCGGCTTGCGAACCGGGATAAAGCCGGCCTTTAACCGATAGGCCAGCGCCGGCGCAAAGATGAACCCTCGAGCCTCGATCCCGATGACCGTGTCGATATTCGGATCATCAATTAACTCGACCAGCCGGTCGATGGTGGTCCGCAGGCCGTACGGGTTCTTCAACAGCGTAGTTATGTCGTAGAACATGATTCCCGGCTTCGGAAAGTCGGGAACAGTCCGGATCATCTCTTTCAGATTGTCCACTACGGTTCTCCTAAGGTATCAAAACACGACGTCGAATCCTGAATAACGCCCGGTCGGTTGCATCTCTATTTCGACGACTTCACTTACGTGCGCGTATGAAGGTCCCCGCTCGAGAGCCGAGCGAAACTGATCGACCGCCCGAGGCGGTCCCTCTGCTATCGCCTCAACGGATCCGTCCGCCAGATTTTGAACCGTGCCGGCGACCCCAGCTTCACGCGCCGCTCTGATCGCGAAGTAGCGGAATCCTACCCCTTGAACCCGTCCCTTCACTATGAATCGCCGGGCTATCATACGCGATGCTACCGGGCCTGCGAAACGCTAGGCCGAATCGATTCCGGTTGAAGCAGTCTCCGGGGCCGCTCTCGAAAGAGAGAATAGTCCAACTTTTGTCGCGCGCGGTCAACGCCAGGAACCGATACTGGTCTTCTTCGGGCCATCCGTCCGCGCGAACCGACCCCATCCCTGTTGTTCTATGACGACCGTCACTCAATCACGACCTTAAAACCTTAGTAATGATGTTTTCAATTTATTCCTTGACACGGGTCGGAGGCTTTGACATTATCTGACCGCCTTTCGCAGTCTGCTATTTGGTCAATTCCGAAATTGTGGAGAGCTAGCCCCGCTTTCCAGGATTCAGCAGCTCTCGCCGCGATTGATTGGCTCAAATTAACCTTAACCAAGCCGCTGGAGGAAAAATCATGAAAACCCAGAAACCGATTAGTGGTTTCGTATTTGTGTCGCTGTTTGTTTGTTTGCTCGGCATTTCGGCGATGGCTCAGGTACAGAAGGTCGAAGAGCCCGTCGCTGCGATCGCCTCGGATTCAACAGAGATAAGGTTTCAGCCGCAAGGTGAATACGGGCGTCTCATCCTGACCGTGTCGGCGCCCAACGGCGAAGTATTCAGGAAGGAATTTGAGGGAGGTGCTGCGCCTTCGTTCAAGCTCATCGATCAGAAGGGCCTCACGCTGCCCGATGGTCAATATACTTACGAATTGCGCGTAGTTCCGAAGTTGAGCCGGGAGGCTCGGAAAGCCCTGGCGGCTTCGCGCGAAGCCGGCAACAGCGCAGAGGTAATCCAAGAGCTGCAAAAGAACGGACAATTACCGGCAACAATCACCGTTCAATCCGGGTCCTTTTTGATTGAAAAAGGCGTCGTTTTCGCAGGCGCTCCGGAGGAGAGCGCGGAGCCGCGAGTCGCAAACCCAAGTGAAATTCAGAGCAAGAAGAGGGGTGGCGGCGGCACCGTCACAATACAGGACGTCGTGACTGCGGACGACGTGATCATCCAGGGCAGCGCTTGCGTTGGCATTGACTGCGTGAACAATGAGAACTTCGGCTTCGACACAATCAGATTGAAGGAAAACAACACACGCATCCAGTTCGACGACACGAGCACAAGTGCCGGCTTCGCAACCAACAACTGGCAGATCAGGGCGAACAGCTCAGCAAGCGGGGGTTCCAGCTTCCTGGGTTTCGTGGACCAGGGCGCCACCGGCAATTCGGAAACCGGGACTATCGTGTTTTCAGTCGCTGCGGGTGCGCCCGCCAACTCGCTTTTCGTATCGTCGGCCGGCAAAGTGGGTCTCCGCACATCCACACCGGTTCTGGACTTACATATTACTTCGGGCGACACCCCGGCACACCGGTTGGAGCAAACCGGTGCCGGCGGCTTCACCGCGCAGACTTGGGATGTCGCCGGCAACGAGGCAAACTTCTTTGTTCGAGACGTCACCGGAGGCAGCCGGCTTCCTTTTAGGATTCGGCCAGGCGCGCCGACTAGCAGCATCGACATCTCTGCGAGCGGCAATGTCGGCATCGGGATTCAGAGTCCCAGCGCTGCGTTGCACATCGGCAATAATGGCCCCCAGTGGTCCTCTTTCAACTACGGCACCAATCTGGTACTCAAAGACGGCACGACGGCTCGCAATCCTAGCATCGGCATTTTTGACGCGGCCAATGCAAACCCGTGGGCGATTGTGAACGTCCTGGGTGTCCTGAAATTCAGCCAGATGCCGGCGCTTGGCAATACCGCTACGGCGGCAGTCGAGAAATTGGTCATTGATACGTCAGGCAACGTCGGCATCGGGACGACGACCCCCGGGGGAAAACTGGATGTGAACGGCACAATCTTCCAGCGCGGTCTTCTGCTTCATGCGGATTATGTCTTCGAGCCGACCTACAATCTCGAATCTATCGAAGAGCACGCCGCCTTCATGTGGGACAACAAGCATCTGCCCGCTTTGGGATCGAGAACCGTCGACCAGGAGGGCCGAGAGGTCGTCGAAATCGGCGCGCGGATGCGCGGCCTGCTCGAGGAACTCGAAAAGGCGCACATCTACATTGCCAATCTCAACGACAAGGTGGCCCAGAAAGACGAACAGATGGCAAAGCTCGAGCGACAGAACGCGGAGCTTGCCGAGCGCCTGTCTCGAATCGAGGCGCTGCTCTCCTCTTCAAAGCCCGCCCAGAAATAGCCCGAAGAAGATGCCCGTAGCTGAGAAGGGACGAGGTTCTCCTCGTCCCTTCTCTCACTCCCTCGAATCCTTACTTTCGCGCCCGAGAACCCCTTTCGCGCGCAGCGTGAGCCGACACTGCCAGGGTGGAAATCTAGTGTGTTAACTCCGGCGTGTTCGAACAAGTAAAAAAGCGAGAGCAAATTCTGCTCTCGCTGCGTCACGAAGACTTTGGTCGGGGCGATTGGATTTGAACCAACGACCTCTCGGTCCCGAACCGAGCGCTCTACCAGGCTGAGCCACGCCCCGTTAAGAAGCATCATCATAACGGCGCGTTTGTTGGATTGTCAAAGCAGCGTTCAATCGGCTGCGTCCTTTGCCGCCGGCTGACCCTCCGTGAGCATCTCGATAAACTTGCGAGTCGCCGCGCTGAAGATCTTTCCCTTTCTGTGGATTATTGCAATAGGCCGCGCGAAGCTTTCGGTGAAATTGACGGCGCGGAGCGTTCCTGCTCGCAATTCGTTCTGGACAGTGGCGCGTGGGACTATCGTAACGCCCAGGTCGGCTTCTACTGAACGCTTGACGGTCTCGATGTTGTCGAACTCCATAACGTACTGCACCGTGATGCCCCGATCGCGCAGAATCTTGTCGACGGCTTTGCGCGTTGGGATGTCGCGCTCGAACCCAATGAAGCGCTGGTCGTCAATAGCTTTGATATCAATCCGTTTCTTTCCCGCAAGCTCGTGCTCCGGACTGCACACGAGCACCAGCGGATCGTTTCCAAACGGTATGATCTCTATCTGAGGCCGAGCCGACGGATACGCTACGATTCCAATATCGATCACGTGATTGATTACATCTTCGTAGACCTTGTTAGGGCGGCTGTATTCGATGTGCACGTTGACCTGCGGATACGATTTGATGAATCTTTTGAGCACCGGCGACAATTCGTGAATGCCGACGGAATAAATCGTGGCCACTCTTACCTGTCCGCTCACGACGTTTCCCAGGCCCTTCATCTCCTCGTTGAGTGAGTCGAATCGGTCGATTATTTCGCGGCAGCCTTGATAAAAGGTCATTCCGGCGGCGGTCGGCACCATCGTGCCCCCTCGGCTTCGCTCGACCAGCCTCTTATTGAATCGGTCTTCGAGCGCGCGGATTTGTTGGCTGACTGCCGATTGTGAGACGAAGTTCTTGGTCGCCGCCTTAGAAAAGCTGCGCGTGTCGATGAGATCGCAGAAGACCTTTAGAGACTCAATGTGCATAATGCCGCCTTATTACACGGAATTAATCAGCTCGGTCTCACTTATATCATATTCCGGCTTTTGGCTTCACTTTTTTGGAAGAAGGCCGTGCGCTTGGGCGTCTAATGGATCACGGCACTTGTTGGCAAGATTTCACGGAGGGAGACCTTGATGGAATCGGTTTGGCAGGATCTACGGTTCGCGATTCGACTCTCCGCCAGGAATCCCGGCTTCAGTGTGGTCGCGGTTCTAGCACTGGCGATGGGAATCGGCGCCAACACGGCGATCTTCAGCCTGGTGAATGGCGCGCTGCTGCGTCCGTTGCCGGCGGTGAGCAACCCTGGTGAACTCGTGCTCCTGGAGCGAACGCGGAATGGAAGGGTGTCAAACTCGAGCTATCCGGATTACCTCGACTACCGTGACAACAACAGCACTTTTGCGGGGCTGGCCGCGCATTGCGGGACGCCGCTCACTCTTAATAACGGCTCGACCGAACGACTGCGAAGCGACCTGGTCACCGGCAATTACTTTTCTGTGCTTGGCGTGAAGGCGGCCCTCGGCCGGCTTATCAATCCGGATGATGATACCGATCCCGGCGCGAGCCCGGTTGCAGTGCTGAGCTACGGGTTCTGGCGCAGAGCGTTCGGAGGTTCGCCGGAAGTTGCAGGGCAAAAGATAAAGCTGAACAACTATGACTTCACGATCATCGGCGTAGCGGCCAGGGATTTCGTCGGCACCGAAAAAGGCCTGGCATTCGACGTCTGGATCCCGATAAAGATGCAAGTCCAGGCGATGCCGCGGACGATGGGCAGGCACTGGTTCAACGATCGCTCCGCCGGATGGCTAACTCTATTCGGACGGCTAAAGCCCGGCGTCTCGCTCGATCGCGCTCAAGCCGAGCTCGCCACCGTAGCCGGACAACTGGAGCGCAGTTATCCGAACACCAATTCGGGCAGCGGTCTTGTGCTGCTCGCGGGCCTGGGACTCGATTCTGACGACAGAGCCAGTCTTCGCAATTTTCTCGGGCTGCTCGCAGCCGCGGTAGCGTTTCTGTTGCTGATAGCGTGCAGCAATGTCGCGAATCTCCTGCTCGTGCGCGCGACGACCCGGCGAAAAGAGATCGCCGTTAAACTGGCTCTGGGAGCCACTCGCGGGCGGCTCGTTCGGCAGATGCTTATTGAAGGGCTGCTGCTCTCGCTGGTTGCAGGCGGCGTCGGAACGCTGTTGGCTCCGTGGGCGACGGAATTGATCGTAAGTCTTCAACAACCTGCCTACGCGCTTCGTGGGATGGACGTGAGTCTGGATGCGAGAGTGCTGTTGTTCACGACCTTCCTATCAATTCTGACTGGAGTCGTCTTCGGCCTGGCTCCCGCTTTACGAGCGACAAGTCCTGACCTGGTCACCTCGCTAAAAGACGGATCACCCGGCTCGGGCAATCGCACCTCTCGTTCACAGCAGCGATTGGTTGTCGTCCAGGTCGCGCTCTCGCTCGTCCTGCTCGTCGGCGCAGGACTCGCAGTGAGAACGATGCGGAAGCTCCTGACGATGGATCGAGGCTTCAACAGCGAGAACCTGGTCCTGATGTCGATGGATCTGACCATTCAGCGCTACGATGAGTCGAAAGGCAAATCGTTCTACGAAGAACTGATCAGACACGTAGAGGCCCTCCCCGGAGTCGTATCGGCCAGCCTCGCAAAGACGGTTCCACCTAATGACTGGAGCGATCGGCTCAGCGTCTTCCTTCCAGGCGAAGCGCCGCCGCCGGAGGTTCTGCGAGCTCGCGACGATCTCGGCCTGAGAGTCGACGCCAATCGAGTCGCGCCGCACTATTTTCAAACGCTCGGAATTCCAATCCTTGAAGGTCGTGAGTTCGATGAGGGGGATCGCACGGACGCGCCGCTGGTCGCGATTGTGAATGAAAAGCTCGCGAGCCGCCTCTGGCCTGGCGAAAGCGCAATTGGCAAACATCTCGCGGTGCCGTTTTGGCGCGAGCCTCGACCGCCAGTAGAGATAGTTGGAGTGGCCGGGGACACCAAGCATCGGTCGTTGCTCGACGAGATGCCCATGCTGGTGTATATGCCTGAGCTTCAAGCTTACGACGGCCGAGCGACCCTCGTCGCACGCGTCTCGTCAAACCCGTCGGGCTTCATACCAGCGATACGAAACGAAGTCGCCGCAATCGACAGGGATCTGCCTTTGTACGCCGTGAAAACAATGTCCGAACAGATCTCGAGCACGCTTTGGCAACAGCGTATGGCGGCCGGGTTGATCGGTTTGTTTGGAACGATCGCGCTTTTGCTGGCCGCAATCGGGCTCTACGGAATAATCTCGCATTGGGTAGCTCTCCGAACGCGCGAAATTGGGATCAGGATGGCCCTGGGCGCCCGAGCGGCGGACGTGACGAGGATGGTTGTCCGCCAGGGCCTGTGGCTCGCGCTTCAGGGAATCGCCGGCGGCATCGTTTCTGCGTTCGTGCTGACGCGGCTGATGTCCAGCGTTCTGTATGGCATCAGCGCCACCGACCCGATGAGCTTCGCTGCCTCGTCGATACTGCTTGCAGGAGTGGCTCTGGGAGCCAGTTTCGCGCCTGCGCTCCGCGCGGCGAAAGTCGATCCGATGATCGCGCTGAGATGTGAATAAAGCGGTTAAGACACGCGGTTGGAGGCTCGCGGTTCCCGAATCTGCATTCCGAGTTTTGGCGACCTGGTGATCTCTACGAGAATCATGGACTGGTTCGCGCAAAGATCGCAAAGGACCGCAAAGCTCGATAAAATGCTCGAATGAGCGAGAACGGGGTCGGGCGAGCCGCGAGCTATGTCGACCTTCTGCGCGGCAATCACGACTTCCGGCGCCTGTTTATTGGACAGCTCGTCTCGCAGACCGGCGACTGGTTCAACTCAGTCGCAATCTTTACTCTCCTCCTGTCGCTTACAGGGTCGGGTGAAGCTGTAGGGTACATCCTGATCATCAAGCTCCTTCCGTCGTTCTTTGTCGGCCCGATTGCGGGAGTTGTCGCCGATCGATTCAATCGCAAGACGATTATGATCATCTCGGACATCCTCCGGGGAGTGGTCGTGCTTGGATTCCTGTTGGTGCAGCGCCCGGACCAGATCTGGTTAGTCTACGCCCTCGCCGCAATCGAGATAGCAATATCGACTTTCTTCGATCCTGCGAAGTCGGCGGCGATTCCAGGCATCGTCTCTCGAGAGGAGTTGATCCCAGCGAACGCGTTGTCGAGCGCTTCGTGGTCGATGACCCTCGCGCTTGGAGCGGCGCTGGGCGGCGTGGTGACCGATGCCTTCGGCCGCAACACTGCTTTCGTGATCGACTCGCTCTCTTTCTTTGTATCGGCGGGGTTCATCGCGGCGGTGCGCATTCGGTCTGCGCCGAGACCGGAGAGAACGCGGCATCTATCGGTCGCCGATGCCACCGGCATCACCGACTTCATCGAGGGCGCCCGATACCTGAGAGCGAATCCGCGGGTGATGGCCCTCTTGCTGGTCAAGAGCGGGTGGGGCTTGGGTGGCGGGGTGCTCCTCCTGCTGACGATCTATGGCAAGCAGATCTTCCCGCTCGGCCGCGACGGCGCTGCTTCGATCGGGTTGTTGTATTGCGCTCGCGGCATCGGCGCGCTGATAGGCCCGATGATCGCGGGTGTGATCACTAGCGGCGCGCCTCGCACAATGCGACAAGCCATTTCCGGAGCGTTTTTTCTCTCGGCAGCTTTCTATTTGTTGTTCGCGCACTCACCGTCGCTTTGGGTTGCGTTGCTATGGGTGTTGGGCGCGCACGCGGGAGGGAGCATTCAATGGGTGTTTTCGACTACGTTGCTGCAGATGACCGTGCCGGACAAATTTCTCGGCCGCGTGTTCGCGCTGGAGATGGCGCTGTTGACGTTGACGATGTCGGTCTCGACTTACGTGACCGGGTGGGGGGTCGATTATCCCGGACTCGGCGCGCGCCGAATGGCTACAGTTATGGGCGTCGCGTTCATGGTACCCGGAGTCATGTGGCTGACGCTGCAGAAGTGGCTTGATCGCGGCGAGGATAAAGGTCGCCCCGCGCCGTTGATTGAAGTCGACGCAGCAACCGAAACGTCTTATCCGCCGGTTTGAGATTTCAATGTCTTCGCGTGACAGCGAGCGGGCCTGTAACCGAGATAAGTATCCCCAATCCTTCAAACTTATTCCCCGGTTGACTTGCGCAACCGGTAGATGCTATCTATTCCCCAACATGAAGATGTTTTGACTCCAACCTGAGCCCTTCTCAACGCTCCGCCATAGACAGTTGCGGCGGCGCGTGAACGCCGCGGTTTAGAACCTGGCGCCAGCGTCCGTCGTTCTCACTTACTGTTCTCAATCGAAAATCAGAAGGCTATCGCATGCAAGCAAGTAACGAAGAAGTACTCGCATCCACATATGACCAGCCGTTGGCTGAATCAAAAGCCAGACGCTGGGGGAGCTTTCTCCGCGAAGCGGTCGTAGGCTCACAGCGCGACTTCACCGAAGGCGCAATCGGCCCGGCGATTTTTCTTCTGGCCGTTCCCATGGTGCTCGAGATGATGATGGAGTCGCTGTTTGGCATCATCAACGTCTTCTGGGTTGCGCATCTCGGCGCCGAAGCCACCGCAACCGTCGGCATAACCGAATCGCTGCTCACGATGGTGTTCGCCATAGCTTTGGGGCTGAGCATGGCTACCACCGCGACAGTCGCGCGACGCATTGGCGAGAAAGATCACGAGGGAGCCTCGGCGGCTGCGTTTCAGTCGATCGTCCTGGGAGTGCTCGCGTCGATTCCGGTGGCAATAATCGCAATCACTTTTGCGCCGCAGATGTTCCATCTGATGGGCGCGTCTCCGGCAGTGGCCGAGATCGGCTCCGGGTACGCTCGCGTGATACTAGGCGGAAACGTCGTGATCATGGAGCTGTTCCTGATCAACGCGGTGTTTCGGGGCGCAGGCGACGCTTCGATCGCGATGCGAGTGCTATGGATCGCAAATGCGATCAACATCGTTCTCGACCCGTGCTTGATTTTCGGGCTCGGGCCGTTCCCGAAGCTCGGTGTGACCGGTTCGGCGATCGCTACCACGATCGGGCGGGGCATTGGCGTTCTCTTTCAACTGTGGTTTCTGTTCAGCGGGAGGGGACGGGTGAAGATCAACTGGCGGCAGGCGCGAATCGACTTCGAGGTTATGCTGAAGATGATTCGCATCTCGCTCGGGGGTATGTTCCAGTTCCTGGTTGCAACTGCGAGCTGGGTCGGCCTCATGAGAATGGTGGCGATGTTTGGAGACGCCGCCCTTGCAGGCTACACCGTAGCGTTGCGTATTATCATCTTCGCGATCCTGCCGTCGTGGGGCATGAGCAACGCGGCGGCGACGCTCGTAGGTCAGAACCTTGGAGCGAAGAAGCCTGACCGCGCAGAACGTTCGGTGTGGGTGACTGGCTTTGCGAACATGTGCGTGCTTGGGCTGGTCGCGATCATCTTTGTAACGTTCGCGGAGCGGCTGATCGGAATCTTCACCACTGATCCGGTGGTCGTGCCGCACGGAGTAGCCTGCTTGAGATTCATCAGCTACGGATACATCTTTTACGCGTACGGAATGGTGATTGTGCAGTCGTTCAACGGCGCCGGTGATACCAACACCCCGACTTTGATCAACCTGTTTTGCTACTGGCTGATTCAGATTCCGCTGGCGTACGCTCTAGCGGTCCCGTTCGGGTTCGGGGCGGAAGGTGTATTCGCGGCGATCACGATAGCCGAGTCGCTGCTTGCGGTGGTCGCGATCGTGGCATTCCGCCGCGGCCGCTGGAAGACCCGCGAGGTTTGAAGAATTGTAGCTCTTTGCGTCTTTGCGGGACTTTGCGTCTTTGCGCGAAACTGACCTTGCGCGAGACGTGTTTCGCGCAAAGACGCAAAGACCCTCAAAGACGCAAAGAACGGCAGTCAAACTCGAGAGGTATCGAGCGATGGACATAAGAAAAGTCTCAACTCCGAACGCGCCCGCGCCGGCGGGACACTATTCTCAAGCCGTCATCTACAACGGACTCGTGTTTGTATCCGGTCAGCTGGCAATTGATCCGAAGACCGCAGAGCGCTTCACCGGCTCGATCGAACAACAGACCGAGCAATGCTTGAAGAATGTAGCCGAGATCCTGAAAGCGGCGGGCAGCGATCTCAATCGAGTGTTGAAGATGACGGTATTCATCTCCGACATCGAATTGTGGAGTGCGGTCAACGCCGTGTACGCGCGAATCATGGGCGACCACCGCCCCGCTCGCGCGGTCGTACCGGTCAAGGACCTTCATTACGGATTCAAGATCGAGATCGAAGCGGTAGCTGCTGTGTAGCGGTGGCTTCCTTGCGCTCCCGGGTGCTCTCACGGGTTGAGCTTTCGCTTCGTTTTGCTATTGTTCTTGGGCTCCAGGCGACAAGATAAGCCCCTCTTAGCCGACGATATCATGCTGCTGGTCGTGCGTGTTATTTAGAAAGCGAGGTGCATGGAGTTCAGGCTTTAGTCTGGTTTTTGATTAACGCGACCATTAAGACAAATCCAGGCTAAAGCCTGAACTCCATGCTTTGAGATGAAACCTCTTCTCTTCATCCTTCTTCTGTTCGCGCCGGCTTCCGCGCAGGAACTGACCGTCATTCGCGCGGGTCGGGTGATCGACGTCGAGAAGGGCGACGTAGTGCACGATAGGGTGATCTTCGTGCGCGGCGATAAGATCGAGAAGATTGCTTCACCTCGCGCTTCGGAGATTCCGGCGGGCGCTCGTGTAATCGATCTTTCGAAGTACACGGTGCTCCCGGGTTTGATCGATTGCCACACGCATCTGATCGACCTGCCTCAATCTTCCGGGCCTGGTGCCCCGCTTGAACAGTCGCCCGCTCAAATGGCCTTCAACGGCGCGAGAAACGCAAAAAAGACTTTGCTGGCGGGCTTCACTACCGTGCGCGACGTCGGTACCTATCGCGCGTTCGTTGACATAGCCCTGCGGGACGCAATCAATGACGGAACCGTGCCTGGGCCTCGAATGGCCGTCGCCGGGGCTTACATCACAGTCAGCTCGGGGGGCGGAGACCTAACCGGTTTGAGCCCCGACATCGTGCTACCACCCGATCTTCGAGCGGGCATCGCCAATTCGGCAGCAGAAGTCCGCCAGCGTGTCCGCGAGATCCTCCATCGAGGCGCCGACTTCATTAAGATAATCGCAACTGGAGCAGTGCTTACTCGCGGCACGAAACCCGGAGTCTCCGAGTTCAGCGAGGAAGAGATTCGCGCCGCGGTCGAAGAAGCCGCGAAGTACGGCGCTCGAGTGACCGCGCACGCGCACGGCGCCGAAGGGATCAAAAACGCGGTGCGGGCCGGCGTCCACTCCATCGAGCACGGGTCGTTGATCGATGACGAAGGCATACGATTGATGAAAGAGCGAGGGACCTTTCTGGTCGCGGACATTTACAACGGCGACTACATCGCGGAAAACTACAAGCGACTCGGTTATCCCGACGAATTCACCCGCAAAAACGAAGAGACCACTGAGGCACAGCGAGCGGGCTTCAGAAAAGCGGTAGCTGCGAGAGTCAACATCGCCTACGGTACGGACGCCGCGGTTTATCCGCACGGTGACAATGCGCGGCAGTTGCCCTACATGGTGAAGTACGGGATGACTCCGATCGCGGCAATTCAAGCGGCGACGATAAACGCGGCTCGCAACATCGGATGGGAGGACCGCGTGGGCTCGATCGCTCCGGGAAAATTTGCCGACATCATTGCAGTCGAGGGAGACGCGCTGTCGGATCTTTCGCGGTTCATGAACGTGCCGTTCATCATGAAGGGCGGTCAGATCGTCAAATCGCCTGAAAAGTAATTGGAATGGTGAGTTAAGTTAGCGTATGGATATCTGCCACAAAGACTCTAAGTCCCAAAGTTTTCACCAAGACTGGTTTTGTGCATCTTCGTGTCCTAGTGTCTTGGTGGCAACCTCTTGTGGACACGCAATCTCGCCACGAGGCAGAGTAACGGTGTGACGTGGAGGAACGCGATATGCCTCGAAGCTTATTGATCGCCGCGATGCTGCTCTTATGCGCGTTTGTCACGAATGCGCGCGCGAGCCAGCTTGTTGAATCCAGACTCGACACAAAGCTAGTCCCCGGTCCGGTCGAATACAACGTGCTGCTGCCGGATGGCTATGAGTCCGCAAAAGAACCGTTGCCACTCCTGTTCTTTCTTCACGGAGGTGGCGGTGATCGCGGCTTTCTCGGACGCTTGCGACCCGCGATCGATGAAATGTGGAAGGCCGGGACGCTTCCTGCGATGGTAATTGTCACGCCTAGCGCAGCCCGATCGTTTTACATGGACTACAAAGACGGCTCGCAGAAATGGGAGTCGTTTATCATCGGTCCCTTCCTCGAACACTTGAGACAGACCTACAAAGTCACGCGCGAGCGCAAAGGGACGATGCTGTTTGGGATATCGATGGGGGGACTTGGCGGTCTCAGGCTTGCCTTCAAGTATCCGGACAAGTTTGAAGCCGTCGCGGCCCTCGAACCCGGCATCGATCCCGCGCTCAAGTGGGGCGAGGTGAAACCGCGCAATCGGTTTTATCGAAGCGATCAATTGCTGGAAACAATCTTCGGCAAGCCGTTTGACGCGGCCTATTGGGAAGCCAACAATCCGGCTTCGCTTGTGGTTGCTCGCGTGGAGAAGATCAGGGCATCGAGACTGTCGATCTACATCGACGTTGGCGATGAAGACGCGTTCAACATTCACGAAGGCACCGAGTTCATTCATCGAATCCTCTGGGACAACAGGATTCAACACGAGTATCATCTTGTCCGCGGCGCGGACCACGTCGGGCGGACGATTAGACCTCGAACCGTCGAGGCGTTGGAATTCCTGGCTCGCGTGTTGAATCCGCCGCCGCTCGATCCGGAAGCGGACGCCCTCAGGAGACAGTTGGAGCCGCTGAAACGCGCCTCCGAACGAAAGCAGTAGACACATCTTTGCCGGCCCTGCGGCTTGGCGACCTTGCGTTGAGACATTTAACGCAAAGGCGCCAACACGCAACTGACGCAAAGATTCCGCCGCATCGGATCCCGCTGCCGGTCACGGTGGATACCCGCAAGATCAAAGGGTGATGATTACGCGACGCAATTTTTTGCGCGGCGCTGGCAGCTTTGTCGGCGTCTTTCTACTTGGCGAAGGCGTGCTCGGCGCAGGTCGTAACAAGAAACGCGCGCGCGTTCGGGGCACCGCGAAACGCCGGCGCGGAGTCAAAGGCTCGCGAGTTCGTAATAACATCCGAGTTACGGACGCTGGTCCGCTCGGTGGCTCGAAGCTCTACGAAGACGTGATCGCCTATTACAACCTCGGCGAACATCGAACCGCGACAGAGGTTGATCTCAAGACCTCCCAGTGGCTCGCCGACCAGCTTCGCGCGGCGGGGCTCAAGGCGACGTTTCAGTCGTTCGCGCTTCGGCAGTTCTTCATTCATCATACCCGCCTGACGATCGGCGATAGAACCATCAGAGCATTCCCGTTGTGGTTTCCACGTGCAACAGACGCGGGTCCGATCAACGGAGCGCTGGCGCTCTTTGATAAGAACACACCGGCGCAAGTGCGCGACAAGATCGCGCTCACGACCTTTCCGTCGGATTCGCGCTGGCCGCCGAGCTCGAGTAAGACGGAGGTAATCAATACTGCGGCGAAGGCCGGCGCCCGAGCAGTCGTGGCGATCACTGAAGGAGATACTAAGGAGATCGTCGCCTTAAACTCACCCGCCGGAGCCGAGCCGTGGCCGATTCCAGTAGTGTTGGCCGGCCCTCGTGACGAAGTCGCGCTCATGGCCGCGGCGCGAGGCGCATATGCGGGGACGCTTTTGGTGGAAGGCTCGGACGAAACGGACGCGCGAGCGAGAAACGTCATCGCGAGACTCGATCGCGGGAAAGAGCTGATAGTCGTCTCGACCCCGCAGAGCGGATGGTTCCGCTGCGCGGCCGAGCGAGGGCCCGGGGTCGCGTTGTTCCTGGGTTTGGCCAGGTGGGCGAGCCGTCGCGCGTCGGGCTCGAGTTTTCTTTTCGTTTCCACGTCAGGTCACGAGGTCGGCGCGCTTGGAATGAGGGCCTTTCTGAAGGACCTTGCGCCCGCGCCGGACAATGTGAAGTGCTGGATTCACCTAGGAGCAGGAATCGCGGCGTTCAAGTGGGAAGAAGGCGCCAACGGTTTGAGGCGGCTCCAGGAGCCGGATTCACGGAGAACGCTGATGACCAGCCGGGATCTGGTTCCGATTCTCACGGACGCGTTTGCAGGTGTGGCGGGAATGACTCCGAATACCGATCGCGCGGTTGGCGAATTCGAGCAGTTGATCAAGGCAGGCTATCACACGTTTGGAATTGCGGCCGCGCATCAGTTTCATCATACGCCCGCCGACAGTCCCGAGATGACTGGACCTGAGATCCTCGAACCGGTCGGCAGATCCATAGTTCAGGCCCTCGAATCGATCGAATCGCGTCTCTGAAGCGCAGCAAATCGAACCTGGCGTCTTGGCGTTGTTGCGTCTTTGCCCGTTTGCATCTTTGCGTCTTTGCGGTTCTTGGGGTCTTTGCGCGAAACGGACCTCGGCAAGAGAAACGGGCCTCGGCAAGAGTGGTTTCGCGCAAAGACGCCAAGAACCGCAGAGACGCAAAGACACCCAGTATCCTCCGTGGTCAATACAACTCTCAGAAAACCTGAGCCCTGACTCAGGTTTTCGGCGTAAAACCTGAAATCCATTCATAAATTTCTTGACACATAACCCCTTTTTTCATAGCATAGTAGCGCTCGAATCCAAGCTCTGCAGTCGCTCGCAGACCTCAAAGGAGACAGGCTCGTGACCAAGAAGCTTACCCTCCCCCTTCTCGTCGCTCTCTGTTTAGTAACCCTGGCATTCAACAACTCGAGCAGCGCCAACTCCGGTAGCAAAAAAGAAGTTACTTTCAGCCGTGATGTTGCGCCGATCTTCTTCAAGAACTGCGCGGAGTGTCACCGTCCGGGCGAAGCGGCTCCCATGTCTCTGTTGAGCTACAAGGACGCGCGGCCCTGGGCTCGATCGATCAAAGAAAAGGTCGCGACCAAGCAGATGCCACCGTGGCACGCTGATCCGCACATCGGCGAGTTCTTAAACGATCGCCGCTTGACTCAAGCGCAGATCGACACAATCACAGCGTGGGTGGACGGCGGAGCGAAGGAAGGCGATCCCAAAGACCTGCCTCCCGCGCCGAAGTTTGCCGATGGTTGGGCCATCGGAAAGCCCGACATAGTGCTGCAGATGCCGGAAGAGTTTACATTGGACGCTTCGGGACCCGACGAGTATCAGTACTTCGAGATACCCACAAACTTCAAAGAAGATGTCTACGTGCAACTGGCCGAAGCAAGGCCCGGCAATCGTAAGATCGTTCACCACATCATCGCGTTCGTTCAGCCGCCTCCAAAAAGCGGCAACGGCGACACCGCGATGAAGTTCAGCAAAGCCGACATCGAGAAGTATCGAGCCGAGCAGGAGAAGCGCTCGATCTTTCGACGCGAAGGGTTCCTGATGCGGATGAAACCGGGGATCCCCGCTTATGACGATGGCTGTTCATTGCCGAACGGCGGAAACGGCGAAACGCTCGATCTGAAAGAGGAGCAGCGCAACATGGATCTGTTGGTTGGCTTCGCGCCGGGGATGAACCCGGGCGTGATGCAACCCGGCACGGTCAAGCGAATCCCGGCCGGCTCGAAGATACTGCTGCAGATGCACTACTCGAAGGCCTCCGGCAAAGTCGAGAAGGACCGTTCCATGATCGGACTTGTCCTCGCAAAGACGCCGCCCGATAAGCACGTTTACACTCGCCCGATAGCCAACACCTATTTCCTGATTCCAGCCGGCGCCGACAATCACAAAGTCACCTCGTGCTGGACGACCAAAGAGGATATCCACCTCGAAACGCTGATGCCGCACATGCACCTGCGCGGCAAGGACATGAAGTTTGAAGCGTTTTATCCCGACGGCCATTCGGAGGTCCTGATCGACGTGCCCAATTACAGCTTCTCGTGGCAGACAGTTTATTACTTGAAGCGACCGATCGCCTTGCCGAAGGGAACGAAGATTGTAGTAACCGCCCATTTTGACAATTCGGTAAAGAACAAATTCAACCCGGACCCGAAACAAGATGTCCGATTCGGGGAGCCGACCTACGATGACATGATGATAGGTTGGATCAGCTACACGCTGGATAAAGAGCACCTGAGAAACGAAACGGCCGTGAACAACGGCCGTTCCGCAGGCAAATGATCTGGCTCAGCCAGGCAGAAATAGGAGACCCAGATGAAACGGCGACTTTCAGTAGCGTGGACATTATCGGCGGGCGCGCTGCTCGTACTGTCGACCACGAGCGCGAATTCCGGAGCGAAGAAAGAAGTAACCTTCAACCGCGATGTCGCTCCGATCCTTTTCGCAAACTGCGCGGAGTGTCATCGGACAAACGATATAGCTCCAATGTCGCTGATGAGTTACAAGGAGTCGCGCCCCTGGGCGCGTTCGATCAAGGAAAAGGTCATCAATCGCGAAATGCCGCC
Organism: Blastocatellia bacterium; assembly: GCA_035455165.1. Lineage (GTDB taxonomy): Bacteria > Acidobacteriota > Blastocatellia > UBA7656 > UBA7656 > Onstottus_A. The sequence continues at coordinate 27,218 of DATIFP010000250.1, forward strand.
GTGGAGCCCCGATCCGAAGTACGGCGAGTTCACCAACGATCATCGACTCGCTCAAAAGGACATAGACACTATAGTCGCCTGGGTAGATCAAGGCGCCAAGGAAGGTGACGCAAAAGACCTCGTCGTACCCGAGTTCAGCTCAACCGACGGGTGGAGGCTCGGCAAACCCGACGCCGTGTTCGACATTGGACAGGAGTTCAAGGTCACCCCCGGAATGCCCGACACGATTCAAAACTTCATCGTCCCGACAAACTTCAAAGAAGACAAATGGGTGACCGCCGCCGAAATCCTTCCGGGCAACCGCAAGGTCGTGCATCACGTGATTGCGTTCATCCAGACTCCTGCGATGATCGCGGAGTTTCAAAAAGGCCAGGGTCGCGCACGAGCGCTGATGCAGAGCGAGGTCTTCTATCGCGACGGCACGCTTCTCAAGGTCAAGGCCGACGCTCCGGTGATCGACGACGGGTGCGGCGCGCCCAACGGCGGTTCAGCATTCAAACGCCCAAGCGCAAGCGAGGGAGGTGACGCATTTGGTTTGTTCCTCGCGGGCTACGCCCCCGGCAAAGGCATCGATGTGTTTCCTCCGGGCACGGCGAAGAAGGTTCCCGCCGGCTCGATGCTTGTGTTTCAGATGCACTATTCGAGCTACGGCGGCAAGTTCGAGGGCGCGCAAGGTGACAAGACCCGGCTTGGGCTGCACTTCGCAAGCAAGCCTCCCGAGCGCTCGTTGAACACGGTAGGAATTCAGAACCATTACTTCAAGCTGCCTCCGCGTGACGGCAACCACCTCGTGACTGCGTGCTTCACGTTCGACGCTGACGTGCACCTGACCAGCTACATGCCGCACATGCACCTTCGCGGGAAAGACATGAAGTACGACGTTGTCTACCCCGACGGCCGAACGGAAACGCTGCTGTCGGTGCCGAAGTTCAGCTTCAACTGGCAGACTATGTACTACTTGAAGAAACCTGTTTTCCTGCCCAAGGGCACCAAGATGATCGTCACCGCGCACTTCGACAACTCGGATAAGAACAAATACAACCCGGATCCGTCGAAGGCGATTCGCTGGGGCGATCCGACTTACGAAGAAATGATGATCGGATGGATGGAGTACTATGTTGACTCTCCATCCAAGACGATCAGACCGGATGCCGCGGCGACCGGGCAAAGATAGTCCGAACCCAGGCCGCCATTTCGAACGTAACGATAAGTTGAAACCGGGCAAAAAACTGATAGCGATCGAACCTTAATCGGAGGACCAATGAAGCGAGCGATCTTGATGAGTGTAGCCCTGGGGTGCCTGGCGGTGCTCTGTGTTGTTCTCTCCCCGGTGACCCGCGCCGGCGGGTCGGGGCCCGCGAAAGAAGTTACTTTTTCAAAAGATGTCGCGCCGATCTTTTACAACAACTGCGCGGTTTGCCATCGGCCGAACGACATCGCTCCGATGTCGCTCCTGAGCTACAAAGAATCTCGGCCGTGGGCTCGCTCGATCAAAGAGAAGGTCCTCACGCGTGAGATGCCTCCCTGGAGCCCGGATCCCAGATACGGCGAGTTCACCAACGACCATCGACTCGCTCAAAAGGACGTAGACACTATCGTCGCGTGGGTCGATCAGGGAGCCCGCGAAGGCAATCCCAAGGACCTCCCGCCGAAGCCGGAATTCACCCAGGGCGGCTGGGAGATCGGCAAACCCGATGTCGTGCTCGAGATGCAGGAAGAGCATACGATCAATCCGAACGATCCCGACAACTACATCAATTTCTTCATCCCGACCAACCTCAAAGAAGATGTGTGGGTACAAGCCGCCGAGATTCAACCCGGCAACAAGCGCGTGGTGCATCACGTGATCGCGTTCATTCAGAGTCCTCAGATGATGGCCAAACGCGCCGAGCAGGCCAAACAAAGCGGACAGAAGGTTGGCGCGCGTACCGCCAACGGTCAGCTTTTCTATCTCGATGGAACGCTGCGCCGCGTGCGTATGGACGCTCCAGTGGTTGACAACGCCTGTGAGCAGACACCCCAGCAATCCGGCGGGCGACGACCGGGCGGAGGCGGCGATGAGAACGAGGGGTCATTGCTTGCCGGCTATGCTCCGGGGCTTGGGAACACGGTGTATCCGTTGGGAGTGGCGAAGAAGCTGCCTGCCGGCTCGACCCTGATGTTCCAGATGCACTACTCGTCCTTCAGGGGCGCGCTTTCGGGGCCGCAGAAGGACCGAACCAGGATAGGTCTGATCTTCGCCAAGCAGCCGCCTGACAAGATGGTGATCACCAGCGCGGCTGCGAACGTGATGTTCAAGATCCCGGCCGGGGCGGACAATCACGAAGTTCTTGCGTGTCAGACAGTGCCGATCGATCTCCAGGTCATTAATTACATGCCTCACATGCACCTTCGCGGCAAGGATATGAAATACGAAGTCGTCTATCCCGATGGCCGCCGTGAGACGCTGCTGTGGGTGCCGAAGTTCAACTTCAATTGGCAGGCAACCTACTGGCTGAAGAAGCCGATTACCATACCGAAGGGCTCGAGGCTGATTGCGACCGCGCACTTCGACAACTCCGCCAAGAACAAATACAACCCCGATCCCAAGAAGGATGTCCGTTGGGGCGATCCGACCTACGACGAGATGATGATTGCCTGGATGGATATCATGGTGGACAATCCGGCGAAGGCGCCGAAGCCGGATGCTGCGAGGGCGAGCGGCAAATAGATCGCCGATACTGCGCCTCGACCTCTGCGCCGGTCCCGGAACTTGCCGTGGCCGGCGCATCGTTTATCAGCTAAGACCTGGCATGCGATATCGGTCCTCGTTAGAGTGGAAGCAAGGAGGAGTCTCAGTATGAAGAAAGTGATCGCAACCCTCTTCGCCGCGGCGTTCATGGCCGCGTCGTGTATTGCCCTCTCGCCGGTCGCCGGGGCCAGCGGGCCGCCAAAGGCAGTAACGTTCAGCAAGGACGTCGCGCCGATCTTTTACAAGCACTGCGCCGACTGCCATCGACCTAACGACATGGCGCCGATGTCGCTGCTGTCTTACAACGCGGCCCGGCCATGGGCCCGTTCGATCAAAGAGAAGGTTGTCACGCGACAGATGCCCCCGTGGCACGCGGACCCGCACTACGGCCAGTTCTCAAACGATCGCAGGTTAACGAACCAGGAGATTGAAACTATCGCCGCGTGGGTGGATCAAGGCGCCAAGGAAGGCAATCCTAGGGATCTGCCGCCGGCGCCCAGCTTCCCCGATGGGTGGAAGATCGGCAAGCCCGACATCGTGCTCTCTATGCAGGAAGAATACACGCTCGAAGCGACCGGCTCCGATGAGTACATCAACTTCACGATGCCGACCAGTTTCAAAGAGGACGTGTGGATTCGCGCCGCCGAGATTCATCCGGGCAACAAGAAGGTCGTGCATCACGTGATTGCATTCATCCAGACTCCGCAGTTCCAGGCCCAGTGGAAGGCCACTCAAGGCAAGCCGTCTCCCAGATCGATTTTCTATCAGGACGGGACCTTGATTCGCACAAAGCTCGAGGCGCCCACTTATGATGACGGGTGCACCGCCCCCGACGGCGGGTTCGCGCGTGGCAGCGGTCAGGAGGGGTTAGGCTTCCCGCTGTGCTTCTATACGCCGGGCAAGGACCTGGACATCTTCCCGGACGGAATGGCCAAGGCGATTCCCGCCGGTTCGAACATCGTGCTGCAAGTTCACTATTCGAAGACCACGGGCAAGGTCGAAAAGGACCGAACCTCGGTTGGCCTGTTTATTTCAAAGGAACCTCCACAGAAGGTCCTGACATCATTCGGTGTGATCAACCACTACTTCAAGATTCCGCCGGGAGCCGACAATCACGAAGTCAAGGGCTGCTACACCTTCAGCCGTGACGTCGAATTGTTTACGCTCCTGCCGCATATGCACGTGCGCGGGAAGGACATGAAGTACGACGTTGTCTATCCGGACGGCAAGACGGAAACGGTGCTCTTCGTACCCAACTACAACTTCAACTGGCAAACCCTGTACAAACTGAACAAGCCGCTGGTCCTCCCAAAGGGAACGAAGATGATTGTAACCGCGCACTACGACAACTCGGAGAGGAACAAGTACAATCCCGATCCGACGAAGACGGTGCGATTCGGCGACCCGACCTACGATGAGATGATGGTGGGCTACTTCGACTACGTGACGAACGCGAAGCCACGAAACACGGCGAAGATCGACACCAGAATCTACGATTCCTATGTCGGCGAATATGCGATTGGCCCGGCATCGTTCACGGTTTCACGCGATGGCGACAAGTTGATGTTCACCGCGCCCGGACAACCGAAGATCGAGGCGTTTCCAGAGTCGGAGACAAGGTTCTACTTCAAGATCATCGACGCTCAAGTTACCTTCCTCAAGGATGAAAAAGGGGCGGTGACCGGATTGACGTTCGAGATAAACGGCCGCACGATGCGCGCGACGAAAGTCAACAGAGTCGCATCGGGACCGGGCGGGAACTGAAGTCTGTTGGGCGACCAGGTTGAATCCGCATGAATCCGTCAAAACCGTGTCATCCGTGGCCTATCAGTAGGGACGAGCAGTAGTGTTGAGCGAAACGTTGAGCTAGAATCCAAGGGCCGATCCAACGGACGCAATTCGAGTTGGGTCGGCCCTCATTGCTATGAGGGAAAAAGTAGTAAGGCAAAGAAGGAAAATTGGGAACGCCCGTGGCTTCGGCGCTCGCGCTGCCATTGTGCTCACCTTTGCCTTTTGCCTTTTTACTTTTGCCTTCCCTTCCAGCGCCCATGATCCGATCACAACGAAGGTGAGGTTCAACAAAGAGGTAATCAGGGTACTCCAGAGAAGCTGTCTTGGGTGCCATCACCCGGGCGGTATCGCGATGTCGCTTGCAACCTACGACGAAGCGCGGCCCTGGGCAAAAGCCATCAAGGAAGAAGTGCTGGAAAGACGAATGCCGCCGTGGCGCGCCGCTAGAGGCTATGGCGAGTTCCGCAATGCGATGGTGCTGCCGCAGCACGATATAGATCTTCTGGTCAATTGGGTTGAGGGCGGCGCGCCGAAAGGCGACGACAAGGACCTCCCTTCGGGCCCGTTGTTTTCGACCGATTGGCAGATGGGAAAACCCGACCTGATTCTCAAGCCCGAAAGCGAGTCGAAAGTCGCCGGCGATGCCGATGAATACCGCGATTTCCTTCTTCCGACCAACCTCAAGGAAGCCCGGTGGCTGACCGCCGTTGATCTCCGTCCGGGAGCCGCCTCGGTGGTTCATTGCGCAACCCTTTATCTGGTGAAAGCCGAAACGACAGCGGAGGCCCCGCCTGCGATGCTCCAGGTAAAGAGCGATGACTCCGTCGCCTCTTCATCCGCAGCGTTTCAGAACGCTGCTGTCCTGGGGACCTGGATGCCCGGCCAAAAGACAATTGCGCTCGGTGGTGGTGTTGCGCAGGCGCTCCCGGCAGGTTCGCGCTTGGGTGTTCGGATTCACTATCGCGGGTCAGCGGAAGAGAACAAGGACCTGAGCTCGGTTGGTTTATACTTTGCAAAGGCGCTGCCCAAGAAACAGCTTCAAGAACTGGCTATTACAAATCGTGAAGCGTTAATCCCGATGGGAGCTGAACTCCAACATATTAATTTGTCTTTAACCACTCTGAGCGACTCGGAGGCCGTGGCCATTCGCCCGAATGTGCACCCGCTTCTAGTCTCGCTTCAAGCGACTGCATACCGGCCCGATGGTTCTCAGGAGGTGCTGATCTGGGCGCGCGGTTATCAGTCAGACTGGGCGCCAACCTACTACTTCAAGCAGCCGGTCGCCTTGCCAAGAGGAACTCGAGTTGAAGTGATCGCTTACTTCGACAACTCTGAAGATAATCAAAACAATCGGCACCCCGCGAAATCCGTTCGATGGTCCGAACTCAGACCCACTCCTCTCTGCGTGCTGCTGGTTGCAAACCCGGCCAGTGTTTCCGGTCAGCCAGGCGCCCGATGACTTCGCCTGCCTGCCCGACTCCCACGCGTTCGCACAGACTGCTGCTGTCCTAACCATCCCGCACTCCGGATTCCGATCGCACGCAACAAGTCCCTGAGTTTCCCCAATTAAACGGACAGACGTGACGCCTGTCACCCGAGCACGTGACGGCGGTCACAGCGGTTTCGCGCTGTGCTCTCCTATAGTTAGCGGCGGGACGTTCACCCGGCCCGATTCTTCCACCTGGAGATTCATATGCCCGAGAAGGTCAAAGCAATCGACTTCATGTACTACGTTGCGACTCGCGAGTTCATGGAACAGTGGGACCGCGCAAAGGAAGGCGAGCTCATCTGTCGAATGGAAAAAGCGATCGGCGGCCTGCCACGCTTCGAGTCGATCGAAGCAATGCTCGGCAAGATGGATGAGGCCGGCGTAGAGAAGGTGTTCATCACCCAGACCAAGATGTGGTCCTACTGGCGCAAATGGATGTACATGGACACCAAGCTCGAAGACGTCCTGCAATACACCGAGAAGTATCCGAAGCGATTTGTCGGACTGGCGGGCTATAACCCCTTTCGCATTGGCGAGAGCCTTCGCGAGATCGAGCTGGCCGTCACCAGGCATAACTTCAAGGGCGTGTACGTTCATATCTACGGCTTCGACATTCCGCTCAATGACGCGAAGATGTATCCGCTCTACGCCAAATGCGTCGAGCTGGGGGTGCCGGTGTCGATGCAAGTCGGACACGTGCTGGAAGCGATGCCCAGCGACGGCGCGCGCCCGATGTATCTCGACCGGATCGCCTGCGACTTTCCCGAGCTGAAGATGATCGGCGCGCACACCGGCTGGCCTTGGGTAGATGAGCTGATATCGGTCTGTTACAAGTGGGAAAACATCTGGTTCGGCGTCGATGCGTGGGGTCCCAAGTATCTTTCGCCGCAAATCATTCAGTTCATCAGCAGCCGGCTCGGGCGCGACCGGGCGATCTGGGGCACCAACGGTCTGCCGTGGAAAGAGAACCTCGAGCAGCTCGATGAACTCGGGTTGAAAGACGAAGTAAAACGCAAGCTGATTCGCGACAACGCGATCGAGTTGTTCAAGCTGTAGGGTCCGACAAGCTTCAGCTTCTCGCCAGGCCGCGAAAGGAACAGACCGACAAACTGAGTCTGTCGGACATCGAAATGACAAGCGAAAGCCTATCAACCGGATACGAAGTGCCGTGCACGGTCAGGCATGCCGCGGCATGGGTTGCCCTCTGCCTGGCGCTTGCAATTCACGTCGTCGATGAGGCCCTCACAAACTTTCTCGGGGTTTACAACCCGGCGGTCCGCTCGATTCGCGATCGACTGCCGTGGCTTCCGCTGCCGACCTTCACATTCGAAGCCTGGCTGGGCGGACTGATCATCGCGGTGATCGTCTTATCGAGCCTGACC
>DATIFP010000251.1:0-23788 GCA_035455165.1 Blastocatellia bacterium
GGATCGTAAATTACATGGGCCCCGCGTCCGTTTGTTTCGCGCTTGACTACTTCGACGAAGTCCTCTGTCTGATAGTTCAACGCCACATCGGCGCCGTGGTCGCGAACTAAAGCGAGTTTCTCATCGGACCCGACGGTGGCGATGATTTTTCCAGCCCCCAGCGCTCGAGCGATCTGAACCGCCGCAAGCCCGACACCTCCGGCCGCGGAGTGAATGAGCACCGTCTCGCCTTTTCGCATCGCGCCCCGGTAGGCAATCCCGAAGTAGGCGGTCTGATACACCAGTGGAAACGCGGCGGCTTCTTCATCGCTCATCGAATCGGGCTTCGGGTGCGCGTATGCTTCTTCGGCAACGGCGTACTCGGCGCACCCGCCCACGGGAATCTGAGCGATTAGGTGTTGGCCCTCGGAAAACCTCGTCACCCCAGGTCCGAGCCTTTCAACCGTGCCTGCGATCTCAAAGCCGGGCGAGAACGGGAGCGCGGGTTTGAATTGGTACTTTCCGCTGATGACCAGCAAGTCGGGGAAGTTGAGTCCGGTTGTGTTTACGCGCACCAGGAGCTGGCCCTCACCGGGCTGAGGTATGTCTATCTCATCGACCACGAGTTCTCGTGGACTGCACCATTGGTGTGCGCGTATGGCTTTCATTTGCAGGCTCCTTGGTATGTGCGCGGTTGACGGGCCTTCATACTACCGAGGAGATTTGGCAGGGTCAAACCCGCCATTGGAACTGGAGCGGTTCGTTTGTTAATCTTTGACTCGGACGCAGGCAAAACACGGTCAGACCTCCTCGGAAAACCGTAGACCGGCCGCCAACGAACTATCGGTTAAGTGCGTTGGCTAAATGACTTGAGCAAACCGCGCTTCAGACTATCTCCCGGGATTTCGCGCTACGCAGGCGCCGTTGTGGGTGTCGTGCTTGCGACGCTGCTTCGCTTTTCGCTCGACCACGTACTCGGTACGCGCCTTCCTCATACTACCTATTTCGTTGCGGTGATCGTAACGGCGATTTACGCGGGCCTCGGTCCGGCGCTTGTCAGCATGGCACTTGGGGCGTTGTGCGGTGTCTACTTCTTCATCGAGCCGAGGAATTCGTTTGCTCTTGCCGATGAGACTGAACTCCTTCCCGTCCTGACATTTTGCGTTCTGACCGTCGGGCTTTCTTTGCTCATCAAGGTCATCCAGGGAGCCCGCAGCCGCGCGGAGCTGAATGCAGCGGCGCTCGCGGAGAGCCGGGAACGACTGGCAACCATTCTGGCAAGCATCGGCGATGCAGTAATTGCGACCGACGTCGAGGGCCGCGTGACTTTTCTCAACGGCGTCGCGCGGGACCTTACTGGTTGGGATCAAGAGGAAGTTGCGGGCAAGCCGATTCAAGAACTTTTTAAGATCATCGACGAGAACACCCAACAAGCCGTCGCGTGCCCGGTCGCCCGGGTGCTCGAGAGTGGAGCTGAAGAGCAAATCGCGAGTCAGGTATTGCTGATCGCCAAAGACGGCAGTCGTATACCGGTGGAGGAGACCAGTTCGCGAATCTCGGATCAGTCAGGCAAGGCTATTGGCGTCGTGCTGGTCTTTCGCGACCTGACCGAGCGAAAGAAGGCCGAGCAAGCCATCAGGCGCAGCGAGCAGGACCTCTCTGACTTCTTCGAAAACGCCGCCATCGGTTTTGAATGGATTGGTCCCGATCGTCGAATCCTCCGCGCGAACCCCGCGCAACTGTCGCTTCTCGGTTATACCCGCGATGAGTACATAGGACGAGATGCGTCTGAGTTCTATGTCGATCGCGAAGTGGCCGATGACCTGTGGAACAGGTGTCTCGCGGGCGAAGCGCCGTTCGAACAAGAGGTGCGGCTGCGATGCAAGGATGGATCAATCAAGTACGTCCTCTATTCGTCGAATGCGAAGCGGGAAGACGGCAAGCTCGCGCACCTGCGGTGTTCCATGCGCGACATCACCGAGCGGAGGCTGGCCGAGCAGGCCTTGCGCGAGAGCGAAGAGCGGTTCCGCACAATGGCGGATACCACGCCGGTGATGTTGTGGCTGTCGGGTCCGGAAGGGCTTCGGCACTTCTTCAACCAAACCTGGCTCGCGTTCACCGGACGCAATCTCGATCAGGAGACCGGATACGGCTGGGCTGATAACGTGCATCCCGATGACCTGCGCGGCTGCCTCGATGATTATGTCTCGTCTTTTGAGGCGCGGAGCGCCTTCAGCGTCGAATATCGTTTGAGGCGCGCAGACGGAGAGTATCGATGGGTCCTGGACAACGGCGTTCCTCGCTACACCAAGGAGGGAGAGTTCATCGGACTCGCGGGCTCGTGCGTCGACATAACCGATCGCAAAAAAGTGGAAGAAGCGTCGTACTTTCTTGCCTCGATCGTCGAGTCATCAGAGGACGGGATCATCGGGAAGACACTGGACGGCGCAATCGTCAGCTGGAATGCCGGCGCCGAGCGAATCTACGGCTACTCCTCCGATGAAGTGAAAGGCAAGCCCATTTCAATCCTCTCGGCTGCCGAACACCGTGACCAGTTTGCGGTGATATTCGAAGCCTTGAAGCGCGGCGAGTCGATAACCCATCTTGAAACAATAAGGCAAACGAAAGACGGCCGGCTGATAGACGTCGCACTCACCATCTCCCCGATCTTCGACGAAAGCGGGCAGGTCAAGGGAGCTTCGACCATCGTGCGCGATATCACCGATCGAAAACGAGCGGAGCAGGAGAAGAGCCTGCTCGCGGCGCAGGTTGAAAAAGAGCGTCAGCGACTGGATAAGGTTGTGGCTAATGTGCCCGGTGTTGTCTGGGAAGCCTGGGGTGAGCCCGACAAGTCGAACCAGCGCATTGATTTCGTCAGCGAGCACGTAGAGAAGATGCTGGGCTACAGCGTGGATGAGTGGTTGTCCACCCCCAACTTCTGGCTCTCGGTTGTTTATCCCGATGACCGCGAACGCGCGGCGCGGGAGGCGGCAGAGATCTTCTCGGGCCGCAAAGGAGGCACAAGCCGTTTCCGGTGGCTGGCAAAGGACGGACGCGTGGTGTGGGTCGAAGCCCAGTCGGTTGTGATCTGCGACGACGACGAGAACCCCATCGGCATGCGCGGCGTCACCATGGACATCACCGAGCGTAAGCGCGCCGAGGACGCGCAGAGGTTTCTTGCGGAGGCAAGCGGTCTGCTCGCAAGCTCCCTTGATTACGAAACCACACTCGCGAGCGTGGCAAAACTGGCGGTCCCTAAGCTGGCCGACTGGTGCACTATGCACATAGTCGACGAAGGCGGGACGCCACGCCAGCTTGCGATCGCGCACTCGGATCCGGCGAAGCTGGAAGCCGCGCGTGAATTGCGCCGGCGCTTCCCGCTTGACCTCGATGCCCCGATTGGCGTTCCTAACGTGCTGCGCACCGGGAGAGCTGAGTTCTATCCGCAGATAAATCAGGAGAGGCTGGCCCTCGTCGCCCGTAATGAGGAGTTGGCGGAGGTTCTTCGCAGACAGGGTCTGAAGGCTTGCATGATAGTCCCGCTGGTCGCGCGCAATCGAACGCTTGGCACCATAACGTTGGTGACCGCGGAATCGGGCCGGCACTACGATCAAACGGATCTCGCACTCGCCGAAGACCTCGCTCACCGGATCGCGCTCGCGGTTGATAACGCGCGGTTGTACCGCGAGGCCCAGGAAGCGGTGACCGCTCGGGAGGACGCATTGAAGTTGCGCGATGAGTTGCTTCGTCGCGAACACCTGGCTCGCGAAGAAGCCGAAACCGCGAACCGCTCCAAGGACGAATTCCTTGCAACCGTTTCGCACGAATTGCGCACGCCGCTCAATGCAATACTCGGATGGGCGCACATGCTGCGCGCAAGCACGCTCGATCAAACGACTCAACGGCGGGCGCTCGAAACGATCGAGCGCAACGCGAGGTCCCAGGCGCAATTGATCGAGGACATCCTTGATGTGTCGCGCATAGTAACCGGCAAACTGCGGCTCGATGTCCGGCCGGTGGAGCTCGCGTCCGTCGTCGAAAGTGCAATCGATGCAGTGCGCCCGGCGGCGGATGCCAAGGATATTCGAATACATGCCGTGCTCGACCCGCGAGCCGGTCCGGTCTCCGGAGATCCAAATCGCTTGCAGCAGGTCGTCTGGAACCTGGCGTCGAATGCAGTGAAGTTCACCGATAAGGGCGGGCGCATACAGGTTCGGCTCGAACGTGTGAACTCTCATATCGAGATCGCAGTGAGTGACACAGGGCAAGGAATCTCATCGGAGTTTTTGCCTTACGTCTTCGATCGGTTTCGCCAGGCCGACGCTACCAGCACGCGCCGGCACGGCGGACTGGGGCTGGGGCTTGCGATAGTCCGGCATCTGGTCGAGATGCACGGCGGGACCGTGCGCGCCGACAGCCCCGGCGAAGGGTCGGGAGCAACTTTCACGGTTCAGTTGCCGCTCATGATCGTGCACGGCGAACGGCGAGAAACAGATCGCGTTCACCCGGCTTCCGGCGGAAGCGTCCCGCTCTATGAACAGAATCCTCCGCTCGCCGGGCTGCGGGTGCTGGTGGTGGACGACGAGCCGGACACGTTGACGATGCTCCGCGTCATGGTGGAGGGATTGAATGCACAGGTTAAATGCTGCGCCAGCGCGGCCGAAGCGCTTGAAGCCCTGGACGAGTGGAAACCCGACGTGTTGGTCAGCGACATTGAGATGCCCGACGAGGACGGCTATCAACTGATTCGCAAAGTCAGAGAGCGGGACAAAGCCAGCGGGGGTCAAATCCCGGCGGTCGCCCTGACGGCTTACGCAAGAACTGAGGACCGAGTGCGAGCGCTATCCGCGGGCTACCAGATGCATCTCGCCAAGCCCTTCGAGCCGGCGGAGCTAGCGGCAGTGATTGCCAGCCTTGCCGAAAGGGGAGCCAAGGGTTCGGTAGTGTGATCCCATTGGCCCTAATCAGCCTCGACTCGAAAATCTGCGATCAGCGGGAGGTGGTCTGATGCCACGATCGCAGTGCGGCTCTTGTGGAGGGTCATCGCTTCGAGCTCGAGCGAATTGTCGAAGTACACATGGTCAAGATGCAGCAAGGGCAAGACGCCGGGATAGGTCCTCGAGCGCAGCAGATGCGTTCGAATATCAGCGCTGGTCAGATGAGTCGCGAGTAATCTGGTCGTCAACCCGCGGGTCCATTCATTGAAATCCCCGACCAGGATCCGTGCGCCGCTCAACTCCTCGTTGTTCAGAATCGCGTTGTTCACCAGCTTTCGACCTTGATGGCGGCGTTCGATGAACGCCGTGCCGAGGTGAACGTTGAAAACATGCAGCAAGCCACTCCCGTTCGCGCTTATGTCCGCTCGCATGCAGCCTCGCTGCTCGCGACCGTGCACGCTGATGTCGTAGTTTCTCGATTCGACCAGAGGCAGCCGCGTCAGAACCACGTTGCCATAAATGCCGCCGTTATGGATGCGCGTGCCGCCGACGGCGCACGTCATACCCATCTCTTCGGAGATGAACCGGGCCTGGTCCTTCTCTCTCGCCCCGCCCCGAAGACTCACCACTTCCTGTAGCGCTATTATGTCGGCATCCATTTCGCGCAACACGTCGACTATGCGCGCGGGACGGACTCGGCGATCAAGCCCCCGGCATCTATGAATGTTGTAGGTTACTACTCGTATTCGCATGACTGAATGTCCGCCCTTACTGCTGCCTCTCGAGCACCCAGCCCAGCCACTCGTGGGCTCGCTCGAAGAGCGAACGTCGCTTCCATTCGTCGTAGGAAACGGCGAGGCTGTCGGCCAGATCGCGCGCAAAGTCTTCTTGCAGGCGCACGGCCAACTCGGTGTCTAACGCGGCAAGGTTCACTTCGTCGTTTAAGCCAAACGAGCGATTGTCGAGATTGGTCGAACCAACCACGCTCCAAAGCCCGTCGATTATCATAACCTTCGCGTGCATCATCGAAGGCAGATACTCGAAGATCTCCGCGCCCGCCCGGAGCAGCGGTCCATAGAGCCTTCGGCTGGATGTTCTCGTCAAGAGATGATCCGTTTTCTTGCCCGGTGTGAGGATCTTGATCTTTACGCCGCGATCCCTGATTGCTCGTACCATTTCTTCTCGAGCGCTGCGATCAGGCAGGAAGTAAGGCGTCGCAATGTAGATACTCTCTCGCGCGGACGCAAGGAGCGTTTGAAACAAGAAACGCGCGCGAGTCGATTCACCCACCGACGGTGAGCTGTCCACAACCAACACTCTGGCTCGACCAGCCGGCGCCGTCTGAGGGAAGTACTCAATCCCTGCTAGAACCTCACCGGACGCCTCCAGCCAGTTTTCGACAAAGGTGGATTGCAAATCCGTAACCGCTTCGCCTTCGACCCGGAACATCGTGTCGCGCCAACGCAGGCCGTTTCGCTTGCCGTATAGCCAGTGATCCGCGAAGCCGGCGCCTCCAATGAAGCCGACCTTTCCGTCCACGATAAGCAGTTCGCGATGCGTGCGATTGTTGATGCGAGGCAGCGTGTGCAAGCGAATCGGGTGGTACCATTCAACGCGTCCGCCTGCAGCCTTCAGCGTTTCGAAGTAGCTGTTCCAAGTCATGAAGCTGCCGATCGCATCTGCTACGAGGTTGATCTGGACCCCGGCGCGCGCCTTCTCCACCAGTGCGTCGATGAAACGTCGGGTGAGCTTTCCCTTCTGAAAAATGTACGCCTCGATATTGATGTTGTGTTGCGCACTGCCTATCGCTTCAAGCTCGGCTTCGTAAAAGACTTCACCGTTTGTCAGCACCTCTACTCGGCTGTTTGAGTGGATCGTGCCGTTGGCGAGCGCTCCGAGAATTCGGATGAAGTCTTCGGAACCGATTGAAACAGCAGGGGGATTTTTGATCTGATACCGGAGCCCGGGCTCGAATAGCGCTAAGAACAGCATTAGCGCCAGGAACGCGATGGCGACAGTCGCAAATACATCAAAGGCCGGCAAATTCATCTGCATAATATTACCACGCGCGGAACCTTAGGATCAGTGGTGCCGCCCGGAAAAAGCGGGGAACAAGCACAGTAGTAGCGATCCTCGCAACCGAGGGGCTTGTGGCGGTGGTCGAGGCCGAGATTTTCGCGCGTTCGCATTTGCCGTTCTACCTTGGATAGAAAACAGCTAGAATGGGCCGGATGTAGGCTTGAACGTACGCCTCATAACGGAGACCCATGAAAATCGCAACAACCTTTCTTCTGTTAGTTGGTATCACAGTCGGCTCGGCCGGCTCCATCGTCCAGGGCCCCGCCGCTGAACGGCAACAATTTATTCGTGTGGAAGCGCCGGTGGTTGTCCTGACGCACGTTCGAATAATCGACGGCACCGGCGCCGCGGCTCGTGATGATCAGACGATCGTGATTGCAGGCGGCAAGATCCAATCGATCGGGGCGAGCGCACCATCGGATCTGGCGGCGAACGCGCAGACCGTCGATCTCCGAGGGTGCACAGCCCTGCCAGGCCTCGTGGGTATGCACAATCACATGTTCTTCCCACAGGGCGGATCTCCCCCGATCTATTCAAACATGGGTATAAGCTTTCCTCGTCTTTACCTGGCTCTGGGCGTCACAACGATTCGCACCACCGGGAGCGTTGCTCCCTTCACCGATCTTGAAACAAAACGCATGGTCGACTCGGGCAGAATGCTCGGACCCAAGATGCATATCACCGCTCCCTATCTCGAGGGCCGAGGGTCGTTCACCCCGGTGATGCACGAGCTGAGTGGTCCGGACGACGCCCGGCGCATGGTCAACTTTTGGGCTGACCAGGGCGCTACTTCTTTCAAGGCTTATATGAACATCACCCGTGCTGAATTGCGCGCGGCAGTCGAAGAAGCGCACCGGCGCGGACTCAAGGTGACCGGACATCTTTGCTCGATCGGTTTCCGGGAAGCGGCGGAGATCGGCATCGATAATCTCGAGCACGGGCTGTTGGTGGATTCAGAGTTTGTTCCGAACAAACAGCCGGATCAGTGCCCGGGCGGCGCGGTCAACGCCAGCCTCAGGCAATTGGATCTGAATAGTCCGGCCGTTCGCGAGACCATAAGTACTCTTGTCGCGAAGAATGTGGCGATAACTTCCACACTTCCGGTCTTCGAAGCCGGGGGCGCGCCGTTGGCTCAGAGCGGCATCGGCGCGGCCTCGGCGTTACTCAATCCCAGGGTGCTTAATGTGATGTCTACTGATGCCCGGGTGCGCTATCTTTCGGCGCGCGCCCGTGTCTCGTCCGATTCCGGATTCGTGGCGCTGTTCCGCAAGGCGATGGATTTCGAGCGCGCATTCGTAAAGGCCGGCGGGTTGCTGATAGCCGGGCTGGACCCGACCGGCAACGGCGGCATCGTGGCGGGGTTTGGAGATTTGCGTGAAGTTGAGCTACTGGTCGAAGCCGGGTTTACCCCTCTGGTGGCGATAAAGATAGCCAGCTTCAACGGGGCCAGGTTTCTTGGCGAAGAGGCGCATATCGGTTCGATTGCGGCAGGAAAGCAAGCCGATTTGATGATAGTGAGAGGAAACCCGGCGCTGAACATCAACGAAATAGAAAAGGTCGAAATCGTTTTCAAGGATGGAGTGGGCTACGACTCAGAGAAACTGATCCAATCGGTCCAGGGGTTGGTGGGGATTCGGTGAAGTGGACGACCACAATGCTGGTCAATTGAAACACGCGGCCGAGTATGAGCCCGCGAAGTGGGCGGCAGCAGTCCGCCGGTTCTCAAGCCCGGCGTTAGGGCGCGAGGAGCACCACTGAGCCCAGAGTTCCGATCTCTTGTCGCCCGCTACGCGCGGGCTTGCGTGGTAGTCCTATGCAACGAACAGTCTGCCTTGCCATCATTGTTTCTCTACTCGTCGTCTCGTCGCCGCTGGCACAACCCTCTCTTAGAAGGGCACTTTCTGATGTCCCTGAGAAACAGTCTCCAAAGCAGCCGGGCGAGTTTACTTTCGTACGGACGATATACCACTCTCCGTTCGGTGGCCGGCGAGATGGATCCTGGGCAGTGGATTTTCCGGAGGCTGATTATCATCTCATCGCAGGCATTCGCGACTGGGCGGGGACAAATCTGGACATTTCTGCCGAACCAAGGCAGATCGCCATTCTGGATGAGCAGCTGTTCAATTATCCGCTCATATACTTTGTGGAGCCGGGATACATGGATCTCTCTGATGAAGAAGCCCAGCGGTTGCGCGAATATTCGTTACGCGGCGGTTTCCTCTTTCTGGACGACTTCTGGGGCAGCTATGAATGGGAAAATGTGCGTGAACAGATGCAACGGGTTTTCCCTGAGTATGAAATAAAGGATCTGCCGCCCGACCACTCGCTCTTTCATTGTTATTTTGATATCAAGGAAGTTATACAAGTGCCGGGCATCGGTTCGTGGCTCGGTCGCGGTGTAACCCATGAGAAAGGCGGCATAGTTCCGCACTACATGGGAATACAAAACGAAAAGGGGCGGCTCTTTGCGTTCATCGCGCGAAACTGCGACCTGGGTGATGCGTGGGAGTGGATAGACGATCCCCGCTATCCGCTCAAGTATGGGCTTGCCGCATATAGGGTCGGCATCAACGTCATTATCTATGCGATGACCCACTGAGCCTGAACCAAGAACTGAAGAAGTTAGGGTCGTTTAGTGAGTCCAGCACTTCCCCACCGCGCTGTGCTCATCTTCCTCGCAGGAGCGCGGGCTATCTAACCAAACATTGAGTTCTTAAAGATTGAGGCTGGAAGTCGAGAATCTGCTCTGCAAGAGCCATGCTCTTCTCGATTGCCGCTGGAGAGAGTCTGCCCTCAAGGGCAAGAAGCCGAATCGGTACTGGGGTTGCCGAATCACCTTTGTCCGCCGGTCGAACTTGATTCGTGGGTCAACAGGTAACCGCTACGCGGTCCCGAGGATTCGCCCACCAACGCTAATCTATCGCTGTGAAGAATTGAAAATAAAGGTACGCCCGGCAGGACTCGAACCTGCGACCCCCTGCTTAGAAGTCCGATTTCGGCAAATAAGCGAAAACTACTGTGCATTTGAGTATGCACTATTCTCCATGGGTCGCGACGTAGTACGACTGTATCCCCGCAGCCTGGCGTTCTCACGTCATCGTCAAGGCGCAGACCGTCCATTATCGGGCTCATGCGTGTGTTCCAAACGACGAGGTCCATCGGCTGCTCTTGATTGATTCGCCGTTCTTGATTCATGCCGTTGATTATGAGTTCTGGAATTGCCGTCAGCAATCCTCTATTGGTAGCAGGTCTCGACGAGTGCCGCGGATTTATCGAGTGCCATCCGCCAGCCGGTCTCGTTGTCGACGGGCGAGACGCTCGGTGACAGTCCATGATGCACTGCGGTTAGCTCGGTGCCGCCGTCTGAATCGGCGAGCGAAATCGTGATCGTCATCTTGCCGCGCATCGCGGGATCAGTTGCCTCGAACTCATCTACTTCGACAATCTGCTCGTTCGGACCTGAGCTCTCCTACCTATGGACATTCCAAAGGAGGACTGCTATCTTATTTGCAATGACCAAAGGAAAGGGTGACATCAACAAGAAATCAGAGGTGCTGCAGGGCACGCTTGATCTGATGATTTTAAAAACGCTACAGGCGATGGGTCCGCTGCACGGATTCGGGATCGCACGCCGGTTGGAGCAGTTGAGCGAAGAGGTGCTTCGCCTGAACGAAGGCACCGTTTACACATCCCTTTTGCGGTTGCAGCAGGAAGGATGGATCACTTCGGAGTGGGGCGCTTCCGAGAATAACCGCAAAGCGAAATTCTATTCGATTACAAAAAGGGGCCTGAAACAACTGGCAAGAGAGACGGAAGACTGGGAGAGGATCTCCGGAGTGATTCACCGCCTACTGCGACTGGAGGGACAGAGATAATGATCGTGCATAGGCTCGGTAAGCTATGGCAAAGAATGCGAGACACGGTTCGCAATGAGCCTCACGATTTAGAGTTCCAAACTGAGATGGAAGAACACGTCAGATTGCTGGCGGAGCGGTATCGCCGGCAAGGCATGACACCGGACGCCGCCCTGCTGGCGGCGCGGCGGCAGTTTGGAAACACCACTTTGTTGCAGGAGGATCTGAGGGCTATGCAGATGATACCCGCCATCGAGGCTTTGCGAGGCGATCTGACTTACGCCGCCCGCATGCTGCGGAAGAATCCGGGATTCGCGGCGGCGGCGGTGATAACTCTGGCACTCGGTATTGGGGCGAATACCGCCATTTTCAGCGTGTGCGATGCCGTGCTTTTCAAGCCGCTGCCGTATGCGGAACCGGACCGCATCGTAATGCTTTCGGAACGGCAGGGCGACGGAACGCTGGGCGACGTAGCGCCGGCGAATTTTGTGGATTGGCGTGAAGCGAGCCGGTCGTTCAGCGGGATGGCAGCGATGAGGGCGTCCAGTTTTGCGCCCAGCTTCATTCTCGGCGGACAGAGCGAGGCGTCGCGGTTGGTCGGAGGGGACGTTTCGTCGAGTTTCTTTTCCGTATTAGGCGTCCGGTTCATGCTAGGCCGCAATTTTCTTCCCGAAGAGGACCTGCCTGGCCAGAATCGAGTCGCCATTCTGAGCTACGCGGCATGGAGCGGACGGTTCGGTGCGGACCGCGACATCGCGGGCAAGACCATCACGCTGAACGAGGAGAGCTGCACGGTGGTCGGTGTGTTGCCCGCGGGTTTTCAGTTCGGGAGCACGGCGGCGGACTTCCAGGCGCGCAGCCAAGTTGACATCTGGGTTCCGATGGCGCTCGATCCTCAGAGACTGCAGCGCGGCGCGCATATGTTGCGCGTTATCGCGAGGCTCAAGCCCGGGGTGAAACTGGCGCAGGCGCAGGCTGAGTTGGATGTCTTGGCGGCGAACCTCGCGCAGCAGTACCCGGAGCATAACAAGGACATAGGGATCGCCGCCGTGCCGTTGACAGATCAGGTGACGGCGAGTGTTCGCGTGGCACTCGAGACACTGCTTGGCGCAGTTGGACTGGTGCTGCTTATCGCCTGCGCCAACGTAGCCAACCTGCTGCTAAGCCGGGCCGCGGCGCGCCAGAAAGAAATGGCCGTGCGGATTGCGCTGGGCGCAAGCCGCCGGCGGCTCGCACAGCAGCTTCTGACGGAGAGCCTGTTACTGGCGAGCCTCGGCGGGATTGCGGGCTTCGTTTTGGCGCTTGCTGCTATCGCGGCCTTAACTCCGCAGTTGCCTGCCGACCTGTCACGCGCCGCGGGGATTGCGGTAGACACGCGAATGCTGATTTTTACCGCCGTGATTTCGCTGGTGACCGGAATTCTCTTCGGACTGGGTCCCTTGTTCGGACCGTGGCGCGAAAGCGCAGGGGAATCGCTTAAGCAGAACAATCGAACTTCCAGTGGAATTCAAACCCGCTTGCGGAGCGGGCTGGCGGTGGCACAGATCGCGATCGCGATCACTCTTCTGATCGGCGCCGGCCTGATGGTGAAGAGTTTTTGGGCGCTGGTGCACGTAGCGCCCGGGTTTCGTTCGGACAGCATCCTGACGGCGCGCTTGTTGATTCCTACATCCCGCTATACCGATAACGGGAAGATCGCTGCCTTCGAACGAGCGCTTCTCGAGAGCTTGCACGGGCGACCGGGCGTTCAGTCCGCCGGATTCGCAACGTACGTGCCGCTAAGCGGTTTGGACAACGATTGGTCATTCCTTATCGAAGGTCGTCCGCCGTTGCCGGTGGGTACTTACAACATGGCGGAGTACCGCCCGGTGAGTGCGGGCTATTTCGAGACGATCGGGATTCCATTGCTGCGAGGGCGATCGTTCACGCTGGCGGATACGGCAGAGTCGCCGTGGGCGGTGATGATCAATGATTCAATGGCGCGCGAGTATTGGCCATCGGAGAACCCGATCGGCCAGCGGCTACAATTTGCCCCCGGCGAGAAATGGCGGACGGTGATCGGAGTGGTAGGCGATGTGCTGCACGAGGGGCTGGACGGTGCGGCGAAGGCCGAGATGTATGTGCCGGTCGGGCAGTCGCCGAACATAGAGAGCGACCCGACCATTGTGGTGCGAACGGAAATCGAGGCAGGCGGCGCGGCGGCGGAGTTACGTGGCGCGGTTTCCGCGATCGATGGCACAGTACCAGTGGACCGGATCGAGACTATGCGGCAAATAGTATCGGGATCGGTGGCACAGCCGCGCTTCCGTACGATAATACTCTTGGCCTTCTCGCTGCTGGCACTGGTGATGGCGTCAATTGGAGTTTACGGGGTGATGAACTACCTGGTGATTCAGCGAACGCGCGAGTTCGGGATCCGGCTAAGCCTGGGAGCAACCCCAACGGATGTGCTGCGGTTGGTGCTTCGCCGGGCCGCGGTGCTAATCGGCGGGGGTACCTGTTTGGGATTAACGGGGTCGGTCTTGCTGGTGCGATTCATCGCGAAGCTGCTTTTTGGCACCGCGCCACTAGATCCACTTACGTTCGCGGCGGTACCAGCATTGCTCGCCGCGGTAGCCCTGGTGGCGAGTTATATCCCGGCGCGACGAGCCACGCGGATCGATCCGACTGTGGCCTTGAGATACGAGTGACGCGAGGTCCCCTCGGCGGCGCCTGGAACCGACGATGTTGGAGAGGCGTGCTTTGGCATGACGGATTCGGGCGACGATTCCGGACTAATCCAATCCTTGTCACCTCACCCACATGGTTTACCTTATCAGCAGAACGAATCGTTAATTCGTTGGCCTTTCTCGACACACAACCAACTTGAAATACATAGAAAAAACCAGCGAGGGCAGGGTCATCTACAAAACTATCTACAGTGGATTCTGGCAGTTACGTTGATTCTAGTAGAAGCCTGTGGAAAACCATTGGCCTTTGAGGAATGACCATCTACAAAATTATCTACAGTGAAGCCCGGTTTCGGTGAGCAATTCCGGTTTCGGTGAGCAATTACAGATGGTCTTCCCAAACGAACGCGACCCGCCTTTTACACTATTGCGCACACGCATCACACAGGAAGCTGAAAACCAACTCACCAGCTCCCACCGTACTAGTGACGGGCGAAAGATAACAGCTCTCGGGTAGCACAAGCCCGACGGGTCGCGAGTCTCGTGTAGGCGGGTCTCACCGTCCCCCCTTTGGCAATTGTGTGCATTGTACGAGAGCAAGGCGGAGCGGGCACAAATTCCGAGCGCTTATGGCACTCGAGACCGCCACCGCTTGCCAAAATCTGAAACCGACGTGTTCGCTCGCTAACGTTCTGCGCCTGGCAATCGACGCAAATCGGAGGGTGCTCATACAGAAGCGCATGTGATGTACCAGCGAGCTGGGGCGAACCATTATTTCTGGAAGCTTGCGAAATCATGAACTGAGCTAGCGGAAGCTGGAAGCGGTTTCGACCGCGCTGGCGAGTCGCAGCGCCTGTCAAGCCAGCGACTGCTTGATCAACAAAACGACCTACTGAAAAGCCCGTCACCGGGTGCAGTAAGAGAAGGAGGCACACTAATGTTTCGAGTACGACCCCGGATTGGGACAGTCGCTTTGAGTGCGAGCCTGGCACTCGCAGTCGTCTTCTCAGCGAGTGTACCCGTGATCAACGCAGCCGATCACGCCGAATCAACTTCGGTCGCCGGAGACCCCGGCGCCGACCTTGCCGATGTGTTTGCGTTTTTGGATCCCAACGACAACTCGCGAGTGGTGCTCGCGCTCGATGTCGAAGGGTTCGTCGTTCCGTCGGAGTTGCTCAATCTGAGCTTCTTCGCACCGGAGGTCCTGTATCGTTTCGAGATTGAAAACACGGGTGATGCGAGAGCAGATCAAACCTTTGACATCACCTTCTCCCCACAAACTTCACGCAGCCAGCCTCAGACGGCGACTGTAAGGCTCCCAAACGGACGGGCATTCTCTGCTCCAACGACGGTTCAAACTCTGGCGCCGACTGCAAACCCGTTTGTGATCACCACCGATCCTACAAGCGGCGTCTCATTCTTCGCAGGGCTGACCGACGACCCGTTCTACTTTGACATCGTTGGTTTCAACCGCTTTGTAGCATCGGTTCTGGCCGGCGCCCCTGACCCGTCACAGCTTCAGCGAAACCGCGACAGCTTCGCCGGATACAACATTCATATGATCGCCTTGAGCATCCCTGCCTCGATGCTCAGAGGGCCGGCCGGCAACATTATCGGCGTGAACGGCGTAACGCTGCGTCAGAAGAACGCAAAACGCCGGGGCAGCGGCCAGGTGGACGTGAGCGGGAAATTTGTCCAGGTGGATCGAATGGCAACGCCTGCCGTCAACACGGCGCTCATTCCATTTCCGCGTAAGAACGAGTACAACGCATCAACTCCCGAGGATGACGCAGCAGGGCTGTTCGCCAACGACATCGTCGCCACGCTTCGGGCCCTGGGAACCAACCAGCAGAACATCAACATCCTAGCTGGCGTTGCAGTGACCAAAGGCGATTACCTGCGCCTTGACCTTTCAGTGGCAAACACCAGTGTTGGCGAGGGCGAAAATGTGACCACGCCCGGCTACACCGGCTTCCCGAACGGACGCCGCGCGGGTGATGACACCATCAACACCTTGCTCTTCCTGATCACGAATCAGAGCAGCATTCGCGAGGCGGTAAACAGGAACGACGTGCCGCTGGGCGCTACATTCCCGTTTTTTGCGCCGCCAAATCAGCCGCTGGAGAATCCGGCAGTGGACAATACAAAGAATTAACCCCACGGACCGTATTCGGTGAGGCCGAACGGCGCTGACCAATCTGGTTGATCAGCGCCGTTCACTAGCAACGTTTTCCATTACTACAGATTGATAGTACAGGGGAGGAAAGATGAGCGTTGGAAGCATGAGTCGAATTAGAATTGCCGTGGTGATTCTAGCCGCGCTGGTGTTGGGCGCTTGTAGCCATCGAGGGTCGTCCTCTGTAGCCCATCTTCCTCCCGCTGCACCATCGGCTTCAGATCCCTC
Organism: Blastocatellia bacterium; assembly: GCA_035455165.1. Taxonomy (GTDB): domain Bacteria; phylum Acidobacteriota; class Blastocatellia; order UBA7656; family UBA7656; genus Onstottus_A. The sequence continues at coordinate 15,923 of DATIFP010000251.1, forward strand.
GATGGAAGAACAGACCACTCGCTTCCTCGAACACAAAATCAAGCGGGACCCGGAAGATTTCATCGCGCTCAACAAGCTTGCAACGATCTACCTTCAGCGCGTCCGCGAGACCGGAGACCTCAACTACCTAAGTCTCGCCGCGCGGGCTGCGGGCGCCTCGCTCACGACGCTCCCACCCGAACAAAACATCGGTGGCTTGGTTGCGCTAACACAAGTCGAATACGCATCGCATGAGTTCATCACCGCGCGCGATCACGCCCTTCGTCTGACAGAGTTGGAGCCGAATAAGAGTTACTCCTTCCAAATGCTGGGTGACGCGCTGCTTGAGTTGGGTGAGTACGACAAGGCGGAAGCGGCCTTCCGACGGATGGAGGAACTTGGTGGCATACAAGGCCTGACGCGAGTTGCAGTTGAGCAACGAACGGCCAGGCTGGGCGCCCTGCACGGCGACACTGAGGTTGCTCAACGCAGCCTCACAAATGCTCTCAATATCGCGATGTCGCTTCCGGTTCCCCCGAGGGAAACCGTCAGCTGGTGCCGATGGCAGTTAGGTGAAACGGCTTTCGGGATCGGCGACTACCAGACCGCCGAGCGATGTTATCGTGACGCGCTTGTTACCTTCCCCGATTATTTTCGCGCGCTCGCGTCGCTCGGTCGCGTGCGCGCGGCTCAAGGCGATCTGCCCGGCGCAATCGAATCTTACGAACGCGCGACGAGCATCGTCCCTGACCCGGCATTCGTAGCGGCCTTGGGCGATCTTTATAAGCTCGCCGGCCGCGACAAAGAGGCAGCGGCCGAGTACGCGCTGGTCGAACAGATAGCGCATCTGAATGACGTCAACGGGTCGCTGTACAATCGCCAGCAAGCCCTCTTCTGCGCCGATCACGACATCAAAACTGAAGAAGCATACGAAAACGCATTGAAGGAGTATGCGGGGCGCCGGGACATCTACGGCGCGGACGCCCTCGCGTGGACTGCTCTCAAAACGGGTAGGGTAGCCGAAGCGCAAACAGCAATAACTGAGGCCCTCCGTCTGGGCACGCGTGACGCGAGGCTGTTCTACCACGCGGGCATGATTGCGAGAGCCGCCGGCAACAGCTCGGGCGCGCGTAATTATCTCAACCGCGCGCTCGCGCTCAACCCCCAGTTTGACCCTCTACAAGCTTCAATTGCGAGGCGAGCGCTGAACAGTGGCGAATAAAGCGACGGTCCTTCCCGCTTGTTTTTCAAAAGGGAGTCTTATGAAACTCACTTCAACATCTTCAGTGTCCGGCCGCGCGGCGATGAACGTCTTCATCGTGCTCGCATTCTTCTTTTGTCTAGCCGATTTGTCCTTCGCGCACCCCCTCGGAAACTTCACAATTAATCACTTCGCTCGCATAGAGGTGGGAAGCGATCGCGTGCGTGTTCGCTATGTAATCGATATGGCAGAAATACCCGCGTTCCAGGAGTTGCGAGCGGTAGGCGCCGATAGCAACTCCTCGCCTTCGCCAAAAGACCTGGCCGCTTACGGCGAGCGCGTAGCCTCGCAGGACGCTGATGGAATCTTGCTCGCCGTCGATGGCGTGCGCGTACCGCTGCGGGTTGTGTCGGGGAAGGCCAGCACACCTCCCGGCGCAGGCGGACTCCCGACGCTGCGCATCGAGTGCGATCTGGAAGGCTCGTTTTCCGCCGAAGGCGGAGGTGCCGGCCACAGGCTGCGATTTGAGGACACAAACTTCTCGGACCGAATAGGGTGGCGGGAGCTAGTCGTTCGGCCGATGTCCGGAACGTCAGTGTTCGAGAGTTCAGCCTTTTGCAACGAGGTCACCGATGAGCTCAAATCTTATCCGGACGATATTCTCGCAGCGCCCTTGAACGAGAGGGTTGCGGAGCTTTCCTTCATTAGCGGCGAAACTCCGCCCAGCGCGCGACCGCTGCTGTCCCGTGACGGTCGCCCAGCTTCAACCCAGTCGCGAGACAGGCTCGCCGAGTTGATCGCCGTGCGAGAACTCACACCGGATGTTGCGCTGTTTGGTTTGCTGGTGGCGGTTGTTCTTGGGAGCCTTCACGCCCTCTCGCCGGGTCATGGCAAGACCGTTGTTGGCGCTTATCTGGTCGGTTCGCGAGGCACCGCGCGACACGCTGCCTTTCTAGGGTTGACCGTGACGATCACGCACACCGCCGGGGTATTTGGGCTGGGACTCGTGACTCTCGTAGCGTCGAGCTACGTCGTGCCCGAAAGAATTTTCCCCATCTTGAGTTTCGTCTCCGGCGCATTAGTTGCCGGCATAGGGTTGAGCTTGTTAATTCGCAGAACTCGCGCGGCGCGCGCCGACAAGCTGCAGGAGCAAGTGGGAGTCGATCACACTCACCACCAGCAACATGAGCACACGCACCCGGATAACGATGACTCACACTATCACTATCATCATTCGGACACTGATCACGATCATCACCACGATCATTCGCGACATTCATCACCAGGGCACTCGCATGGAGGGCGAGCGCATTCGCACCTTCCACCCGGCGCGGACGGTTCGCGTGTTACCTGGCGCAGTCTTGTTGCCCTGGGCATATCAGGCGGGATACTGCCTTGCCCTTCGGCGCTGGTGGTTCTTCTGGCGGCAATATCTCTTCATCGCGTGGGGTACGGACTCCTGCTTGTCGTCGCCTTCAGCCTGGGACTTGCGTGCACGTTGACCGGCATCGGACTCGCATGTGTATACGCGAGGCGTTTCATTAAGTCGTACGGGCGTTTTGGCCGCCTTACGCAGATTCTCCCGATCCTCAGCGCGTTCGTCATCGCCTGCGCGGGCGCGGCAATCTGTTATGAATCTCTGGGGCAATTGGGGGTCAACCTATTCGGGTTTCTTCGACGCGTCGCCTCTCAGCCAGGCATATTCCTCGCGAGCCAGGAGCCCGCGTTCGGTTCGGCGGGCGCGATCGGCTTGCTGGGTTTGGGCTTCCTGTTCGGCCTGAAACACGCGACGGAAGTGGACCACATTGTCGCTGTTTCGGCGATAGTCAGCGAGCATCGGAAGCTTTCTCGAGCGGCGCTCGTTGGAGCATTGTGGGGAGGCGGTCACACGCTATCGCTTGTCATTGTAGGTTCGCTGGTGCTGGCTCTGCGAATAGCCATCCCGCAAGGCGTAGCGAGCTGGCTGGAGTTCGGCGTCGCCATGATGATAATCGCGCTGGGCGTGGGTGCGGTCCGAAGGGCGCTTCGCGACCGGGCGGACTTTCACGTCCACACTCACGATCACAACTGCGTCTTGCACGCCCACGTTCACTTTCACGAGCGAGAGGCTCCCGAGCATTCGCACGCCATCCGGCGCATAGGATTCAAGCCTGCCGTCATCGGTGCAATGCATGGGCTGGCGGGTTCGGCTGCGCTTACGCTGCTCGTACTCACCCAGATCCACTCGGCGGCGCTCGGTTTGATCTATCTATGTGTTTTCGGCGTGGGCTCGATAGCGGGCATGCTTCTGATGTCGAGCCTGATTGGTTTGCCCTTCGCCCTGAGCGCTCGAAAACTCAGTGGCATTCATCATAGGCTGCAGATGCTGGCAGGCGCCCTGAGCGTCGCTTTCGGTATCTGGTACGCCTGGTAGAAGTAGGTTTGATGCGCGCCTTCAGTAAAGAACTAAACGTAAGTCCCAGTAGTATACGTCGCGAAGGACCGAAGGAGGATTTAAACGTCTACATAATTATCCGCGGTTAATTTTTGAAAGGGCCCGAAACAGCCTATAAACTAATAAAGGTACGCCCGGCAGGACCAGCTTTATCTATGACGACATACGGTTCTTGTTGACAGCAGATTGGTAGAACTCCGCGGTAAAGAACATCACATGTGATCCGTTGTGATCGCCTGCATCGAATAGATACGCGGACTTCGACATCATGAACGCCATATTGCCGCTTTCGAGTTCTGGCAGTTGTTTGTTGTCGAACGCAGCCTTAAGGGCCCGACACGATCTCCGCCTTAGAGTCGCCCGCCATCACCATCCTCGTCCGCGGCTCAGCGATCGGCAATATCGATCGCGCAGCCTCGCGATTCAGGCATTCGGCGCCTCTCACTTTCGGGTTCCAGAACTCAGGCGAATCAAACGCCTCCATCCAGCTTCTTTCCACCATACAGACAAACCCGTTCTTTCCTCGGACGGCTGTTTCATAGCCTTGCCGTCCCAGGACGAGGATCGTCGCGTCGCTGGATATGGAATCGGGAGCGGCGCTCCGCGCCAGCAGAATCTCGGCATTCCTTTCCATCAAGTATTGGTCGACAGGTGCCATTTTCAAATATTTATCCGACTGTACCGCCGCCTTCGGCACAAGGAAACAGATGATTACCAGCACCAGGGCGATGATACTGGTCACTCTTTCCCTCGCGGCCGTACTCATCGCGCGGTATCCTTTCGCCGTCGCTGCTCGCTCTCCCTCATCATTTCGCTTATGTCCGCAACTGGCCGTATCTCAACCGGTCCGAGTCCATACTTAAAGCCTGGAAGCTGTGAGATAAGCTGAACGGCATGATTGAGGTCTCGCGCCTCAACGATCTGAATGCCGCCGAGCTGTTCCTTGGTTTCCGCATAGGGACCGTCGGTGGTCGCGACTTTGCCGTTTTTCCAGTACAGGGTCAACGCGGTCTCCGGAGGCTGAAGAGGTACTTCGGCGACAAGATGTCCGTTGGCGCGCAGATGGTCGTTGTACTCAAAGCATTCGTCGAACGTTGCCCGTCGCTCGTCCTCGGTCATGCCTTCGAATTTTCCTGGCTCGAGGTATCCCAAACAGATGTATTTCATTGTTCTTCTCCTCTTGGTCGTAGCCAGCGGCACAGCAGTAGCAGTTTTATCTATCACTGTTTCAAGTAACGAAGCGCAATACATCCTGATTTAAAAATCTTCGACTCAACAAGTTTTAATTGCAATCTCTCCGGCAAGCTAACACCTTCCAGCAACCGTCTCCCTTCTCCTGCAACGATTGGATTAACGACAAAAAGATATTCATCAACAAGACCAAGCTCTATCAGTTGTGAAGGAATACTTACACCACCGAGTAAGATGCCTTTGCCTTGTTCTTGTTTCAATTTAACTATTTCGTCGCGAAGGTTCGTACGAACAATTCTGGTATTTGTATCTTCAGCGCTCTCTAAGGATCGTGAAAAAACAATTTTGTTGATGGAGACAAATGTTCGAGCAAATTCGTTCGATGCTTTTGTCATAGACTGGTTTTTTGCGACTTCAGGCCAAAAAGGAACCATCAACTGGTAGGTGATACGCCCAAAGACGCCCAGGTCAACCTCTCGCAGGAGATCCGTAAAAAATTCATGCGTCTCGTCATCAGCAACTTGCTTGGTGTGGTCGACACAGCCATCCAGGGTAGTGTTGATTGCGAAAATTACATTTCTCATTTGATTGTCCTTTCTCCTGGTCCGGAGCTTTTGAGGGTTTGGCCTTGCGCGCTGATGGTTCATCCTATAGTCGGCGCGCACAGAAAGAACCGACAACGCTCCCAAGTTGTTATTGCGCGAATGTTCCGGTTTGGACAGCGCCGGCACGCTCGTAATTCGCGAGAATTACACCGGTCGAGCCGACAATGCTTTCCGTCACCTTGAACGCGGCCGGGATCGTGCCCCCGGCAAACAAACGTTTCCCCTCGCCCAAAGTTATCGGATAGATCATCAACCAGAAATTATCGACCAGATCATGCTTCATAAGCGTCTGGAGCAGATTACCGCTTCCCCAAATGTGCAGATCGGGTCCTTCGCCTTGCTTGAGCTCGGCCACTTTTTTCGCAACATCACCGTTCAAAAACACCGAGGGTTGCCATTCGGAAGAAGTCATGGTGTTCGAGGCGACGTACTTGGTCGCCGTGTTGACGCCGGGCCATATGTCCCCATGTTGCGGCCAAAACGCCGCCCAAATATCGAAGGTTTTGCGCCCCAGCAACAGGTCGATCGGCATATCCAGCATCTTTTTCACAGCCGCGCCGATCGCGTCGTCGTCAAAGGGCGCTGCCCATCCGCCATACGCAAAGCCGTCGCTCCTATCCTCATCCGGCCCGCCCCCTGCTTGTATGACGCCATCAAGGGTTATGTGTTCAAGTACGGTAATTTTCCTCATGGCTCGTTCATCCCCTAGTCAAGACGGTGCCTATTCCTACGTCGCAGCGGCTAGACTATTCCGCTTCTGCATTCGGATCCGGGAAGAATAGAAGTTCGCGCACCTCGCCCGCTGCATCGCAGGAGATGGAACCCTTGCGCGCCCACGCGAGTGCCTCGTCCATATCGGCGGCTTCCAGTATCCAGAAACCGCCCATGTGCTCCTTGGTCTCGGTGTATGGCCCATCGGTGACGAGCACCGTACCATCAGGTTGCTTCCGCAACGTCTTGGCGTTGCTGGCCGGGGAAATTCCGCAAGCGAACTTCCTCACGCCGGCAGCAATCATTTCTCGGTTGAGCGCGTGGATCTCCTCGATCATCGCTTCGGTTACGGTGGACGGGTCGAAGTCGTCGGGGAGGTAGTTAGCAACCAGATACTGTGGCATGACTTTTTCTCCTTGGTTTCTGTGGTTTCTTTCCGATGACTCGTTTCCTGTTCACCCAGGAACCGTAGCTCATCGTGCTTTCGTCCTATAGTCGTTGGGGAGACGGAAAATCGACAGCTATCCCAATTTTTATTTCAGCTGCCGAATCCGCTCCTGCAGGAATTGCCGCTCTGGTTCCTGTTGGGTCAGCGCCAGAGCTTTCTCATAAGAGGACCGAGCCTCAGCGGTCCTGCCGAGCCTGCGGTACATATCCGCACGGGCTGAATGCGCCAGGTAATAATTTGCCAATTCGCCATGTTCCAACACCGCATCGATATGCGTCAGACCGGCCTCTGGACCATCGCGCATTGCAATTGCCACGGCACGATTTAGCTGTACAACCGGCGAAGGGTGAATTCGTAGCAATCGATCGTAAAGCGCAACAATCTGCCTCCAGTCGGTCACAGCGGACGATTCCGCCTCCGCATGAACGGCCGCAATCGCAGCCTGCAGAGTGTAGGCACCGAAGCGATTGGACTTCAGGGCTTTCTCCAGCAAGGCCACTCCCTCCGCGATCTGCTCCCGGTTCCAGAGTGAGCGATCCTGGTTCTCCAGCAAAATCATCTCTCCGGTCGGCGATGTCCTCGCGGCGCGACGGGATTCCTGTAGCAACATCAGGGAAAGCAGCCCAATGATTTCCGGATTTGGGACTTCCGGCTCTGGCTGGAGTTCTGCCAGCAACCGTCCCAGCCGAATCGCCTCGCCGGTTAGTTCGGCCCGCGTTACCTCCGCTCCCGCCGCGGCCGAATAACCCTCGTTAAAGACGAGATAGATAACGTGAAGCACCGCACCCAGTCGCTCCGGCAATTCGGGCGGCGTCGGCACCTCGTACGGAATCGGTGTCTCTCGAATCTTTGCCTTTGCGCGCACAATGCGCTGCGCCAGCGTATGCGGAGTGATGAGGAAGGCCTTTGCTATCTCCTCGGTCGTCAGTCCGCACACCTCACGCAAGGTGAGCGCAACACGCGCTTCCGGCGCCAGGGATGGATGACAGCAGGTAAAAATCAGGCGCAGCCGATCATCCTCAAGGCTGTCCTCTTCATTGGGCCTTTCCGCCGAACTCCATTGCGCTTCGAGATATCGCACGAGCTCGTCTTGAGACGCATCAAATCTTGCCCGTCGACGCAGAGTATCAATGGCTTTGAATCGGGCCGTCGAAATCAACCATGGTCGCGGGTTGCCGGGTACTCCACTCCTCGGCCACAGGTTGAGCGCAGCCGCAAAGGCTTCGTGCATCGCCTCCTCGGCAAGATCAAAATCACCGAGCAAGCGGATCAGAGTTGCCAGGATTCGTCCCGAATC
>DATIFP010000252.1:0-5210 GCA_035455165.1 Blastocatellia bacterium
TGAGCCCGCGCAGCGGGCGATAGCGTGTAGCCCAGGGCGAGTCCTCGAGCCCTTGGTATTGATGCGGCGACGACCGTTGAGCCCGCGCAGCGGGCGATAGAAGCTTTGATGAGGAGGCGCTAGATTCTCCAAGCAGCAAGGCCGTCTAGTTGGGTCGCCGGTTACCCAGGGCTCGCGGACTCGCACTGGGCCACACGCTGTCGCCCGCTGCGCGGGCTGGTCCCGGCGTCGGTAGGCGCGACCCCAGGGCTCGCGGACTCGCCCTGGGCTACACGCTGTCGCCCGCTGCGCGGGCTCATCTCGCGCGCGTCGTGATTTTCCCAGGGCTCGCGGACTCGCCCTGGGCTACACGCTGTCGCCCGCTGCGCGGGCTGGTCCCGCCGTCGGTGCGAGCGACCCCAGGGCTCGCGGACTCGCCCTGGGCCACACGCTGTCGCCCGCTGCGCGGGCTCCGTCGAAGAGATGGCCCGCAGATTGCCCTCCATCTTCATTCTCCAGGACGTACGTTTTATTTCGAAGAACGTAACTCGTTTTGTACTGATAGAAAACGATTCGCTGTTTGATTTCATTTCAGCACGCGATCACAGAACTCTGAAGGAGGTTAGGATGGAGGACAAGAAATTGAATGAGCTGCTCTGCGAGGCACTAGAGACCGAGTTGGGTGGACTACAGGTTTACACAACGGCGCTTCGCTGCGTCGCAAACGAAGATCTAAAGGAAGAATGGGAAAAGTATCTGCAGCAAACCAAGAGGCACGTGGAAATAGTGCAGGATATTCTGGCTGGCCTGGGCATAGATGCCAACACGGACACCCCCGGACGGCAGGTTGTACGTCACATCGGAGAATCGCTGGTCGAGGCGATGGAGATGGCTCTTGAGAATGCTGACCCCGGATCGGCGCAGATCGTGGCCGCAGAGTGCGTAGTACTTGCAGAAACAAAGGATCATCTAAACTGGGAATTGATCGGCGAAGCCGCCAAAAGAGCAAAGGGAGATACAGCCAAGGCTCTGAAGACAGCGTACCAGGAAGTTGAGGAGCAGGAAGATGAGCACCTCTATCACACACAAGGATGGGCACGCGAGCTTCGGATTGAAGCGCTTGGAATGCCCGCGGTTCTGCCGCCGCCCGAAGAGGAAAAGGATGTGAAGACGGCAATCGGGGCAGCCCGTGCAAAACATGCCCGAACCGACATGCTCTAGGTTTGGGTATTTGTCGTAACTCTGCGCCGGAAGCAGTGACTGTTTGCTTCCGGCTTTTTTGCCGCGCTCAATCTCGCGGAGTCTCTCAATTTGTTCGTGGTATTAATCACTCGCGTTGGTTGCTGCTCCTGTGCGAGCAGCGTTTTGAATCGGCGCAAGACGCAAAGCAGTTCCGTTCGTCTGTGTGGCTCTGGCTACGGCAGCCTAGTCACTTTACGCATTCTAAAAGTCAATGCTAGTATCTTCGTGGACGCTCACCTGATTTTCTCGGTTAACCACCAGTCTAATGATTCGGAAATCGGAACCGCCTGAGCACCTGTCAGGTTGGGCATCACGCCATAAGCGATTGTTGATTGCGGGAGGCAGCCTTGCCCTCCTGATCCTCGCCCTCATCCTTGGTAGTTTATATTATATTCGCTCCGGTGGGGTTAATCGCTTCATCCTTGCCCAGGTGCAAACGGCGCTTGAACAGTACGGAATTCGTTCCGAAATCGGTGGAGTCGATCTTTCCTGGGGCGTGAGGACAGCAAAGGCGCACGACATAAAGCTGTACAATCAGGAAAGCGGTCAGCTGATAGCCACGATCGGCAATGCGGAACTAGTCGTAGAAATCCCCAGCCCCTACGCCCTGCGGTTGAGACGGGACATTATCTTCAAACGGCTGCAGCTGGATGATCTGCAGCTCTACCTCGAATCGGATGAGGGCGGAACGACCAACTTTAGCCGCCTGCATAACGCGCCGCCTTCCGCTCCCGGTCGAATCAGTTTCGACTTCTCGAGCCTCGTCGGTACTATTTCCAGCGGCACAATCCACCTCAATGACCGGGCACATAAGCTTGCGGGAGATATAGAGGGTCTTCGTGGAAATGCGCAGCCCTTGCCCGATGGCTCGATGGTCAATCTCCAATTCAACGTCGGCGAGAGTCGTCTTCGCTACGAGGGCCGCGATACGAGTCTCGATAGCCTTGACCTCGCGGCCCGCCTGGGCGAAACCGGGATGGTGATTGATCACCTCGCGCTCCATTCTCCACTTGGAGAGATCAACACCAGCGGAACGCTCGAGAATTGGAGCGCGTTGCATTACAACACCAACGTCCAGGCGCACGTTGTCCTCGCAGAAGCAGCACGCGTGTTCGCCCCGGATCTGCTGTTGAAGGGCTCCGTCGCATTCAATGGCAACGTTGAGGGCGAGGGCGATAGGTATAAGATCACCGGCGGCGTGACTTCGGACGATCTCACTGCCTCCGGTGATAGACTGCGCGGCGCAAGGATTGAGGACATTAATGTCGAGTCGAATGGCCAGCGTATAGCTTTCTCGAGCAGTCGGGCGAGAGCCAGCGGTGTGACTGTTCAGGGAAATCAACTCGCGGGTGTTGCCGCCAACCGCATCAGCGGAGAAATCAAAGACGGCGTCACGCGCGCGACCGTGCAACATTTCACAGTTGATCGCGTCGGGTTTTCTCAAGGTCAGATTCAAGGGCTAGCGGGAAGCGTCATAACCGCCGAAATGAAGGATGGGCGCGCGCTAGTGAGCGCCCCACAGCTTACGGCCGCGCGGTTCGCGCTGCGTGAGGGACAGGTGTCCGGCATCTCGCTGCGCGGCATCAGTGCGAGCGTCGCAAAAAGCCGGTATCAGATCAAAGGCAATCTCGACGTTCGCGGCGGTGTCATACGGGGAACGCCGGTCGGCCCGGTGCGGGGCGAACTCGTCGCGAACAATAACGCGGTAGCGCTCAATCGCTTTAATGCGTCGCTTATGGGCGGAACGGCGGCCGGCGACGCCCTCATCGCAACCGGGCGCGGAGCCTCACGCCTGACGGCAAACTTCGCCGGGCTGAACACCGGCGAACTCTCAAAGCTGCTAAATGTTGAAGCGCCCCTCGCCGGCACACTAAACAGTGAAGTGCGTGTGACCTGGCCCGGTACCAATTTTGAAGCGGTCAGCGGCGACATCAACGCGCATCTCAGCGCGCAAACGACACAGACTGAAGACGTGATTCCGATGAATGGCGACGTCGCCATTCGAGCCCAGGGCGGCCAGTTACTGGTCGATCAGTTGACGCTGGCAACCGAAGCGACACAATTGAGCGCAAACGGAAAGGTCGCGATAAAGGACTACGGCTCTGACCTGCGTTTCTCGTTGAATTCAACAAAGGCTGAGGAACTGCAAACCATCGCCCTCTCTATCAAGGATGTGAAAGATGCCGTCGCCGAGTATCAACCGCGTCTTGCCGGCGATCTTCGATTTGACGGACGCATAACGGGGTCATTGAAGGATCCGTCAATCGAGGGCGACCTGAATGCGTCCAACATTGGCGTGCACGATCAGACCGTTGGCAGTCTGACAGGTCACCTGCGCTTAACGCCACAGGAGGTCGCTTTTGAAAACGGGTTGTTGGCGGCGACAGCCGGGGGCACTGCGTCGTTCACGTATTCGGCGCCGCGCGCTGAGCTCGCCAGCTCAGGCCGTTTGGATGCGACAATTGACCACATCAATGTCGACACGGTGACCACTGCCGCCGGTTTGCCCGCACAACACATCATCTCCGGTAGTCTGACGGGCGAAGCGCATTTAACCGGCTTGCCGGGCTCGCCGACCGGAGGGGCGACGGTCAATCTTGTCGACGGGACCATTCAGGGCCAGACCGCCGAAACCGCGACTGCCAGAGTCGTCTTCGATGGCCGAACGGCTCGGCTCGATCGCGCTGAGTTGCGTTTCGCGCAGGGTCAACTGACGGCCAGCGGCGAATATAATCTGAAGACCAACGACTTTCAGCTGCAGGGACAGGCCGACAATGTTGATTTGAACCAACTGGCGAGTTCGCTTGACCTCTCGGCCAATGTTGAGGGCACAGCGAACGCTACATTTCATGCGAGCGGCAATACAAGCGACATCGGAGAACTCAAAGTCGAAGCGACGGCCCGGGGGCAGAACGTTGCGGTCAATGGTCGCAGCGCGGGCGAGTTGAATCTGACTGCGCGCACGAGTCCAGGCGGCCGAGTTGATGTTGATCTGATCACGGGTATCTCCGGCAAGCCGCAGCCCGTGCACGCGAGCATCGAGTTGCGCCGCACCGGCCGCCCGATAACAATCGAGTCCAACTTCACAGATTTCGACCTCGGTGCCCTCGTTGCGGCGTTTGCGCCCGAGGCCGCGTCTTCGGTGACCGGCATCGTGAATGGTCGTTTGTACGTCGTCGGGCCTATCGAGAATGCTGAAGGCGAGATGACCCTCGAGGGCTTGCGCGGCGATCTCACGCTCAACACCATATCGCTCGCCGCGCGGGGCGGGCCAATCAACGTTCAAACGCCGATCACGGTCACCCTCAACGGCCCGCAGGTCAGCGTCAACCAAACCCGTATCTATGGTCAAGGCTTTGACCTCAGGTTTGGCGGCACGCTCGCTTTGAGGGGGGACACGCCGCTCGATTTCGAACTGAACGGCACCGCGGATCTTGACAGCCTTGGTCAACTGGACCCCGATGTCTTCCTCACCGGTTCCGTAGCCATTAATGCGCGCTTGCTCGGTACGAGAGTAGACCCCCGATTGAGCGGCGAGGTCCGCTTGGACAAGGTCTCAGCCTCCGGGCCCGATCTGCCGGTTGCCATCGAGAATGGGACCGGCCGGATTGCGCTGGCAGGCGACCGAATTACGCTTGAAAGCTTCACGGCCCGCGCCAATGAGGGCACCCTCTCCGCCAGCGGGTCACTGACGCTGGCCCGACTCCAACCGAAAGACTGGCACTTCACTCTGGAAGCCAGCAACGTCAGTGTGCTGTATCAAGGGGCGCAGGTCATTGCCGATGCCAACCTTGATCTGGCCGGCACCCCTGACAGACAGGTGCTCAGCGGCACCGTCTACATCCCCGAAGGCGAATACACCGCGAACCTGGACTTTGGAGGCCTGGCTGAAGGAAGCGGTACCATCGGCGGCTTCAACTTTGGCGGCAGCGGCACCACCGTGAGCAGCACAGGTGCGCTGGGCTTGCCACCCCTCGGTCTCGACATTC
>DATIFP010000253.1:0-8163 GCA_035455165.1 Blastocatellia bacterium
GTCACCAACACAAAGAGTGGCAAGGATCGGGTGATACCTTTGAATCAGGATGCGCGGGCTGCTCTTGAAACCGTGAAGCATGTCGGGCCGCGCGTGTTCAATGTCGATTGGATCAAAGTAGCGTGGACGGCGGCGCTCACGGAGGAAAGATCGAAGATTTTAGGTTTCACGATCTGCGCCATACGACGGCGACGAGACTTGCCGACGCGGGTACGGATGCTTTCACGATCGCGGCGATTCTGGGGCACAGTACGATTCAGATGTCGGCGCGTTACACTCACGCGACCGACGAAAGAAAACGACGTGCTGTTGAAAGAATATCTGGGAGCCAAAATCCCGGTCACATACCGGTCACACAACTAGAGGCGGCCAGTTAGTGACCGCCTCCAAGTGTTTGAATGATTGGCTCCTGAGGTAGGATTCGAACCTACAACCCTCCGGTTAACAGCCGGATGCTCTACCATTGAGCTACTCAGGAAGAAAATCGATTGCTCAACGAAGATCTGAAACTAGCAGAGCCTTCGCGTCAGTGTCAACTAATGGCATTGTCAAACTAACGCGATTGTTGCTGCGGTTGTGCGAATGGATTGCGCGAGCCAAAGCCGGCGACCATGGTGGACTCAAGCTCTCAATCGCTCGGTGAAGAAGCGGGCAAGGCGTTCGCTGTATTCTTTCTTGGCGTGACGGACTGACCGCGCGTGGCGAGCGCCTTCAACGAACCAAAGTTCTTTCTCACCCCCGAGCGCCTCATAAATGCTGTCGGAGTGCGAGGTGGCAATCAATTGATCGCCTGTCCCATGAACGAGATAGACCGGACAGCGGATCTGCGAAGCAAGCGCCGACGGGTCAACCGAGTGAATGTCGAACTTGCCGCGGTAGTTGGCGACTTGAATCGCCGTCCACAACACCGGATTCAAAACGGCGACGGGCAACCCGGTCGCTCGACGGACAAACTCCTCGGTGATGCGGCGCAGTGACGCGAAGGGGCTGTCAGCCCACACCGCACGAATTCGTGGCTGGTGCGCCGCGACTTGAAGAGCTATGGCCGCGCCCATGGACTCGCCCGCCAGTCCCACGCGTTTTGGATCGATCTTCTTGACCTTGATCAACCAGTCAATGGCTGACTCGACGTCCCGGCGCTCGTAAAAGCCATAAGTAACGTAGCGGCCTCCGCTGTCTCCGTGCGCGCGGCCGTCGAAGATCAGCACGTTGAAACCCGCGCGTCGCAACACCAGCGCCGCGCGCAGCACATCCGTGCGGTTCTTCTTCACTCCGTGAAGAATGACAACCGTTGGCGCACCGGGTCGAGTGCGCATCCACCAGCCATACAACTGGGTCCCGTCGAATGAGGGTATGGTGACATCTTCGAAGCGAATTCCGATGCGGCGGATCAGATGCCTCAGGTGCGGGCTCTTGAGCTGTGAGAGGCGCTTGAGCCGCGGCCGGATGAGCAAGCCCGACAGCGGATAACTGGCGGCGCCGATCATAAACGCGAGCGAGCCTGCCGCCCCGAGGGCGACATAGCCCGTCAGCCGCAGCCACCTGGGTACGCGCACGTGCTCGATGCTCACAGATGTGCCGGCTTCTGTTGCATGCAGCACTTCGCGCTTAACTTTGCCGTCAATCATCGTTCTTCACCGAGCGTACTAATGCGATTATAAGATGTTACGCAATATAACGATAGTTGTTCACCTGGAGGCGTGCCTGAAAGGGGGGCTTCCAGGGCCCATCCTACTCGGAACTCGAGGCTGATTCGAGACATATTTTAAGGAGTGTCGAGTCTGGCGTCCGGGCTGCCCATGTCTAAAGAAAGGTAGGATTACCGCCGAGACCCCAAGATCGCCAAGCCATTGAGTCCCGTCGCGCTGGCGATCTTGGCGGTTTAGATCTATTTCCAAATTCCTGCCGCGCGCCACTGTTCATCAACCTTCGATTCCGCTGCCATCTTCTTTACCTCAGCGGAGCTCAAGCGACGGCCGAAGCGGCTCGTCTGGTCGGCGATGCTGAAGGTGGTCGCCGCGACCGCGGCTACGCAAGTTGCGAAGTCGCGCACATCCGCCTTGTCCACTGTGTCGGCGATCGTATGGTGCACTGTGAAGTACACGGATTCATCCTGGAGCAGAATCAGGTTCGGCACTCCTTCCGCCATGAACGCGGCGTTGTCGGTGGCGGCGAACGCCGAATGCTCGATCGTCATCGGGCCGAACTGCGCGAGGGGTTTCATCAGGTCTCGAATCTGATCGTCCAGATCAGTGCGTCCCATCGAGAACCACCCCAGCGGCCGTCCGGCTCCGACGTCCATGATCAAAGCGGCGACCGTGCGATCCATCTCATCGCGGTGCCGAGCGACGTAGGCGTTTGAGCCGAGCATGCCCTCCTCTTCGCCAGTGAACAGCACGAACCTGATTGTTCGCCTTGGAGCTACACCAAGCGCCTTGATCGCGCGAGCAGTTTCCAGAACCGCCGCCACGCCCGCCGCGTTGTCCAGGGCGCCGGGTCCCAGATCATTAGAATCCAGATGCGCCCCGATCACTACAATCTCGTTCGGCAGCTCGCGGCCGGGAATCTCGCCGACAACATTCGTGGAATCGAACGCGGATCCGAGCCTGTTACGCACCTCCACTTTGATCCGAAGCTTCTGACCGGCGCCAAGCAGACGTTGGATAAGCCCTACATCCTCGCGCGCGATGTTGAGCGTGGGCAGGGCCGCGATTCGAGCGTTGAAGTCCACCGGCGCGGTGTAAAGCATCGAGTGTTGTTTGTCAGAAGCGATCAGAAGCGCCGCCGCGCCCGCTTCTTTGAGCTCTCGGGCAAGGACCGGCGTGCGATAGAAGTTATAGATGACTGCGTCGAGGGTCTCGCCCGCGGGAGTCGCGAGGGCTATTCGGCCTCGAACCAGGTTTCTCACTCGCGACACGTCTTCGGGGCGCCCGCCGCCCACTTCGATTACTTCGCCCTCGATTGCGCCGTCGGTTCCCGGCGCCCAGGTATACGAAGCGACGGAGAGCCGGCGATCGCCGTGAGAGGCCAGCCTTGCGTCGGCGGAGCCTCGCTCCCAGGAGACCGGAACCGTGAAAGGCTCGCGACGAACGTTCGCGAGTCCAAGCCGCTTCATTTCAGCTTCCATGGCTTCTTCCGCGCGGCGCGCGCCGGGTGAGCCGGTCAAGCGACTGCCTATCTCGTCGCTGAGCATCGAGAGATACGTCGACTGATGCCCGTTGGTCAGCACTTCTCCGATAAGAGACGCCGGCGAGATGCTCGATTGAGGCATCGCTTGAACACAAATGACGAGAACCAGAACCAGCGCGCAAGCAAGTCTTCGCATCGGAAAGTCTCCTCTTGTGAAGGTGGCGGCAAAAGATGAGAAGTATACAGCAATGTGCTAGTCTGCCCGAACAAATGACCGGGACGCAGTATCCCTGGCTTGGATTCCTCTGCGTAACCTCTGCGATCTCGGCGGCTCTGCGGTGAATCAAACGAGGAATTACTCACCGCGGAGGCGCGGAGCACGCCGCGTTGGCGCCGAGGATGGAATTTGGACATTATGTGGGGGAGGGATTAGCAGGATCGCTGAACTGGATGTCATCGGTGCTACTGACAACATTTCTCATAACCGCTGCGCTGATGCTTTCGGTGTGGCTGCTCAGCCTCGTGAAGAAGGACGCGAGCATAGTAGACATCTTTTGGGGGCTCGGTTTCGTTCTGATTGCCCTGACGTGCTATGTCGTCGCAGACGGGCATCCCGGGCGGAAAACCCTGGTCACTGTGCTTACGACCGTGTGGGGTGTCAGGTTAGCTCTGCACATCCTGTGGCGTAACAAGGGCAAGGGCGAGGACTTTCGATATCGAGCGATGCGGGCGCGTCACGGAAAGCGATTTCCGATTGTCAGTCTTGTCAGCGTGTTTGCGCTCCAAGCCGTGCTGATGTGGATCATATCCTTGCCGCTCCAGGTGGCCGAGATTTCGCGAGTGCCCGCTCGACTGACGTGGCTCGACTGGGTGGGAGCGACCGTCTGGCTGATTGGTTTTTTGTTCGAGTCGGCCGGCGATTTTCAGCTTTCACGTTTCAAATCAGATCCAAACAACAAGGGCAAGGTGATGGATCGGGGGTTGTGGCGCTACACGCGCCACCCCAATTACTTCGGCGACGCGCTGCTGTGGTGGGGGTTCTTTCTGATCGCGCTGTCTACACCCGCGGGGTTGTGGACCGTGATCAGCCCGCTGGTTATGACGGGATTGTTGATGAAGGTTTCCGGTGTCGCCTTGCTCGAAAAGACGTTGGTGAAAACCAAGCCCGAGTACAGCGATTACGTTCGGCGCACGAGCGCGTTCTTTCCGTGGTTCAGTGGGAAAGTGTAGCTTGCCTTCAAATGCGAACGATCATCGAACAAACAATGTCTTGCGACCGGTTTGGAGCGCTACGTTAGATATGAGTTGCAGCCGTAACACCAGGTGAACGAGCGTCCAGATACCGGAAGCTCGCGAATGACCAGGTGTTTGCTGGATTGCGAATGCGCGAGCGCGTGCCCGTTTGTTGTCTCACAGCATCCAATGTGTCCGCAGGTCAGGCACACGCGCGTCGGCGCACTTACCCCGCATTCTTCACACGTGGTGCCGTTGTATTGCAATCCCTCGCGAGTGTCCTTCAGGTGAGGGCACTCGCTGCTATTTATTCTCGCCATCCTTTGCCTCTTCCCTTCACGTCCGACGGTCTACCCGCGGCGCATCTTCATCGCGGTCAAAGTATTTCTCATGAGCATTGCTACAGTCAGCGGGCCTACACCGCCGGGCACTGGAGTAAAGTACCCTGCGACTTGCGCGGCTTCGCGTGGGTGCACGTCTCCAATCAGCGTGTGCCCATTCTTCTCCAACGCCGCAAAGCGTTTGGGATCATCTCCAAAATAGCGCGCGACGTCTTCACGCGAGGTGATCTTGTTCATGCCCACGTCGATCACCGCAGCGCCGGGCTTGATGTAAGCGGAGTCGACCATTGCGGTCCTCCCGATCGCCGCGATCAGGATATCGGCTTCGCGCGCTACCGCGGGCAGGTCCCGTGTGCGCGAATGACAGATAGTAACGGTAGCGTGTCTGTGCAGCAGCAGGAGAGCTACGGGCAAGCCCACGATCCTGCTTCGGCCGATGACCACTGCTCTCGCGCCATTCAATTCGATATTGTGGCGATCCAACATATCGATGATGCCGGCGGGTGTGCACGGCCTCGGCCCAGGCTCATTGAGCGTCAGGCGCCCAACGTTCACCGGATGGAACCCGTCAACGTCCTTGGCCGGATCGACTGCGTTCAAGACAAGGGGAGTGTCGACGTGCTTTGGCAGCGGAAGTTGAATCAGAATTCCATCGATCTCGTCTCGGGAATTCAATCGGCGAATCAGTTCGAGTAACTCACCGGTGGTCGCTGAAGCCGGTAAGTCGATCTTCTCCGAGTAGAGGCCGAGCTGCTCGCAGGTTCTCACTTTGCCCGATACGTAGATCTGGGAAGCTGGATCGTCACCGACCAGCACTGCCGCGAGCCCGGGCTGGAGCCCTCGCTTTGAATAGCCGGCAACCTCGTTTGCAACTTCCTCTTTGATTGCTTTGGCGACGATGGCGCCATCGAGAATCTTTGCTGTCATCCATTCCTCTGGCGGATGAATCCGACTGTTCGAGTATGATGTTCCCCATCGCATCGTGTCAAACTTCAACACCCGCAATTGCACTGCCTGTTGAACGATCATGTCCCGTCGTGTAACATCGTGATGTCCGCTCCCGGACGCGAATCCAGTTTCAACAACTACTTATATGAAGAGAAGAATCGTCGTTGTACTCGTCATAACCGCGGCGGTGATGCTTGCCGTTGCAGGACCGTTTCCAACAACCCGAAGAGCAACGGCCCAGGTGGGCGTACAATTTGGGGCGCAGCGTTTCCCGGCGATCGACGTGGACCGCAATGATGTCCTCTACCTTATGATGTCGGTCGCTACCGCTCCAGCAAGCGAGCACAGGCCGCACAGCCAAATCTTCTTTGTTCAGTCCAACGACGGTGGAACCACCTGGAACAACCTGCCTCATACACGCAATCTGTCGAACTCTCCCGGCGAAGCGTTCGGGCCATCGCTCGCTGTGACTAAGATCGGGAAGGCTCGTGTTTACGTGACGTACGGAGACAACTCAAACGGAGTCACCCAGGCTTACATAATTCGCTCAAAGAAGAAGTCGAAGTTTCGCAAACCGCTGAACATGACGCCGCACGACGGCGCGGCCTTCTCGCCGCGAGTCGCTCTCGACTCTGGCGAAGGGCTAGACATCGTGTGGAGCGACTCGAGCAGCCCTTCGGGGAACGTCGCCTTCCTCCGCTCTACTGATCTGGGCGCTACTTTCACAGATCCGATCGATGTCTCCAGGTCGTCGGGTTTTGCGACTGAACCGGAGGTAGCGGTCGATCCCAGCGACGCCATCAACGTTGTGTGGGAGGATACCGCACCAGGCGCGAGTCAAATAATGTTCTCGCGTTCGACCGACGCCGGCGCGACCTTTTCAGACCCCGTACAGGTCTCGACCGGTGTTGGTCCCGCGACCGAGGCGACAGTAGCGACAGATAGTGAAGGGCGGATCAGCGTCGCCTGGGTCGATGAGAGCGGCGGAAACGCGAATGCCTACTATGCTCGCTCGACCGACCACGGAGTTACTTTTTCGGAGCCCATAAACGTAAGCGGGTTCGCCAACGGTGACATTCATAAGCCCGTATTGGCGACCTTTGAAAACACGGTTTACGTAGCGTTCCAAAACGGCGACCTGTTTGGTGAAGAGAATATCAAAAACAGGCAGGTGTTCCTGGTGAAGTCGTCCGACGCAGGCGTCACCTTCGGTGATTCCGAAAAGGTTTCCGACGCTAACAACAACGTGGGTCGCGCGCACAGCCCGGCGATGGTGGTCGATAGCCGCGGCGTGCTCCACCTGGTTTGGATCGATGCTTCCGTGATAGGCAATGATGAGGGGCTTTTGTTTTACCGGAGAACGAGCAACGGCCATTCGTTCTCCGAAGAACGCATGATACTGGCAATCATCTGACGATTTCGCGGCCGCTCTCCTCGAGAGCATTCAGCAATACATCGTCAACAACCGCCTGTCTGGCCAGCAACGAGGCCTCTTCGCTCGGCAAGGCGCCGTGTTCAGTAACGATGCTTGTGAAGTAAGCAAGCGGCGTTGGCTCGAAATATCGATTGATAACTCGGACGCCGGTCGGCGCATCCGGCCAGACCTCTGAGACCTCCAACTCATCACGAAAGCCGGCCGAGCAACCTTCTCCAACAAACTTGGACGTGTCGCAAAGCGCATATATCGGAAGACCCTTCTCGCGAGCGGCGAGCGCGATCAATCGAGTGCCGATCTTATTTACCAGGTTCTCAGGCATCACCGTGTCTGCTCCGACGATGACGAAGTCGACCCCTTCCATCGCGAGCGCCGCGGCGGCATCCGCTATCAGAGTCACAGGCACTCCCTCGCGAGCAAGAGAGGCCGCCAATGCACGCCCTTCAAGCAACGGGCGGCCTTCCGTGGCGACAACCGAGAAGTCTCGTCCCTCACGCCGCGCTTCGACGAATGCTTCAACCACCGTCGAGCTTCGCGAATGCGTCAGCACTCGCGAACGCTCGCCGATCAGGCTCGCGCCGTGGCGCGCGGTCGCGCTGGCGGCTTGGGCCGCCGCCTCGACGAACTTCGATGCGGCGCGCGCGGCTGCGTCCAGAGCCTCCAGCCCACTGGTGGATTCACGAGCCGCGGAAACAGCGGCGCTCGCGAGTTTCAGGAGGGGGCTCATGCCGGGCTGCGCTTGTGCAAGCGCGATGGCAAGATTGTTGACGGCTTGACGTGCCAGGTCATCACTCAGGGGCGCCTTATTTGATAGTTCGGCACTGAGTAGCGCGAAGAGATTGCCTGCTCCACCGAGAATCTCAGCGGCGCCCGATTTGTTATCCCCGGCTATCCGCGCAATCGCGTCGCGTATCGAGGGCCACGGAATGTTGCTAGATTGTTCAACCACGTCTCCGACTCCCGATTGTTTTCCTGGGACCGCACGCGGCTCGCGTGCTTGCTTGTGCCACGACAGGAACGGCGACCATTGTGAGTTTGAAATCTAGCGCGTTTGAATCAAGCACGCGAGCCGCGTGC
>DATIFP010000254.1:0-4790 GCA_035455165.1 Blastocatellia bacterium
CCGCCCCAGGGTCGCAGCCCTTTCAATCTGGGGCGGCCACGGAGGGCCGCACCTACAAGTATCAAAAGCCTGGCGGTTTCTCTTCCGCAGCTTTCTTCACATCCGACGGCCTGTCTTCTTTCTCGTTGGCAGGCCCGAGCAGTTTCCTGATTTCGGATTTGCGCTCCCGAGCAACCGCGGCCATTGTGAAGTAAGCCGATTCAAAAGCTGCCTGGGCCATCGCCTGTCCCCCGCTCACCAGGTACTTATAACCGATGTCATCGTCGCTATCGACAAAGAAGCTGCCAATCGTGATCGCATCGTTGGCTGAGAGCAAGTACTTGTAGACTTCTTCCCGATTCGCCACGTTCTTCAAGCTTCCAAAGTTATAGATGTAGAACCCGAGCAGGTTCCTCCTCCGATCATTCACCAGCACGATCGTTAGCTTGCCGCCCTTGGCGTCCGGATAGTTCGAGACGACCATATCCGGCGTGCTCTTGCTCTCGTCAACAATCGCCCCGGTTCGCTTCAGGTATTGCTTCATCCGTTCCGCGAACGTCAGAGGCTTGGGCTTGGGTGGCTGAACTTGCTCGGCGCCTGTTTGTCGCGCGAATGTTTGTCCGGCGGTCAGGGCCAGAACGATCAGCACGGCTGCGATTGGAGTCTTGTTCATAGCGTTCACCCGTGATTCACTGCTGGTCCTTGCGCATATGCTCTTCCAGAGTCGGTGTGTACTCGTCGGCGATTCGAAGCAGTTCGGTTACGCCGACCCGGAACGACTCATAGGTGAGCCCGCTTTCAGTCGTGAACGTGAAGCGCGCGCCGATGTCCCCCTGTGCGTCAGCGAAGAAAGTTGCAAATGCCCGGTGATTTGCCTCGAGCAATCGCCTGAGGAGCTTCTCTCGGTCCGCGGCCCTCTCGAGGTTGAAGTAACGCCCATTGAGCTTCGGATATGCGGTCAACACCAGCGACTTATCGCGGCGAAGCTCGACATAGAGATCGAGCCTCTCGGCGTTGCGGTTCTCGGTGCGCGGAACGACCAGGGCATCCGAGTTCTTGGGGTGAGGCACATAACGAAGTCCCATCTTATCGAGGTATTCCCGCACCGTTTGAACTGTGATCCCCTGCTGCTGGCGGGCAATGGCCACACCGCCAAGCGTCACAGTTACGAGCATCGATATCACAATTCGCTTTCGCATGTCTCTTCAGCGCGCCGCTTCAATCGCGTGCCGACTCTTCAACGTATCATCGCCGCTCCGCGAGTCGCAACCAGAGTCAACCACCGGGAGCACCGGGGACACCGGGACAACATAGGCACAGCAGCCGAGGATTATCATTTGAGCTTCCATCCCCGTGGTTCCGGCGATCCCGTGATTGCTTGTCTCACAAAACGATGAACACATCGAGCGCGCATTTCTTCATCTCGTCTATTGTCCCGTGCTCCCCGTGGTTTACTCTCCTCACAAAACGCTGAACACATCGAGCGCGTATTGCACTCTTCCGAACGGCGCGGACACCTGCACGCCTTGAACCAACTCTCTCACCTCGAGCAAAGTCTCGCGCGCAATCGCCAGTCCTTCCTCGCGCGCTGCATCTTTGTCCGTGATCCGCTCCATGCGCTTGAGCACGGACTTAGGCACCACGACTCCGGGCACTTCGTTGGCAAGGAACTCCGCGTTCCGATAAGACACCAGAGGCCAGATACCGGCGATTACCGGAATGCGACAGTGCTCGATGCGTTTAAGAAAGTTCTTGAGTTGCTTGACGTCGAACGTCGGCTGTGTGATCGCGAACTCCGCGCCGGCGTCGACTTTCCACTCGAAACGGCGCAGCTCGTAATCGAGATCGACCGCGCAGGGATTCACGCCGACTCCGATCAGGAACGACGTTGGCGCGCCGATCGGATTCCCTCCGATGTCCAGCCCGTGATTAAGACGATTGACCATGTTTACGAGCCCGATCGAGTCGATATCAAACACGGCGGTCGCTTCCGGATAAGGCCCCATCTTTGGCGGATCGCCGGTGATGATCAAAAGGTTCCTCAAGCCCAACCCCGCGGCGCCCAACAGGTCGCTCGTCATTCCAAGAAGATTTCTGTCACGACAGCAGTAGTGGACGACGGTTTCAATACCGACGCGCTGTTCGATAAGCGTAGAAACCGCCAGCACCCCCATTCGGGATTGGGCTCGCGGGCCGTCGGGAACATTGACGGCGTCGACACCGGCGTCCTTCAACAACCGCACTCCCTCGAGCATCTTCGATGGGTCGACGCCCTTCGGCGGAACTATCTCGACCGAGGTGACGAACTCGTTCGCGCAGATTTTTCCGGCGAAGCGCGAGCGCTCGGCGCGAGGAACGACCTGCACGTCGGGCGGCTTATCTTCAGGAACAAACGCGCGCACGGTGGACCGGCCGGGTGAAAGCGCGGCGACCGCATTCGAGATTTGCTTTATGTGCTCAGGGGTCGTGCCGCAGCACCCGCCGACAAATTTCGCGCCAGCTTGAATCAGCCGCTTGGCGTACTTAGCCATGTATTCGGGCGACGCCATGTAGAACATCCGGCCGTCGACTTGCCGGGGCAGTCCGCCGTTCGGTTGCGCCGAGAGCTTGAGACGAGTGACCCCTCGCATCTTCTCGATGGCTTCGAGCATCGTGTGCGGTCCGACCGAACAGTTCAACCCGATCACATCGGCGCCCCACTCATCGAGGAGCTTCGTGAATGCCTCGGGCGCGGTGCCGTAGCTCGTATTCCCGTCAGTCTGAATGGTCATCTGAGCGACGATGGGCAGATCGCTGATCGAGCGAACAGCCAGTAAAGCCTGGTGAATCTCGGTAACGTCCGAGAAGGTCTCGAACACGAAAAGATCTACGCCACCTTCGAGCAACGCTTCGGCTTGCTCGCGAAAGATGTCGCGGGCCTCTTCTGACGAGGTCTTGCCGTAAGGCTCGATGCGAATGCCAAGCGGCCCGATGGCGCCGGCGACAAAGGCCCGATCGCCGGCGGCTTCGCGAGCTATTCGCGCGCCGGCGTGGTTGATCTCGTAGGCTTTTTCTTCCAGACCATAGCCACCGAGTTTGACCCTGTTTGCGCCATACGTGTTGGTTTCAATGATGTCCGAGCCCGCTTTGACGTAATCGCGCTGGACATCAAGAACTAACTCGCGGCTGGTGATATTCAGCTCATCGTAGCAGCGATTGATGTACACGCCGCGTTGATAGAGCATCGTGCCCATCGCGCCATCGAAAACATAGACTCGATCATCGGTAACTGCGTTGCGAAAGTCTTTCATATGCGATTCGTTCAGAGCCCCGTCGTTAACCGTTGACGCGTTTGCCGGCACTCTCAACGCGCCGAAAAAGCGAAAGCCCCACGCTAAACTGCGCGGGGCTCAATCCGGGCTGTTTAGCAGTTTTTTACGTGGAGCACTTTGCTTAAATCGCCACGATAAATTTTCGACCGCCGTAGAATACACCTCCGCGGCGGCTGTAGTCAATCGTATGCACTTGTGCTCAAGGGTCACAGGCCTCGCTCCAACCTTTGACGCATCATCCCTTTCATCCGCAAAGCACGGAGCCACCGTTGACGTTCAACACTTCGCCTGTAATGTGACGAGCGAGATCGGAAGCCAGGAACAGAATAGGCGCCGCTACGTCGTCGGCCGTGGCAACTCGCCGCAATGGAATGTCTGCGACGATCTTCTCCATCTCTCGAGCCTTGCCGAGCGGCCCCGCCGACATATCCGTATCGACCCAGCCCGGCGCGACCGAGTTCACGTTTATGCCAAACGGTCCAAGCTCGCTCGCCAGCGATTTCGTCAGCGAGATTATTCCTCCCTTGGATGCGGCATAATGGGAATGAAGCGCCTCGCCTCGCTGACCGGCAGTAGACGACACGGTAATGATGCGGCCGGATCGTTGCTGCTTCATCAGCTTCGCAGCGAAATGACAACACGCGTACACCCCCGACAGATTTACGGCGAGGGTCTCTTGCCAGGTGTTCTCGTCGAGTTCGTCGATCGCACCACCGGTCCAGATGCCGGCATTTGCTACAACAATGTCCAAGCGGCCGAATTCATCCAGAGTACGACGAAACAATTCGTGCACGTCGTCAAAGCGCGAAACGTCGGCTTGAATCGCGATCGCGCGAGTTCCGAGCGATCGAACCCTCGCGGCGACTTTCGCTGCCTCAGTTTCGTGCTTGAAGTAGTTGAGCCCGAGATGCGCCCCGGCTTCGGCAAATCGAATCGCGGTCGCCGCTCCTATTCCCCGTGACGCCCCCGTGATGAGCGCGACCTTGTTGGTTAGATTGATCATAGTTGTCTCCTGTCCGACAAACTTCAGTTGCCGATGTTGGCGCTGTCGGACCCTTTACAAGCAAAACGACAAACTGAAGCTTGTCGGACACTGCTCACCCTCCGGCGATTGCGAGGATGATTGAGAGCTCCGAACCATCTCGCACTCGGGTTGAAAGGTTCTCCAAGAAGCGGATGTCTTCGCCGTCGACGTAGATGTTGATAAAGCGCCTCAGCTTGTCTTCGTCCTCACACATCCGCGAGCGAAAGCCGGGATATGCCTGGTCGAGCTGCGCGATGATCTCGCGCACCGTCCCAGGCTCGACTTCGACGACGTCCGCCTGGCGTGTGATCGGGCGTAACGCCGTCGGTATCGTCAATCTGAGCGACATAGTTGTTCTCCTCCCAGGTCTCTCAGTGGACCCTTGCAGCTAACCCAAAGAATGCGTTTGCGAAATGCTCTATTTTTGGGTCAATAACGACGGGCTTGCCGAGGTCGACTGCCTCAGGGGTCTTCAG
>DATIFP010000255.1:0-33591 GCA_035455165.1 Blastocatellia bacterium
GAGACGCCTGCGCTCCCAGGCTCTGAACACCCGCAACTCATCTCTTATGCCTCTTGTGACTCTTCGCTGCCGCGCTCACTATTGGCTCGCGCACGCCCTGAAGCCGATTGCGCCAGATCAAACTGAACGACCACACCGACAGCAACACCAGAAGGAAGCCAACTACGACGAACCACGGATCGAGCGGAGCGATTCCCGGGTTCATCTGCGCGGCGGGTTGAGTCAGCTTGGCGTTCTGAAAATAGGCGAACAGTTGGACAATCTCTTCGTCCGCAAGCGGGCGTGTTCCGAACACGCTCTTCATCGTCGGGAAGTTGGGATTCTGCAGAATCGCGATCAGCTCGGGGTCCTTGTATTTGGTATTGACCGCCGTCAGATCGGGGCCGAGTGTCCCACCCCCAAGACGGGCGACTCCGTTTACGTTGTGACACGAGATACAAGCCGTCCCCTGACCTGTCAGCGCTACCTTTCCAGTGAACAGCGCGAGTCCGGCATCGACGTCCGATGGAACGACGGGCCTGGCCAGTTTCGCGCCCGCCGGCACGAAGGTTTCGTTCTTCTTTGAGAGATCATCAATCAGCGCCAGGATCGCATCGATCTGGTCAGGGGTCGTCGCCTGATCGGGCATGACTTCGGGAGCATACTTTTTGAAGAGCGCAACCGCCGCAGGATCCCCGTTGCGATTCATAGCAGCCGGCGTTGCAATGTATTGATGCAGCCATTCGCGAGTCCGCCGGGTTGTCACGCCTTTGAGGTCAGGGCCCTTCTTGTCACCGCCCCCGATGTTGTGGCAGCTGTAGCAGCTCTTCTCGAACAGCGTAGCAGCGGGCGACGGAGCTTGTGTCTGCGCCGATACGACGGCGAGCGATGCGACAACGCATGTGCCTAATACAACCAGTTTGAATCTGAACTTCGTGTCTGACATAAGTCCGCTCCGAATGTTATCTCCGCGCTAGGTCTCCGAGATGCCCGCCTGCTGATCTCTGGAAACAGAGGCGGCGATTTCGGAGATCGTCTTGGTCTGCATCAACCCAACCAACGCGTTTCGCACCCCCTGCCAATCTTCGTGCAGAGCGCACGAAGCCTCGCTGTTGCACTGGCCGCGGCCCAATATGCAAGCATCCAGATACGGGTCCGGCTCCAATACTCGAAACACTTCCCACAGAGTGATGGTCTCCGCCGGCCGCGCCAACTCGTATCCGCCGTGAATTCCTTTGACCGAATGCAGCAGCCTATGACGGCGAAGCTCACCAAGCACCTTGCGCAAATAGACCGGCGGAATGTGCTCGTGCTGGGCGATCTCCTGAAGCCCGCACAAGCCAGCTTCAGAATGGCTAGCCAGATAAGCCAGTGCGCGGATTCCATAACCTGTCGCTTTCGAGAGAATCATCTGAGCCTGGGTTTCCAGCGCGAGTTTCCAGCAGTTCTACTAGCGTACTTCTTTGTCCCTTATCATCACTATCTCTGCTCTCGAGGACAATGGTCAGGCTAGATCATTTTTATAGTTAGGTTGTAAAGAGGCGGAGCGATTTGTGCGCGCCGAAGGGCGTAACAGTTATTGCTGTAGTATGTCTTCGCGTAGACCTATCTTGGGCAAGCCTCGATTCCCGGGCTATGATTGCCTTTTTCCGGCCCCCTGAACAATAATCAAGGCACATCAAATAGTGGTCAGGTTGCTCATGCGCCTTCGCGAGATCAAAGACCTGGTGGAAAGCACCTCGGACGCGGCTTTTGCCGTCGACGGGTCGGGACGGGTAGTCGCGTGGAACAGCGCCGCTGAGTCGATGTTCGGGCTCACCGCCGGCCAAGCGATCGGCAAGGCATGCGGCGAGATCATGCAAGGCACGGATGAATGCGGGTCCGTCTGCTCGGCCGATTGCAGCGTTCAGCAGGCTGTTCGCAATCACCACCCAATCGGCAACTTCGATCTTCGTGTTCAGACGGCAACCGGCAGGCAATGGTGCAATGTCTCGGTAATGATCGCCGACGAAGCCAACTCGACGCTGCCCTTCTCCATCCACATCGTTCGTCAAATCGATATTCGCAAGCGTCTAGAGTTGCTGGTACGCGATTTTGTCGTGACGGGCACCGGGCTGGCGCCGGAGCAGGCTACGACGCTAATTTCTTCAACACGAGCCCCCGCCCGCGAAACAGAACTCTCTGATCGCGAAGTCAGCGTGCTCAAGCTGCTCGCAAAGGGCGTTACAACAACTGCCGTAGCCGAGCAGCTCCATATCAGCCGAACCACCGTTAACAATCACATCCAGCATATCCTTCGGAAGCTGGACGTTCACACTCGCCTGGAAGCTATCCGCCGCGCTGAACACGCCGGGCTCATATAAGCCCAATGCGAAGATGCGAGTAGACGGTTGACTCTGCGCGAATAGGCTTAGTCCGGTCGTACGCAGATCGGACAGGGCAGCCATGCTCTTCATCCGTTGATCTCGGGCGAGAATACCCGAACGCTTGAGGATTTTTGCTCAGCGGCAAACGCCGAATTCGCCCTTTCACGCGCCGCGCCGGCACTAACACGCTGGAACAGCGCTTGCCCGTGGAACTTTGGTTGTGGGCACGAGTGTGTATGCCGATAAACATTGGTAAGAAGAAAGAGAGCGACTTTTCGAATCCGCTGGGCCTGCTCAGCGATTGTCACCGGCGCATCGAGCAGTTTCTTGATGTGCTGATTAAGGTCACCAACCAGGCGCGAGGGGGTGAGCTGAACGAAGACCAGCGCCGTGCCCTGGAAGTTGCGCTTCGG
Source organism: Blastocatellia bacterium (assembly GCA_035455165.1). Taxonomy (GTDB): domain Bacteria; phylum Acidobacteriota; class Blastocatellia; order UBA7656; family UBA7656; genus Onstottus_A. Next base: position 2,759 of record DATIFP010000255.1, read on the forward strand.
TATTTTCGAGAAGCCGCCCCGAAGCACACAAGCGACGAGGAAGAGTCGTTGTTTCCGCGAATGGCCGCCTCTTTCGACGAGCGAGCACAGTCAGCGATATCCTTGCTTGACGAGTTACACGCCGATCATGAGCTCGCAGACCAGGCCCACTCGGAAGTAGAAGCGCTCGGGAGCCGCTGGCTTTCGGAGGGCGTTCTGTCGAGCGATTCTACCGATCGTCTAGGCGCCTCGTTGGCCCGGCTTCACTCGACTTATCAAAAACACATCGCGGTTGAAGACAACGAGGTCTTTCCGCTTGCGGGCCAGATACTGAGCAGCGCCGATCTCGCCGCCGTCGGGCGGGAGATGGCGACCCGCCGCGCCATAGACCTGAAACCACTTGAGTCAAAGCTCAGCACTTTGTCGGGGGGCGAAAAGCCATGACGGTTTCCTCGCGCCGGCACGACAGCGTGATTCCGCTTTCTCGCGAACATCAGTACGCGTTGTTGTTGTGTCTGCGGATCCATCGAGGACTGGTCGAGCACGGCGCGGACATAAACTGGCTTCAGGTGAAAGCCGGCCATGCGGTGCGCTTCTTCGAAAGCGAACTGGTGACTCACTTTCAAGCCGAAGAAGAATTCTTGTTTCCAGCGATGCTCGAGCTTTCGGATGCTGCGGGGATCGTCGCCGAGCTCCTTGCGGAGCACGAGGAGATGAGGCGTCTGGTTGATCAGCTGCGCAAAACTGAGCTTACGTCGCTCGCGCATACGCTCAAGGAATTCGCGGATACTCTCGAGGCTCACATTCGCAAAGAGGAGCGCGAGCTGTTTCCAATCTACGAACAGCAGGCCTCGCCGGAAGTCCTTTTGCGAGTCGAGCGCGCAATTTTTAATCTCATCGGTTCCGCGTCTCAGCCTCGAAACCCGGAGTTGTTGAGGTAGGTGATTGCTTTTGACGGGGATGAGGCCGGCCTGGCCCCGCCTGGTCGTGAGGTCGCTCGATAGATAAACTGGAGGATGAAAGATGCAGATTGACGTTACTAAGACGGTTAGAGAACTGACGCTCGAGATCCCGGGCGCGACGCGCGTGTTTGAAAAAGCTGGCATAGACTATTGCTGCGGCGGCGGTAAGACCTTTCAGGAAGCGTGCGCGGCGGCGGGCGCGTCAACAGATGAAGTCGTACGATCGCTGGAACAAGCCGGGCAAGCAGTGACTCCAAGCGCTGAGTCCGCTGAATGGCAGACTCAGGCGTTGTCAGAGCTGACCTCGCACATCGTGAGCAAGCATCACGTCTTCACCAGAGACGAGTTGGCGCGGGTCGATGCGCTATTGTCGAAGGTGTGCTCCGTCCACGGGCAGAACCACGCCGAACTGTTCCGCATTCAGAGTCTGTTTCAGGATCTGATTCGCGACCTGATGCCGCACATGCAAAAGGAAGAAATGGTTCTGTTTCCCTACATCGAGCAGATGGAAGAAGCGGCCAACGCTGGCAAACCGTCGCCGGTACCCTTTTTTGGAACGGTGCAGAATCCAATTCGCATGATGATGATGGAGCACGACCGGGCCGGCGAGATCCTGAAAGAGATCCGTCAGATAAGCGGCGGATTCTCCGTGCCGGCGGATGGCTGCATCAGCTACGAGACGCTGTACAAAGCGCTCGACGCGCTGGAGCAGGACCTCCATCAGCATATTCACCTGGAGAACAACATTCTATTTCCACGCGCGGCAGAAATGGAAGCTATCTAACGAGGAATGATCCCTCGATAGTTTGAGTTTTGGTTGGACAAGCAGATGACTCGAAGACTCGATTACCGCGATCACGTGATTGAGGCGTACCCCGACGTCTACACTCCGGCGGCGCTTGAAGCGTTGGAGCTTCTGGCGCCATTCAACCGTGACCGGCGCGAGGTTATGGCAAGACGTATAGCTCGGCGACTGGCACGGCGGCTCAATCGGCAGCGCATCGAGTTCCTGGACCCGCGGGCCCTGATCCCGCGAACGGTCATCCGAGTTCAGGACGCCCGGGACGGCAAGTTCGAGGGCAGCCAGATACCCGACGATCTTAAGCGCCAGTGGATCCAGGGCACCGGGCCAGCCGCCAGGCCGAGAGCGAGCACCGAGAGCGGATTACGAAACGTCGCCTATGCCCTCCTCTCGGGCGCCGACGGCTGGATGTTTGATGGCGAGGACGCCCTCGGGCAGGTCGATACCATGTCTCTCGACAACCAGCGTAACCTCAAGCTCGCACTCTCCAAAGACCCGCGCTTCCTGCGGGTCGCCGAAGAAGTCGCCGCCGACATGAACCGTTGGGCGCAAGGCTTTTTCGCGCGACCCATCGTGGAGGACTGGCGCCGACAGTTGGACTTCACCACCAGGATTTTTCGCACGCGCGGTCTGCACCTCGACGACCGCCACGTCCGCGAGAAGGACGGCGCCGGCTTCTCGGCTTCGATCGTCGATCTCGCGCTCTACGTGGTCAACAACCACCAGGCCCTTCGCGACTCGGGGGCATCGATTGTCCTCTACCTTCCGAAAATCCAGACCGCCGAGGAAGCGGCCCTGTGGAACGATCTGCTCGCGGCGCTCGAGCTCCATCTCGGGCTGCCGGTTGGCGCGATCAAGGTCTACGTACTCGTCGAGCAAATCGAGGCGTCTTTTCAGTTGATGGAGATCCGCGCCGCGCTCGGCCTTCACTTCGTAGGTTTTAATACCGGGCGGTGGGACTACATCAACAGCGTCGCCGACGCGATGGCGTGGGATCCGAACTTCCTCAACCCGAATATCGACGCCATCGGCATGACCTACGGTTACATGCGCAACTACGAGGACCGCGTTCGGCGGGCGGTGAACACCCCCGACCAGAACAGGCGTTGCGCACTCTGGCAGGGCGGTATGGAGCCCAACATTCCGGTCGGCTCCGAAGCGGGCGTCGCCGCGGGCATGCGCCGGGCTAAGGCCGGCGGCGAGCGGGAACAGCTTGCTGGGGCGAGCGGCAAGTGGGTGGCGCACTGGAAGATGGTGCACATCGTGCGGCCGGTGTGGGAGGAGGCCGGCGCCGACAATCAGCTCGCACGTGAGTTCCCGCCGCTCACCTATACGCAGGAGGACGCGGACGGCCTGTTCCTGCTCGAACCGGCGCCGCGCACCGTGCGGGGCGCCCGCGACTTGCTGAGCGTCGCCCTGCAATACGGTAACGCATTCGAGCGTGGTTTCCAGGCTGCAGCTCTCAAGCCCGCGGACTTTTTCGGCAACGAAGACGTGCTCTATCTGATGGAGGATATGGCGACTGGTGAGATCCGCGTCAGCATCCTCTGGGAATGGCTGCACAAAAACGCGCGGCTCACTGAGGACGACCCGGAAACGGGCGCCGCGGCTGGCGATAGGTTCGACGCGGCGCTTTTTGCCCGGCTGCTCGACGAAGAGTATGTGAAGCTGCTCGCCGCCCGGGATCGCGACGTCCACGACGATTCGAAGACTACAACGCTGCCCATTGCGCGCGAGGTCGTCGCGACCTGTGTTAGCAATAGCGTCAAGCTGCCCTGGTACGTCGATCTTCTGAACCTGAACCTGAACAATCACGATCTCGCCATTGCCAGATCCCGCAACCGGGCCTACATCGAGGCCTTCGAGCGGGACGGAACGCGGATCACTGAGAATCTCGATTTTATAGTCTGAACAAGGGGTGCCCTCATGAAATCATTTGAGCAGGAAATTAGTGAGACCCAGGAGTGGTTCGACAGCCCCCGATTTGCGGGGATCGTTCGACTGTATGCCGCGCGCCACGTGGTCGAGCAGCGCGGCGCCATCGGCCACGACTACACAATCGCGCGTGAGGCGGCCTCGGCGTTTTACGATCGTCTGCGCCGACTTTTCGCCGAGCGCAAGAGCATCACGACCTTTGGTCCGTACTCGCCGGGGCAGGGGGTGGCGATGAAGCGGATGGGGATCGAAGGGATCTATCTTGGCGGCTGGGCGACCTCCGCCAAGGGCGGCTCCAGCGAGGATCCGGGACCCGATCTCGCGAGCTACCCGCTCAGCCAGGTGCCCGATGAGGCCTCGACTCTCGTGCGCGCGTTGCTCGCGGCGGATCGCAACCAACATTACCTGCGCTTGCGCATGACTGAGTCGCAGCGCAATGCGACGCAGGCCTGCGACTTCCGGCCGTTCATCATCGCCGACGCCGATACCGGCCACGGCGGCGATGCACACGTGCGCAACCTGATCCGCCGTTTCGTCGAAGCCGGCGTTCCGGGCTACCACATCGAGGACCAGCGCCCGGGCACCAAGAAGTGCGGGCACCAGGGCGGCAAAGTACTTGTGCCGCAGGACGAGCAGAACAAGCGCCTGAACGCGGCCCGCTTCCAGCTCGATGTGATGGGCGTTCCCGGCATAATAGTCGCGCGCACCGACGCCGAAGCCGCCAACCTGATCGACGGTCGCGGCGATGAGCGAGATCAACCGTTCCTGGTTGGCGCGACGAACCCCGACGTGCCGGCCTACAAACCTTGCTTCCTGGCCCTCATCCGGCATTTTCACGAACTGGGTGTCGCGGAACTCAACGGCCATCTCCTGTATACGATTCCCGCCGGAGAGCACGACGTCGCCCGGGAGTGGCTTGAGCGCCGGGGCATACTGGCGCTGGCCGCCGAAGCCGCCGCGGCTCACCGGGCCGGGAAGGACACGGTGGATGCGATGTTCGACTCTGTCGCCGCCAGGTTCCTCGACGCGTGGGAGGACGAGGCTGAGCTCGAAACGTTCGGCGACGCCGTCGCCGACGTGATCGAATTCCGGACCAGCGAAGGTGAACCTGTCGAGATAAGCGTCGACAAGTGGAAAAGCTTCGCGGCGCGGTCCTCGCTTTCCGCCGCGCGCGAGAAGGCCCGTCAACTCGGCATCGAGGTCCAATGGGATTGCGAGGCCGCCAGGACACCTGAAGGGTACTACCAGGTGCGCGGCGGGATTCCGTATGCCATCGCCAAGTCGCTCGCGGCGGCGCCCTTCGCCGACCTGCTCTGGATGGAGACCAAAACCGCCAACCTCGATGATGCGCGCGAGTTCGCCGAGGCGATACACTCGGAGTTCCCGGACAAGATGCTCGCCTACAACCTATCGCCGTCGTTCAGTTGGGACACCACCGGCATGAGCGACGAGGAAATGCGACGCTTCCCGGAGGAACTGGGCAAGCTCGGTTTCGTCTTCAACTTCATCACATACGGGGGTCACCAGATCGACGGTCTCGCAGCTGAGGAGTTCGCCACCGCCCTCAAGCAGGACGGGATGCTGGCCCTCGCTCGATTGCAACGAAAACTGCGCATGGTCGAGTCTCCGTACCGTACGCCCCAGACCCTCGTCGGCGGACCGCGCGCGGACGCCGCGCTGGTCGCTACATCGGGACGTACGGCGACAACCATGGCGATGGGCAAGGGCTCGACCCAGCACCAGCACCTGATACAGACCGAGGTGCCCAGGAAGCTCCTTGAGGAGTGGCTGGCGATATGGACCCGGCACTACGATCTCCCCGGCGGGCTCCGCGTCCAGTTGCACCCCCACCGCGCCGGCTCGGAGTTGCTGGAGCTCGGAGTCTACGATAAGAGCGAGAAGAAGCTCGCCAACGTGATCTTCGCGCCCATCCACGACCGGCGAGGCCGCAGCATTCTGTCGGTGCGCGACCAGAACACCTTTGCGGAATCGCTGCGCAAGAAGCGCCTGATGACCCTCGTCCATCTGTTCCTGGTGCACCGCTTCAAGGCAGACTCGGTGCACTACGTCACCCCGACGGACGACAACCAGTACCAGGTCACAAAGATGAGGTCTCACGGAATCTTCAGCGAGGTTAACACCGAGATCGGCCAAATCATCGTCGCGGACGTCAACCACCAGCGGATCTCCGAGCTCCTGTCGCCCGATCAGGAAGAGTTAGGAAGGCTGATTCGCAAGGAGAGGTAGGGGTCGGAGACTACTGGCGCAGGTCAGCGTGTGATGAGAGCATGCAGAATCTCGATTCCCGTCACTGAAGCTGCGCCCACAAATAATCTCAAGTCAGGATAGGACTCAGACGTTTCCGGCGAGACCTCGCGCGCTTTCGGCACCCGCCGCGTCGTTGGCCTCATCGCTCCGAACCGCAATCTATTGCACAAGATAATCAGTATTCACGCGAGCTGCTTACCTTCTGTTACAGTCCGATGAGGGAAGCCGGGCGGATCTTTTTCCCTGGTGTTTGTTGCGCGTCAAAGAGCTCTTGAGGTACAGTGCGACGGGAAACAAAGCTGATCGATGCGTCTCTCACCGACGCGTATTCTCCCCGAATTCGTGACGTTCTAGACTTGCGGGTCAACCCCACTCTCTGATTTGAGGCTTAACGGATTGTGAGCCTGATCAAATCAACTCTGCTTCTCATTCTTATGCTGCTCACTTTTGCTTCGTGCGGAGGGGGGTCAGCCGAACTGTCGAAGCGGGCTCGATGGGTCATCGGGCCGAACGTCGGAAGATTGGATCTGCTGGCCGTAGGCCTTATTGATGCTCAAACCGGTTGGGCTGTTGGAGAAATAGATCCTGGCGGCGCGGGCGGCGCAATCTACCAAACGCTGGACGGTGGGCGTAACTGGCGACCTGTAGCTCGCTCGAGTGAGATTCTGACCTCGGTCCATTTCATAAGCCCAAGGATTGGATGGGTCGCCGGGCATTCCGGAAGAATCGAGCGCACCGATGACGGCGGCGTGACGTGGAAGGCTCAGCGGATTGAGCGGGAAGGCGAGGTGCTCAACTCCATCTTCTTTGTTGATGAGCGGCGCGGTTGGGTGGTGGGCGGCAGCGGTATCATCTTCCGCACAATGAACGGCGGCGAAACCTGGAATCGGATTGGCGATCCGCGGGCGGAAGACCTCTGGTCAGTCGCCTTCTCTTCAACAGGGCGCGGATGGATAACGGGCGAAGACGGGCTCATCCTCTCAAGCGCGGATGGCGGGAACACCTGGACAGCTCAAGCTTCAGGAACGTCTCGAGCGCTCTTGGGATTGGCGGTTGCCCCTTCGAAGACGGTTATTGCCGTAGGGGAGGCCGGGACTATATTGAGGAGCGCAGATGGCTCCAACTGGAGCGCCGTGGAAGCGGCAACGGCTGCGACGCTCAACTCTGTTGCCGCATGCGCCGAAATCATTTGCGCTGTAGGATCAAACGGGACGATTATTGAATCAACCGACGACGGGAGAACGTGGAGTGTGGTCGCTGCGCTTTCGTCGCGTGATTTGAACTCGATTCGCCTGGCGGACGCCACGCACGCGGTAGCCGTAGGACAGCGCGGCGTTACACAAGTTCTGCAATAAGAGTGGTCATCCCGAGATTTCGAGCGCTCGGTTTCAAGCCGATCCTGAGGAGAACGCTTTATGTCAGCACGTCACGGAACGCTCTCTGCTTCACTGGCGTTCGCCGCACTCGCGGTGCTGCTTTCGCCTTGTGCGATTGATGCACATCACGCGGTGCTGCGATTCAATCTGGAAGAGATGACCGCTACTGCAGACCGCATCTTCGTCGGCCGCTGCCTGGCGGTTGACGAAACCGAGGAGTTGATCGCTCAAGGGATGATGCCCGTCACGCGCTACACGTTTGAAGTCGAGCGCGCCGTCAAAGGGATGTTGCCAGGGCGAATTACCTTCCGCCAATTGGGTCATCCGGCGCACCGCGCATTTGGAAAAGGGGGCGAGACGACAATGCACGGGAACGCGGTGACATCGAGCACCTTCATTCACGGCATGGTCGAGTACCGCGTCGGCGATCGCTTGCTCCTGTTTCTAATTCCCAACTATCTCGGGGGCAAAGTGACTTATCCTGTGGGTCTTTATCAGGGGGCGTTTTTTGTGTCTCGGATGCCTTCGGGCCAGGAACTTGCGCGCAACAGCATAAATAACCTCGGGTTGTTCACCGCGCCCTACAACGGCACGGCCATGCACGCATCGGGAGCGAAAACCATTCTCCCTGAGCAAGATGATCCGCTGGCCAATGCTCAGGGGCTCACTTCCAAGAGTCGGTCTCTCGCGAGCAAGCGCGGGGCCCTCCCGCTCGATTCATTGCTCGAGCTAGTTGGTGAAATCAATTCGGTTCACGGCGGTGAACGAGGCGCGATTGGTTTATCCGGGAAAGGAGGGACCGTGCAATGACTAGGCATCGTTCAGGAATTCGATGGAGCCTGATGTCGATAGCGTTAGCGGCGCTGACGACATTGGCTTGTTCGTGGGCTTATGCGGGCGGGCCACTGATTGTCAATAACGGTCATGCGGTTCGCTGGTCGCGAGTTGAAGTCAGAGGCGGCCCACTCAACTCGCAAACGGTCGATCAATCGGGGCGCGTCTTGTACCGAGTCGATTCGGGGCCTCTGGGACCACTGAATAATACGCACGCGGCTGCGCTCGTCGATCGGATTTTCAAACTCTATACCGACATTCCGACCGCTGACATCGAGTTCCTAAACGCCGGTAGCATTCTGGACCCGACCACCGGCAATCCCGCGGACGTCAACGGGACGAATGTCGGCAAATTTCTTAGCGGAAAGAACCCGACATTTCAAAACCCAATCATCTTCGACAGCGACGGCTCGATTACAGGTGGCGGCGGGGTTCTTGGCTTCTTCGGTTTTCTGCAAACCGATGATCCATTGAGCCCCTCTGAACTGAGGGAAGGTTTCGTCGTGCTCAATGGATCGCCGCTAACGAGGCGCACAATAAGCACGACCTCGTTTCTCGGCGTCTTCACTCACGAGTTCGGCCACTTTGCGGGACCGCTCGATCACGCTCAGATCAACGGCAACATAGCGTCGAACGGGAAGGGGTCGATCCTTCCATCCGGGTTCACCGAGGCGCAGGCGTTCGATCTCTACGCGCCTTTTACAGAGACTCTATTCCCGTTTATTTTTGATGGCCCCAGAGGCTCTCAGCTTGCTGACCAGTTCAAGGACTCGGGATTCTTCGTCGCGACACTCGATCTCGATACTCAAAACGCGCTATCCAATCTCTACCCCGCGCCTGACTATCTCGCTTCGCGCGGATCGCTTGAGGGGAGAGTGTTGTTCAAGCTTGGTGCAACTGAGATTCCGATTTCTGGAATCAACGTCATCGCTCGCCGAATTGATCAAGGCGCATATCCGCCGCCGGAGGGAACGACGGCTTTCCCTTCGGCGCCGACAGTGGATAGCGATGGCGTTCCTCAACTTCCACCTGCTCAGGGCGCCACCGATTCGCTGGCGACGGTCGCAAGCGCGGTGACTGGTCTTGACTTCGGATCTGGTACGTATCGGATTCAAGGCTTACCAGCGGGCCAGTATCTGGTCGAGATTCAACAAATCAACCCGGACGCAATCGCGGGGTCGGGTATCGGACCGCTTCGGAATCCGTTCACGCTGCCTGTAAAGGAAGAGTTTTTCAACGGCTCAGAGAATTCATCAAACTCGTCGAGCGTTTTCATGCCCGTCACTGTTTCCGCGGGGCAGCTAACAAGCGGAATAGATCTCATCATCAACGGCGTGAGCACCGGCCCGCCTGCCCTCGTTGATGAGAGGGAGCCGAATGACAAGACTAAGAAAGCGCAGAGGCTGGAGATTCCGGCTGAGGTTTCAGCGAGCGCTGCCGACACCGATGATTCTCTGTTGCGAATGAGTCTTCCTGACGGATCGAGAGATCCGATCGAAGACCTGTACAGGATCACGGTGGATCAAACGCGAATCGTGTTCATAATCCTGGAGGCGACATCTGGGTCCGGTGATCTCGATTTGTACTTATTCACGTCGGGTGTGAGTAAGAAGCGATCTTCTCTCGACGATCCGAATCTGCTCACTTTCAGCACAGGTCCAACGGCTAATGAGTTCATCGGATTTCAGCTGGACCCTGGCGATTATTTCATAGGTGTGAGCGCTTTCTCGGGCAATCTGAACTACAAACTGCGAATGGTGGCGAGTCAATAACCGTAGTCAAGTGCCCGAGCGGACGAATATGGTTATTATTCTGTATTCGCTTCCTTTCGAGCCATTTCAGCGACAGTAAACCACCGGACAAGCGGAGCTTGAAGCGCTACTTGCGTTCAAACGGGCACCCCTGCGTCGACTTCATCCTGGAGTCTTTCTCCAGTACCTCGCTAAGAACCAATCCTCCGCGAGGTCTGCCGCCGGTCAACTTCACTGATCGTTCGCGTTTGTTGATTAAATGAATCGCTGAGAGCCTGGGTGGGAAGGGACCGGTAGCGGCAACCTGGTCGCTGACAACCCCAGCTGCCTTGCATAAGGCATGCGTAAGCCCGCGCATGTCGTGCGGAATTTTACCGCCCAACGAACAAATGTGACCGCTAATTCGCGATTCGAGGGCATGTCAAGACGGAATGCTTCTTGCTCTACGACTGAGACGCAGTGACGGAGGTCACAACGAGACGTGACAGCGGTCACGGTTTCGTTGTTTCAAGGCCTCTATTATCTGCCTCGTAGCGCAGTGCCCAAATCCTCTCCCTCGGAATCCTGCACCAAACTACCCTAGGAGGCGTGTCTTATGGCTAATCGTCAGAGGCTGTACGCCAATGTCCTGGCTTGGGTCTTTGTTCTCGGGTCAGGTTTCTATCTTTTTGCGCTCTGTAACTCCACACCACGCGCGCTCGCGATTCCGGCATTCGCCCGCAAGTATCAAACCTCTTGCGCGACCTGTCACAGCAATTTTCCCGAGCTTAATGACTTCGGCGAGGCATTTAAGAAGAACGGATTCAAGTTCCCAAAGGACGATGATACGTTCGTTAAAGAGCCTGCCGTTCTGTTGGGAGCGGCGGCTCAGCGTGAAGCCTTTCCCAAGGTCATTTATCCAGGCGAGATTCCCGGAACTATTCCGATTTCCTTCCGGTTCTTAGGGTTCGCAGCCTACAACAGCAAGAGGCCTTTGTCGGCGGGTCCAGTGCCGCGCACGGATCTGTTTACACCCGATACCTTTACCGTTATTGCAGCGGGAAGCTTCGGGCCCAATCTCTCTTTTTGGGTCGATGATGATCTCGCGGTGGGAGGCTCGGGCGCCGAAGGCGGATTGGGCGATGGGTATCTGAAGATTAACGATCTCGGGCACTACATCGGCTTGCCCAAGAACGCACTGAATCTGCGCTTCGGGCAGTTCGAATTAGATTTACCTTTCACCCAGGCGCGTAGTATCAATCCGTCGAGCTACGATATCTACGATCAAGCCAGCGTAGCCGGTTCGCTGGGCACTACAAACAACCCATTTGTGTTTGGCGAACCGCAGCGAGGGATCGAAATCGGGGGCTATCCCAACAACGGGAATTTCAACTGGTCGGTCGCCCTCGTGAATGGAAACAACACTGACCCGGCTGCTCGCAACTCGAAAGACATCTATGTGCGCGTGTCTCAGCGGTTCAACCTCGAGCGCGACCCCGCGATCCGCAAAGAAGTGCAGGCGGCGGGCCCAACGGGGCCGCGCGATCACACATCGCTTCGCTTGGGTGCCTTTTACTACTACGGTCGCAACGCGCTCAACATAGACCGCACGCAGTTCCCGAGTTTCGGAACGATCCACGAGCCCTTCTATCGCGCGGGAGGTGATTTCCGTTTCAAGTATCGGAACTTTCAGCTTTACGGGCTTGGAATGTACGGTCGCGATCAGAACCTCATTCCCAACGATGAGACCGGTGCTTTGGAAAAAGCCTCTCCGGTAACCTTCACTGGTGGATTTGGTGAGGCGGAATACTGGGTTCTTCCGTGGGTGATCACCATCATGCGCTACGATGTCGTGAACTCTCCTAGCGATTTCCTCAACGGTGCTTCCAAGCACAACACACGCAACCGACTTTCGCCGGGCATCCAGATTCTGGTTCGCGCCAACATCAAGACCGTTTTCGAATACCAGCGTCGCTGGCAGCAACCGTTTGGCGAGGGTCAGTTCTTCCGCGCCAATGGCTTCATAGTTGGAATCGACTATCTGTTCTGATTTGTCAGCCTTTGCCGGGAAGAAAGAACCATTCTCAAAGAAAGAGGTTAAGTATGAAATTCATCGGACACAGGGCTATGCGATCGATTGTTCTTGTGGCCGGCTTCTTCGCGATCACGGCGGGGGTCGGCCTGGCAGCAGACATCCAGGGCAAAGTAACTGCGCAAGGTATGCGGTCGGCGGCGGGCATCGTCGTGTACGTCGACGCCCAGATCGGTGGCCCTCCGTCTCAACACGTCACCGTCGACCAGAAGAAGATGACCTTCATTCCTCACGTGATCGCCGTACAAAAGGGGACAACGGTCGATTTCCTCAATAGCGATCCCGTGGGCCATAACGTTTACTGGCCATCCGTCGGGGGGAACAAGGGGCTGGCGCACAATCTCGGCACTTGGCCACAAGGCCAGACGAAATCTTTCACCTTCCATGATCTGGGGGCGGCGCCTCTTCTCTGCAACGTCCACGCTGAGATGTCCGGATACGTGGTCGTTGTTCCCTCAGCCTACCACGCGGTCACCGGCGCTGACGGCAGCTTTGTCATCAGAGGAGTTCCGCCAGGCCATTACACACTCAAGACGTGGAGTGCGAGCGGCAAGCCCACGGTGCAACAGGTTGACGTTGGCGCCGGAGGTGCGACTGTAGCACTCACCGTAACGCGATAGGCACTGGAAGACCTAACAGATCAAGCCAGGGAATGGTCTGCCGGATTTCGGAGCGCTCAGGATCACGGGTTTATTGTGCAAGAACCACGTTCAAAACTTGTGGACCTCGACTGGCTGGAGTCCAACTTCCCCTGTATGCAGGCCTGCCCTGTCCACACGGAGGCTGGCCGGTATGTTTCTCTGATAGCGGAAGGCCGTTATGAGGAAGCGTATCGCTACGCTCGCAGGCCTAACCCACTGGCTTCTATTTGCGGCCGGGTCTGCGGCCATCCGTGCGAGACCGATTGCCGACGAGGGAAGTTCGATGCGCCGATCTCGATCCGCGCTCTGAAGCGTTTCCTCACGGAGAGGTATGGCCCGGAGGCGCGCAATCCGATCAACGTCTTTCCTGATAAGCCCGAGGTCTCTCACGACGAGCAAATCGCTGTAATTGGGTCCGGACCGGCTGGCCTCGCCGCCGCGCACGATCTGGTACTGCTCGGGTATCGAGTAACGATCTTCGATGCCGCTCCTGTTCCCGGAGGTATGCTCTACCTGGGCATTCCGGAATATCGTCTGCCTCGCGATGTCTTGACCGCCCAAGTGCGCGAGATTCTCGACCTCGGCATTACGCTCCAATTGAATGCGCGCCTTGGGAGAGACTTCTCGCTTGCCGATCTGCGCGCTCGAGGGTTCAAGGCTATTCTGCTCGCTCTAGGTCTACACCGCAGCCGCGATCTCGCGGTGCCCGGCAACGATCTCGATGGAGTGATCAAAGGCATAGACTTCCTGCTGAACGTCAATCTCGGCTATCGCTTTTCGATAGGCAAGAAGACTGTAGTTATCGGCGGCGGCAACGTGGCGTTAGACGTTGCTCGCTCCGCCTTGCGTGAGCAACAGCGATTGACGCTTGAGGATTCCAGGTCTCAACAATTGCCAGAGAACCTGACCACAAGCGAACAGCAAATCGCCATGAAAGAATTGATGGACGTTTCCCGTGCCGCGTTGCGAATGGGCGCGCATGAAGTCCACCTGATGTGTCTGGAGTCGCGGGAGGAAATGCCTGCTTTTGAAGAGGAGATCGAAGAGGGCCTCCTCGAAGGGCTGAAGATACACCCTTCTCTCGGCCCGCAGAAGTTTCTCGGCAGTGCAGGCAAAATTACCGGAGTTGAGACTATCCGGTGTTCTTCCGTCTTCGATGCCCAGCATCGATTCAACCCCACGTTCGAGCAAGGAACCGAGAGCGTCATTGATTGCGACACGGTAATCCTGGCCATTGGTCAAGCATCTGACCTTTCTTTTCTCACGCCCGCCGACGGAGTTGAGACCACTCGTCAGGGCACAATAAAGATAGACCCTGAGACTATGATGAGCACCGCGCACGGCATTTTTGCCGCTGGCGACATTGCCTTCGGTCCTCGCCTTATCATCAGCGCCGTTGCGGACGGAAAGAAAGCGGCGGAACAGATCGATCGCCATTTGCGCGGAACAGAATGGAAACCCAAACCGCGGTACGTGCAAATCACCGTGCTCGATCATCACAGGATGGCCGATTCATTTGACGAGTATTCTCGACTTCCAGTGCCGGTCATTCCGCTCGGCCGACGAACTGGTGTGGTGGAAGTCGAATCGGGCTACAGCGAAGCCGAAGCGCGACGCGAGGCCCAGCGTTGCCTGCGCTGTTGGATCAATACGATCTTTGAAGGCAACGAGGCCGACGGCACTGAGTGCATTCTGTGCGGCGGCTGCGTCGACGTCTGTCCGGAGAACTGCTTGCAGCTCGTTCCTCTCGGCCAGTTGAACGTTTCAGAAGAAATCAGGTCGCAGCTTGCTACCGACCCTCTGTTTTATCAGGCGAGCTTACAGCACCTCGAAGCAACAGATTTGCCGGCGACCGAAGGTTCGATGATGGTAAAGGACGAAACGATCTGCATCCGCTGTGGACTATGCGCCGAGCGATGCCCCGTCCACACGATCACTATGGAAGCCTTTCAGGTGTTCGACCATAACCCAGACACGGCGCAGGTTGAGTTGGAGGTGCAGCCGTTATGAGCGACGGCGACGTTACGACAGCAGTGGTGACATCGGAGATTAGCCGCCGCGACTTCCTCAACGATGTCGCCGCAGGCGCGCTCGGAATCGCCGGGCTGGGCGCAATGGTGGTGACCTACCGGTTTCTTTCACCGAACGCATTGTTCGAGCCGTCAACCACTTTTCGCGCAGGCAGTCCTGACCTCTATCCGGTGAACTCGGTCACATTCAATCAAGACCAGCAGGTCTACATCGTGAGGATGCCAGAAGGCTTCTACGCCGTTTCGGCGGTGTGCACCCATCTGGGCTGCATCACTCAGTGGAAGCCCGAAGCGAATATGATCGCCTGCCCGTGTCACGGCAGCAAATTCAAAAGTGACGGGACAAAAGTTGAAGGGCCGGCGCCCCGCTCGCTTCCTCATTTCGGCATCACGCTCACGCCGGATGGTGAACTCCTGGTGGACAAGATGGAGACGATCAAGCCTGAACAGGCGTTGAAAGTTTGATGAGGTAACGATGGCAACGTCACCAATCGAACTGGCACTGAATCGCTTGCGCGAAACGCGCGCCTGGAGATCCATCTTCCGGCGTGGACCCGCGCGCTCCAACAGGACTCGCAGCCTGGCGATCTTCGGGAATATCTTCTTGCACCTTTTGCCCGTGAAGGTGCGCGAGCAGTCTCTGCGCGTGCGCGCGACGTACTACCTCGGCTCGTTTTCTTTTTTGCTTTTTCTCCTGCTGACGATGACCGGCATCCTGCTGATGCTTTACTACCATCCGGCGGTACCGCAGGCATATCTTGACATGAAAGACCTGCGGTTTGTCGTATCGAACGGCGTTTTCTTGCGCAATCTGCACAGAGTTGGAGCGCACGCGATGGTGATCGCAGTTTTCTGGCACATGTT
The DNA here is from genome assembly GCA_035455165.1 of Blastocatellia bacterium. Lineage (GTDB taxonomy): Bacteria > Acidobacteriota > Blastocatellia > UBA7656 > UBA7656 > Onstottus_A. The sequence continues at coordinate 18,272 of DATIFP010000255.1, forward strand.
TCATGTCTTTTATCGCGGCGGGTACAGGCCTCCTCATCAATTCAACTGGGTCGTGGGCGTAGTGCTAATGCTGCTCACGCTGTTTTTGAGCTACACGGGCTACCTGTTGCCCTGGGACCAACTGGCCTTTTGGGCTATCACAGTCGGAACCAACATAATCTCAGCGGAGCCGGTTCTTGGCCACGATGTGCGCTTCCTGCTGCTTGGCGGGAATCTGGTGGGCGAGAACGCATTGCTGAGGTTCTATGTGCTGCACTGCGTGATCCTGCCGCTAGTGGCGGGAATGTTTATTGCCGTCCATTTCTGGCGAATTCAAAAAGATGGCGGGCTGACACTTCGAGAGGATCACGAGCGAGAAGGCCATGAGCGACAAGATTAACTATGAGGCGGGGTTTGGCTCGAACGCGCTCAAAGACCCCCAGCGCGTCGTGTTCATTACTCCGAAAACTTCCGCCAAAGTCAAAGGCGACATCGGAAAGAAGGTGATGTCGTATCCCAATCTCCTCCTGCGCGAAGCCATCGCCCTCGAGGTTATGGTGATTGCGCTGGTGATTCTTTCGCTTTTTTGGGATGCGCCGCTCGAACAACTCGCAAACCCGCTGGTGACCCCGAATCCCGCCAAGGCTCCGTGGTACTTCTTAGGGTTGCAGGAGCTCCTTCATTACTTTCCGCCGATTGTGGCCGGCATACTCATCCCCACTTTGGTGATTCTGGCCTTGGTGGTCATTCCGTATTTCAACGTGAACATCAAGAGCGAACCCTTCTGGGCTGCAAACCGCACGCGACGTTTTTTGATCTTCGTTGTGATACTCGCTGCACTGCTGGTCTTCTTAGTATTTTTCGAGGCGTGGTCCGTGATCGCGCCGACGCTTGCTGTAGCGCTCCTGGTTTTTGTCTCCTACTTTGCCTCTGCCGGTGGACCGCGGTCTGCAGAGTTCTTGCGAACGCGGCCTGTCTCGTGGTGGGTGATGACTTGGTTCATCGCCGTCGCGGTCACCTTGACGGTGGTAGGAACGTTTTTCCGGGGTCCAGGCTGGTCCTGGGTCTGGCCGTGGAGATGACATGACTGCTGAGGAGATGGGGAAAGTTTCAAGGCGGCTGCGTGTCAGCTTTGCAGTTGCGAGCGTCGCGTTTGTGGCGGTCCTTGCGGTGTCTCCCGTCAAAGACTACTTCGAGGAGTGGAAGCGATACGAGAAGGATTACGTTCGCTTCGCACAGACCCGTCCTGATACCAAGCATCTGCTGGCGGACTTTCATTCCGGTATCGATCAAATATGGCTTCCCGACATGAAGGTCGTTGACCGCTGCACCACTTGTCATCAGGGAATCACGCAAGCGAGCCTCGGCGATTCTTCTGTGGCGCAACCTTTCCGCGCGCATCCTGTGATTCCGCATGCGGTCAAAGAATGGGGATGCGTGATATGTCATCGCGGCCAGGGGCCGGCAACAGAAGTGGCGGAGGCGCACGAAACGACTCTCGCGTGGGAGCAGCCTATCTTGCCTACAAAATATATCCAAGCCTCATGCGGGTCGTGCCATCTCGGAGACATTCCACAGACGCCACAGTTGAACCGGGGTCGCCAGCTTCTTTCTGAACTGAACTGCGCCGGATGCCACCGGATGCAGGGAATCGAGCGGCCCGCGATGCTAGGACCAGATCTCAGCAACGTAGGCAACAAAGTGACCCGCGAATGGATTTACAAATGGCTCAAAGAACCGCACATAGTGGTCGATGCCTCGGGCAACACGGTTGTAGATGGGTACGAGACAGAAGACGAGCCGAGAATGCCCCAGTTTCGCTTGGCCGATCAGGAGATCACGGCCCTCTCCGCTTATCTGAGTTCACTCAAGAGCCATCCCGTCGAGCCTTACAAATTCGATCCCCGCGTCTTGGCTGCTCTGGAAAAGAGGCCGGACCTTGCTGAGTTGGGCCAGGAACGTTTCCGCCAGATGTTCTGCACGACATGCCACTCGCTTGCGGTCACACGCGGCGAAGAAACCAAGCTGATTGGCGGAGACATTGGGCCGGAACTCACCAAGGTCGCGAGCAAGGTCAATCCCGATTGGCTGATCACGTGGCTTCGCGACCCACAGTCGTACCTCTCCCACGCGCTCATGCCGCGCTACCAGTGGTCGGACGAAGACCTCTACAAAGTGACTCAGTACATCAACGAGAAGCTCACCGATCCGGATCTCCTGAGTAATGTCCCCCAGCTTGAAGCGCCGGCTCCGGAAGATATTCAACTCGGCCAGCGACTGTTCCTCGAGAAAGGCTGCGGCAGTTGTCACGCTATTGAAGGCGTGAGTCCGCAAAAGGACTTTGGCCCCGACCTTTCGAGCCTGGGCGGCAAGAATGTTTCGCAACTTGAATTCGGCAGCGCAAACATTCCCCGAAACATACTCGCGTACATTCAGGCGAAGATTACCGATCCGCTTTCGGTTAATTCGGCGGCGCGCATGCCGCAATATCGCCTGACCCCTGCGGACCTGGACGCGATAACAACGGCCTTGCTGAGCATGACCGGCAACCCGTCCAGCAGCGGGCTCGAGAGGCTCATCGTTCCCCGGCCACGGGCTGAGTTTCGTCCCGCCGGAGCATTCGGTGAAGTCTACGAGCGTTACAAGTGCTACGTATGCCATCGTTTCAACGGGTATGGCGGCACTCTAGCGCCCGACCTTTCTCTTGAAGGAAGCAGGGCACAGCGCAAGTGGACGATGGATTTCATGAAGAGCCCTCAGACGTTGCGCCCAACACTGATCTTTCGTATGCCCCAGTTCAACATGACCGATCAGGAAGCGGCGACAATTGCCGACTACCTTGGAATGGCCTCCCAGAGCCAGTTTGTGAACGTGGCCGGCGGAAACCTCAAGCAGTTCGCATCTGAAATGGCTGTCATGGGCAAGCAACTCTACGAGGTGAAATATCAATGCCAGGGCTGCCATACCATCGGGTCTTCGGGCGGATACGTAGGACCGAACCTGAGCAATGCGGGGAATTGGCTGAACGCCGCATGGATAGAGCAGTGGCTGAAGAATCCTCAGGCTCTCGTTCCCGGCTCGATTGAGCCACGCCGGACATTCACTGATGAAGAGATCCAAGCCTTGACTGCTTATATGCTGACACTCAAGCAAAGCGGCCAACCCAAGGCTGCTGCAAGCCCCGCAACCGCGGCAGGAGGGGCGCAATGAGCTGGAGAGCCCTGGTCCTAATCTTTGCTATTTCGGCGATGGCGACTCTACAGGCCTGTCGTGAAAAGGCTGCGACGGCGACAACCAATCCGCTGCTGAAGGCTTATGACGTGGAGCAGGACGCGGATGATCTGCAACGAGTGATTCCGCTCAACTACCAGCAGACGCAGGGCAAGCGTGTGTTCTATAACACGTGTGTTTGGTGCCACGCTGAAGCGACCCCGGCGGGGCCCTCTAACAGGTCGAACGTTACGCCGACTCCTCCACTGTTCAACGACGGAGAGACTCTGAATCCTTTGACCGATGAGTTTCTGCAAAACGTCATCACCCTCGGCGGCAGCGCGATGGGGAAATCCACGATGATGCCACCCTGGGGCCAGACGCTTAGTCAGGACGACATTCGGTCAGTCATTGCTTATATTCGCGCGATCGCGCAGCCGCGGTACGAACCTGCCGCTCGGCCCGCATCCCAATACCCGATGAAGTAGGAATACTATGAAAACTACATTCAAAATAGTCGGCACGATCCTCGTGGCCTGGGTGGCGATACTGCTTTGGAGCGCGGCGCCAAGCTTGGCCCAAGTGAGTCCCGTCGAAATCCTCAACCCGCGGCTCAAGGCCACCGAGAAAGCCTACTTGACCAAATTAGTGGCAGCGAATCGCGCTATTGCCAGGATGAAGTTCCCCTTCATTCTCTCGCTCAATCGCTATGCGGGGCTGGAACCGAAAGACCAGATCGGGGCCGACCCGCGCGGGCTTGAGTTTGTAAACTTTCACGACCGGCTGGTGTTGAAGCTGACGGGTAACTACAACGCCGCATATAACTCCGACCTGCTCACGCCGAACCAGCGGAGCAATCGCGTCTTCGATGAAGTCATCGTTCCGATACTCCAGTTGCTGCCGAATCATTTCTCTCCAAGCGACAATTTCGATGCCTTCGGCTTCGAGATCGCGTATCACGTACGGCGGAAGACTCGCGACTACGAGTATGAAGGCAAGGAGATTGTTGTTGTGGTCTTTGAGAAGGCCGATGCCCTCACTTACTCGAGTCTCGAACAAGACTCGAAACGGCAGGTAGTACTGAATCGCGCTGACATATACATGGACGGAAAACCCTTCGGACTTGCGCTGGGCGAGCGCGAACCGTTCAACGTTGAGGCGCTAGAGCGATCGGTCGGCAAGCAACCCACGCTGGTTTCGGCCCAGACCTCGGTCCCAGACTCTGCTTCGGCAGACGAGGATACACGTAAAGTGCGGGCTATCTGGAGTCAAATTCCGCTCTTCCGGGCGTCGAGTATGGATCCGCCTAAGGGCGCTGTGCAGCGAGAATCGCAGGTTTCTCACGTCGCTCTCACTCAAGCCGATGCAGAGACCCTTCAAAGAAAGTACCAATCGCAGCTCGATGCGCTGGGCAAGGAAGGCACGGCAAGCTTTAACTTCGTGGATTATGCACCGCCATCCTTTGTGGTTTTCCGCAACCAACTTTTCCTCCAGTTGTCGCTTCGCAATCCCCAAAACTTCGATAAAGACGCCACCTCGATCTACAAACGCGCCGCGCGAAGTTTTGATCTATTCCTTGCGCCGCAGCTAAGAGCCATTCTGGATAAGGTTCCCGGCGGCGCGGAGATCGCCGGGCTCGACATTACGATCGTCAATGATCTCACTTCAAATTCAGCTCATTCGTCCGAGGCGCTCGAATTCATCTGTCCCCTCAACACCCTTCGTCAATTGGCGGCCGCCGAAATTACCACCCAGGAGTTGATCAACCAAAGTGTGGTCTTGGTGAACGGAGTTAGAATCGCTCTAAATTTGCAGCAAGTGGAATAAGTGCGAGTAAATACTCCGGTCTATTCCGGCGACCAAGCCGCCAACGCTGCGAGATTAGCGTAGCTTAGATCTGCACCGGCGAGATTCTTGTGATTGACGTTTGTGATCGAGAACATGCTTTTCGATGAAGTGGCTCCGGAAACTGACCCGCCGATCAAGAGGAATTGGCGGACGGCGTAAACGCATGTCGAGGGCGCTCGTCCTTCTCGCGGGTGTGCTTCTCCGTGATCCAGGCGCATAGCCGCGCTGGATCGAACTATGGTGGATGGGCGACTGAGGTTCGGAGTCCGAGTTTCAGAGACCGGGCGCCGGGTTTGGCCGCTACGTCTCCCAGCTCTGCTTTTCCGCCAGGCGGTTTGCAATCAATTCATAGACCCAGGGATTGAAGACCAGGCCGACGTGCGTGCTCTGCACCTCGACGTTGGTTGCGGGGTTATCGCTCACGCAGACGCGCCAGTCGACGACGCCGTCGGTTTTCGTATACACCGCCGTATGCCGAATGGGATGCGGGCAAGGGATCCGCAAGGCGGCCACCGCATCGCAGTCGCAGTAGCCCGTGTAACAGGTGGGCTTGGATAGATTGGGACGCGCCGCGCGGATGCGGTCGCGCACGATTTTCGACATCTCCAAAACCACCGGGTGCGAGCGGATGCCGCGAAACGGCGCGCCTAAAGTAATAACCGATGAGATGATGTCAGGCCGGAGCGATGTCGCTGATAAAGCGAGCACGCCGCCGAGGCTATGGCCGATCAAATGCACCGTGCCGTGCGTTTCGTCGTACGCTTTTTGAATTGTCTGTATCAGGCGGTCCACCAGCACGTTAAGGCAGTCGGCGTTGCGACCGATCTCAGACAGATAAGGCCGATAGCCAATGCGCCGCAGCCAGCAATGCAGCTCTTGCAGGTAGAAGTCGGTTCCCATAAATCCCGGAACCGCGATGACCGCGGAACCGTCTCCGCGTGGAATGCCAAGGCCGTAGTACACTGGCGCAGTATGCAGCGCGATCCAGTCGAGCGCGACAAACGACTCCCGCCAGATGGGCCTCGAGGCCGACTTTTGATCCTGATGATACGAGTTTGGATGAGTAGACATAGGTGAGGGAACTTCGGTGTGATCAGAAATGGCTTCTCTCCACCCGCCAAAAAATTATTCGTTACGGCTTCCTGCGTTTTGCTGCTTTCACAACCTGCGGTTTGATCTCGTCTACCCCGGCGGCTTTGCGCAACTCCACGAAAGACTCCTCTAAAAACGCTTTGAGGCTTTCGACGTCAGGCATCGCTTGCGCGTCCGCGGTCAACCCGAAGTAGAGCTTCTGATCGTAACTCATAATAGCACAGCCGCAGCCGACCGCATAGCCGACCGGCACATAGGGGTAATAATCGAGCATGCGTTTGCCCATCGCATAAAGCGGCACCTGCGGGCCGGGCACGTTGGTCGCAACCATATTGACTGGCGGCAGAGGAAAGGTGGCCATTTTACCAACTGCAGCTTGCACCGACGCAGGCAAGATCCCTATCAAGGCGGCGAGCATACTGAAGCTCTCGGCGGCGCGGGCGCTTTTCATCGCCACGGTGTTACCGTTGATGTGTTGGAAGCGCGCGAGCGGATCGCGTAGGTCGAGAGGAATGTCCAGAGGCAGCAGCGACACGAGGTTGCCCAGCGCGCCGCGCTGCTCGTCGCGCCGCAGGCTCACCGGGACCATCACCCGCAAGTTGCGCCCGGCGAGTTGCTGGCCGTGCAATTCGGCGTATCGCGCGACGGCGCCCGCCAGCACCGTCAAGACAACGTCGTTCACCGTTCCCTTGAGCGCAGCGCGAATGGCGCGCGCTTCGGCAAACGAGAACCTGCTCCATACCAACCTGCGCTCGCCGGAACAGGCGCGATTGAACGGCAGCAGCGTCGCCGGCGCGGCAAGCGCCACAAGCAGTTGGCTCAAACCAGGCATCGTTCCGCGCGGCTCGGTAGCCATCGATTGTGCGAGGTTCAATAACCCATTCTGAAATTCCATAAACCGGTTCATGCCTTCCTGCATGCCGCCAAGCAGCGAGTTAAAGAAGCGCCGCGTGATGTCGGGACGCGGCGGCGGCGGCGGTGGTTCAGGCACGGGCGCCGGTTTGGCGTCGGGAGACAGATCGAGAACGATTTTGAGCAGGTCGACGCCTGAGACGCCATCGACCATGCAGTGATGCACGCGCGCGATCATCGCCGTGCGCTTGCCTTCCAACCCATACACCAGATAGATGTCCCACAGCGGTTTGTTGCGGTCCATCAGCGGCGTGAAGATGCGCCCGGCGAGCTTGACCAGTTCGGCTTCCGAGCCCGGCGCCTTGAGCTTGATCCGGAAGACATGATTCTCAATATTGAAATCGGGATCGTACTCCCAGGTCGGATGACTGAGGTTGAACGGGTCGGGAATGACTTTCTGCCGGTAACGAGGCAGCAGGGGCAACCTGGCGTTTAGGTGCTCCTTGAACTTCTTGAACGGTATCTCGCCATCAAAGACGCTCACGCTGCCAATGTGCATCGGCGCTTCCTTCTTCTCGAAATAGAGAAAGGTGGCGTCCAACGAGCTGAGCCGAGCGCTGAGAATGGGCTGTGCCATCGGCTTGTCATTAGTTACAGAACTATGATCATCGGAAGTTCTGCTCGCAGGGCCGGATGCAGATTCCTTTACGGATGACCGGTCCTTTGTGCTGACCTGTTTAGCAGCGGTTGCCATGGTTAAACCACCTTCCTCTGAGATAGGCGAGGGGCGAGGATCGCAAAGCCGATTCCCAGCAACTGACTCTGGGGGATGAGTATGCTGGCCAGATAACTCACCAGCAGCGGCATGCCTTCGAGTGATGGCTCGGCAAGTCCGGGAGCCATCACAAACGCGCTTGCTTCGTATAAACGGCCTCCCAGCCAGTAACGCGCACGGGGATGGATCGCGAGGTTCTTCAGCCACTGCGAGCGGCGACGAACGGTGCTGACCAGCAAGAGGCGGCCGATGCGCGTGGCTACCAGCGGGACGTTGTAGGTCCGCCCGGTGTTCCGACCGGTAGTTTCCAGCACAATCGCGCCGGTCGGCCAGCAGACGGGATTGCCGAAGCCTGCGCGAATCAGCGGCTCAGCCACCTGGTTCAGCGCTTTAAAGAGAATCGATTCGAGTTGGCAAAGCGGTTGATTCATCATACGAGTCTTCGCCTTTCAAGGTCGATTGCGGCCGTACTTGTCATGGCTTGCGACCCACTCTTCGGCGATGACCGCCGTGCCGAGCGAGAGCTCGCCGCACAGCACAGTCGCGGCTACGATCTCCGCAAATTTCCTCACCCCGCCTCGACCGTAACAGCCAAGCAACTCCAGGCATTCGCGCTGCGTGGCCAGGCCCGTGCCGCCGCCATAGGTTGCGACGATCAGCGACGGGATGGTGATCGAATAATAGAACTCGCCCTGTGGCGTTAGTTCCGAGTAGACCACCGCGGCGGAAGATTCGGCCACGTTAGCCACGTCCTGCCCGGTGGCGATGAACATCGCCGCGATGCCGTTGGGCGAGTGGTTGCCGTTGTTGTTGACGCCCGCCAGCAGGCCGCCGAGATTGAGCACCTGGCGGGCGCGGTAGATCGCATCCACGCTGGTGTGCATCATCTCCTGGACCAGGTGCGGGGGAATCCGGGCTTCGGCGGTCACCCGCTTGCCGCGTGTGTGCAGTAAGTTGATGCGCGACGACTTTTTGTCGGTGGCGAAATTCGATTCCAGATAATAATTTTCGAGGCCCGGATAGACGCTCCGAATCCAGTCGCAGGCAGCCTCGGTCGCTTTGCCGACCATGTTCTGGCCGGCGGCGTCCCCGGTCGTGAAGTTGAAGCGCAGGAACAGGAATCGGCTCGCCGAATACTGCTCGATGTCGCGCAGCCTGCCGACGCGAGTCGTGGCCTCGGCCCGCCGTTTGAGCTCGCCGAAATTTTCTTCGACCCATAGGCCGAACTCGCGCGCCTCGCGGGCGCTCTTGAAGACAAAGACCGGCGCGCGCTGCATGGCGTCATCGCTGATCGTTGTGGTGACGCCACCCGCTTCGCGCAACAATTTCATGCCGCGATTGTAGCTGGCGACAAGCGTTCCCTCGGTCGTCGCCAGCGGTATATAAAACTCGCCCCGCGCGTGTTCGCCATTGACCAGCAGCGGTCCGGCCACCCCTATCGGAACCTGCGCGACGCCGATGAAATGCTCGATATTGCCCGGCAGCATGGACGGGTCAAAGGAATAGTGTGCTGTGTGTTCCAGTTCCTTGCCCGTCTTCTCTTTGAGGAACTGGCGCCGAGCCTCGGCCATCTCGCCTGTATAGTCGTTAGCGAGTGAGCGCGGAATTCGGTTCGACATAAGCATAGCTCCTCTCAGACGTTGAGGCCGGTTACGTCGTGAGTCATCACGATCAGATCGTGCGTTTTGCCGTCACGGTCAATTACAAAATCGGCCAGCAAGGCTTCGGCCTTGAATCCCAGCCGCTCAAATACCTGCAAAGCGCCTTTCTGGTCGGCGGCCATGCGGGCAATGATCTTTTGAAGGCCCAACTCCTGCGCGATGCCGAAGACTTCGTTAGCAAGCAGGTGACCGAGGCCGAGGCCGCGATACTCGCCGCTGATCATCAACAGGATCTCGCCCATGTGCCGGGTCCAGGTCAATTCGCTGAGGTATAGCGTGCCGTGGCCGATCAACTTTCCGGTGACTTCCGCCATGACGGTGAAGATGCGGCCCTCCCCGATGTGACGCACCCAATCTTCGACCACTTCGGGCCTGGTAATATCAATCGACAGGAAGAGAATGTCGCGTTCGGGCAATGAGCGAGCGAAAGCAAGAAGCTCCTCTCCGTCATCGAGCGTCATCAGGCGGACGGTGACTTCGTTGCCCTTAACTGTGGTCGTCCATGGGTAGCTTCTTCTCGAAACTCTTCTACTGGTCATCACGATCTCCTATGCGACAATTTGCCGGTTGCCGGTCAACACCTTCTCTTCGAATGAAGTGGTTTGGCCAGATAGCAGGCATCGATCCCGGTCGGGCGCGGGATGGTGAGGAAGTGATGATCGAGATCGCGCAACCGGGTTGCGCCGCCGGGCCGGATCGGGCGCAATTGAATCCCGGGAGCCATCGCTGAGCGCCGCCTCGTCGCAGTGAGCGGGATACCCAGGCATGTCGAGATCCCTCGGCGGGCTGGCCTTTGGCGCCGCAACGCGCGCTCGCGACGCCATGACAGACGCCGGATGCGGACCGCGCGTTTGGAGCGCGGCGCACCCGGTGGGCCGAAGAATTGAGAGGCGAGCATTAATCTTCACTTCTCTCTCCCCGCTTTGAAATCTTCGGCCCACCCTCGCGCTGGATTCCGTGACGGCGGTCTACTTCTTTTCTGCCGGTCGAAGGAACGGAAGCTGGGTGGCGAGATCGAGCCATCGCTTCTGCACTTCGGTGTAGTTGGTGACCGCCTGCTGGGCGAAGTCCGCCAGCGCTGTCGCCGACGAATTCTCATCAAGTTCCAGATTGTCTTTCAGAGTCTTGAGCGTCAGCGCGTTCTGTTTTGCGACGAAATCGAGCCACTGGGTGCGCGCCTTGACGAACGCCTCGATCCCCTGACCGGCTAAATCTGACACCGCCTGCGTGACTTCATCGATGTCAAACCCGGGGCCCTCACGCATGGCCTTAGTGAACTGCTTGCTCTGCTTCGAAGCGATATCGGCCCAGCGTTTCTGCGCTTCGATAATGCCGTCTATGCCCTGCCTGGCCCAGTCGGCGAGCGCGGGGGTCGGTGCGGACTTATAGAAATTCACGCCCTCGGTGATGGCTTTCATGACGAGCTTGTTCTGCTCGGAAGCGATATCGATCCACCGCTTCTGAGCTTCGGTCAGGCTCTCGATCATTTGTTTGGCCCAGTCAGTCGCTTGAATGGGTTCCCGCGCCTTGGCCTTCGCGGTGGCGTGGGCAGCATGCCCGCCAGCATGCTTGTGAGTGGTCTTGGCTTTACTAGACATCCTATTACTCCTTTCCAGAGTGACATTGACATGATTCCAAACGACCGGCGCTCATCTTAGCGCGCCATCCCTTTACGACCGGGACTCTTGCTCTTCGCGCCTGGCCGCTTCTGCTTCCAGCAATTCTCTTTTGAGCACCTTGCCGATGGTGCTCATCGGCAAGGTTGCCACGAATTCGATAATCGAGGGCACTTTGTACCTGGCCAGCCGGGCGCGGCAATACTCGATCAACTCTTCGCCCGCCGCCTCGGCACCCGGTTTCAATATGATGAAGGCTTTGACGGCTTCTCCGCGATACGCGCAAGGCACGCCGATCACCGCAGCTTCTTTCACCGCAGGGTGCGTAAACAATACGTCTTCGATTTCGGTCGGGTAGACGTTAAAGCCGCTGACTATGATCATGTCTTTCTTGCGCTGAACAATCGTGAAGTAACCATCCTCATCCATGCGCGCGACGTCGCCCGTGTACAGCCAGCCGTCGCGCATCGCGGCCGCGGTCTCCTGCGGCCTGTTCCAATAGCCCTTCATCACCTGCGGCCCTCGCACACACAACTCGCCCGCCTCGCCGACGGGCAGTTCGCGCTCGCCGGTCTTGAGGTCCACGATCTTGCAGGCTGTTCCGGTGACCGGCAGGCCGATGCTCCCCGGCTTGCGCTTGGAGTACGTCGGCGTCGTGGTGGCGAGCGCCGCCGTCTCCGTCATCCCATATCCCTCATAAAGCACCGCGCCGCTCATCTGCTCGAACTGTTCGAGCACCTCAAGGGGCAACGGCGCCGACCCGCTGTTGAATCGACGAATGCGGTCTAACCCTGCTCTTCTCGCACCGGGATGATTGAGCAACGAAATGAACAGGGTCGGCACGCCGGGAAAGAACGTGGGCCGGTAGCGTTCGATGGCCGCGAGCAACAGGTTCACATCGAACTTCGGAATGAGGATCTGCATCGCCCCGCACCACACCCCGAAGATCGCTCCGACCACCATTCCGTAAACGTGAAAGAAGGGGAGCACCAGAAGGAAGCGCTCGTTGCCGCGTTCGACGAAGTAGCTCGACCAGACGCTGCACTGCAAGGTGGCGGCGAAGAGGTTTGCGTGCGTAAGCATGGCCGCTTTCGGCACGCCGGTCGTCCCACCTGTATACTGCAGGACCGCAACGTCCTCCGCCGGATCGATCTCGACTCGCGGCAGTTGGGGCTCGGTCACGCCGGCAATCAATTCCCCAAACGCCAGCGTGCCCGCCGGTGCGGGCACGGCAGCTCGCAACCCCGGTGAATACTCGTCCAGGCTGGTCGTAATGATGTGCTCGATTTGCGAGTCGCCCAGAACCTGGCGCACGAGTCCGGCCAAAGCATCGAGCGTTATGACCGCGCGCATCCCGGAGTCGCGAGCGACCATTTCGACTTCGGGCGCCGTGTAGAGCGGGTTGACGTTTGCGACGATTGCGCCCAGCCGCAAAATCGCAAACAAGCTGACTAAATACTGCGGACAATTCGGCAGCATGATGCCGACACGATCCCCCTTGGCGATGCCAAGCCCGGCCAGCGCCGTCGCCAGTCGATCGGCTTGCGCTTTGATCTCGCAGTAGGTCAGTTGCGCATCTCGAAAGGCAACGGCGGGCCGGTCGCTGAACTGCAGGGCCGCCTGATCCAAGATTTGATGAACGGGCTGGCCCGGGAAATTCATCTCCGCAGGCACCCAGAAGTCATAGTGTCTGAGCCACGGCTTCTGGCTGTAAGGGGACGCTTCTCGCAGCTTTGACAGTTTGGTGCTCATACACGATCAGAAGTTAAAGCGCGCGCCGAACTGCAATTGGCGAGCGGGTGCCGACGACGTGAAGGCAAACGGCATGGTCGGCGCCAGTCCTTCGATTCCGCGCGGGCGGCCATCGGTGAGCGGAGTGGTGCCGATGACATTGTTGATGCCGGTGAAGTTCGTGCGATTGAGCAGATTGAACGCCTCGAACGTCACTTCAACATATTTGCTTTCGGTGAAGCTGAAGCGCCGCGCCAGCCGCATATCGACGTTGTAGAAAGCCTCGCCCCGTCCGACGTTTCGACCGACGTTGGAATTGGGGATGCAGGGCTGGCCAGCCGCCGCTCGCACACACGGCCGGTCGCGCGTCGACACGCCGTCGCCGTTGGCGTCGATCCCCAGCATGACATTGAACGGGCGACCGCTGCCGGCGATGAAGATCGGCGACAGGGTCCAGTCACTGAGCAGACGCGATAACGCTCCTTCGCCTTTCACCGGGCTCATGAACATACTGCTGAACACGAAGCGATGGCGTTGATCGAAAGCCGACAGCGCGCGCTCCGCGCGAAGGTCTAAAGGGTTCTGCGCCGAGAAGTCGCTGTTGAAATCGGTCACTTCGTCAATCGCCTTCGAGTAGGTGTAGTTGGCGTTGATCGTGTAGTTGTGGGACAGCCGTTTGGTCAACTGCACGGTGCCGGCGTGATAGAAGGCATTGGCCGTCGATTCATATTGGTTGTCCTGCAAGCGGAGCGGGTTGATGAAGTCGCTGCTGGTCTGACCCAGCGCCGGGTTCGGAAACCGGACGAAGGAGGGCATCCCCGAGAGCGGGTTGATCGGCCCCGACACTTTGAACTCGTTGATGTCGTGACTGCGAGTCACATGCGCGGCGCGGCTGAACAGGTAGCTCACCTCGACGCCGTAGCCGCCGCCGAGGTCGCGCTGCACGGCAAGACTGGCTTGCTGTGTAGTCGGGTTCTTGTAATTCGGCCCCACCCTGAAGCGCACTTCGAGCGGTCTGCCCGGGCCCGGCGTCAAGCCAAACTGTTGAAGGTCCTCGGCGGTGATCGTGCGGGTGCCGATGACACCCTGCGCCAGCAACGTCTGGTAAATCGTGAATGAGGTCGGTAAACCAAGCGCGTTCGAGGTGGCGGTCGCCAGCAGAATGTTGATGTCGCTTGCCCGGCCCAGGCCGCTCAGCTCGTTGACGACGTTGACGATTTGATTATCAATCGAGCCGACGAAGATGCCGTAGCCGGCGCGAATCACCATCTTGCCGTCGTGCGTCGGGTCCCACGAAAAGCCGAGGCGCGGCTGAATGTTGTTATAGTTGGTCGGCATCGGCTCGGCGTTGTTTTCGACGTAGTAACGCACGCCATAGTTGAAGGTGAGGTTCGGTCGAATCTTCCAACTGTCCTGGCCGTACGCCGAAGTGCGATGGCTCCACGAAGTGTAGTTCGCTTCGCCAAAACCCTGCTGATAGATAATCGGCAGGTTGACATTGTATGACTGCAAGGATGAGATCGGCGTGTTCAACTCGCTCTGGGCCTTCTGCGCGGCTGCCTTTTCCTGTTGCGTACCGTTATCAATTTGGGATTGAAGGTAAGCAGCCAGCGCCGGCGCCACCGTCGCCGGCACCAGATTCTTGAGCTGAATTGCCGCGCCGAAATTGAAGCGCCCGCCGAAATAGGTCTCGGTGTCGGTAGCGTTCTGTATCCCCTGATACTGGCCGCCAAAACGCAAGGTGTGCGTGGCGCGCACCAGCGACAGGTTGTCGGCAATCTCATATCGGCGCTCGAAGGCATACGACGGCAGGAAAATGTTGCGCCCGAAGTTACCAAAGCCGTCAATGTTGATCTCCGGCCCGATGAAGTCATCCGGGAAGACGTCATTGTTGAGATGGCTGTACTGCCCCTTGATCTCGTTGATCGTCGTCGGCGTGAACAGGTGAGTCTCGGAGAACAGCGCGCCGCCGGTGAAGGAATCAAAAGTGTGGCCGCGCGATACGGCGGTCAGCGCGCCCGCCGCCTGATTCTCTGTGTGCGAAGTGGCCACGTTGAAGCGCAGGTAGCCGTTATCGCGGTCGCCGAACGTGTGGTCAGCGCGCGCCGAACCGACGATGTCGTACGAATCGAACGGGAACTGGCCGCTGGCGTTCTCAAACAGTGCTATTGTGCTGGGCTTGGCAGTGAGGGCTCCTTCCAGACCCGTCGCCAGCTGTGCAAACGGCGTCCCGCTCAGGTAATCGAATAAATCTTCCTGACCCGCCGACGGATTGAAGATGTTCGGATCATTCAGCAAATTCACGAACGACGTCTGCTTTTGCTTTAAGGTTTCAAAAGCGGTAAACAGAAAGGTCTTATCCTTACTGAGCGGACCGCCTATCGAGCCGCCAAACTGGTAGCGCCTGAACGGTGAAATGCCAGACGGGTTGAAATCGAAGGCATTGCGGGCGTCGAAGATATCGTTGCGAAGATAACCAAACATGCTGCCGTGCCAGTCGTTTGTGCCGGTCTTCGAGACGATGTTGAGGACTCCGCCGAACGCCCCGCCGTATTC